>NZ_JACVTM010000033.1:0-21261 GCF_016624415.1 Paenibacillus sp. S28 | reverse complement strand
TCGCGCTCCTTCAGCGCCTGGGCAGCTGTCTGCTGCTGCTTCCGCTGCTCTTCCAGTTCCTGCTGCAGCGCCGCATACTGCTCCTGCTGCTCTTCGAGCAGAAGCTGGGCAAGCTCGTACTGCTCCTCATGCTCAGCTACCTGCTTCCGCAGCTCGCCGCACTGCTGCTCGTACTCGCCTGAACGGCTCTGCAGCTCGGTATACCTTGCCTGCTGCTCTTCCCACTGCTCCTTCAGGCCGGCATAACGTTTCCGTTCCTCTTCCGCCTGAAGCTCCAGCTCCGCGTGTACTTCCCGTCTTCTCTCCAGCTCCTGCTGCAGGTTTTGTACGTTCTCCTGCTGCTCCTCCGATTGGATTTCGAGCTCGAGATACATTTCCTGCTGTTCCTCCAATTGAAGCCGAAGGTCCTTGAGCTGCTGCGCATATTGGCTCGACTGCCGCTCCAGGCCTGCAATCTGCTCCTCTTTGGCCTCGATCTGCCGGCCGTAATCCTGCAGATCCTGCTCCCGCCCTTGCAGCGCCTGCTTCAGCGATTCCAGCTCTTGTTCTTTCGCGGCCAGCACCTCCTGCTGGGCTTCCAGCTGCTTCTCCAAACGCTGAAGTTCCTCTCCCTGTTCCGAAGAAGAACGCTCCTGCGCCTGTAGCTTCTGCACCTGGGCTACAAGCTGCTGCTGCTTATCTGCCAGCTCCTGCGCAAGCTGCTGCAGCCGCTCCTCTTTCGCGGCCAGCTCCTGCCGGAGCGCTTCCCGCTGCTGCTCAGCTTCCTGGCGGAGCTTACTCTCTCCGTCCGCCTGCTCTTTCAGCACGCTCAGCTCGTCATGCAGCGAAGCCATGCCCGTCTCCAGCGTCTCGTTCTGCTCGCCGGCTTCCAGCACCTGCAGCTCCAATTCGCCGATCTCTTCCTTCTGCTTCTCGATCGTGCCTTGAAGGGTTTCGGCTTCGGCCGTCAGCTGGGCGATTTCGCCGGTCAATTTCTTGGAAGCCTCGCTGTAATCCTCAAGCAGCTTCTGCATGCGGCGGTGTTCCTCTTCCGAAGCGGCCGCCTCGTCCTTCAGCTTGCTGATCTGTCCGTTCAGCGCTTCCTCCTGCTCGGTCAAAGCCTGCACCTGCGCCTTGGCCTCCTCCTCGCGCACCAGCACGACTTGATGCTGCTGCCGCAGTCTGGAATAGGCCTCCTTGGCGTTCTTCAGCTCCTGCTCCATGTTCTGCAGCTTCTCCTGAAGTTCGCCGCTGCTGCCGCGAAGCTCGGTCAGCTGCTCCTGCAGCTCCTGAATAAAGGCTGCATGCTTCTCTTCGAGCTCCTTGACGGCTCCCTGATGCTTCTGCTCCAGCTCGGTGATCTTTGCGCGGTTGTTCTCCTCCGCCTCTTTCAACGCTCCGACCCGCTTCTGTTCGGCGGATTGCAGCGCTGCCGCATGCTTCCGTTCCAGCTCCAGCACGGCAGCTTTATGCCGTTCCTCCACAGCCTGCTTGTCCTTCTGCATTTGCTCCGCGGCCTGTTTCTCCTTGCGGAGCAAAGATTCCTTCTGTTCCGTCTCCCGCTTCAGCGAAGCGCGTAGCTGATCCAGCTCCTTCGTCAAAGAATTCCGGGTCTGCTCGAGCCGCGCCGTAAGCTCGGACTTGGACTGCTCCAGCTCTTTCGTAAGCGCAGCCTTCTCCTGCTCCAGCCGCTTTTGCAGCTCTTCCTTCTCCTTCTTGATCTGCTGCGCTTCTTCCTTCTGCTTGTTGACTTCCGCCAGCTGCTCGTCCCGCTGGGACTGCAGCCTGGTGAGCTGCGAGCTCAGCTCGCTGCGCTCGCCAGTCAGCATCTTCACTTCGTTGCGGAGATCCTGCATTTGCACGGCTTCCTCAGCCATATGAACCGCGGCCAGAACGGCAATCCTAGGGGTGTCCAGCCGGGAATTGCTTTTGGAAATGGCATTCATCCGTTCATCGACATAACTAGCAATCTTTCGCATATAATCGGCACTGCTGCCGACCAGTTTATAAGAAGTCCCGTAGATCTCCACGGAGACGCGTGTACGATCAGGTGTAGTCACAGTTGTGCCCTCCTTCATATGTGTGTTGACTCTAAGATGTCTTGTTCTCTCCAATAAAAAAATCACATCGAATCTCTGTGTCTAAGGATTCGATGTGATTGGATTCAATTCCTGCTATTTTCTTAATTCCGCTTGAAACTTTTGCTCAAGGGCGCTGACGACTCCGGCATGCGCCGCGGTGACTTCCTCATCCGTCAGCGTGCGCTCATTGTGGCGGTAGACGAGCGAAATCGCGACGCTCTTCTTGCCTTCGCCGAGCTTGCTTCCGGTAAACACATCGAATACCTGTACGTTCTGCAGGAGCTCGCCCGCGGCTTCGCGGATCGTCTCAAGCAGGGAGCCCGCTTCCACAGCGCTGTCCACCACGACTGCAATATCCCGCTCCGAAGCCGGGAAGCGCGTAAGCTCCTGATATCGGATATCGAAATCGGCGTGTTCGTACAGCGGCTGCAGCAGAATTTCGGCAACGTACACATCGCCGAGTCCGCGCTCCTGCTGCAATTCGGGATGCACCTGACCGAGCGTTCCGATCAGCACCTGCTCTCCGCCGCCATTGATCAGGTAGACGGAAGCCGAACGTCCGGGATGATATCCGGCCGGCTGGTTCGCCACGTACCGGATCGCCCCCTCCAGACCCAAATCCCCGAACAGCGTCTCCAGGGCACCCTTCAGGTCGAAGAAATCGACTTTCTCCGGCGCATGGTTCCACTGTTTCTGCCCGCGGCTGCCGCACAGCAGCAAGGACAGCACGTTCAGCTCTTTCGGTTGAACCGTCAGCGTCTCCTCCTGCGAGAAGAACACGTTGCCCACTTCGAACAGCGCCAGATCGTACTGCTTCCGGTTCGCGTTGTGCACCGCGATATCGAGCAGCTGCGGCAGAATGCTCGTACGCAGCACGCTGCGCTCCTCGCTCATCGGCATCGACAGCTTCACCGGCACGCTTCCTTCCGTCAAGGCCGGGAACAGCGCGGCCAGCTCCGGATGGGTGAAGGAGTAGCTGATCACTTCCTGCCATCCGCCATGGGTGAACAGTCTGCGGATTTCGCGGCGGATCGCCTGAGGCTTCGTATATCCCCCCGGCGTTGTAGGCCCTTCGATCGCCGTCGTCGGGATATTGTCGTATCCGTACAAGCGGGCGATTTCTTCAATCAGGTCGACGTCTTTCGTAATGTCTCCACGGCGCGTCGGCACCTGCACTTCCAAAATGCCCTGGGCGGTATCCGCAGCGTGGAAATGCAGACGGCCAAAAATCGTCTTCACTTCCAGCATCGACAGCTCTGTTCCAAGGAACCGGTTCAGCTTGTCGAAGGACAGAACAATCACCTTTTCTTCCGCCTGCGCGGCACCGGCTTCCACGATGCCCTTATGAACCGTTCCTGCGCAATAACGGGCGATCAGCGACGCAGCCCGGTTCAGCGCCGGAATGACCGCACCCGGATCGACTTCCTTCTCGAAGCGCTGGCTCGCTTCGGAGCGCAGCCCGAGCTGGCGGGAAGTCTTACGGATGGTACCTCCGTCGAACTTGGCGGATTCGAGTAAAATGTTCACGGTGCTGTCCGTAACCTCGGAATCCAATCCGCCCATGACGCCGGCTAATCCAACCGGCTTCACGCCGTCGGTAATGAGCAGCATGTGCGGCTCCAGCTTACGTTCCTGGCCATCCAGCGTCACGAGCGTCTCACCTTCACGGGCCAGGCGGACGTCAACGGCCCCGCCTGTCAGGCGGTCCGCATCGAATGCATGCAGCGGCTGACCGTATTCAAGCATGACATAGTTGGTGATATCCACGATGTTGTTGATCGGACGGACGCCCGCTGCCATGAGGCGGTTCTGCATCCACTGCGGCGACGGCGCGATCTTTACGCCCGTAATATAACGCGCGGTGTAATGGCTGCAGTGCTCAGGCGAGCTGATTTTGACCGAGATATGGCTGCTTGCCGCGTCAGCGACCTCAACCAGTTCCCTTTCCGGATCAGGCAACTTGACGTCACGGCCCAGAATGGCCGCCACTTCGTAAGCCGCTCCGCGCATACTGAGGCAGTCGGAACGGTTCGGCGTCAGGTCAAAGTCGAGTACTTTGTCGTCCAGGCCGAGCACGGAGGTGATCGGCGTTCCGATCTCCGCGTTCTCCTCCAGGACGAGTATGCCTTCCTGCTGCTCCTTCGGCAGCAGCTTGTCGTTCATGCCCAGCTCTTTGGCGGAGCAAATCATGCCTTGAGAAGCGACGCCGCGCAGCTTGGCTTTTTTGATCTCCAGCCCGCCGGGCAGCAGAGCGCCAACCAGGGCAACGGGTACTTTTTGTCCGGCATCCACGTTTTTCGCGCCGCAGACGATCTGCAGGTCTTCGCCCTGCCCCGCGTCAACGACGCAGACGTTCAGCTTATCCGCATCGGGATGCTTCTCCTTGCTTTTTACATAACCCACGACGACTTTCGAAATGCCGTGATTGCGGTGCTCAACCTCGTCGATCTCGATGCCCGCGCGCGTAATCTGCTCGGCCAGCTCTTCGGCCGTTACATTTTCCAGTGATACATAATCGGATAACCATTCAGTTGATACTTTCACTTACGTTCCCTTCCTTCTTCCCGTATTCGCTAACCTTACGCTTACATGCGGGCAAACTGCTTCAAGAATGCCACATCGCCGCCATAAAAATGACGGATATCGTCGATTCCGTACTTCAGCATCGCAATCCGGTCCGGCCCCATGCCAAACGCGAAGCCGCTGTGCACTTCCGGATCGTAGCCGCCCTTGCGCAGCACTTCCGGATGCACCATGCCGCAGCCTAGAATTTCCAGCCATCCCGTATGCTTGCACACCCGGCATCCGCTGCCGCCGCATCTAGCGCAGGTTACGTCGACCTCCGCGCTCGGCTCTGTGAACGGGAAGAAGCTTGGACGAAGGCGGATCTGCGTGTTCGGTCCAAACATTTCGCGGACGAATTGCAGCAGCGTGCCTTTCAAATCGCTCATACGGATGTTTTCGCCGATCACCAGGCCTTCAATTTGGTAGAACTGGAACGAGTGCGTCGCGTCGTCGTCGTCTCTGCGGTATACTTTGCCCGGGCAGATGATCTTCACCGGCACCTTGCCCTGCATGCTCTCCATCGTCCGGATCTGCACCGGCGACGTCTGCGTTCTCATCAAGAGCTCCTCGGTAATGTAGAACGTATCCTGCATGTCGCGGGCCGGGTGGTTCTTCGGCAGGTTCAGCGCTTCAAAGTTATAATAGTCGGTCTCGACTTCCGGTCCTTCCGCAATGTGGTAGCCCATACCGATGAAAATCTCCTCGATTTCCTGGATGACTTTGTTGAGCGGATGGGTGCCGCCTTGGGTCATTTTGCGGCCGGGGAGCGTAACGTCAACTTTCTCCGCCTGCAGGCGCTGCTCGGTTTCGGCCTTTTGGAAAGCCTGCTGCTTGGACTCGATCAGTCCTTCGATCGCTCCACGCACATCATTGGCCACCTGGCCGATCAGCGGGCGTTCCTCCGCGCTAAGCGCGCCCATGCCCCGCAAAATCTCGGTCAGCGCCCCCTTTTTCCCCAGATACTTCACGCGCAAATCGTTCAGCGTCTGTACGTCAGCGACGTCATTCAGCTGCGCGATCGCTTCCTGCCGCAATGCTTCCAGCTTTTCTTTCATGAACTTCCTGCCTCCTTCTTGAAATCGCCAATACATTTTTGACCAACAACGCCCCGCAGAGCAGGGCTTTTGCCCCGGATGACTGCTCAGGTACTTGGCGGGGATCCTCAGAAAAAAATTCCCAAGAAATACAAAAAGGCCTTTTCTCCCGAAAAGGGACGAAAAGACCGTGGTACCACCCTTGTTAGACAAGCGAAAAGCCGTTTGATACGCACACGCGCACCTCTGGCCAGCTTGATCTCACTCTCACTCGATGTAACGGATCGAAAACCGTTATCCCCTACGCGGAATCCTGTCAGCAAACATGCTGGCGTGTGGATTCGTTCAGGGAACTGCTCCGGAGGGAATTTCAGCAGCCTGTTTCTGTAGAGACGCTCTCAATCTCCGGCGTCCCCTCCCTGTAAAGAGGCACTGCTTACTTATCTCCATCAACGCATTTATCTTGACACATAAATTGGATTGCAATGGCTGATCCATACGGGTCATTCATTCACCGGGATCAGTCCGTTGACTATAGTCAATAATTATAGGCAAAAAAAGCTGTATTGACAAGTCCGAATCGCCTAAATCAATAGGCGTTCCCCTTCTCAGCATGCCCATTTTTTGCAGAACCAGACTTCATTCCTCAAATTAGAGCTGTTCCAACTCGCTCCGGAGCCTGCGGATATTTGTAATCCGTGCCGCAGCCTCCTCGTCACTCCCGCCGTCTTCATTAAGCAGCCGGGTCAGCTCCCATTCCAGCGCCAGCCGGGCGTTTTCCCGGTCGGTATCCTCCTTCAGTGCTCCGTTATGTCTGGCCAGCTGCTCTTCCTCTTCTTGAACTGTGCCCTCAAACAGATGCGGTTCTTCCGTATGGGAGACGGTCAGCAGCCGGTCCGCGAGCTTGCGGATCAGCATCCGGTCATGGGACACGACGACCAGAGCACCCGGATATGCGGATAACGCCTCCTCGATCACTTCCCGCGTCGAGATGTCCAAATAGTTCGTCGGCTCATCCAGCACGAGCAGATTGGCCCCGGAGAAATACAGCTGCACGAAAGCCGCGCGGCATTTTTCCCCCATGCTCAAATCCCCGATTCGCTTGAACACGTCCTCCCGCTTGAACAAGAAGCAGCCCAGAAGCGTCCGCGCATGCGTCTCGGTCATCGAAGGCAGGCGGAGCAGGCTGTCAAGCAGCGTCTCCTCTTCGTTCAGCACCTCCAGCTCCTGCGAGAAGTAACCGATCTTCAGGGCCGGATGCTGCCATACCGTTCCTTCGCTTGGCACAAGCTCGCCCATAATCAGCTTGAGCAGGGTTGACTTGCCCGCCCCGTTCGGCCCCCGCACGGCCAGCCGGTCGCCGCGGGAGAGGATCAGGCTGAACTTGTCGAACAGCTTCTTCGTCCCGTAGCCAAAGGACAGCTGCTCTAGCCGCACCAGCACACGTGCGGAGAACCCGCCCTCGCCCAGCTGCAGGTTGACCTTCGGTCCGCTTTTCGGCTTCTCCACGCTTTCACTCTCGAGCCGCTCGAGCTCTTTTTGTTTGGCGTGATACCTGGAGATGTTTTTCTTGGCTTTAGCTTTGTAGTACGGCAGCGCCGCCTTCGTTTCCGTATTTTTGTCCGCCGATTTCTCGGCCTGGTGAAACCATTCCTGGTATTTGCGGATCGATTCCTCCAACGCTTCCCGGGCCTGCTTCTGCTTCTTATAGAGCGCCTCCTGCTCCCGAAGTTCGCGGTCCTTTTCCCGCCGGTAATCGGAGTAGCCGCCCTTATATTTTTTCAGCCCGCTCTCGGTCAGTTCGCAGACTCCTGTCACCACCCGGTCCAAAAAGGTCCTGTCATGGGAAACGACAATGACGGTGCCTTCGTAGTGACGAAGCCAATCCTCCAGCCAGTTCATGCTCTCCTCGTCCAGATGGTTGGTCGGTTCGTCAAGGAGCAGCACCTCCGGCCTTTTGACCAGCAGTGCCGCCAGCCTGACCCTGGTTTTCTGGCCGCCGCTCAGATCGGCAAAAGGAACCTTCCACAGCTCGGGACCAATGTGGAGCATGGTCAAATGCTTCTCCAGCCCCGTCTCCCAGTCAAAACCGCCGCTGAGCTCATACTGCTCGAGCCGCAGGCCGTATTCCTCCAGGAGCTCAGGACCGACTTCGCCCGTCGCCATCGCCTGCTCCAGCTCCTTCAGCCGGCGCTTGATCTGCCACAGCTCGCCGCTTTCGCGCCCCGCCGCATCCAATGCGGTCAGATGCATCAACTCTTCCGACGTCTGCGTCATATATCCCCACTGCTCCAGCGGGATTCCGCGTTCCACGGTGCCCCGGTCCGGCTCCAGCTGCCCGGTCAAAATCTGCAGCAGCGTCGTCTTCCCCGCGCCGTTAACGCCGAACAGCGCCAGCCTCTCGCCTTCATAGATTTCCAGGTCAATATTTTCAAAAACGGTCTTCCCTTTAAATTCTTTGGCTATATGTTTCGTTTTTACGATATTCAACATTAAGCATCACCCTTTAAAACATAAATTTGAATTTCCGTCGTTTCAGACAAACCAGCCGTTTCAGTCCAGCCCCGGCCTCTGATCCATTTCACGAATCAAAAAAGCCGCAGGCAGCATCGCCTACGGCAGGAAATTCGTTATCATTGTCTATGTCAAAAAAGGGTTTACCCGTTCGAAATATCGCCCCGAACATGATGATCCGGGCACGACATTACCCCGTGAACACGTCAAAAACGCACAAAAAAGCATTATCCGTATCCATCGGCGAGGTATCCAGTCTCTGAAAATAGACATAACGATTCTCTTCCCTGCGGCAGGCGCAGAAACTGCATGGTTTCAACATTAAGTTGGTTTGCAGATTAGAGAGATCAGTCACGTTTATCCATCGGCTGTGTGGTTACCTCGTTTTCTTCAGGATGAAATGCTTGCTGCCATTTTAACAAAATTATCGGAAAAAGAAAAGCCCAAACCTTTTCGTCCACAGTCATGTACATCTCCGGGTGTACATCGGCCGAAAGAAAATCACCGCACGGTTCGATTACGCGGCCGGTCCTCCTTGGTATGCTGGACTCGTCACGAAAAATGAATGAGGTGTTAGCGATGGATCAATACTCAACTTATATTATTATCATCCTGCTTGTCATTTGGCTTACCGCAAGGGAAAGAACCTTCCGCCCTTCCAGCATGTGGATCGTTCCCTTGTTATGGGGAGGAATGACCCTTTCGTCCATCCCGTGGGCATCGGTAGGTCCGGTTGAAGTCGTGCTGTTCGCCGTGTTTGCCGCTGCCGGTTTGGCAACAGGTATCATCCGGGGTAAAATGGAAAAAATGCGCATGGGAACGGACGGCCAGGTTACCGTGCAGGGTTCCATTGCCAGCATCCTGCTGTTTCTCGCCGTGCTGGTTTTGCGGGTGCTTGCGCAGTCCTGGGGGCAGTCGCACGCCTTCTATCACATCGCCAATGCGCTGATGTTCATGCCGCTCGGTTCTATCTGCGCACGCCGGTACGTCATTTACCGGAGATATCAGGCGATGATGGGACAACGGGCATAAAGACCTGAATCACCGGCGTCAATGTGCCAGCTAAAGGAGACCTGCTATGGAAACAGGCAACGATGAACGAACAATACTGTCTTCCAATCCGGCCAGAAGAGCGCTGCTGAGTTTGTTGATCGTGTATTCCGCGATTCAGAACGGCATGTACGGTGAGCCCCGCGCGTTCGTTCCCGGCGTGCTGTTGACGTTGGCCGCGCTATGCCTGCAATGGCGTTCCCGGTGGTTTACCCGCCGGGGGCCGGCTCCCGCTTTTGCCGTGTGTGCCTTGCTTGGTATCTCTTCCATTGGGGTCATCCTGGGACTTGACGGCAGCTTATATATTATCGTCTTTTTTCTGGTGGGATGGGTGAGCTACCGGCTGCCGGCATCGTACTCGGCCTCATATACCGTTCTAAATATAGTTGCCGCAGCGTGGATCCTGCTGGATCAGCATCAGACTTTGGAAGCAGTGATGACCCAATGCCTGATTCTCGCGGCGGTCTATCTTCTATTTTTGGCCGGCAGGCTGCGCAGAACGACCCGAACGATGAAAGAAACGCATCTGCAGGAGCTGACGTCCGCTCATCAGGAGCTGGAGGCGGCTTACCGCAGCCTGCGCCAAGCTCACGAAGAGCTGGAGGAGACTTCCGAGCAGGCTCTGCGCTATGCGGTACTGGAGGAGCGCAGCCGGATCGCAGCCGACATCCATGACAGCATCGGTCACGGCCTGACCTCCGTGATCGTGCAGCTGCAGGCGCTGCCGTATATGATCGAAGCGGCGCCGGACGAAGCCCGCTCAACGCTCAGGCAAGTGACGGATGTGGCCCGCGGATGCCTTCAGGACGTCAGAACAGTCGTTCACGAAATGGGGCTTGTCCGGCCTGGCGAAGGGCAGAAGGAGCTCAGGAAGCTGGCGGACACCTTCAGCGAGCGAAGCGGGATTCCGGTGGCCTTTACCATGGATATCCCCGGCACCATCGCCCCGGAGCAGCTGTACGTCCTTTACCGTATCCTTCAGGAGGCATTGACCAACATGATGCGCCATGCCCAAGCCACCCAAGCTGAGGTCCGGCTTATAGGTAACAAGGAAGGCCTGGTCTTGACCATCCGGGATAACGGCGTGGCGCAAGGTCCAATCCAGCCGGGATTCGGACTGACCGCCATGCGGGAGCGATGTGCAAAAGCCGGCGGACGCCTGACGGTCACCTCCCTCGCTCCCCATGGCCTGGAGATTACCGCAAGCCTGCCGTTTTCCACAGCGACACCCAATAACAGAGGGGAATGAATGCTAATATGGATCCAGAACGTATCCGCACCATCATCGCGGATGACCAGCCCCTGATCCGGCACGGCATCGGGTTTATTATTAAGGCGCAGCCGGACATGGAATGGTGCGGGGAGGCGGGCGACGGCCGCGAAGCCGTAAACCTTGCGCTCCGAACGCGGCCGCATATCGCCCTGATGGACGTGCAAATGCCCAGCATGAACGGGATCGAGGCGACACGGGAACTCCGGCGGCAGCTGCCAGAGTGCAAAGTCATCATCCTCACCACCTTCGATCTCGAGGAATACGTGTACGAAGGCATTCGGGCCGGAGCCGTCGGCTATTTGCTGAAGGATGCGGCGCCGGAGGAGCTGCTCCATTCCATCAGGGCGGCGAGCCGCGGCGAAGCCATCTACCGGACGGGAGCCGCGGCCCGGATGATTTCGGAGGCGCTGCGCCAGACGGAATCGTTTCAGGACCGGCAGGACATGCGGCTGTCCCTGCCGGACCCGCTGACTGACCGTGAGCTGGAAGTGCTGCAGGAAATGGCTTACGGCCTGAAAAACGAAGATATCGCAGCCAAGCTCCACATCAGCGAAAGCACAGTCAAAACTCACGTGCACCGCGTCCTGCAAAAAATCGGCGCCGAGGACCGCACCCAGGCCGTCGTGCTGGCCATACGCAATCAATGGGTGCAATAAATTGCCCTTACAAAAAAGCAGGCTTTGCCGGGATGCCCCGCAAAGCCTGCTTGTATTGGAATGGAAACGTATTTTAGCCGCGATACTTTGTTTTTACTCTGCTTCCTCCAGAATCAGGACGCCGCGTCCCGGCACCTCGGCCGCTCCGTCTACGGTTACGCCGCTGAGAAGGTCCCGGCGTTTGACGTCCCCTATGCGAACCGTCGTACTCTCCGCGTTATGGTTCAGCACGAACAGGAACGAGCGTCCTTCTTTCACACGGCGGGCAACCTCTACGCCGGCCGGAAGCTCCGGCACCAGCGGCTGAACGCCTTTCTCGGCGCAGACGGCCCCGAGAAAACGTTCCATGAAGTCGCTGTCCGCGCTGGTCGCCACGTAGTACGCTTTGCCTTCGCCAAAGCGGTTCACCGTGAGCGCAGGCATGCCTTTGTAGAAGTCCGAGCCGTACTCGGCCAGCACTTCCGCGCCTTCGGCATGGATGAGATCAAACAACATCTCGCATTTATAGCTGCCCGTAAGCTTGCCGTACGGCTGCTTCATGACGATTTCATTGTACTGTCCGAGCGGCAGTGCGTCGATTTCCTCCGCCCAGATGCCGAGCAGCTTGCGGAGCTCGCCCGGATATCCGCCGAGGGTCACGAGATCGGTCTCGTTCACGATGCCGCTGAAGAACGTCGTAATAAACGTGCCGCCGGCAGCGGTGAACGCCTCCGACTTCTCGGCAAAGCCCGGCTTGACCATATACATGACCGGCGCGATCACGATGTCGTACTTGCTGAAGTCCGCCTCTACGCTGATCATGTCCGCCTCGATACCCTGCTTGAAGAGGGCGTCGTAAAACTTATGCACCTCGCGCACATAATTCAGCTCAACGGTCGGGCCGCTCGAGAGCTCCATGGCCCAACGGTTTTCCCAGTCGTACACGATGCCAACCTTAGCTTCCGTCACAGCATCCAGCAGCGTGTCCCCAAGAAAGCCCAGCTCCTCCCCGAGCTGTGCCACCTCACGGAATACCCGTGTATTCTCATGACCGGAATGCTCAATGACCGCACCGTGGAACTTCTCGCAGGCACCCTTGGAGCGCCGCATTTGGAAGAACATCACCGTATCCGCGCCGCGGGCAACGGCCTGATAGCTCCACAGGCGCATCACGCCGGGACGCTTGAGCGAGTTGTACGCCTGCCAGTTCTGCTGGCTCGGCGTCTGCTCCATCAGCATGAACGGCGCCCCGTGCTTCAGGCCGCGCATCAAGTCATGCGTCATGGCGGTTTCACTGACCGGCGTCGTCAGAGACGGATAGTTATCCCACGAGACGATGTCCATATGCTTCGCCCAGTCGAAGTAGTTGAGCAGCGGGAACGTCCCCATCAGGTTGGTCGTGATCGGCACGTCCTTCGAATGCCCGCGGATCGCTTCCACCTCGATGTTGTAGCATTCCAGCAGACTATCGGACATAAACCGGCGGTAATCCAGGGAAATGCCCTGGAACGCGCTGACGTTACCCTCGCCCTCTTCGCTCAGCCCGTCCGGAAGCACGATTTCGTCCCAGTCATAAAAGGTGTGGCCCCAGAATCGGGTATTCCATGCTTCGTTGACGGCATCAAGGGTGCCGTAACGTTTTTGCAGCCAGACGCGGAATTCGGCGGCACAGTTGTCGCAGTAACAAAAACCGCCGTATTCATTGGATACGTGCCAAAGCAGCAGCGCCGGATGATCCTTGTAGCACTCGGCGAGCTTGCCCGCCATCAAGCGGGAGTATTTGCGGTAAGTCGGGCTGTTCGGGCAGGAGTTATGTCTTCCGCCGAACTTTCTTTTCCGTCCGTAAAAATCGACGCGGGTCACATCCGGATGCCGCTTGGCCATCCAGGCCGGATGCGCCCCGGTACTCGTCGCCAGTACGACGCCAACGCCGTCCTTGTGCAGACGGTCCATCGTTTCGTCGAGCCACCCGAAATCGTAAGTGTCCTCGTCTGGCTGGTTTAACGCCCAGGAAAAGACGTTGATCGTCGCCACGTCGATCCCGGCCAGCTTGAACATCCGCTGGTCCTCTTTCCATTCTTCCGGTCCCCACTGTTCAGGGTTATAATCTCCGCCGTACCAAATCTTAGGCAGTTTATCGTTAATCACGTACCCACTTCCTTTCTCTTGTTGAATCGCCGATAGCCCGTAACCTTGGCCCGTGACTTTAGCCTGTAACTCTTAGCCCGTAACAAATAAAATGTCTTCACCGGCTTCTTGTACCGGAAGCGTTACCACGGTTTTCTTCGGTTTTCTTCGGTTTTCTTCGGTTATCTTTCCGCTTCCTTCGGCTTCCTTAGCTTTCATTTCAGCCTCAGCTTCAACTCACCGATACCTTTTCCTTGTCCCGTGGTGTAATGCGGTATGTTTCGCCTGCTGCCGTAATAAATCCGTCAGCCGGTAGCTCCTGCCCATCTGGTCCTTGCACCCGGTACAGGGAATGGTCTGCGATCCGGCAGGTCCCGCCATGCGTGGAGGTTATTCCTGCTTCCTTGATCGTTCCTGCGCTCCACTTCATGTCCACCACAAAGCCGCCTCTCGCCCGCAATCCTTTGGCTTCCCCTTCGTTCCAGGCTTCCGGCAGAGCCGGCAGCATCCGGATCTCGCCCTGGTGGCTTTGCAGCAGCGCTTCCGCAACGCCGGCCGCATAACCGAAATTGCCGTCAATCTGAAACGGCGGGTGGTTGCCGAACAAGTTCGGCAGGCTGGAGTCGCTGAGAATCCGCCGGATAGAGCGGTACACGTTCGCCGGCTCCTTAAGCCGCGCGTACAAGTTAAAGATCCAGGCCGCACTCCAGCCCGTGTGCCCGCTTCCCGCCTCAATCCGCTTCTTCAGCGACAAGGAGGCGGCTTGCATCAGCTCCGGCGTATTCTCGTTTACGGCGTCTCCCGGGTACACTCCGTACAGATGGGATACATGGCGATGCCCCGGCTCATTCTCGCCGAAATCGCGCTCCCACTCCCGCATCCGCCCATCCGGCCCAATGCCGGGATGGGCCAGCTGCTCCCGTTTTGAAGACAGCTCCTGCCGGAAATCCTCATCAATCCCAAGCACTTCAGCTGCATTGATGCAGTGTCCGAACAGCTCGTCAATGAGGGCCATATCCATCGCCGATCCGGCAGCCGTGCTGCAAGGCTCTCCCGATTCGGTCAGGAAGACGTTCTCCGGTGAAGTCGAGAGACCCGTCGTCCATCGTCCGTCGGGAAGCTGGACAAGCCAGTCCAAGCAGAACAAGGCGGCTCCTTTCATCAGTGGATACGCCACCTCCTGCAGGTAGGCCGCATCCGGCCGGAACGCATACCGTTCCCACAGATGTCTGGACAGCCACACGCCGCCCATCGGCCAGAACGCCCACATGGCCCGCCCATCCGAAGGCGTCGACATCCGCCACAAATCGGTGTTGTGATGAGCCGTCCAGCCTCTTGCACCGTAATGGATCGCCGCGGTCCGGCTGCCGGTGACGCTCAATTCCCGGATCAGGTCGAAGAGCGGCTCATGGCATTCTCCCAGACCGCACACCTCGGCCGGCCAATAGTTCATTTCGGCATTAATGTTCGTCGTATAATTGCTGTTCCAAGGCGGCTGCTTGTGCGGATTCCAAATGCCCTGCAGGTTCAGCGCCTGCGTACCCGGACGCGAACCAGCAATCATTAAATAGCGTCCATAATGGAACAGCAGCGTTTCGAGGGCCAGATCTTCTCCGCCTTGGCGATACAGCTGCAGGCGCTTGTCCGTCGGCATTTCCGCTTCAGCCTGCGGCAGCTGTGGGCTCAGCCCTACCTGCAGGTCCACCCGGCCAAACAGTGCGCGGTAATCATCCAAATGCCGCTGTTGCAGATGCAGATAATCACTGTCCGCCGCGTCGGCATGTTCCCGGCACAAGCGTACCGGATCGATGCCGGATGCGCCTGGCATGACGTCAAAGCCTGCGAAATCGGTCGCCGCAGCCAGCACAAAGGTGACCGTGCTCGCTTTTTCGATCCGCAGCCGTCCTTCTTCCGTCTGAACCTCTCCGTCGGTCCGTACCGTCAGCACGGCTGCAAACCGGAGCCCCAGTCCTTCTTCATAGAGAACCGACTGTGGATGATCCCCCAAGTAATTGTCCGCGACATGCGACGGAGCTTGTCCTGTCAGGACCAATGCCGCCGGCTCTGCGCTCACATCGCTGAGATGCGGAGAGGTGAGCCATGCCGACAATTCCGGCAGTTCCGCCTTCCCGGCCGAATCCCCGCCCTCTGCGGGCTCCGCCCGGAAATGGACGACGATAACATCATCTGGCCGACTCGCAAAGGCTTCGCGGATGACGCGCACCCCGCCGGTTTGAAAAGAAACCGATGCGACCGCATGCTCCAAATCCAGCTCCCGCTCGTAATCGGTAATTTGATCCTTGCGGCCAAACGCAAAATGCAAATCGCCGAGCGGCTGGTAAGATTCCGTGCGTCGTCCCAGCATCCCGGCTTCGATCAGCGCCTCTGCTTCGGCATATCGACCCTCGGCGACCCACGCCTTGGCCGGCTCTAGATGCCGCAGGGCATTATAATTAACCGTGTCCCGGGGAAATCCGGACCACAGCGTGTCCTCGTTCAATTGAATTTTCTCTTCTCCCGCCCCGCCGAACACCATGCCTCCCAGCCGTCCGTTTCCGATCGGCAGCGCTTCCTCCCACACGGAGGCCGGCTTGCGGTACCACATCCTTTTATTGACGGCGCGTTTGCTGCTTTGCTCCACGCTTATCTCTCCCTTTATCCGCGATGAACGGTTGTTTCGTCCAGCACCTTGCATGACCGACCGCCGAATCGTGCGTGATTTTCGTAAACAGGCTGCCAGAGGAAAAACGTCTATCGACGTACCTTCAAAGAAGACGGACCGCTTCTAGAGGAGGTTTTTCTTGCGAGATCAGGAAGCAGAAGCTCCGAAGCTTATACTTTCTGATCTCTTAAGAAATTACGGGAAGCCCGATGTATTGGATCAGACTTCCCGCCCTGTTTGCTTTTCAGATATTTTAAATGAATGATCTTCAAAACGTTATTGGCAGCACACGCCAAAGCCGAACAGAGCCTTACGGTCCGCAGTTTTGGGTATTCCCCGCTAGTTGTCCGCCATATAAGCAAGGTACTGATGATCTCCCCTTATTCTAAAGTCCTGAAAGCGATTGCAGTACCCCGAAAATTCGATAAAAAATCATGTCTAAATTAGACATTAAGCAAGGCTTTCCGCATCTCTTCCGGGTAAGGGAGGCACCGGCTGCCTAGTTCCGGTAAGGAACCAGCTTGCGGTTCAGCTCGCGGGTTTGGCTGTATACTTCCTGATACAGGCTGAACAAGCCGCTGTACAATTCGGCCCGCTCCGTGTTCGGCGCGTACGTTTTGGCCGGGCGGATGAACGCCTTCGCACATTCCGTCAGCGACGGGAACCAGCCGCAGCCATATGCAGCCAGCATCGCCGCTCCCATAGCCGGGCCCTGCTCGCTTTCGAGCTTGATGATTGTCGCGTTGAAAATATCGGCCTGCATCTGCAGCCACGTTTCGTTCCGTGCACCGCCGCCGATGGCCACAACCTCATGGATCTCTTTGCCGGATTCGCGTACGATGTCGATCGATTCCCGCAGCGAGAACGTAATGCCTTCAAGCACCGCTCTGGCAAAATGGGAAAGCGTGTGGCCGGAGTCCATGCCGATAAAGCTTCCGCGGATATCCGCATCCGGATGCGGGGTTCGTTCCCCGGAAATGTACGGTGTGAAGAGCAAGCCGCTGCTGCCCGCAGGAATGGACCCGATGCCTTCAAGCAGCTCATCGAAGCTTTTTTCCTTGGCGAACGTTTCCTTGAACCAGGTCAGGCTGTGACCGGCCGCAAGCGTGACGCCCATAACATAGTACGCGTCCTTTTCGCTGTGATTAAAGAAATGCAGCTTGCCGTCGACCTCCAGTTCCTTGCGGCTTTCAAAAGAGAGGACGACGCCTGATGTGCCGATACTGCACATGGTTTGCCCTTCCTGCAAAATGCCCGCACCGATGGCGCCGCAAGCATTGTCCGCTCCACCCGCGAATACCTTGGTCGACGGCAGCAGGCCGGACGCCTCGGCGATGTCAGGCAGCAGCGTGCCCGTTTGATCGAAGGATTCCACGAGCGGAGGGCAAAGCGACAGCGGCAGATCAAATGCTGCAGCAATGTCCTGGCTCCACGTTTTTCCCGAGACATCCAGCAGCAGCGTGCCCGCGGCGTCGGAGTAATCCATCGCATATTCGCCGGTGAGCCGGTATCTCACGTAATCCTTCGGCAGCAGGAACAAGCTGGCTTGGGACAGAATGTCCGGTTCGTTCTCCTGCACCCACAAAATTTTAGGCAGCGTAAAGCCTTCCAGGGCGCGGTTTTTGGCAATACCGAGGAGCTTCGATTCCAGCGTGTTCTCGATCTTGCGGCACTGCGCCGTCGTGCGCGTGTCGTTCCACAGAATGGCCGGACGCAGCACCTTGCCTTCCGCATTCACCAGCACGAGGCCGTGCATTTGGCCGGAGAAACTTAGACCCTCTACCTGCTGCGGGTCGGCACCCGACTTTTCCATCAGTCTGCGAAGACTGACCAGCGTCTTGTCCACCCAATCCTCCGGATTCTGCTCGCTCCAGCCCGGCTCAGGTCTGCTCAGCGGGTAAGCTTCAGAGTGCTCGTGCACGACTTCTCCCTGGGGATTCACCAGCACCGTCTTGACGGCGCTTGTTCCCAAATCAACACCAATAACGTATTTCATACTTTTTCCTCCTGTATGGATCGAATGGACATCAACGACTACCCAAGGATGTTCCGCATGGAAATCCGGTTCAAAAAAAGGCTGCCCGAAGAAGCTTTCTTCAGGCAACCTTCGTTGCATTTCAAAGAGATTTCATGATCGGTCTTGTAACCAGCTGACCTGACGGTGCTACTACTCAGCCAGGATGTACTGGTTCAACTGAGCTTTCAGCAGCTCTTGGCGGCTGGACTCGTTGCGGCGCGGATTTTCATTGTTCAGCGCATACTCGGCCAGGGAAGCCAGGGTCGCTTTGCCGGATACGACGTCTGCGCCGATGCCTTCCTTGAAGCTGGAATAGCGCTTGTCGATGAAATCGTCGAACACGCGGTCTTCGATCAGCTTAGCGGCTACTTTCAAGCCTTTTGCGTAAGTATCCATACCTGCGATATGCGCCAGGAACAGATCTTCCGGCTCGAACGACTGACGGCGTACTTTCGCGTCGAAGTTGATGCCGCCTTTGCCGAGACCGTCGTTCTTCAGCACTTCATACAGCGTAAGCGTGGAATCATAAATGTTCAGCGGGAACTCGTCCGTATCCCAGCCGAGCAGCATGTCGCCTTGGTTGGCGTCCAGGGATCCGAGCATACCGTTAATGCGTGCCACGCGAAGCTCGTGCTCGAACGTATGTCCGGCCAGGGTTGCATGGTTAGCTTCCAGGTTCAGCTTGAAGTGCTTGTCGAGATCGTATTTTTGCAGGAACGAAATCGTCGTCGCCGCGTCAAAGTCGTACTGATGCTTCGTCGGCTCCTTCGGTTTTGGTTCGATCAGGAATTGGGCGTCAAAGCCGATTTCCTTCGCATAATCAACGGCCATATGGAAGAGGCGGGCCATGTTGTCCATTTCAAGCTTGAGGTCCGTATTCAACAGGGTTTCATACCCTTCGCGTCCGCCCCAGAATACGTAGTTTTCCGCACCGAGCTGTTTACCTACTTCGAGGCCTTTTTTGACTTGGGCTGCAGCATGGGCATACACATCCGCGTTGCAGGTCGATCCGGCACCGTGCATGAAGCGTGGGTTTGTGAACATATTGGCCGTGTTCCACAGCAGCTTCTTGCCGGAGGTCTTCATGCCTTGGCTGATCAGATCGACGATCGTGTCGATATTGCTGTAGAACTCGCGCAGGCTGCTTCCTTCTGGTGCAATGTCAATATCGTGGAAGCAGAAGAACTGCAGGTTCATTTTGTCCAAAAATTCGAAAGCGGCTTCCACGCGGGCTTTGGCCTTGTCCATGCCGTCATATTTGTCCCAGCTGCGGACAGCGGTCTCTGTGCCGAACGGATCGGAACCGCCGGCTGTCAGCGTATGCCAGTAAGCCATCGCAAAGCGAAGATGCTCCTCCATCGTTTTGCCTGCTACCACTTCTTGCGGGTTATAGAATTTGAACGCGTACGGATTGGTCGAACGGCTTCCTTCATAAGCGATCTTCCCAACGTTCTCAAAATATGCCATGTATAATCCTCCTCAAAATTTGCTTGTCGCAAACGTTTACAGGAACATAGTAACACATTCGATCAACTTTGTATATTGGTTAAACAAAGTTTTTTTAAAAGGTGATTTCGGGTTGCTTTTTGCCGCGGTTGGCTCTAGACTAATTGATTATGTGCTAATGGGATTACTCGAAGGATGTGCGACATATATGAAAGTTACCGGCGACCAGGCTCTGGTCAAAAAAATAAACCGCTCGCTTGTGCTTCACACGATCCGCAAGCATTCCTCCACCCTCTCCAGAGCCCGGGTATCGGAAATGACCGGCCTTAACAAGGCGACCGTCTCCAATTTGGTAGCCGAGCTGTGCGAGCAGCAGCTGGTCACCGAAGTCGGGCCGGGCAAGTCCAGCGGCGGGCGCAAGCCGCTGCTGCTGCATTTTAACGCGATGGCCGGCACCGTCATCGGCATTGAGCTGCGGGTGAAGCAGCTGACGGCCGTGCTGTGCGATCTGGGAGGCAATGTACTGGAGGAGCTGGATCATGCGCTGGAGCGTCACGATCTGTCCTATGTGCTTGAGACAATGAAGAAGGTAATCTCCAGTCTTATGGAAGTAGCACCGGACACGCCATACGGCACCGTCGGGATCGGGGTCGGCGTGCCCGGCATGGTGGATGAGAACGGGATCGTTCTATTTGCTCCCAACCTCGGCTGGGAAATGGTTCATTTGCGACAGCTGCTGGAGGAAGCCTTTTCGGTGCCTGTCACCATTGATAACGAGGCTAACGCCGGGGCGCAAGGCGAGCTGAACTTCGGGGCAGCAAAAGATGTGCGCCACCTGCTCTACATCAGTGCGGGCTCGGGTATCGGTTCCGGCATTATCATCGGCGGTGAGCTGTACAAGGGTGCACGGGGTTATGCCGGTGAGACCGGCCATATGTGCATCGAGGCCGACGGAAGGCCTTGCACCTGCGGAAGCCGGGGCTGCTGGGAGCTCTACGCCTCGGAGAAAACGTACGATACGGCCGGCACTGCCTTGCCGGCCCACAATACGCCGGAGCTGGTGCGCCTGGCTGCCGAGGGAAACGAGGCTGCCCGGGAACAATTCACCCAGATGGGCAAATATTTGGGCATCGGCGTAACCAACCTCATCAACAGTTTCAATCCCGAGCTCATCGTGATCGGCGGGGCGCTGTCCGAAGCCCGGGATTGGCTGGCCGGGCCGATGCAGGCGGTCGTCGCGGAGCGGACGCTGCCTTACCATAAGCAGCAGCTCGAGATCACCTTCTCCCGGCTTGGCAGCCGGGGAACGATGATCGGCGCAGGCTTCGCCGCCGTCATGCATTTTCTCGGCCACGCTCGCGTCACGCTGTAACCGAAATACAGAAAAGGCCGGAGATCCAATAGATCTCCGGCTTTTATGTTATCCCAATCCAACAGCGAACATTCAGCTCGCCCTCAAGTTAAATGTTGACGCGCGCCGTGCAGAAGCATGTAAGAAGCTAATTTTTATAATATCCAGATTACTCTAAAGCTCGTAAGATGGTGTCATATGGAGGTGGAGATGTTGAACAATAAAAACATAAAACTCAGGATTGTCTGGATTATTCCAAACGTTTTTATGTATCTTCTTTTTATAGGTGTTGGAACCTTTGTACTTATTAATGCAGATGGTCTAAGAGATATCAATCGACTTGGCATTTGGGTATTCATGCTGCTTCTTATACTATTTGCGGCCTTGTTTGGTTCATATCGAATTTGGACTTGGATAAAGCAAGGAAAAATATAGCATAAAAAAGGGAGCCTGCACGGACGGTACTCAACATTCTTATCCAACAGCGAGCCTTCGGCTCGCCACTAAGGTAGATGTTGACGCGCGTC
>NZ_JACVTM010000032.1:0-22265 GCF_016624415.1 Paenibacillus sp. S28 | reverse complement strand
ACCCATGCAGCGTGGGTACGACCGTCCGTGCCGGCTACACTGAAGGAACCCGTTCAGGACGCGCGTCAACATCTACTTCTGTGGCGGGCCGAAGGTCCGCTTTTTAATCGAGATGTTGAGTATTCCCATCACCCGCTCCATACATAAAACATAACGCCGAAAGGCGTTTTTTTGTTATGGAGCGGTAGTGTGGGAGAGAACCTACGGAGCGTGGGTACGACCGTCCGTGCCGGCTACACTGAAGGAACCCATTCAGGAAGCGCGTCAAAATCTACCTCTACGGCGGGACTAATCCGAAGATTTTCCCATGGTGCAACCTTCCATATTTTCTTTGCGTCTGTAGGAAAGACAAGACCAAATTTTCTCGAAGAAGGTGTAGCTAGATGAAGAAGAAAGTTGTATCAGGAAGTGTTGCAGCCCTGGCATTATCCCTGGCGATCGGCGGGTCCGTGTTCGCGGCAGGAGAGGGCTTTACGGATTTGGCGGGAGTCGCCGGTGCCGATAAAATCGCTGCGCTCCAGCAGCAAAAGCTGCTGAAGGGCGACAGTGAATCGGCCTTCCGGCCGCAGGCACAGCTGACGAACGCGGAAGGCGTTCAGCTGCTGGCAAACGTGCTGGCTGATGTGCCGGTCACGAAGGCAGCCGAGGGAAGCGAAACCGCATCCCTAACCAACGTGAAGGCAGGCGCTTGGTTTGCTCCAGCTTTTCTTACGGTTACCAACCACGGCATCGCCCTGCCGGCTGATATTGAGCCTAGTCAAGGCATGACTCGTGAAGCTTTCACGCAGTATTTGATCGAGACGGTGGAAAAGAAGGGCAACCTGCCGATGATCAATTTGGTACCCAAAGACATCGCGGATGACAGCAAAATGACTCCTGAGTATCAAGGGGCTATTCAGCGGGCGCTCTCCTGGGGGATTGCCGACCTGGACAGCAGCGGCAACTTCCGTCCCCAAGATCAAGTGACCCGGTCTGAAGCAGCGGTAATGGTGTACAACGCGCTTGAATTTTTGAAAACACACAATTACCCTAAGCCGGAATAATAGAGTCGGAAACGGTCTCTGTTGTCAAACGGAAACGAGATCCGTCGATGATACACAGCCGAAAGGCACGACGAATATCGACAAAAAAGTCACCCTTGCAAAGGGTGGCTTTTTTTGTTGAGAAGACACTTTTTAGAAAAATAGGAGCCAATCGAGAAAGGGGAGGACCTCTTTTTAGTGCAAAAAAAAGGACAAGTCTCCCAAAAGCAGCCTCTTGACTATCCGGCCGCAGAGGCGTAATATTACTTAAGTATTTAATGATTAAGTTACTAATTGATTAAAAATTTATCTATTAACAAATAATTAATTAGTGTCCTAATGTAACTGCGGCAATACGACGCGGATGGTCACAGATCCATACCACGCCAAGGAGGTCAACCGTTTGTCCAGAAATGAACAATTGTTTGAAGTGGCGGCGATGTTCCGGTCGCTGCTGAAAAGTATGTCCCATGAATGGAACAAAAACAGCGCCAAGCAGTATAATCTGACTTTTCCCCAGTTTCAGGTATTATATGCATTGAAGCTCCGGGGCCCACAGAAGGTATCCGAACTGGCCGAAATGCTTGGCCTGACGTCTCCCGCCATAACGAGTTTGACGGATAAGCTCCTTGCTTCGGGTTATGTAAACCGGGAAAGGGCCGAGAACGACCGGAGGGTCGTGTATACCTCCATTACAGAGAAAGGGATGTCCACGATCGGGCAAATCGTTGAGGACCAGCAAGAAATCATTACAGTGTTCTTTGAAATGTTGTCCGAAGAGGATGTACAGCATTTGAGAAGGATCTTCTCATTAATGCTTTTGAATATAGATCATCATGAAGCATAGAGGTGAAAGAGGTACATGGAGCATTTAACGCTGAAGCGTAAAGTAACCATCATGATCGCGATTATGGCGGCGATGTTTTTTGCGGCCATTAACCAGACGATCACAAGCACGGCGATGCCGCGTATTATCGCGATCCTGGATGGTATGGATTACTATACATGGACGATTAATATTTATTTGTTAACTTCGACGATTGCGACGATTCTGGTCGGTAAATTGTCGGATATGTTTGGACGCAAGCCGTTCATTCTGATCGGGATCCTATTTTTCATGTTAGGCGCGTTCTTAACCGGTACTTCGGATAATGTGTACCAGTTCATCATTTATCGCGGGATTCAGGGGATTGGCGCTGGTATCATCCAATCGACGGCCTTTACGGCGGTAGGGGATTTGTTTCCTCCGCGCGAACGCGGTAAATGGATGGGCCTCATGACGGCGGTGTTCGGTTTCTCCAGTGTCCTGGGACCGACGCTTGGCGGTTATCTGGTGGATCATATCGACTGGCACTGGCTGTTCTGGATTTTCCTGCCGCTTGGCATTGTTGCTTTTATTATGATTCTGACGCTGTTTCCGAAAGTGGACCGCAAGCACGGACAGAGCGTCGATTACGTGGGTTCTTTGTTCCTGACGACGACGATCGTTCCGCTGCTTCTTGCCTTTTCCTGGGCGGGGACCGAGTACGAATGGGGCTCTTGGCAGATTCTTAGTCTCCTTGGAGCAACCGTTGTATCTGCACTCATTTTTATTTATGTGGAAACCTTGGTGAAGGAACCGATTCTCCCGCTGCATTTGTTTAAAAACGGCGTGGTGACGGTCTCGAACTTGATCGGCTTTATTATGAACTTTGGCCTGATGGGAGCCATGATTTATATTTCCTTCTACGTGCAGGGCGTGCTGGCTATTTCTCCGACTTATGCGGGTTACGTCACGCTTCCGATGTCGCTGTGTATGGTCATCACGAGTGCCATTACCGGTCAATTGATCGCCAAAATCGGGAAATACAAGCGCTTTGCCCTGATCGGGATGCCGGTTATGATTATTGGCATGGGCCTGATGATCTTTATGGATAACATCGCGATGACGATCGTCAGCACGATCATTTTCGGTATTGGCCTGGGCCTCGGGATGCCGGTCTTCTCGCTGGCAACGCAAAATGCGGTGTCGCATAAGGAGCTCGGTGTCGTTACCGCATCGACACAGCTGTTCCGTAACCTTGGCGGTACGATCGGTATCGCTGTGATGGGTACGGTTATGTCGAACAGTTTGACGAAACATTTGAAAGAAGCGCTGCAGTCGCCGAGTGCTCCGGACTTCAGTTCTCTGGATCCGAAGACGGCACAAGGCATGCTCGCCTTCGCCAATCCGCAGACGCTCATGAACAAGCCGCTGGTCGAAAAGACGGAAGCGAGCCTGCCTGAGCAAGCCAGAGCACTGTTCGTGCAAATGATCGACAGCATCCGGCACGCGCTGGGCGATACGCTGTCCACCGTGTTCCTTACAGGTACGCTGGTGCTTGTCGTTGCTCTGGTGCTCGTGTTCTTCTTGAAAGAACTGCCGCTTCGCTCCACCAACCAGACACCGGAAGCAAACGCGCCGTCGGGGAATGCGAACGTGAAGCCAGGCAAGGCCGTAACGGCCGAATAATTCCGTTATTGACTCCATACCTCCAGTCCGTTGAAAAACGGTCTGGGGGTATTTTTATGTTTTAAAAACGAATAGCCTGAAGCGTATTCGCTTCAGGCTATTTCCGATAGGCAGGGCAGGGCCCCCCGTCTTATTGAAGTTTCACGACAAGCGCATTGCTGATTTTCCGGCCGGGAGCGGTCAGGTACTTGCCGTTATAGTACAAACCGCTGGAAGCCCCGCCATCCAGGTTCATGGCCTGGTAGGCTCCGGCCTTCTTCATGATTTCCGCCAGCTGGGGAATGGTAGCTCCCCCGGTGGTCAGCAGGATCAGCCGGTGATCCCGGGTCAGGCCGAGCGCGCTGCGGGCGCCTCCACCGGTTAGAATCTTCGGATCCTTAAAGCCTTCCTTCTTCACGTTCAGCGAAACTTTGCCGTTCACCAGTAGCCGCGGCCCGGCCTGAAGCCCGCCATCGATCCATCCCTGCTCAAAGGCTTGGCCAAAATCAGGACCGGCGATGATCCGCGCCAAGTGGTTGGCGTCATAAGCGAAGATGGACCGCTTGTCGCCGGGGCTTGGCATCTTGACGGTGCCATGGCTCACGATATAGCCGTATGGAGCCTTGTAGGCGCCGCTGGTATAAGCGTCAAAAAAGGTGCCGTTGACGGCCACCTTTGCGCCGCTGCGCTTGGCGATGCTGGAGAGGTCTTCGACCTTGCCGGGGGTATTCCCGGCGAGTACGACATCCAGCTGAATTTTCGGATGCAGCAGGTCGATCGTCACCGTCTGGGCGGAAAACGATCTGCCGCCGACTTTATACGTTTGGCGTGCGCTCACGATCGGGTTTTTCAGGGCTTGTCCCACGTTTCGGGTAACGTAGGGGAGATACTGTTCCGCTCCTTCCCTGGTCAGCTTGACGGCTGCTTCGTCCTTCTGCCAACTGGCTTCAACGCCGAGCTTGCTGACGATGAGCGACAGCGGTACATAAACCGAGCCGTTCTCGCGGAACGGGGCGGCGGCAAGGGCGAGGCTAGCGCCGTCTAAAGTAGCGGACTTCTGCGCGAGGTGAAGCGTCAGACGATGGTTGCCCTGGAAAATGTCGAGCTGCTTGGCGGCGTCGTTCCACTGGGTGGTTACGCCTTCGAACTCGGTCAAGGAGCGGACCGGCAGGAAGGAATAGCCGGTTTTTGCATCGACGATCACGACGTTTTTGACGGCCGAAGCGGCGGAAGCAGGCGCGGATGGCGCAAGGCACACCCAGGTAAGGCACATGATGAGTACTACGGTTAACCATTTTTTCATGCTGCAAAAATATCCCCTTTGTCTCGAAATATAAACCAATGTTCAGGAAATCATTTCCTTACTAGTATATCGGCTTACAGAGCGGGAACTTTGAGCCGGATGTCATCAGGTTTATTCGCTAAACTATGCTGGGCGAAGCCGGACAAGCTCTCGATTGGTGCAAGCATAAAAAAGGAGGAACTTCGATCAACGAAGCCCTCCTTTTGCGATCCGCCTTGTAATCGCAGCGCCTATTCCGCTACGCGCACGTATACCCGGTCTCCGTGACGGTCAACCTCCACCGGTGATTCGAACAGGTCGCTGAGCGTGTCCGCGGTCAACACGTCCTCGGTCCGCCCGCTGCAGACCGCCTCGCCGCGTCTCATCAGCAGTACGTGGCTAAACGCCGGCAAAATTTCCTCGGTGTGGTGCGTGACGTAAATGAGCGTCGGTGCGTTTGGCTGCAGGGTCAGTTCCCGGATGCTGTCCAGCAGCTTTTCCCGGGAAAACAAATCCAGCCCGTTGCACGGCTCGTCCAAAATCAGTATGCGTGGCTCGGCCATCAGCGCGCGGGCAATGAGCAGCTTCTGCTTTTCGCCCTGTGAGCAGGTGCGGTATTCGCGGTCCCACAAATGGCCGCAGTTCATCGTTTCCATCAACTCGCGGGCACGGTCGAAGTCCTCATCGCTCGTTTTGTCGTACAGGCCCACCGTGGCGTGTTTACCGCTGACGACGATGTTCTGGGTGCGGTCCGATCCGTACAGACGCTCCTGAAAGGAGTTGCTGACCCAGCCGATCGATTTGCGCAGCTCGCGCAGGTCCACTTCCCCGAAGCGGTGCCCCAGCACACTGACCGAGCCCTCGGACGGCCAAATATAACCGTTGACGATGTTCAGTAGCGTCGTTTTGCCCGAGCCGTTCAGGCCCAGCAGCGCCCAATTCTCGCCGGGCTTCACCTGCCAGCTTACATTTTTCATTAACGTATGCTGCCCGCTTCTCCACGTAATGTTCTCGATATCAATGATCATCAGGTTCCCTCTCTCTCTTGATCCGCAGTCGGATACATGCTGTTCTTCACATGTTAAAACAAATCACGATCCTGTCAATACCTGAGCCGTAGAAACGGCAGCGGATAACGTCCCCAGGATGCTCTGATCACTGGCCCCGTCTGACGATTTCCTTAAATCATACGACGCGGAGAAAAGGGCTGTCGCCGCGATAATTGCTGAACGGGGGAAGCATTTTTTGCTATAATGGGCATCAGACAGCCGGAAATCGGGGCCTGATCCGGCCAAGCCGTCAAGCCGATGGGGGATCTCACGTACTTGTACGACAGGCAGGGGAATAGCGGGTCCGCAAAGGAGACATTTTCATGAAGAGGGAAAGCTTTATTCAGCCGGATGCTGCAGGCTGGCTGCAAAAGTTTCATTTTTCAATCCCGATCAAGGTGCGCTACTGCGAGACGGATATGCTTGGACATGTGAATAACGTCAGCTATTTTATGTATTTTGAACAGGGCAGAATCGAATACTTCGAGCAGCTCGGGCTGTTTGCCGACTTGTTTGGCGAGGAGAAGGTGATGGTGGTTGCCGACCTCGAATGCCAATATCTCGCCCAAATGTACCGCAGCGATCCGGTGCAGCTACATGTGCGGGTGGCGTCGATCGGACGCTCCTCCCTGGACATTGAGTATGCCGTCGTCGCTTCAGGAGCACTGAAGGCGGCCGGACGCGGCGCGGTCGTGCTGATCGAAACGAAGAGCGGGAAGAGCACTCCGCTGCCGGAGGAAATCAAGGAAGCCATCCGGGCGTTCGAAGGAACGGGTCTGGCGCAATAGCCGTCTGCTTGGAAGAACGTAACTGTAGATGGGGAAAAAGATGCAGAAGCAGATAGGAGCAAATTCTAGTTATGGCAAAGCAAAAATTTTACGTCGTCTGGGAAGGGCATAAGCCGGGAATCTATACGTCTTGGCCGGAATGCCAGGCTCAGGTAAACGGGTATACGGACGCCAAATACAAGTCCTACGAATCGCGCGCGGAGGCGGAAGCGGCTTATGCGGGGGGATGGAAGAAAAACTGGGGCAAAGCCAAGGCGTCGGGCTCAGCCGGAGGTTATACGTCCAAAGCAGCCAAATCCGGCAAGCCGTCTGCGTCGGCATCCTCGATGGAAGAGATCGATTACGATAGCATCTCGGTGGATGTCGGTACGCGCGGCAATCCCGGCCCAGTTGAGTACAAAGGCGTCGATACGCGGACCGGGGAAATTCTGTTCTATGTCGGACCGGTTGAAAATGGAACGAACAACCTGGGCGAATTTATCGCGATCGTCCATGCGCTGGCGTATTTGAAGCAGAAGGGCAGCAAGAAGACCATTTACACCGACTCGAAGACGGCGCTGGCTTGGGTGCGCAACAAGAAACCGGCAACGACGCTGGCCCGTACCGAGAAGACGCGGAAGATTTGGGAGCTGACGGACCGCGCCGTACAGTGGCTGCACGAGAACAAGTACGAGAACAAAATCGTGAAGTGGAAGACCGAGGAATGGGGCGAGATCAAGGCGGATTTCGGCCGGAAATAAGGCTAAAAAAGCCCAGGGCAGCTTAGAAGCGCTCCGGGTTTTTTGGTTTGCGAGTGAGCATGGGTTTAGGCGAAAGCATAAACATGTAGTTCGCCACCGCTTGTATTTTTGCGTAAGTATGTGTTTACGCGTATCTGTACTGTGCTTATTCGTGAGCATAGGGTTACGCGTAAGCCTGTATGTCCGAGTATGCGTGTAGTTTCGTTTCGAGCAAGCGTGTGTGGTTGCAAGTACGCGTGCGTTTGAGAGAAGCATGTGTTTATGAGATGTGGGCGTGTGTCTCGGGTAGAGACAGGCTGTCGTCCTGCTAGTTCCCTTCCGGCTGGCCGTAATCCAGAACGACCATTTGGTGGCACTGCCACTCCGGCAGCTCATACGTGACGAGGCCGTTCTGCTGCCGGAAGTCGATAGGCGTCATCTGCGGCGCCAGGTATACGCCGGTGACCGGCTCGGAAATCCGCAGCTCCGCGGTCGTTCCGCGGATCGGGAGCAGGTCCTCGATCACTTCAATGTTACGCCCGCGCTTCACCGGCGAGGCGTACAGCGAATGATGGACATAACGCTTCTGGTCCGGCTGATGCTGAACCGTTGTTACGCCCTGCGCGGGAAGGTTCGTACGCAGCGTCTTCTCCGGCAGCAGACGGTTCAACGCGTACAGGACGGTTTCCTTTAAAACGAGGCTTCCCTTGGAAGCATAATCTTCGAACACGTTCCAGGCGATATAAATTCCGTTCGCATGCTCCACCATGCCCGGCCCGCCGTACTCTCCGCTGTTCGGCGTATGCTGATGGGAGCAGAACGTGAACGCGTCGCGGTTAAAATACGGATTTTCACGTTTGCCAAGCTCGGTTCCCCCCTCGGCAAGCGTCACTTTCTGCCCCTCCGAATAGAAAATAAACGCCGATTCCTGCAGGCTCGCGAGCGGATGCTGCGGATGGTAGTAGTCTGGACGGAACGGATTGACGCCGGCGTGACGAACGCCCAAGTCGATGGCAAATTCGCTGTCGTCCGGCTTCAGGCCCGATTCGCCGGTAGCAAGGATGCGCCCGCCGCCGGCCAAAAAGCTGTCCAACTTGGCCAGGATCGCATCGTTGACCCGGATCCGGTCGGGCAGGATCAGGACGGCATACGGGCTGAAGTCGGCTTCCAGGTCGACGACGTCGAACATGATATGCCCTTCCAGCAGCATGCGCACCGCGCCGGCGTCCGGATCGCCGGTGAAGCTGTCGTGGCCGCCGGTCGCCTGATGGGTGCCGGCCGCTTCCACCGACAGGAGCGCTACGTCGGCGACGTTGACGGCGTCACGGCACCACGCTTCCTTGGCTTCGACTTCGGCATAGGCCGCGCCGATCAGCCGGTAGGTGGCTTCATCCATCGCGCCCAGCGGATGCAACTGGTCCCCAATGGAGCAGGCGGCGCCGTTCGCCAGACTGAGCGCGGCTTCATACCGCAGGGCGTTCGGGTGCTTATAGCCGCCGAATTCGCCCCAGGTGGTATGAAACTTGCCGGTCATGCCCAGGAACGGCATGCCCAGCGTCTGGGCGTAGCGGGCGGACAGCGGGAAGTGGTCGTAGCCCCAGCCCCCGGTCGGCAGCGACTCCAGCTCGAGATGCGAGTTCATGTGCGCAAGGTCGCGGCGTCCGCGGCGGATGTGGCCGCCGTTATGGAAGATCGGCAGTCCCGGTTTGTGCCGATGCACCGTTTCTTTAACGCGGCTGGTGTAATTGGCGTAGGTTTGCTCCCAGAGCGGGCGCATGGCGCTTTTGTCTCGCGGGTCGATCCCCTGCTCCCGGGTCGCCGCTACGCAGGTGGCGCAGTAGCACTCCCGCACCCCGACGATGTCCAGAAAAATGCCGTCGGCATCATAACGCTGCGCGACCTCTTCAATCTGGGACAGCAGTATGTCCAGATAAGGCGTATTCAGGCAGAGCTGGTGGTATCCCGGCGTGAACAGGTCGCCTTCGCGGCTGAAGCGTTCACGGATCAGCCATTCGGGATGCCGCACGGCAAGCCTCTCGTCAAGGCCGGCGGACAGGTAGACAGGAGTTCGTACCCCGATTTCGTGGGCGGCTTCAATCATGGCACCGAGCAGGTCGAAGGACAGTCCCGGATGCGTGACGTTCGCCTCGGAGGGATGGTATGCCCATCCGTGATGGCATTTGGAAAAAACGGTGATCGAATCCACATGGCCAAGCTTCAGCGCCTGCTGAAACTGTTCCTTGCTGAAGCGGGAGCCGATGGGATGAATCGCTTCGGACGTATGAAAGTCGAGATGAACCTGGCGCATACGCATGGTAGATGTTCCTCCATTCAATAAGCAGAGATTTGAAAACGGCTTTGCACATACCCCTAAGGTAAAGGAAAATTGATACCGCTTCCATACGGAATAGCGACTTTGTTCTGTCCGATATCGACTTTTGAAAAATGACCGAAACAGCATATTATGCTAGGATGAATTTAATGATAAGAATGATCTGCCACGATATCGACTTGTGCAGGAGGTAGAGGAAGCCCATGAAATGCCTCGAGCTGGCGATTCCGCCGCTGCCGTCGCATCTGACCGTCGGGCGCGCCGTATGGGCGCCTGGAAGCCGGCATCAGACCCGCAGCTTTGACGCCTACGATCTGATTCTGGTAAAGAAAGGTGCCATGTATTTGCGGGAAGACGATACCGAATATGTCATTCAGGACGGCCAGCTGCTGCTGCTCGAGCCGGGACGTACCCATTCGGGCACTCAGGCTTGCTCGGAGCCGACGGCGGTGTATTGGGTGCACTTCCGGCACCCGGAGCCCCTTCGCCGGATGGAGGCAGAGGATATTCCCTGGTCGGCGATGCTCCCTCAAGGGCAGGACAGCGACGAGCATCCGGCAGAGCAAACGATGTATCTGCCCAAATTCGGCGATGCTCCTTTTCACCTGCTCCAGCCTTTGCTGGACCGGATGGTGGAACTGCATCGCGGTTTTGCCGTGGAGCACTCCTTGAAGCTGCAGGTGCTGTTCTGCGACCTGCTGGAGCTGCTGCAGGCGGATTTAGGGCGCAGGCCGGGCTCGCGATCGGCCGCTCTCGCCCGGGAGACGGTCAGCTATCTGCAGCGCAGCTGGAATGAGCCTTTTCGCTCGGAGGAGCTTGAGGAGGCGCTGCATTTTCAATTCGACCACATTACCCGCTGCCTGAAAAAGTATACGGGCATGACGCCCCTTCAGTATGTACAGCATTTGCGGATCAGCCAGGCGATGGTTCTACTGGAGCAGACGTCGTTGACGGTGCAGGAGGTGGCGGAGCAGGTCGGGATTCCGAGCGCGAGCTTCTTTGGGAGGCTGTTTCGGGACCGTACGGGGATTTCCCCCGGGCAGTATCGCCAGCGCCGGCAGAGCCATCTGTAATGGTTTCATGTCTGATTGGGAAAGCACAGGCTGCCGAAAATGGATATCGGCAGCCTGTTGGTGTTTACTGAGTTATCGTTTCCTGTAGTTTGTATTTCTTTTACTCTATGCAATCTGTGTAATAACAAGATGTGCCGAAACGGGTCTTGTTCCTCCAGCTAATGGAGTGATCGTGAGTGCCGCGGCATTGCCAGCTGGATTTCGAACTGTGAGTACTGAATTGATGACCGTTGTTTGCACAAGGGCCATGCCTACGATTTGGGTAGTGCCTGTAGCACGCCCGACTACGGTATAAGCCAGGTCAGCGCCGTTGAGTGTTAAAATGAGTTGACCCGGTTCGTTTACACCTACCTGAAACAAAACCTGATAAGTTCCAATAGTAGCCAAGTTAAATGAGCTTGCATTTACACGGGTAATCGCAGTCCCGCTGATTGGACCATCTTGTGGAAAGCTGACGTCCGTGTCGGGGGCAACAGTTGCTGCATTATCAGGAGGCATTAAGGCAAAAAAATCTGCAAAGCCTAATACTCCACCCGCCGGCCCTGCGGGTCCCGCTGGACCCGTTGCTCCTGCCGGTCCTGCGGGTCCTGTTGGCCCTGCCAATCCAGCTGCGCCAATTGCACCTGCAATCCCTGCTAGTCCTTGAGGCCCGAGTGCACCTGCAAGCCCCTCGGGTCCAAGTGCGCCAATCGCTCCTGCAAGTCCTGCTATTCCTTGAGGTCCAAGTGCACCTGCAAGTCCTTCGGGTCCAAGTGCGCCGATCGCTCCAACAAGTCCTGCTATTCCTTGAGGTCCGAGTGCACCTGCAAGTCCTTCGGGTCCAAGTGCGCCGATCGCTCCAACAAGCCCTGCTATTCCTTGAGGTCCGAGTGCACCTGCAATTCCTTCAGGTCCAAGTGCGCCTATTGCTCCAACAAGTCCTGCAAGTCCTTGGGGTCCCAGAGCTCCGGCAAGTCCTTGAGGCCCGGCTTCTGCAATTGCTCCCGCAAGTCCTTTTAGTAATTGCTGACCTTTAGGCGGGGGACACGGTACCCGAACTATTTTTTTTATAACTATAACACGTCGTTTCTTTTTCTTTTCTTTTGGATGGCACACAATTGCGGTTTTCTTTTTGCACGATTTTTTTTTATCCGGACAACTCAACAACGACACCTCCCTATAAAGATGGTTTAGTGTACGTGAGTCGTCTATTTTAAGCATGGACGAATAGCCGGTTATCGGCTAGACTAAAAACCATTATTAGAATAATGGGTGTATGGTAGGGTGATGTTATCCCACAAACCCATATTTGTCTCAGGGAGGACTTGTTCATGTCGACCACCGAAGTGCTGGATCAGGGATATGTACGTTTGGTCAATCACATGGGTTCGGACTTAACCGTAGTCAATGCCGCCCGTGTCTCCTATGCCAAGCAGTCGTTGGAGTTGAACGACCGTGACGTGAGGCTCATTAAGTTCCTTGCCCGCGAAGGACATACTTCGCCTTTTCGCCATGCCCTCGTCCAATTTGAGGTGTATGCCCCTCTTATGGTTGCCAGACAATGGTGGAAATACGTGGTCGGATCCGCGCATTATGAGGGGACCGGCGACAGTTTGGAGGCATGGAACGAATCAAGCCGGCGATACATAACAGAGGACCCCGCATTTTATATCCCCAAGGCAGGCGAGTGGAGGTCCCAACCGGAAAACTCCAAGCAGGGCAGCGGCGGAGAGGTGGATTGGGAGCTTGGCGTGAAGCATACCCAAGAACTGATGGATTATGTGGAGCTGGGCATTTCCAAGTACGAAGCCGCCCTGGCGGACGGCGTTTGCGCGGAACAGGCCCGGTTGTTCCTTCCCGCTTACGGGATGTATGTACGCTGGTACTGGACGGCGTCGGTCCAATCCGTCGCTCACTTCTTGTCTCAACGGTTGGAGCATGATGCGCAAAAAGAAATCCAGAAGTACGCGAAAGCGGTGCTCGAGCTGATCAAACCGTTATTTCCCGTTTCACTGGGGGAGCTTCTTGGAAATGAGGAATAGCCATTATCGTTCATGCAGCTAGTATCAAATGGTTTCGCATGTTCAAGGAAATCCGGATTCACCAGTTGGGTTCAAGGAGTGAAAGAAGATGAAAAAGCTGGTGCTCATCTCTTCTTTGTTGCTGATGCTTTGTCTAAGCGCATGTCAAAATAAGTTTAGTTCGGATGCTTGGATCGATCAACCAGGGAAGCGGAACCGTATGGTCGAAGATTTGTTGGCAAAAAGTGACCTTAAAGGAATGACACAGGACGAAATTATCAGTTTATTGGGAGAGCCTGAGCAAAGGATAACGAGCCCCGTTCCTCAGTTTGTTTACTATTTGGGAAGAGCGGGTTTAGGGGTTGATGATCTTCTATTTAGACTGCAGTTCGATGCAAACGGAAAACTGGAGAGTCATGAAATCACCCATGACTAATAGTCTAATATTCGTAATCTAACTTTGAGGAGGAATAATCACATGCCGAAAACGATCCAATGGGGTATTTTGGGAACGGGCTGGATTGCGTCGCAGTTTACAAAAGATCTTGCTTTTGCAGAAAATGGGGTGGCAGCGGCCGTAGGCTCCAGAAAGCTCGACAGCGCTTCGCGCTTCGCCGCTGACTATGGAATCGGGAAAGCATACGGCAGCTACGAAGAGCTGGCAAACGATCCGGACATTGACGCGATCTATGTCGCGACGCCGCATCCTGCCCATAAGGAAAACGTCCTGCTATGTTTGAAGGCGGGCAAAGCAGTATTGTGCGAAAAGCCTTTTACGGTGAACGCGGGCGAACTGGAAGAGGCCGTATCTTATGCCAAAGAGAACAAGGTTTTTCTGATGGAAGGAATGTGGACGAGATTTCTTCCGGTCATCCGTAAAGTGAGGGAATGGCTGGATGAAGGGCGGATTGGTGACGTTCAGCTCGTCAAAGCGGATTTTGGATTCCGTGCTGGCGTCAATCCGGAAGGCAGACTGTTCAATCCGAGCCTTGGGGGCGGGGCGCTGCTGGATGCCGGGATTTACCCCGTGTCTTTTGCATCGATGATCTTTGGGGCTGAACCGGAGGAAGTGTCGAGTACCGCTCAGATCGGCAGTACCGGCGTGGACGAGCAGTTCTCTCTCCTGCTGTCCTATGGCGCAGGCAAAACCGCACAGCTGAACGGGGCCATACGCCTGAATATGGACAATGAAGCATGCATTTACGGCACGGAAGGGTATATTCGCATTCCTTCCTTTTTGAACGCGACCAGAGCTGCGTTATATGTCAACGGCAGTGAAGAGATTTTTGAAGATGACCGGACATCGCTCGGATATGCGTTTGAAGCCGAGGAAGTGGCAAGATGCCTGGCGGAGGGGCGGACCGAAAGCTCGGTCATTCCGCTTGAAGAGTCGGTGGCGATTATGAAGCTGCTCGACCGGATCCGAGGTCAATGGGGACTTCGTTATCCATTTGAGTAAGTTGGCCATCATACCATGGGGACCTGCTGCCAATATAGGAGCAGGTCTTTTGGTGTCTACACTAATTAATCAACAACCTTTTTACGGTATATTACGGCTGTAACTAGGGAGAAAATACCGAGGGAGGAGACCAGAAACAATACGGTTACATCCTGGATATAAACATAAATAGCCCCAACTAACGCTAACCCGGCTGCATTAAAAACAGCAAGTCTTGTCACAAGCGATCTTCTTGCGAATGCTGCCGCAGCGAAATGAAAAAAACTTACCACAGCATGAAATCCATACAGGATCAAAAAGAAGAACACAAACACGACGAAATCCCCCGGGCCGCTAACGTATGGGGTATCGGATACCAGCGAATTGTTGATATGGACGACAAGGGCACCGTTTAAAATGCTTAGAACAAGGGAGAGAAGGCAGAGGTTGACCACCAGTTCTTTTTTCGCGATATCCATGATATATCTCCTGAATTTGGCTTTTTCTATATCATAAACCATTCTTGGCTGGAAAGCCTAGACCGGGGTTCGTCGAAGATTTGTCACTTTTTGCTGGTTTCAGAGCGATAAGGACAGGTACTATAATAGCTGTACGTACATCCATGACGAAGGTCGCCTATCCGATTACAACGAATGCGACTGCTTAAAGGAGGCCCGCAGCGATGAGCTCCTATATTTCTGAACGCATAAAAATTCCGCCGGGATTGTGGTCAGGATTCCGTCAACTCGGGATTGCCCCGCATGACGTTGCCCGCAGCGCAGGACTCCCGCTTACGATCATTGCAGAACCCGAGGTCACCACGGCCCAATATTTCGCCATTTGGCAGGCTTATTCCGAGCTGGCCGGCGACGTCGCCCAAGGCATCATTCAGCTGGCGACCGTCTTTGAAACGGCGAAATACCCGCCGACTGTATTGGCGACTTATCATGCCCGTGATTACCGTGACGCGCTGTACCGGATGGCCCGGTATAAGCAGATGTGTCCCCCCGAGAGCCTGTGCATCTCCGAGGAGGGGGAGCACTGCACCATCGAGCTGGGCTGGCTGCGTCCCGGAGAGTCCGGCCCATCGGTGCTGGTTGGCATCACGCTGGCATGCCTCATGGAGCTTGGGCGCCGGGGGACAGGGCAGCCTGTGCAAGCCCGGTCCGTTGAATTTTCGCAGCCAATGGGTGATATTCAGACCCTTGAAAGTTATTTCGGCTGCCGGATCCAGGTAGGTGCGACAGGCAACCGGCTGACGCTGCACCTGCGAGATCTGGATCGGCCTTTTCTATCGTATAACGAAGAACTGTTGGACATTCTGACTCCCGCGCTGGACCGGTCGCTTGATGAGCAGCAGCGCAGCCGCTCGTTCCCCGAGACGGTCAAATGGATTCTGAAGCGCAGCCTCACGGCAGGGCGCCCCGACATTCAGGCTGTAGCCAGAGAGCTCGGGATGAGCGACCGTACCTTGCAGCGCCGGCTTACAGAGGAGAACACAAGCTTCAAGCACCTGCTGACGCAAGCCAGACATGAGCAGGCGCGGGAATATTTGGCGGACCCTTCGCTTGATATTAAAGAGGTCGCTTTCCTTGTTGGATACGAAGACCAGAATTCGTTCTACCGGGCCTTCCGGCTTTGGGAAGGAAATACGCCATCCCATTGGCGTGCTGAACATGTAAGTGCGAACTCGTGAGCAGAAGGACAGCGAGCAGAGCCCGATTATTGATAGATTTCCAAACCTCGGCTTGCTTCGGCGTGTCGGGATATTCTGTTATTTTATTGGCGCGTATAGCAAGAACGTTGGCGCAGCAGGCTAGTTACTGAACCCTCCTGGTCAGGTAATATTATCTCTATCCGGAGTAAAAGGAGTTTTTTGTTATGGATATGGGATTACACAATAAGACAGCGTTAGTTACAGGATCTACGAAAGGGATCGGAAAGGCCATTGCCATCGAGCTGGCCAAAGAAGGCGTTCATGTACTCATTAACGGCCGAAACGATGCAGAGGTAGAACAAACGGTGAATGAAATCAAGGCGAACTTCCCGGCGACCTCTCCGCAGAAGGCGACGGCCGATCTTGTAGATAAAGGGCAAAGAGAAGCTTTGTTTGAAAAATTCCCCCAGGTTGATATTTTGGTGAACAATATGGGAATCTATGAGATCATGCCATATGAGAACGTTGACGACGAAGTATGGGAAACATACTTCCGCACGAATGTTCTTGCTGCCAATGGGCTGACCAAATTCTATCTGCCTACCATGCTGAAGCAGGATTATGGGCGGGTTCTCTTTATTGCGAGCGAGGAAGCGTTGATGCCTTCGGGACAAATGCCTCAGTATGCCGTGACCAAGTCGATGCTGTTATCTCTGTCGAAGAGCTTGTCCAAATTGACGAAGGGCACCGAGGTTACCGTGAATACGATCATGCCGGGACCGACCCTCTCTGAAAATGTGCAGCAAATCATTGAGGGGATGTACGCTGACGAAGATTTGACCTTCTCGGAAAAAGAGAAGAGATTTATGGCGGCAGGCCTGCCCCAATCCGAAATTCAGCGGTTTATCCGGCCGTTTGAAATCGGCAGATTGGCTGCTTTTGTATGCAGCCCTTATGCATCTGCCTTCAAAGGCGCTCCGATCCGTATGGATGGGGGAATGGTGCCGACAATTTTTTAATCGATGCTGTTGTGAAAAAGAACCTTGGGCGGGATCCCGAGGTTCTTTTTGGTATTTCGCAGCCCGCACGGGGTTCTGCTGCTTGATCGAGAGCCAAACCGTTCTACTTCCCGGCCCGCTCCGTTATTGCCCGATGAAAGGGGCATCCGGCCGGCGAGGTGTCGTCATCCCGCAGAAAATACTGCTTGTATTCAAGATTTCCCTGCGATCCGTATGGCTTTAATTCCGGATGGGCCGGCGCGGTGTCGTATGCGGCCAGGCGGGCACGGATCCGGGGAGCGATCTCGGCCGCTTTTTCAGGATAGGCGTTCCACTGGTCCAATACCCAGCGCGGCGTCAAAGCCAGCATGAAATAGGGAAAGCTTCGGCTCTGACGGGATGTATGTGCCGGGGTGCCGCAGTAGACGAAATACCGCTCGCCATCGTAACAGAACTCCCACAGCGCCTGTTCCGGATCTTCCGGAATGTCCTCCGGCCACGGCGTACGATCCAAACGGCTGACCTGGTTCAGCAAGTTCCAGAATGCATCTTCATAGGCCAGGACATCTCTAACGTTCTCCTCCGCCTCGAAAAAAACAACCAAAGAGGAGTAATCCCCGAAAGACCGCGAAGCTCTGCCATATTCGGCAATGATCTCTGCGAGCTCCGGCCCTGCCGAATCATCCCAGGGACTTGGCGCAAAACCGTAACGGAGATGACCGAGCGCAAACGCCCTTGTGGCCGGAATGCAGGGGAACCGGGCTTCCCGGTCCGTCATCTTGGCCGCAAACCGCCGGCAGGCCTCTTTCTTCCAGGCTTCCAGAGGAAGCTCTTCATTTTCGATGTCCGTATACTGCAGCAAAAGCGGCATGAACAGCCCTCCTTTTACCTACAGCATACGCCCAGGGGCAAAAGGGTGACTGTGCAGAAGCCCATGCTTTAGCCCCCTGCCCATCATATTGGTTCCGATCATGGTATGTTTTCGGGCCAAAATAAAGATTGAACGCCCTGCTGCAATCCATTTACAATGAAACTATCTTTCAGGCCAAAGGAACGATGCGTAGATGACGACAACAACCTTGTGGAATCAAACGCTGCATCTGGTTTCTCATGCATATTTCGAGCGTAAGGAAAGGTTTGAAATGGATGTGGATTGTTACTCCGTCTGGGTGCTGTTTGCCGTGGAATCGGGCAAATTTTATTACCGGATCGGGGAGGAACGAGGGGAGGCGGGGGCCGGAGACCTGGTGTACTGCCCGCCAGGGTTCACCTTTGAACGGGAGATGGTGTCTCCGCTTGCGCTTCACTATATCGGCTTTGAAATGGTGGGGGAGGAGCAGACGGGGCCCGTCCCGCCGCTGCCGACGTTTTTGTCGCGCCCGCTTGACAACAAACGCCTCGTTTCCAATTTTGCCTATTTGCGAAAGCTGCATTTAGCGACAGAACCACGGCATGTGCTGCGCAAGGACATGATCATGAACGACATCTGGCAGCTCGCCTGCGAGGTGTGGGAAAGAGAGCATCTCCATGATGAGCAGCAGCTGCTGGCCGACTCGGACGATGTGCTGATGAACCGTGCAGCCGAATGGATCTACCAGAACGCGTACACCCCGTTCAGCATGAGAGAGCTGTCGGATTCGCTGAACCTCAGTCCCGTCCAATTTACGCGCCGATTCCGGAAGTCGTTCCGGATCGCTCCTTCGGACTTTGTCCGGTCTTTGCGCATCAGTAAAGTGGCCGAGCTGCTGCTGGATACCGATATGACGCTGGACCAGATTGCCACCTGCTGCGGATATGAGAACGGCTTGTATCTAAGCCGGGTGTTCTCCAAAAATATGGGCATGAGCCCATCCAAATACCGCGAGCTGAACCGGCTGTAACCGGTCTCTGGTGTCCTTTGTGGGGAAGACAGAGCAAGGCGCCGGCGTCCGGTCGATTTCGCATGCCGGTGATAACAGGCGCCCCGCTGTCCGCGTCCCGGTCTGCTAGCCCTCGGTCACTTCCAAATGCTTGATGCAGTCGTAGAGCGAATAGGTCCAGGCAGTGTCATTCAGAACGATGGTCGTCACGGAAGTGTTGCGCAGCTTGACGCCCGTCGACTCATCCTGCATCAGTTCTTTTAAGGTTTGCCCCAGAAAATAGCCGTGCGTGACGGCGAGAATTTTTTGTCCCGGAAATCTGACGGCCATCTCTTCCACAAAGCTTCGGCCGCGGGCCCGCATCATCTCATCCGTTTCCTGCTTCATGTCCAGCTCGTGCCAACGGGCTCCCCAGCGCTGGACCCTTTCCGCTTCGGTCGTATCGGCGATCTTGCCGCGGTCCATCTCACGCAGACGCACGTCGTAGAAATCGACCGGCTTCTTGATTTCGGCCGCGATGATGTCGGCCGTCTCCCGGGCGCGCCGCAGGTCACTGGAAATAAACAGATCCCACGGCTCCCCGGCCAGCCGCTTGGCTACGAGCGCAGCCTGCATTCTTCCGGTTTCGTTCAGCGGATTTTGCGTATGCCCCTGCGCCCTGTTCTCGATGTTATGATCGGTTATTCCATGCCTGACAAACGTAATTGATGTCACCGATTTGTCCTCCTAAGCTTTTCTCCGATTGTAATCCAGTCCTACCAGGAATGAATCTAACACTTACCGGTTTACGCCGCTTGCCGCGGCTTCCATGATGGAAGAGACCGACACCGTTTCCCCTTTTACCGGAAAATACGGCTTTACGCCCCGGGTGTCCTGCGATTCCGGGAACCGGCTGTGCAGCGTAATAACGGTTTTCGGCGCAATGCTGCCGATCAGGCTGGCAAGCGCCTCGGGATGGGCGTGTCCGCCATTGGACAGGGAATGGCCGGTAATCGCGTAGGCGTTCAGAAACTTGGATACGGCAGCATGCTCGATTTTGACGCTGTAGTCCGATTGAATAAAATGCGATTGACCCTGCAGGCCTCCCAGCGTCTCCAATTCAATCATATGCGCAAGGTCCGGAAATTTGAAGAAATAGACCATTTCTTGCTTGCGCTCGGCCACTTTTTCCAAAGAGACGGCGGGGTACGGCACCTCCATGCCATCGGCTATGGTCGCATCGATGACTTGAACAGGGACGTCACATGCCGGATGTCCATGGAGCATCCGAACACCTTCCCGGTTTGCCGTATGCCAGACGGCGGCAAGCGACGCTTCCATCACGATGCTTTTTCCTTGGTCTGCGGCGATCGCGATCATGTCGGCCATCCGCTCTAGATCCCGCGGCGACAACTGCAGATACACCAGCCCTTCCGCTTCGCGAACGATCTCCGCGAACGAGACAAGCAGCGCCTCCTCCGTGATCTGCAGCGGAACGGTGGAGGGGTCGGATGTAAGGCGCGTCCCTTCCGTAATGAGCACGTCGATCGGTCTGCTCTGGCACAGCCGGATGAAACGGTCGATCTTATCCGGATGCTTGCCCTGCCGGCGCCAGTCCCCCGTATACGCAATTCTATGGGTGCCGTCGTCGATGATGATGCCGGATGCGCCGGTCGCATTGTGATCCATCTCGACGACCTGCATCGTGAACTCTCCGAAATCGACCACGGTCAGGTCGTCGCAGGTTGTTATCTTGGCCCGGGTATCCTTGCTGTGCCGGCCCGCCACCATGCCGCGGAACAAGGAATACGAATCACGGCTCATATATACGGGGAGATCCGGATGGGCAAAGGGAAGCAGCGCCATATGGTCCGTATGCATATGTCCAATATAGAGGTGAATCCGGTCGTAGTTCGGAAATTCCCGGTTTTCCCAGACCCGCCGAACCACGGCCCAATCCAGGCCTTCAATCTGCTGAGCATCGTACAGCTCCGGCAGCGGGGCGGTCATGCCGCCCAGCAAAAACTGGCGCAGCTCGCGTCCGGGTGTCGCATTCACCGGTTCAAACAGCGTTACTTGGGTCGGAAACAGCAGGCTGCTGTGCTCGACGCCAAAGTCGAACAACAGCCCCTGTTTTCCTTTGCCGTACAGAACCTGCACGCCTCCTGATTTGCCTACTCCGCCAAAAAAAGTCAATTGTGCTTCCTGCAACGTGATCGCCTCCTATGTGGATATAAGCTCGCAATTTCATAAACTTGTCGTCCCGCTTGCCTCGCCAACGTCCTCCAGCGAAAGGATGGCGCCGTGCTCCCTGAGCTTTTGCCGGATGATCCGGACATCGACATCCTCCGGAGGGATTTGCTGCTTCGCAGCCAGAGCGGCGCCGATGCCCACGCCTTCGCCGACGGCCATGCAGGTGGGCATGACCCGGGAAGAGCCGAAGACGACGGGGTCAACGCTGATGCAGCGGCCGCTGAGCATCAGCCGTTTCACGTCCTTGGCGATCGTCGCCCCGTACGTGATGCCATAAGGGCCGGCCAGCGACCGGATAACGGTCGAGTCGCCTGAACCGCTGTGAATGTCGATAATATACGAGCCGAGCGCGATCGTGTCATCCGGAATGACCCCGTTCACGGCCGCCTCTTCGCGGATCATCTGCTTGCCCATGATCCGCCTCGTTTCACGGATGCCCAGAAACGGGGCAATCGAGGACAAATAGATGTGCTCAAACCCCGGGATGTGCTCGCGCAGCATGTCGATCAGGGGAAGGATCTGCAGATGCGATTCGATCTCGCCCCGGCTTAGCTCCTCGACCTTTGTCCCATCAAAATTCAGGATGCGGATGCAGTTCAGGGCAATGTACCCCTCTCTGGGCAGATTAATATAGATGATAGTATCGCGGCTAATCGGGCATTTGCCTTCCTGCCTGAGCCTGGAAACCGTATTTTTCAAGCCGACGAACACGTGATTTTCGCTGGCCCGCAGAAACTCCGCCGTATAGCCTGGACGGATCTTCATCGAAGATCCGTGCCGAAGCTCCTCCGGATGCTCCCCGAGGAAATCCATAAACCGTTCGAGATCAAAGCCGCCAACGGTGAACATAAGGGTAGGCGGCTGGGTTTCCCCGTTCGCGTACTGCCCTTTCTCAAACGAGGCGCCCGCCATATAAGCGACGTCGCCGTCCCCGGTCGCATCGATGAAGACATCGGCGAAGACCTCGATTTCCCGGCCTTTTCCTTTTAAGAGAACGGATTTCAGCTCACCATCCTCCACGTTTGTTCCGATGATTTCGCAGTGCAGCAGGGACTGTACCCCGTACTGTTTGATTTTTTCAAAAATGACGATTTTCATCAAGCTGGGGTCGATGACCGTCGTCGAATTGTGCAGCGGGCATTCCCGGTGTCCGAAGGAACCGCCAAGCAGGGTCAAGCGGTCGACGATTTCCTGCGGCAGGCCGCGGGTGACCTGGCGTCCCTGGGCATCCAGGAAGGCCAGCAAAGGCAGTCCAATCGTCATGTTTCCGCCCAGGAAGCCCTGCCGGTCCACGATCATGGTCTGCGCTCCCTCCCGTGCGGCTGCAATGGCTGCCCCGACGCCCC
>NZ_JACVTM010000031.1:0-27008 GCF_016624415.1 Paenibacillus sp. S28 | reverse complement strand
TAAGACCATCGCGTTTATACTCACTCGTTGTTCAGTTTTCAAAGATCAAAACTTCTCTTTCAGCGCCGCTGCTTTATCTCAGCAGCAACTCTTATAATATATCATGTCACCCAGCAATTCGTCAAGCACTTTTTTTAATTTCTTTTTTCTTTCGCTTCCTGCCAGTCGGGCAGGCTTGTACCTTTTCGAAAGGGGCGAGAATTAATTTACCACAGAATACAGCCACTCGTCAACTACCCCATTAAAGTTATTTTTAAACCATAAAGAAGTGCAACGCCAGGCAGTCCCAACACCGTTACCGTTCCTATCGTTGCTGGATTAAGCGGAATGTATACTTCGGACATCAAGCCTGAGAAATTTACCAGGTAAAGTCCCAGTGCCGCCAACACCAAATGCGCTCCGAACATCGTCAACCAGCCAAATCCCAGCTTTTTCTTAAAGACGATGAACAGAAGCAGAAACAGCGAGACGCCAAGCACACCCCAAATCAACATTTTTACGGTCATGGATCGATCTCCTCCCAATCAAATCGTTATAAATACAACATTACCTCCACTAAATTAATGGGACATCGTCCGGGTGCCCATCCCTCTGGCCGCCGCCGATGCTTCCCTTGTTATCATTTGCACGCGGTTGAGGCCAATGTCTTTGGCTTGCTTCAAATGCATTTGATACTTGCGCTCCGCTGCTTCCAGCATATAAATGGCATAATCGATTTGATCTTGTCCGAGTGCCTCCTCAAACCGCAGCCTAGCGCGTTCCCATTCCGCATGAGCATTTTGGACATCGTTGTAAACGATCCACTTCTCTTCCTGTTCCTCTTTGTACTGCTGGGCAGACATTCCTGATTTATTCCTCTTGAACCAAGTCATGTCCCAGACCCCTCCCTTGTCCACGAAAGTTACGGGCGGCTAAAGTACAGGTACCTCACACCGTCTCCATTCTCATACTTATTCGGGAAAGGGACAAACTTAGAACAAAAAAAGAAGCCTCCGAAGAGGCTCCTTCTATAAGTGCACGATTCAAATGTAAATGATCACTTAACACTAAGCATAACTTCAGTTCAATTGACGCCGTCCTTCCAATGCCTTCGACAAGGTTACCTCATCTGCGTACTCCAGGTCCCCGCCTACCGGCAGACCATGCGCGATACGCGTCACAACGATTTCAAAAGGGCGTACCAGCCGCGAAATGTACATCGCCGTCGCTTCCCCTTCGATATTCGGATTCGTCGCTAAAATAAGCTCCTTGACCCGCTCATCGCTAAGCCGGGTAAGCAGTTCCTTCAGCCGAATATCATCGGGACCGATTCCCTCCATCGGAGAGATGGCTCCCTGAAGAACGTGATAATAACCGTTGAATTCCTTGGTCCGCTCCATGGCAACAAGATCTTTGGGATCCTGCACTACGCAAATGACAGACGGATCGCGCGTTTTATCCTGGCAAATCCGGCACGGATCGGTGTCTGTAATATTGCAGCATACGGAACAATAGGTGAGATTCCGCTTGACGCTGACCAGGGCCTTGGCAAAGTCAATGACGTCGTCCTCTTTCATGTTCAGCACATGAAAAGCAAGCCGGGCCGCGGTTTTCGGCCCGATGCCCGGCAGTCGCGTAAACGCATCGATCAGCTTCGAGATCGGTTCGGGATAATACAAAGCGCAGGATCTCCTTCAGCTTTAAATTTAGAACAAGCCAGGAATTTTCATTCCGCCTGTAAATTTGCCCATGTCGGCATTCGCAATTTCGTCCGCTTTACTTAGCGCATCGTTCACGGCAGTCATCACCAGATCCTGCAGCATTTCCACGTCGTCCGGATCAACAGCCTCCGGCTTAATCGTAATGGAGAGCAGTTTTTTGTGGCCGTTCATTTCCACGGTAACCACGCCGCCGCCGGATGTACCTTCGACCTTTTTGTCAGCAAGCTCTTCCTGCGCCTTGAGCATTTGCTCCTGCATTTTTTTCACTTGCTTCATCATTTGATTCATATTATTCATGGGTCATCTCTCCTTTAATTAATTGAGTGCACTTCAAGGTGCGGTTAATCTTTTATGACAACGAGGTCTTCTCCAAACATCTGGAGCGCCTCATCAATCCATGGTTTTGAATTCGGATCCTTCGATTCATGCTCGTGCTCAAGCTTCAGCTCTTCCTTGGGCTGCGCAGCCCCTTCCATCGAGGTGCTCCAATCCCGCTGCATCATGGTAACCAAATGATACGGTTTGCCGAGCACGGAGTGCAGCACGCCCTCGATCACCTGCTTATTGGCCGGCTTCTCGGTCGTTTCCCGGTGGATATTATTTTTAAAGGCAACCAGCACGGCGTCATCAGTCGCGGAAACCGGCTCGCCGTCCATAAACCAGGCATGGACCGTCACCTTCTCCTCCTTGACTCCTTGCAGAATATGAGCCCACTGGCGCTGGATCTCCATGAATTCAGGACTTCCCTTACTTGCTACAAACTGATCCATATTCGCCGGAATCTTCGCGGCCGACGACATGCGCGGGGCCGGCGGAGCTGCAGGCCTGGATGGTCCGCTATTACCAGCGGCCGGAGCCGCACCGGACTTGATGAAGCGCTCGAGCTTCTTCTCCAGAGAAGCGACCTGCTGCTTGAGCTGATTGATCACAGCCGAATCGGCCGCCGCCTCCTGAGGACGATCGCTGTCTCCCGCTTCACGGGGAATGCCGCACAGCTTGAGCAGTGCAACCTCGAACAAGGTCTGAGGCTGGGAAGCATATTTCATTTCACTCTGATAATGATTGAGCGTATCGATCATTTGGAACAGCTGCTTGCGGGAAAAGGCAGAAGCCATCTCCTTGTATTCTTCCGGATGAAGGACACGGTCCGTGAGCTTGTCTGCCTGCGGAATCATCTGGATCATCAATAAATCGCGGAAATAATACAGCAGGTTCTCCATGCATTTATCGGCGCTCTTGCCTTCCTGCATAAAACCTTCCACCAGCATGAGCACCTGGCCCACGTCACCTTCCAGAATGGCCTGTGCAAGTTTGCCGAATTGCTCCGAAGCAATCCCACCGGTCATACTCAGCACTTGTTCATAAGATACATGACCGCCGGTAAACGACGCAATCTGATCCAAGATGCTCAGCGCATCCCGCATCCCGCCGTCGGATAGCCTTGCTATATATTGAAGCGCTTCATTCTCCGCTTCAATGCCTTCTTCCTGTGAAATCTGTCTTAACCGATCCGTCTGCTCCTCCAGGGATACCCGGCGGAAATCAAAGCGTTGACACCGTGATATAATCGTCGCCGGCAGCTTGTGCGGTTCGGTCGTCGCCAAAATAAACATGACGTGCGGAGGGGGTTCCTCCAGCGTCTTCAGAAGCGCATTAAACGCCTCTGTCGTCAGCATATGCACTTCGTCAATAATATAAACCTTCTGCCTTACTTCGGTCGGTGCGTACTTCACTTTCTCGCGAAGATCGCGGATTTCTTCCACGCCGCGGTTAGAAGCAGCGTCAATTTCCTGAACGTCCATCACCGCACCCGAAGTAATTCTGCGGCAGGATTCGCATTCATTGCACGGCTCCGCTGCTGGTCCACGCTCGCAGTTCACCGCTTTGGCCAAAATTTTGGCCGCGCTGGTTTTACCGGTTCCGCGCGGGCCGCTGAACAGGTAGGCATGGGAAACCCGCTGTTCGCGGATCGCGTTCTGCAGCGTTTGAATGATATGCTGTTGTCCCACCATGTCCTGGAACGACTGAGGCCGCCAGGCACGGTACAACGCTATATGTTCCACTTCGCTTACCCTCTTTCAACTTCCACTAAGCGTGGGTTCGTTGCCTCATCATTATACTATAATCCGACGCCTTGCAAAACGTCCAACACGCATGTTTCAGCAGGGTTTTACCTGTCCGCTGCCTGTGTCTGTGACCGAAAGTCCGCCATGGGAACATCCGGAATAAATAAAAAGCATCTTTACCACCTGATGGCAAAGATGCTGAAATAATTGTCAAGTTTAAGCCGTGCACCTGTTATTGATGATTGCGATCCGAGTGGCTCCCCTGCGTAACAACTCGGGCTAGGCTATCCTCCGGCACAAGAGTGATCTTGCTTATGGCTGCTTCCTTCCGGACCTGACCAGGTTCACAAGTACTCATTGCGGAGGACCCAACCGTCAACATTGCACGCAGGGACCAAACCTCACATCGACAATACCTCTAACAGGAATTCAACCTCGCTACAGCGGATTGCGAGTTACAGGGCACCGCTACCTCCCCATCTAGCACGGTGAAAATAAGTATATCGCATGCCTGTACAAAAAGCAACCACCCGGCAGAAAGTGGATAAACGCTCAAAAATAAATCTATTATTCTCGTTCCATATTCATCTAGCAAACGTTTATTGATATAGTGGTTCTATACCACAACCAATCCTACACATACGATTTAAAAAGGAAAGGAACATCGCGCATGAATAAAGCAACCAAAACCGCATTGTGCCTGCTCATTGCAGCCACTGCCTGGAGCGGTATCGGCCAGAAGCCGGCAAGCGCCGCTGCACCCGTCAGCATCGTACTGGACGGCTATCCGCTGCCTTTCCCGGCTGCACCTAAAGTCGTTCAAGGAACTACACTTGTGCCCTTCCGGGCTATCTCCGAAGCGCTGGGCATCAGCGTGCAGTGGAATGCCTCGGCCAAGCAGATCACAGCAGTAAAGACAGACAAGGATTCCACGAAAAAGGTCGTTCTGACCGTCGGCAGCCGCAGCGCGACCGTAGACGGGACCAAAACGGCGCTGACCGTAGCTCCCCAAATGGCCGGAGGAAGTGTCCTAATTCCGCTCAGCTTCTTCAGCCAGCAGTTCGGCGCCGGCGTCAACTGGGATCAGGCCACGCATACCGTTACTATCGTGTCCCCCCAAGAAAAAATGTATACGCTGGCCTTTTACGCCATCTCGTCGTTTTCTGAGTCGAGCCTGATTCCAAGCTTCGACGCAGCCGCCTTTGGCTGGAGCCGCATTGACGACCAAGGCCGGTTCACAACGACAGGCCAGGATTTCAAATGGCCGCAAGCGGCCGGCGATGTGACGCCGGAGAGCCTCGTCAGCTCCGCTGCTGCAGCCGGCACCACCCCTTATTTGATGGTATTTTCCGGCGATACCAAACTGGAACTGACGAAGGCGACCCAGGATCCTGAGCTTCAGGCAAACCTGATTCAGCAGATGGTAGATACGGCCAAAACTAACGGATTCCAAGGCATCCTGCTGGACTTGGAAGGACTCGGGCTTACGGGGGACGCAGCGACTGTACAGGCATCCTATAATGCTTTCGTTCAAAAAGCAGCGGCCGCTACTCACGCCCAGGGCCTGAAGCTGTCGATCGCCCTGCCGCCTCTGAACGGTTCTTTTCATGGATACGATTATAAAAAGCTTGGCACGCTGGCCGATGAGCTTATCGTCATGGCTTATGCCTATACCGATGAGAAAAACCCGCAGCCTAACGACAAAGTGGATGCGGCCATCCAGCTTGCGCTCAAACAGGTGCCTGCCAGCAAACTAGTTCTCGGCGTTAACCTTGCCAGCGAAAACGAAAACACCGTGAACACCAAAATTGGCCTTGCCAAACGGTACAATCTGAAAGGTATCGCCTTATGGCGCCTCGGCTTTAATAAAACCAACGTATGGGCAAAAATCGGCCAATCGGTCGACTTGAACAATTAAGACGCGGAATCCATGCATGGTGCGTAAAAGGAAGGTTTCTTACGGAATACGGGATCGGAGTTTATTGTAATTATATTGATCTTATTAAAGAAAAAATCCCCGGTTCATCGAACCGGGGATTGTCATTTGTTAAAAATATAACGGATCTATGCTGCCAGGCAGCAATTACATTCCGTATTTCTTCTTAAATCTATCAACACGGCCGCCAGCATCCAGGAATTTCTGTTTACCAGTGAAGAACGGATGGCAGTTGGAGCAGATTTCGACGCGAAGCTCTTCTTTCACCGAACCCGTTTCGAACGTGTTGCCGCATGCGCAAGTTACCGTAGTAACGTGGTATTTTGGTTGAATTTCTGTTTTCATGACTTTCACCTCTTTTTGCCCTGAGCCTCAGGCGGACCCAGAGTTATGTTGACACATAAATTCATTATAGCAGGGACGCGCCTATAAATCAATGGTTTCTTCCCGTTCCAGGCGCTGCCGGATTAAGACAGAATCGGCTTTTTCGGGCGGATCAAGCTTGGAGGCGGAACATGGGTATAGGAACCGATGACCACATCCGGAAGCTCCGCTTGAAAAATTTCAATCGCCTGCTTCATCCCCAAAATTTCGCCTTTGGCCGGCGGGATCAATTCCAAATAGCTCTCGGGATCAATGTTCAGGTTGCGCAGCTGAATCAGCTTCAGATTGGTCCGGCGCGCAAACTCCACCATCGCCTCGATTTCTTCTTCGCGGTCTGTGACGCCAGGGAAAATCAAATAGTTGATGGACGTGTAAACGCCTTGGTCCGACGCATACTTCAGCGATTTCTCCACATTGGCAAGCGTGTAACCACGCGGCTTATAGTAGGCGTTGTAATGGTCGTCCAGCGCGCTGATCGTGCTCACCCGCATCAGGTCCAGACCCGCATCGACGATGCCGCGGATGAAATCCGTCAGGCCAGCATTCGTGTTGATATTAATATATCCCATATCCGTGATCGAACGCACCTCGCGCATCGCTTCAATGATGATTTTTGCCTGCGTGGAGGGTTCGCCTTCGCAGCCTTGTCCGAAGCTGATGATCGACTCCGGCGTTTTTAAATGCTCCAGCATAATTTGAACGAGCTCGTCCACCCTCGGTTTGAAATTCATCCGAGTCTGGGGCGCCACAAATCCGCTGTCATCCGGTTGTTCTGAAATACATCCGAAGCAGCCGGCATTACAAGAGTAAGATACCGGAACAGCCCCTTCCCAACGATTCAAAAAGGTATTGGATGCGGTCAGACATTCATAACCGAGCGCACAATTAGACAAATGCTGGTACAGCCGGTTCTCCGGATACTTCTCCGTCAGGCGCTTCACGCCGAGCTCCAATTCCTCTACATCGCAGTTCAGCGGGTTCCACTTCTCCGGGTCGTCCGACAGTCTGCCCGTCGTGTAAAATTGCCCGTCCTTCCACACGACAGCCGAGTAACCAAAGAGCGGCAGCTTGTATTCCTTGTCCGTCTTCACATAGCCGGGCAGGCATAACCGGGTGTATCCCTGCGGGAGCAGTGCCCCCACAGCCTGAGCGTCTCCCGGGAGCGCCGTCATCTCACCCGTTTCCGGATCCATACCGATGGCACGGGTGTTGGGGAGGCCGACCAGCGTCGCGCCTTCCGGCAGGGGAATCAGCTCATCTTCCATAATTTCCACGATCATATCCGCGCTGCGGCCGAGACCGTACAGTGTGGGATGATCAAATACGTTGCCTTTTTCATCGGCATATACCAGATACATGATGTTCTCCTCTTTATGCTAAATTTAAGTCAGCGGCACGGAAGCCGTCGACGGGCGTGAGGTGCGCCGGTTGCTGCTGTGGCTGTTCGAGGACGATGAGGAACTGCGGCTATGGCCGTTTCCTGCTCCATGCACGTCAAAGGAAGCCAAAAATTCGGCATTGGTTTTGCAGTCACGCAATTTCTTCAAGAATCCCTCCACGAAGTCGGCGGATTCGTTCATATTTTTACGGATCGCCCAAATGGTATCGAGCTCATCCTTTGTTAACAGCACTTCTTCACGACGCGTTCCCGAACGGCGGATATCGATGGCCGGGAAAATGCGGCGCTCGGCCAGCTTGCGGTCCAGGTGCAGCTCCATGTTGCCGGTTCCCTTAAACTCTTCATAAATGATATCGTCCATCCGCGAACCGGTATCAATCAGCGCTGTGGCCAAAATGGTCAGACTGCCGCCTTCCTCCACGTTCCGGGCAGAACCAAAGAACCGCTTCGGACGATGGAATGCCGCCGGATCGATACCGCCGCTCAGCGTACGTCCGGATGGCGGGATGACCAGGTTGTAAGCACGGGCCAGACGGGTGATGCTGTCCATCAAAATGACAACGTCCTTCTTATGCTCAACCAGACGCAGCGCGCGTTCAAGCACCAGTTCCGCAACCTTGATGTGGTTCTCCGGCAGCTCATCAAACGTTGACGCAACCACCTCTCCTTTTACGGAACGTTGCATATCCGTCACTTCCTCAGGTCGTTCGTCAATCAGCAGTACAAAAAGTTCAATCTCGGGATTGTTGGTGGAAATGCTGTTGGCAATTTCTTTTAAGAGGAGCGTTTTACCTGCTTTTGGAGGTGCAACGATCAAACCGCGCTGTCCCAGACCGACCGGGGCGAGCAAATCCATAATTCGAGTAGACAAATGGTTAGGGGATGTTTCAAGCACAAGTTTCTTTTGCGGATAGAGAGGAGTCAGTGCCGGAAAGTGTAACCGTTCGGATGCCGTCTCCGGGCTCTCCCCGTTGACCGCATTGACTTGCAGCAAACCGAAATACCGCTCGTTCTCCTTCGGTGCGCGGCACTTCCCTGATACCAAGTCTCCCGTACGAAGGTCGAATTTACGAATCTGGGAGGCGGAGATATAAATGTCCTCGGTGCTTGGCAGGTAATTGATCGGCCTTAGGAAGCCGTAACCTTCCGGGAGAATCTCGAGCACACCTTCCATAAACATAAGTCCGCTCTGTTCGGCCTGCGCTCTCAAAATAGCAAAAATCAGTTCTTTCTTCTTCAACTGACCGTAATAAGGGATCTGGTACTTCTTCGCCAGTTTGTACAATTCGGTCAGCTTCATTTCTTCCAAATCGGCAATTTGTAAATCCATGTAATAACCACCTATTCAATTTTATAAGTCCTGACAAGAGCTTAGCATCAATTGGATGAAGACGCTAATCTATGAGTCTATGAAAATCCTCATTAGGATAGGATTACCCAAATTAGAAGGAGATATGCAGGTCATGATGAAAAAATCAGCTTCATTCAATCTATTTCCCGCATTCTCCTAATATTACAGCACCCTGATTATTGCTCGCGCCAAACATCGGCGCCAAGCATCCGCAGATTGCTGACGAGGTGATCGTAACCCCTGTCGATGTACTCCACGCCAGTCACTTCCGTCACGCCTTCCTCGACTGTAAGGCCGGCGATCACCAGCGCAGCCCCCGCTCTGAGGTCAGAAGCCTTGACTTTGGCCGCATTTAGGCGGCTCTTCTCGATGACGGCCGAACGGCCCTCGACGCGAATTTTAGCGCCCATGCGGACCAGCTCCGGCACATGCTTAAACCGGTTGCTGTAGACAAAATCGCTGAGCACGCTTACGCCTTCGGCCTGGGTTAGCAGACTGGTCATTGGCGATTGTAAATCTGTAGCAAAACCTGGGTATATCAGTGCTTTCACATCGACATGGCCATATGATGGACTCCCCATCACGCGAATGCTCTCGTCGAGCTCCTCGATTTGGACCCCCATCTCCAGCAGCTTGGCTGTGACAGCTTCCAAATGCTTAGGAATAATATTGTCGATCAATACGTCACCGCGCGTTGCCGCTGCGGCAATCATATATGTTCCCGCCTGGATCCGGTCCGGGATGATGGAATGGCGGCAGCCGTGCAGCTCGGATACGCCTTCGATACGAATCGTTTCCGTGCCGGCGCCTTTAATAATGGCTCCCATGGAGTTCAGAAGCGTGGCCACATCTATAATTTCAGGCTCTTTCGCCGCATTTTCAATAATTGTGGAGCCTTTGGCTCTGGCAGCCGCCAGCATAATGTTAATCGTCGCGCCTACGCTGGATACGTCGAGGTAAATTTTTGCCCCGCGCAGCTCCTTCGCATGGAGATGAATCGCGCCATGCTCGTTCGTCACGGTCGCGCCCAGCGCTTCAAAACCTTTAATATGCTGATCGATCGGACGGGGCTCGAAATTGCATCCTCCCGGCAGACCGACGACAGCCTCCTTAAACCGGCCAAGCAGCGCACCCATCATATAATAGGAGGCTCTCAGCTTCTTCACCGGCCCGTTGGGCATCGGAATGGATACGATCCGCGAAGGATCGATGTTCATCTGGCTGCCATCCCAAGACACCTTTGCCCCAAGCTCTTCCAGTATTTCTGCATAAACCGCCACATCACTAAGCAGCGGCAGGTTGTCCAGTATTACTTCGGACTCCGCCAAAATAGCCGCGGGAATCAACGCGATGGCGCTGTTCTTCGCCCCACTGATTGAAACGGTGCCTTGCAGTGGGCGTCCACCGCTGATCATCAATTTTTCCATAAGCTAAGGTTCCCCCCACATACTTCGCAGCCGCAAAATAGTTCTGTGTCCATTTTGGTGTATGAAATGGAAAAACACCGGCTAAGCGGTGTGCTTTCCATTCCTTGCTATTCAATTGGGCGCCCCGGAGCGGGGCAGCCCTCTATATCATGAACCACACCGTAGGGCTGGGCCCTACTTCAAACCTTGTGTAACATTAAGCCTGGTTGTTGGATCCAAACTCACGGATTTTGCCGACAACGGTTGCCTTGATGGCATCGCGGCCTGGAACGATGTATTTACGCGGATCGTATACGTCCGGTTTAGCAGCAAGAACTTCACGCACCGCTTTGGTGAACGAGATTTGGTTCTCGGTGTTGACGTTGATTTTGGATGTGCCCAAAGAGATGGCTTTCTTGATATCATGCGTCGGGATGCCTGTCCCACCATGAAGAACGAGCGGAAGGTTCACGGCGTCGCGAATCTCTTCCATTTCTTTAAAACCGAGGTTTGGTTCGCCTTTGTAAGGTCCATGAACAGAGCCAAGCGCCGGAGCCAGTGTGTCGATTCCGGTTTCTTTGACGATGCGTACGCAGTCATCCAGTTTGGCATACATAACAGATCCGACTACGTCATCTTCCTGACCACCGACCATTCCAACTTCGGCTTCAACGGAAACCCCTTTGGAATGCGCGTATTCAACAACTTTGCGCGTCGTTTCGATGTTGGTGTCGATCGGGCTGTGAGAGTCATCGATCATGACGGACGTAAATCCAGCGTCGATCGCTTCCTTACATTTGTCGAAGCTTGAACCGTGGTCCAGATGAATGGCTACGGGAACCGTAATCTTCATATCATGAAGCAGGCCTTCCACCATTTTTACAACGGTATAGAATCCGCCCATATGACGAGCCGCGCCTTCGGATACGCCCAGGATTACCGGGGATTTCTCTTCTTCGGCGGCAGCAAGAATCGCTTGCGTCCACTCAAGGTTGTTGATGTTGAATTGACCAACCGCATACTTCCCTTGAAGTGCTTTGTTTAACATGTCTGTCATGGATACTAATGGCATGGTTCCAATCCTCCTAAAAAGTGTTTGTCTGATCTAAGGGTTTTAAGCCGAAATTCACATTGCATTCAGCGCTATTATACCACATCATATTGTAAATGCTAAACAAGCATTTGAAATTAAGCAGATATAGGAAGGGCAGGGCAAAAAAAAGAATTCTGCCGGGTCAGCAGAATTCCATCGCTTTAGCCAAATTGAACCGGGCTGTCTTTGAGCTGCATGTTTACCGCCACCCGCATCTCATCGATATCGAACGGCTTCGTAAAGTGCATGAGTGCTCCAAGCTCGGTCGCTTCCTTGATCATATCAAGCTCTCCGTAGGCCGTCATCATGATCACTTTGATGGATGGATTCATTTCCTTGATGTGCTTCAGGATTTCAAGCCCGTCCATTCCGGGAATCTTCATATCGAGCAGAACCAGATCCGGCGATTCCTTCTCCACAATTTCCAGTGCAATCTTGCCGTTGGCCGCCTGAAACGTCGTATAACCTTCACTGTTGAACACTTCCATGAGCAAAATGCGAATACCGTTCTGGTCATCGACGATCAATACCTTTTTGTTATCCACTCAACTTACCTCCCAACAATCAGCTGCGTCCGAATCAAACCCCTAATTCCTAACTAATCTGTTAATTCCATACTCCTGCAATCTCCATTTAAAGGTATTCGCCTTCTAGATACAAATTCCTGCAACTTCATATAAATGAAAAATGGGCCTCCTGAGGGAGACCCATAGCTGTATATTAACGTTCTACTTGCAGCGCAGCCTTCACGAATTCACGGAACAACGGCTGCGGACGATTCGGACGTGACGTGAATTCCGGATGGAACTGCACAGCCAGGAACCAAGGATGGCCCGGAAGTTCCACAATTTCCACCAGACGTCCGTCCGGGGACGTTCCGGAAATGCGCAAGCCCGCTTTTTCAACCTGCTCGCGGTACTCATTGTTGAACTCATAACGATGGCGGTGTCTCTCGTAGACGAGCTCGTCATTGTAGCACTGCATCGCCAAGGAGCCCTCGGCCAGCTTGCAAGGATACAATCCAAGGCGCATCGTTCCGCCCAGATCTTCAATATCCTTCTGCTCCGGAAGCAGGTCGATCACCGGATACTCGGTGGACGGGTTGATCTCCGAGCTGTTCGCTCCTTCGAGTCCCAGCACGGAACGGGCGTATTCGATCACAGACACCTGCATGCCGAGGCAAATGCCGAAGAACGGAATTTGCTTCTCACGGGCGTAACGGATCGCCGATACTTTACCCTCAATCCCGCGGTCACCGAAGCCGCCTGGAACCAGAATGCCGCCGATGCCGTGCAGCAGCTCGCCCACGTTCTCATCGGTCACTTCTTCCGCGTTCACCCAGCGGACTTTCACATCGGCGTTTGCGTCAAAGCCTGCATGGGAAAGGGACTCAACCACACTCAAATAAGCGTCATGCAGAGCGACATATTTGCCGACGATGGCGATTTCCACCGTTTTCTCCAGCTTGTTAATGCGATCCACCAGGCTTTCCCACTCGGTCATGTCCGGCTTCGGCGTCGTCAGCTTCAAGTAGTTGACCACGATCTCGTCGAGCCCTTCATCGCGAAGGTTCAGCGGTACCTCGTAAAGCGTAGATGCGTCGCGGCACTCCACGACCGCACTTTCGTCGATATCGCAGAACAGTGCGATTTTCGCCTTCATATCCGCAGACAGCTCATGCTCCGTCCGGCATACGATCACATTCGGCTGAATGCCGATGCTGCGCAGTTCCTTCACGCTGTGCTGGGTCGGCTTGGTTTTCACTTCACCTGCAGCTTTAATGTAAGGAATCAGCGTCACGTGGATGTACATCACATTCTCGCGGCCAATTTCACTCTTGATCTGACGGATGGCCTCAAGAAACGGTAAACTTTCAATGTCGCCGACGGTTCCGCCGATTTCCGTAATCACGACGTCAGAGCCTGCTTCGCGGCCTGCACGGAACACCCGCTCCTTAATTTCGTTCGTGATATGTGGAATGACCTGAACCGTTCCGCCCAAATATTCCCCGCGGCGTTCTTTGCTGATCACCGAAGAGTACACTTTCCCCGTCGTGACATTGCTGTTCTTGGACAGGTTGATGTCGATGAATCTTTCGTAGTGCCCCAGATCAAGGTCAGTCTCGGCGCCATCGTCCGTTACGAATACTTCACCGTGCTGGTAAGGACTCATGGTGCCGGGGTCTACGTTCAAATACGGATCGAATTTCTGGATCGTCACCTTTAAACCCCTATTTTTAAGCAGCCTTCCGAGTGAAGCGGCGGTAATCCCTTTACCCAAGGAAGACACGACCCCGCCCGTCACAAAAATATACTTTGTCACTGTAAAAACCCTCCTATTAAAGTCCAGAAATTCAGGCGACATATGATGTTTAGCGTAACCCAATTCACGTTTTTTCATCGGAATCGGGCCGAAACAAGTTTGTTGCTTTCTCTCTCTGTGAACAACAATGCGCCATTTGAAATCAAATGGCACAATTGGGTAATCGACATTATATAGATTGAACTAAAAAAGACGAATCATTTCCATTCCATTCCCAGTTCATCTACCCCCGCGAATATGGTGGAAGGAGAGTTCCGCTTCCATGACATACCGCATTAAAAAACAAAAAAGTGACACCCGTAGTACGGGGCACTTTTTATTATTTTACGCATATTTAAATCTCAATCATAAGCCCATGCAATAGTTTACTCTGTGCCTTGTCCCCTGTCAAGAGAGGATTGGCGATTCTGCGGATGGAATTAATCTTCGTCCTCATCGAGGTCGTCTTCTTCTTCCTCTTCCTCATCCTCTTCAACGGCGTCTTCATCTTCCAGGTCCTCGTCGTCGAGCATCACGTCTTCGTCTTCTTCCACTTCTTCCTCGGAATCGTCATCGGAATAGATGTCGTCATGATCCTCGTCGATCCGGTCGAAATCATCGTCGCTGTCCTCAGCAAACGTATCTTCCTCGTCCGTGAAATCGTCATCCTCATCATCGTCGTCATCGTTAATGATGCGCGGACGCTTGGCGCTGCTGATCGGATCTTCGGAGCGGTCAATCGGATACCAGCGCTTGAGTCCCCACAGGTTCGTTCCTACGCAGGCAAACCGGCCGTCGATATTAATTTCTGTATATAGCTGCGCAACGGTCTCTTTAACTTCTTCATCCGTCAAACCGCGAAGCTTGGCTACCTCTTTCATCAGGTCGAGATAATAAAACGGCGTATTCGCCGCCTTCAAAATGGCAAAGGCCAGGTCGACCATTGGCATTTCCCGGATTCTCTCGGGATCCATTTTAAGCTGGAGTGAGTTACTCACTTACGGACACTTCCTCTCACGCAAAGTTCACCTTATATATCGTTACTTATAACAACATATCCATTATCAAAACTAAGTAAAACCTATTTATAAATAAAATGCAAGTTTTAAGTGTATAAAGGAAGACTGCAAGGTTGTCCCAAAAAAGGCGAATGAAAAGGCGGAGTATCCTCCGCCTTCCGACTGTATCCGCCCACGAAGGAGAAACTCCTCACGGGACCTGGAAAGAGACGCCCATGGCCTCTTCAGTCTATATTATGTCCGCCTCCGGTTTTTGACATCGGGGCAGGGCCTATTTCGTCAAAAAAGGGCATGTTCCCACTCCTGCCGCACTCCCCGCTCATACAATGCAAAAGCAGGGTTCATTATGAGGGGGACTGCCCAACATGGACTACACCAATTTTATCCAGATGCTGCTTGAAGATATGGAGAGTCCCGTATCGTCCGGAGAAAAAAATATTATCAGGTTTCGCGAACCGCGGCATTTCTATGCCTGTCAGGATCGGCTGCAGACGCTTCACCTTCGGTATCCGAACATGCCCGGCATCCAGGTGTCCGATCTCCTCGAGGCCATGATCGCTCCGTTTCCGGTCAGCAGCAGGTTGATGTCCAAGTATCATGACGATCTTATTATTGAAGAAGACACCCAAATGCAGGTCCATACCTTGGTGAACAACAAAGTCAACCAAAGCCCGGGCATTCCGTACGGAGTCAAGCAAATTCAGGCTCCCAAAGCCTGGTCAACTTCGACGGGCTACCGCATCCGGATTGGAGTGATCGATACCGGGGCCGACTACTATCATCCCGATCTGCGCCAGTCGCTGGCCAAAGGGATCAATCTGCTGCACCGGCATCTGCTGCCGCTCGATGACAACGGGCACGGCACCCACATTGCAGGAACCATTGCTGCCGCGAACGGTCCCGACGGCATGATCGGCGTCGCCCCGCGGGCCATGATTTTTCCGGTCAAAGCCTTCGACAACAACGGATCCGCCTATGTCTCGGACATTATCCAGGGGATCGACTGGTGCGTCCGCAACCGCATGCACATCATCAATATGAGTTTCGGCATGAAGACCAAAAGCAAGGCGCTGCTGGACATCGTCGGCAAGGCCTATACGGCCGGGATCTCGATCGTCGCCTCGTCCGGCAATGACGGGAAACGGCGAAGCATCGACTATCCTGCAAGGTACGGGCAGACCATATCCGTGGGAGCGACCGACCGGAACCGCCGCATCGCCAGCTTCAGCAACCGCGGCGACCTCATCGATATTTATGCGCCGGGCGATAAAATCATTTCTTCCTGGACGCGCGGCAAGTACCACGAGATGAGCGGCACCTCCATGGCGACTTCGCATGTCAGCGGATCAATCGCGCTGCTGCTTGCCCAAAATCCCGACCTGTCGCCGGCTGAAATTAAAGAGCTCCTCGTCGCAACCGCCACACCGCTGCGCCCGAGAAAAGGGCAATCCCGCGTCGTGCACACCGGTGAAATCAATGCCTACCGGCTGCTGCGTGAAGGCATCAAACGCAAAAATAATCCAAGCTAGACGAGAGCGGCCTGTACCGCTCAGGACAAACGGAGCTTCTGCTCACGTACATGCCAAATAACTACAATATTTAGCATTTGTTGAAAAAGGCCGCCTCCGGCAAATACCGGAGACGGCCTTTCATATGTTCGGCGTATTCAAAAGGGGAAGAAGGAATTACATCTTCTCCGGAGCGGATACGCCCACGATTCTCAGCACGTTGGCGATAACGGTCCGCACAGCGCCGAGCAGGGCGAAGCGTGCCTGCGTTTGAGCGGCATCTTCGGTGATAACGCGCTGCGCCTTATAGTAGCTGTGGAAAAGGGAAGCCAGGTCATACACGTAGCGGATCATCCGGTGCGGCGCGTAGCCCGCTGCAGCAGTGGCGATTTCCTCTGGCAGCTCGCCGATTTTACGGAGAAGGTCATACTCATGTTCCGTGTTCAGCACCGTGAGGTCCACTTCGGACAGCGGGAGCAGCGCAACGCCCTGCTCTTCCGCCTGACGGTAAATACTGCAAATCCGTGCGTGCGCGTACTGCACATAGAACACCGGATTTTCGTTGGACGTCGAAATGGCCAAATCCATGTCGAAATCGAGATGGGAGTCCATGCTGCGCATCGTAAAGAAGTAGCGGATGGCGTCGATGCCGACCTCTTCCATCAGGTCCTCCATCGTTACGGCTTTCCCCGTACGCTTGGACATCTTGACCTTCTCCCCGTTCTGGAACAGGCTGACCATCTGCGCGATGAGTACGGTCAATTTGTCGGGATCGTTGCCGATGGCCTGCATGGCTGCTTTCATCCGCGGGATATAGCCGTGGTGGTCGGCTCCCCAAATATTGATCATGCGGTCATAGCCGCGGTTGTATTTGTCCCGGTGATACGCGATATCCGGTGTCAGGTACGTATAGGTGCCGTCATTTTTCACCAATACACGGTCCTTGTCGTCCCCATATTCGGTCGTCCGCAGCCAAGTGGCGCCGTCCTGCTCGTACACCTGGCCTTTGGCTTTCAGTTCGTCTAGGGATGCTTCAACGAGCCCCTTCTCGTACAGGGAAGTCTCGCTGAACCATTCGTCAAAATGTACCCGGAAGCGTGCCAAATCGCGTTTGATTTTGCCAAGCTCTTTCTCCAGGCCATACGAACGGAAGAACGCCGTCCGCTCGCCCGGATCCATAGACAGCAGGGAATCGCCCTTCTCGGCGACGAGGTCCTTGGCAAACCCCTTGATATCCTCGCCGTGGTATCCGTCCTCAGGCATTTCCGCCTCCTGTCCGAGCGCCTGCAGGTACCGGGCTTCGATCGATTTGCACAGGTTTTCGACCTGGTTGCCCGCATCGTTGATATAGTATTCGCGGGTTACTTCATACCCGGCAAAGTCTAAAATGTTGCACAGGGCGTCGCCCACGGCGGCTCCCCGGGCATGTCCCAAGTGCAGGCTGCCGGTCGGATTGGCGCTGACGAACTCGACCTGCACGCGCTGTCCCTGACCGAGCTGTACGCGTCCATAGTCTTTCCCCTGTGTGTAGACCTGCTCGATGACGGGGTACAGATAGCTTTTGTTCAGCGTAAAGTTAATGAAGCCCGGGCCGGCGATTTCGGCCTTCTCGATGGACGCCTTCTTTACGTCGATATGCTCCAGGATCGCTTCAGCGATCTGGCGCGGGTTTTTCTTGGCGATCCGGGTCAGCTGCATCGCGGCGTTGGTGGCCAGGTCCCCGTGAGATTTATCTTTCGGCACCTCAAGCGTAATGCTGGGGAGCTCTTCACGGCTGGCCAGCCCGGCGGCGACCACCGCGTCCTTGACCGCCTCCAAAACCAGCTGGTGAATCTGTTCGAGTGGATTGAGTGTCATGATTGATTATCCTCCTGTATAAAAAAGCTGATGGTGAAATGCCCTGTGCATTCCTCGTATACATATAGATCGTACGCCCAGCTGATTTCCCCTGTCATTCCGTCCAGGTCCATCTTAAGGGAACGCGTATCCGTCGATAGGTTAAAGGACGTATAAGGCGAACGGTAAAAGCCGGGAAGCCGCTGCCCCTCCTGAAAAGACTGCTCGGATTCCACGGCGCCGTGCCGGATCATTTTCAGGCTGTTTGCGCCGATTTTCACTGTCGTTTTGGTCTTCCGCCCCTGCAAATCCGCTTCCGGCTCCTCGTACATCACATAGAGAGCTTGTCCGCGGGCAAATACCTGCGCCGTCATCTCCTGGTTGACCTCCTGGCCGTCATGACGGCTGCGCAGACGGACGGTAGCCTTTCTGGCATCTGGCATTACGCAATACTCCAATCTATTCTTTCCTATTGTACTACTATATCCAGTTCGCTGTATCAATTCAATACAAACCGTGCCTGCCGCAGACTGCCGCTACTGTACAGCTTTCACAGCGCCGGGGATTCGTATTCCGGGAAACCCACGCCGTCATCGAAAAAAAAGACGGAACCGCCGGTGATAACCGGCAGCCCCGTCTTATGACTGTTACCTGCAGCTTCATTCGCACCTTGATACTTCCGATTAAGGATTCAACGCTTCCTTAAAAGCGAACTTCCGGTTCCAGCTGGCACCGCCGTCATGGGTGGCATAAATCGACGATTTGGTGGCGCTGGTCACCACAAGCCAGCCCGTCTTGCCGTCCGTAAAGGAGATCCGTGAATCGTAACCATTAATGGACGGCTTTACGTTCTTCCACGTCTTTCCTCCATTATAAGTCACGCCGACAGACACCATGCCGCCCGCCGGAGAGCCGCCGGACAGAAAGGACGTCTCCTTGCCGATCAGATGCATGTTGCCGGGGTGTCCGGCTTGCTGGGCTGGCCCCTGATTAACGACAGCGGCCCCACTGCCGGGAGCCGGGCCTCCGCCTGCCGTGGATTGGGCAATGACGCGATTCCAATGCACGCCTTGATCCGTGCTGCCATACAGCGAATAGGATACCTGGGACATGCCTGAGCCGCCATAGAACAGCGCCCAGACCTGATTGTCCTTGCTGTAAATTTGTCCGCCCGCAGGATACGGGGAGTCAAATTTCACGTTCAGCTTCGTGATCCAGCTGTGCCCGCCGTCGGCCGTGCCCAGTACTTTATAGCCCGAGCCGGGAACAACGACCAGGACATACCCGTTGTTCTTATCCCGAAACGTCGCATATCTCGTATTTGCCGGCGTAGGGATTTTCACCCAGCTGTTCCCGCCGTTTTCGGTCCGGTAAGCACTATTTTGCGTGTAGGCGTACACCGTGTTCTTGCCGAGCGCCTCGAGCCGGTTAAACGGCAGATTGGCCGTATACACCTGTTTCCAATGCGATCCGCCGTCCACTGTCTTGAGCAGATGCGTCGTCTGGTGGGAAGGAAGGGTGGCGATGGCCCATCCGTTCACGTTGTCCGTAAATTTAATCTGGGCAAAGTTCCATTTCCCCGTGTAAATTTCCTGCCAGTGGCATCCCGCATCCGATGTGCCGATCATAAACCCGGTTCCTGCCGCCCGGCCCGTCGACCCGTTCAGAAACTGAATATCGGTAAAATGAAGCGGGTCCGCGCCTTCCCCCATATGCTGTTTCTGCTCTTGCTGAAGCAGGCCGTGATCGCCGCTTCCGCAGGGAGCAGGCGCCGCGGCGGCGGCCGAAGTCTGCGTTGGGGATAATCCCCAGCCCGCCGGTATCATCAGCATAAGCGCAGCGGCAGCCAAGGAAGAGTTTCTAAGCAGCTTTTTCATGATCATAACGACACCTCCATATCGATTACATTACCCTCTTTGGGGACTTGCCACTCGCAAAAAAACGTCCTCTTCCTCATTCCAGAAGTAGCAAACACCATTCAATAGTGAAAGAATTTGTGCATTCTTCGACTACAGACAAGGTTCAGCCCACGATACAATGAGAGCTACTAAAAGGCGTGAGGTGATTGATTTTGAATGCACAAACGATACCGGCGGCGGACAAGGCCCAGCCGGGCAAAAACATGAAAGCGGTTGCCAAAACGTTGAAAGGACGCTGGAACGCCCCGCTGGCCGGCTACCTGTTCATCGCCCCCTGGCTGCTGGGTTTTCTCATTTTACAGCTGTGGCCCATTATTCAATCCTTCTATTTATCTTTCACCGAGTTTTCCCTGCTGGAACCAGCCCGCTGGATCGGGCTCAAAAATTATCAGGATATTTCGCAGGACCGGCTCTTTTTCAATTCGCTGAAGGTGACCTTCCTGTACGTCATTACTTCGGTTCCCCTGAAGCTGCTGGCGGCGCTGCTGGTCGCTATGCTGCTCAACCGGAATATCCGGGGTATTTCCTTCTACCGCACGATCATTTATCTGCCGTCCCTGATCGGGGGAAGCCTGGCGGTGGCCGTGCTGTGGCGCAACATTTTCGGCCTCAACGGATTTATCAACCATCTAGTGATTCTGGTCGGCATCGCCCCGAAGAACTGGATCGGAACGCCCTCCACTGCCCTCGGAACCCTGGTGCTGCTGACGGCGTGGCAGTTCGGCTCGTCGATGATTATTTTCCTGGCCGGTCTTAAGCAGATTCCCGGGGAGCTGTACGAAGCAGCCTCCGTGGACGGGGCCACACCTTTTCGCAAATTCATCCGGATTACGCTGCCCATGCTGTCGCCCGTCATCCTGTTCAACCTGATCATGGGGATCATCAACGCGTTCCAGATGTTCACCTCGGCGTTTGTCGTTACCAACGGAGGTCCGGTCAATTCGACCGAAATGTTTGCCCTGTACCTGTACAATAAAGCCTTCGGTTCGCTGCAGATGGGCTACGCCTCGGCACTGGCCTGGATCCTGCTGGTCATTATCGGCATCGCCACAGCGATCAATTTTATTGCGTCCAAATATTGGGTGTTCTACGAAACGGAAACGGAGGGTCGCAAATGACAGGCGTTCTGAAAAAACAAAATTGGCTGGTTCATATTCTGATGATCGTGTTCTGCTTTGTGATGTTCTACCCCGTACTCTGGTGGATCGGCGCCTCCTTCAAATCGACGGCCGAGATCAGCCTGCCCTCCCTGTTCCCCAAAGTATGGCTGTGGCAGAATTATACGGAAGGCTGGAACGCGCTGCCCAAATATACGTTTACACGCTTCTTCATGAACAGCCTCAAGCTGAACGTGGCGACCACAGTGCTGCACGTCATCTCGGCCAGCTTGGTGGCCTTCGGGTTCGCCAGGCTGACCTTTCCGCTGAAAGGGCTGTGGTTTTCCATCCTGATGATGACCCTGATGCTGCCGGGCCAGGTCACGCTCATCCCGCAGTATACGATGTTCCATTCTTTCGATTGGATCAATACGTATCTGCCTCTGATCGTCCCATCGGCCATGGGGGGAGCTTTCTTTATTTTTCTGATCGTCCAATTCATCCGGGGCATTCCGCGGGAGCTTGACGAGTCGGCGAAAATCGACGGCTGCACCTGGTTCGGCATCTACCTGCGCATCGTCATGCCGCTGACCCTGCCGGCGCTGATCACGGTCATGATCTTCTCGTTTATTTGGGGCTGGGACGATTACTTTGGTCCGCTGATTTATCTGAATACTGTGGACAAATATACCGTCCCGCTGGCGCTCCGAATGTTCATCGATTCCCAGTCGGCCGTGCCGTGGGGTCAGCTGCTCGCCGTGTCCCTGCTCTCCGTGCTGCCGCCGGTCGTGATCTTCTTCCTGGCGCAGAAGCATTTTGTCGAGGGCATCGCAACGTCAGGGCTGAAAGGCTAGTCATCTTGGAGCGCAATAACGGAATCACGGGGACTCGCTCATTCCATGCTTTTCTTCCGGACCTTATCGTCAACGCAAGCCTCTTTCCAGGCGCGCCGTGAACGGCCGCTTTGGGATAGCAGCGCGTTAACGCTATGGCATCGCCGCACCCAAGAGGAGGGGAAAAGCCATGAATCCGTTTCGCATGTTCCGTATCGATTATGTGTTTTTCTTCAGCTTTGCCGCTTTTATCGCGGTCCTGATCACTATCATGATGATCGTCAGCTACCGGTTCTCCGCCAATGAGCAGGCGGACAGTGCCTCCATGTACCAGCAGGCGGTGCTGCAGCAGCTCAACAAGCAGCTCACCGACCAGATGAGCGCCGTGGAGCAGACCTCGCTCGCCGTAGCCATCAACTCCCCGCTGGTCAATTATTTGACGATGAAAGGAGACTATTATGCCCGCAAAACGGCCAGGGACGAGCTGAACCGGGATTATCTGGCGCCGATGCTGAACAGCTCCCGCTCGATGTTCTCCTTTCAGATTTATATGAGCGATCCGCTGCAAGTCGACCCGAACGCCAACATTCAGTACCTCCCGCTAGCTTACGCCAGCCGGGAAAGCTGGTACCCAGCCGTCGACAAAGCCGACTTCGTCTGGATCGGACAGCGTGAGGTCGGCTCGCCGCAGGGGAAGCAGCAGGTCATCAGCTTTATCCGTAAAATCACAACGCCGGACGGGGTGAACCGCGGAATCCTCATTATCAACGTCCGCGTCAAATTTCTGCAGGATATCCTGACCGAGGACAATTCCTCGGCCAGCCGGCTGCTGCTCGATTCCGGCGGCCGGATGATCATGCACACCCGGATCGCTCCGCCTCCCGGAGAAATCGATGCCATTCTGAAGGAGGTCAGCGGAGATGCCGGCCATGCGCATCAGCTGCTGGAAGCGGCAGGCTCGCTCCCGGAGAAGAACATGCTGACCGTCTGGTCCCGCACGGCGCCCGGCAGCTGGATGCTGGTCGAGCTTACGCCATGGAAGGACATCACAGGCGGAAGTGTCCGCCTGGCATGGACCATGGCTGCGATCGGAGCGGCCGCCATCCTGCTGTCGGTATTCTTCACGCTGTTCCTTTCGAGGAATTTCACGGTGCCGATCCGGAAGCTGGTCCAGCTGATGCAGGCGTTCAATCCCGGCAAGAAAGGGCTTCCGCTGCCTACGGAATACCGCAACGAATTCGGCAGTCTCTTCAGCGGCTACCGCAAATTGACCGAGCGGATCGAGACGCTGTACCAATCGCTGGAACAGCAGTACAAGGCGCAGCGCGAGGCGGAAATCAAGGCGCTGCAGGCGATGATCAACCCCCATTTTCTCTACAACACCTTGGATCAGCTGAACTGGATGGCACTGGAGGCCGGCCAGGAGGAGATCAGCCGGGTGCTTGAACTGATGGGGCAAATGTTCCGTATCGGGTTGTCCGGCGGCGAATCCCTGATTCCGATGCAGGATGAGCTGCTTCACGTCGAATGCTATTTGAAAATTCAGCAGTTCAAAAGGGGCCAAGGTCTGAACTGGGAAATCGACTGTCCGGAGGATCTGCGGCAGCTTCTGATTCCGAAGCTGACCCTGCAGCCCTTCGTGGAAAACGCCATCGTGCACGGCTTCCATGGACGCAGCCATGGCCGAATCGTCCTGAATGCCGTGCAAGAGGACCGCGGCATCCGGATCCGAATCCGGGATGACGGCGTCGGCCTGCGGGACGATTGGAAGACCCGGAGGCGCCATCCGACGGGCGGATACGGCATCCGTAATGTAACCGAGCGCATTCAAGTATTTTTCGGTCCGCCCTTCGGCGTATCGCTCCGGAATCGTACCGGCGGATCAGGCACCGAGGCTGAAATTTATCTTCCGAAGCTGACGCAGCAGCCGGATTTGGAAGGAGGACGAAGTGATGTGGACACTCGCGATCGTGGATGACGACCGGCAGGTGCTTGGGGGGATGTCGCGGCTCATTCCCTGGGAGCAGCTCGGCATCCGCCCCATCGGGGAGGCCATGGACGGTGAAGAGGGGCTCCGGCTGATCAGAGCTGCCAAGCCGGATATCGTCATTACGGACATCTATATGCCGGTCATGAACGGGCTGGAAATGATCGAGCAGCTTCGCAAGCAGCAGTTTGACGGCAAAATCATCATCTTAAGCGGCTACTCGGACTTTGATTATGCCCGCAAAGCGCTACGGCTGCAGGTCGACGATTATTTGCCCAAGCCGGCCTCACCGGCTACGATCCGTGAGGTACTGCAGCGCGTAATCGCCGAATTGTCGGAGAAAAGAGCGGCAGAGAACCGGGAGCAGGAGCTTCAGGATCGGCTGATGCAGTACGAGCCCTACCTGGAGAGGGAATGGGTGAAATCGGTCCTCACGGGCGGGACCTTTTCCCCTCCGACCGGGCCGTACCGGATGCTGGACCGGCTTGGCTGGAAAGGCGCCCAGTTCATGATGCTGGCCCTGGAAATCAAGCGGCAGGGGCGGACGGAAGGCATCTCGGCCCGGGACTGGCACCTGTTCCGCTTTGCCGTCGGTAATACGGTCGAGGAGCTGGCCAGGCAGGATGGACTGAGGAGCTACTTTTTAGAGCTGCATAGTCACCATATGACCCTGCTGCTGTATAAGCCCCTCTCCTGGCCCGCAGAAGCGTTTCGCTCCGAGGTACTGGCACTGGCCGGGCGCATCATTGAGTCAGTGGACCGTTACCTTCAGGTCAAGCTGCGTATCGGAGCGGGCCTCCGGAAAGACGATTGGACGGCTATTGCGGATTCCACGGAAGAGGCCTTCCAGGCCCTGGCCGAGCGGCGTGAGCCGGATGCAAACCATCCCTGCGTCTACGTCTACACCGAAGCTGGCTTCCGGCATCCGGCAGCGCGAAACGTGCGTCCGGTCCGATTTTTTCAGGAAATGGCGGATGCGGTTCGGACCTTCGATGAGCCGCGGGCCCTGCTGGCGCTGGAGGATTTCGCAAGCAGCGACAGCGCCGTGGCACAGCTATCTCCCGGCGAGCTGGCAGCCCTCGGGACACAGCTGTTTGCCATCCTCTCCTTCACGCTGTACGATTCCGGCCACAAGCTTGACGACGAGCTGCCTCCTGCAGATCTGTCCAAGGAGCTGGGATTGATAGAAAACGAGCAGCAGTGGAAGGCCTGGGTGGCCGAGAAGGTTAAGCGGATCTGCCGCCGGTTTACTCCCAATGAGAACCTGAAGCATAAGGAAACGGTGGAGTTTATCATTCAGTACATTCACGAGCATTACGCCGAAAACATCCACCTTCAGGATGTCGCCGATCAGGTCTATATTTCCAAAAATTATTTGAGCACCCTGTTCCGCCAGTTCACCGGCGAGACGTTCGGCGATTATTTGACCCGGGTCCGGATGGAAAAAGCCAAGAGCATGGTCCTGGAGAAAAAGCTGCTCATCGCCGAAATTGCCGAGCGGGTCGGATACCGCAACGTTCCGTACTTTACCACGCTGTTCAAAAAGCATACCGGGCGCAGCCCGACCGAGTTCTACCGGGCCTAACGCAGCTACAGCCGCTCCTGGATCCGCCCAGTATACAGGACAAACGCAGCCGGCAGTTCACCGATATTCGTAAAATACTGAAACGATTTGTAGGATCGTCCGCTACGCGGATGTTCCTCGGCTTGGTACCTTAGAGCAAGAAAGAGTTCCGTTACTTAAGGGAGGTTCAACCAATGAGAAAATCATGGCAACGTCTTGCCGCAGGCACTGCGGCCGTCCTTATGCTGTCCCTCGTTCTATCCGCCTGCAGCGGGGTCAAGAAGGAAGAAACCGGAGCTGCGGGCACCGGTAACGGCAAGTCCATCACGCTGCGGATCATGTGGTGGGGCTCGCAGGCCCGTCACGACGCAACCTTGAAAGCGCTTGATTTATACTCCAAAAACAATCCGGGAATCACGTTCGAGCCGGAATACCAATCGTTCGACGGATACCAAGACAAGCTCTCGACCCAATCCGCAGGGAAAAACACCCCGGATATTTTCCAGATGGATGCCGCCTGGTTCAACGACTGGGCCTCCAGCGGCCGGTTGGAGGATCTCTCGTCTATTCCGACGGATAACATCGACAAGGCCCTGCTCGAAACCGGCACCTATCAAGGCAAGCTGTACGCGATGCCGCTCGGCAACAACGCCTGGGGCATGGTATACAACAAGACGATCATGGACAGCCTCGGGGTTCAGCCTCCCAAGACATGGGATGAGTTTTTCGCCATGGCCCGCGATCTGAAGCCGAAATTGGCCAAAGACCAATACCTGACCCGTGATTTAACGGCAGACGGCGCATCCTACATGTCCTATCAATTGAGCATGGGCAAAGGCTTCTCGATGAGCAAGGACGGGAAGTTCCACTACGACGAAACCACCTGGAAAGATTGGATGAACAAATGGGCACAGCTGCGCAAGGACCATCTTGTGCCTCCGCCGGATGTGACGGTGTCGGATAAATCGCAGGACGCGCAGATGGATTTGCTCATTCAGGAGAAAATTCTGCTCCGGGGCGCGCATGCCGCGGAATTCGGCGGAACGGACGCCCTGAAACCGGGTGTAATGGCGCTGACGACCCAGCCGCGGGGGACACAGGCGGGCGGATGGCTCAAAGCCTCCATGTATTGGAGCGTCAGCCCCAACAGCCAGTATAAAGACGAAGCGAAGAAGTTCATCGACTGGTTCGTCAACAGCCAGGAAGCCGGCGACATCCTCGGCACTTCCCGCGGGATTCCTGTCAACAAGACTGTCGCTGATGCGCTCAAGCCTAAGTTCACCGATGTGGACAAAAATGCACTGGGCCTGATCAACGAAGTGTCCAAGGACGGGGCCGCGTTCGACCCGGGTCCCGGCAATAAGGGCGGCTGGGCCAATTTTACGAAGGAATACGACAACATCACGCAGTCGATCATGTTCGGGAAAATCAGCATCGACGACGGCTGGAACCAAATCGTTAAACTGAGCAAAAGCTTGGACTAGCTTCGCAGCTCTATCAGAAGCATCTCAGATCACTGTCTTCGTACGAAAAAAGAAGCACCCGGCTTAACATCGGGTGAACTGTGACCCGGATTGTGGACGGTTTAAAAGAAACAGCCCTAAGCCTA
>NZ_JACVTM010000030.1:0-27577 GCF_016624415.1 Paenibacillus sp. S28 | reverse complement strand
ATGGTACTTGGACCGAAGGGTCCTGGGAGAGTAGGACGTTGCCAAGCGAAGAACCACTGTTGATGAATATCAACGGTGGTTTTTTTGTTTTATTCAAACCTTTGGTTTGGAATGTTTTATTTTTGATACTATTCAGGGCCATGTCTACCTAAAGGTAGTTCCTCCCCAGTTTCATGTATGAACCCGAACAATTTTGGACATCCCACCAATGGGATGTCTTTTACTTATGTTGTCCGCTTCAAGTGGACATGTATTTGCCCCTGCAAGACAAGGGCGATTCCTCTCATTTTTACCAGACTGATTACCTTGACAGCTTCGAGTGGGCTTTGCTAAGATGGCAATAATATATTTTCAGAAACGATTTTCAAGCCTTGTTGCATAAGGATTTTAACAAATACATTACATGACAAATGAGGGGGAAATTACGAAGTGTGGGAACAAAAATTTGCTAAAGAAGGATTTACGTTTGACGATGTTTTGCTGGTACCTCGGAAGTCCGAAGTGCTGCCAAAGGAAGTCGATGTGTCCACGAGATTAAGCGATTCGGTTAAGCTGAACATTCCTTTGATCAGTGCAGGGATGGACACGGTAACGGAAGCTGCCCTGGCCATTGCGATTGCACGTGAAGGCGGCATCGGCATTATTCACAAAAATATGTCGGTTGAACAGCAAGCGGAGGAAGTGGATCGGGTTAAGCGTTCCGAGAGCGGCGTTATCACCAATCCTTTCTCACTGACAGCCGATCATCTCGTATCCGATGCCGAACAGGTCATGGCGAAATTCCGGATTTCGGGTGTTCCGATTGTGGACGAGCATAACAAACTGATCGGTATTCTTACAAACCGCGACCTGCGCTTCGTTCATGATTACAACATTAAGATCTCCGAAGTGATGACTCGCGAAAATCTGGTAACTGCCCCAGTAGGTACGACGCTTCAAGAGGCGGAAGTCATTCTGCAGCAGCACAAAATCGAAAAGCTGCCCCTGGTTGATGAGAACAACACATTAAAAGGTCTTATTACCATTAAAGATATTGAGAAAGCCATTCAGTTCCCGAATGCGGCAAAAGATGCGCAAGGACGTCTTCTTGTAGGCGCGGCTATCGGTATTTCCAAGGATGGTTTGGATCGGGCCGCAGCTCTGGTCAAGGCCGGCGTTGACGTCATCGTCGTCGATTCCGCACACGGCCATCATATCAACATCTTGGATGCGGTTCGCCATCTGCGCAGCTTGTACCCGGATCTTACGATCATTGCAGGCAACGTGGCTACGGGCGAGGCGACACGCGACCTGATCGAAGCAGGTGCTTCGGTTGTCAAGGTCGGCATCGGACCTGGATCCATTTGTACGACGCGCGTTATTGCCGGTATCGGCGTGCCGCAAGTCACAGCGATTTACGATTGTGCTTCGGTAGCCAAAGAATATGGAGTGCCGATCATCGCAGACGGCGGTATCAAATACTCCGGTGAAATTACAAAGGCACTTGCAGCCGGGGGCCATGCCGTTATGCTGGGAAGCTTGTTTGCAGGAACGGAAGAGAGCCCTGGGGAATCGGAAATTTACCAAGGCCGCCGCTACAAGGTATACCGTGGTATGGGGTCCATGAGTGCTATGAAACAAGGCAGTAAGGACCGTTACTTCCAGGATGACGACAAGAAGCTCGTTCCGGAGGGAATTGAGGGCCGCGTCGCTTACAAAGGTCCTTTGTCCGACACGATTCACCAATTGATCGGCGGTCTCCGCTCGGGTATGGGCTATTGCGGAACGAAAAACCTGCAGGAGCTGCGTGAAGATACCCAATTTATCCGCATTACGGGTGCGGGTCTTCGTGAGAGCCATCCGCACGACGTGCAGATCACGAAGGAAGCTCCAAACTACTCGTTGTAATATTCGACACGGTTTGCACAAAACCAACATCTTCTTGTACAGACAGGCCTAATTTAGGCCTGTCTGTCTTTTTTTGCAGTATACCCTGTGTTAGAATAGACAAGTAAGATTTAAGGGCAAGAGGGGAGTTAACAATTCATTGAGTAAGAAATGGAGCAAGTTGGGGAAACCATCTTCGCACAAACGCAAACGTCACTTTGTCAAAAAGAGCGTAGCCTCGGTTATGCTATTGAATATGTTAATGCTGTCCGCTCTACCGGCCATGGCTTTGGCCGAGGGAACAACAGCAACAACGACCACTACGAATACCGCATCGACTACTACGGCCAGCAAGGTGCCAAGCGTATCGTCTTTGCAGCTTCAAGTGAAATCCGCCGTGTTGATCGAACCAACGACAGGGCAAGTCCTCTTGTCGGTGAACGCAGATCAACCACTGCCGCCAGCGAGTATGACCAAGATGATGACCGAGTATCTCATCACGGATATGGTCAAAAAGGGCAAGTTTAAATGGGACGATGTCGTTACAGTAAAGGAAAATGCGGAAAAAACCATTGGTTCGCGTATTTTTCTTGCAGAAGGGGATCAACATACCGTAAAGGAATTGTACATAGCGATGGCGGTAGGCTCGGCGAATGATGCCACCGTAGCACTAGCTGAATATGCAGCCGGGTCTGAACAGGAATTCGTCAAGCTGATGAATGAAACGGCCAAGAAGTTTGGGATGAAGACAGCCCACTTTATCAACTCCACAGGGCTTGACCGTGCGGATATGCCTGAAAAGTATCGCCCTACGGCTGAAGGGGAGACGGTCATGTCCGCGATGGACGCTGCCCTCCTGGGCAAGCATATCGTTCTCGACCATCCGGATTTTGCTGAGTTCACGGCCATCCAATCCTATAAATTCCGTCCTCGCGACAAAAATCCGATCATCAATTGGAACTGGATGCTTGAAACTAATAAGGATATTCCGAACTTTAAGGCTTACGCCTACCCGGGGTTGGACGGCCTTAAGACGGGTCATACCAATAACGCCGGCAACTGCTTTACGGGAACGGCCGAACGCGATGGGATGCGCCTGATCAGCGTCGTCATGGGAACGAAATCGGAAGCACAGCGCTTTACCGAGACCCGGAAGGTGCTTGATTACGGCTTCAACAACTTTGAGATCAAGCAGGCCGTGGCCGGCAAATCCAAGGTTGAAGGTCTGGACTCCGTTGAGGTCAAAAAAGGCGTCAAGACTTCGGTCGGCGTCGTAACGGATGCCCCGGTCTCCTTTATGGTACCTAAAGGCTCCGATGCCAAAGGCGTTACCTTCAAAACTCAGCTTGAGCCGGCGGACAAGCTTGTGGCTCCGATCAAGCAGGGAACCAAGGTCGGTACCATCACTTATACCTATAAAGTAGATGGGATTGATAAGCCTCAGACGAAAACCGTCAATTTGATCACATCGGACGAAGTGGAGAAGGGCAGCTGGTTGCGCCTGTTCTTCCGCGCCATTAAGGAAATGTTTGGTGATTTATTTGACGGAATCAAAAATCTTTTTTAAGATCAATATAAGATTTTTGCTTTAGTCCACAAAAGCAGCTCTGCAGAGTATGCAACCATCCTGCCATCCATAGGCAAGGGCGGATTACATGATATATATTTCGGGAGGCGTAAACCATTGGAAACGGGAACTTCGAGAGTTAAAAGAGGTATGGCTGAAATGCAAAAAGGCGGCGTCATCATGGACGTCATGAATGCCGAACAGGCAAAGATCGCTGAAGCTGCGGGCGCAACGGCCGTCATGGCATTGGAACGCGTTCCTTCAGATATTCGTGCTGCCGGCGGTGTAGCGCGTATGGCTGACCCTACGATCGTAGAAGAGGTTATGAAAGTCGTATCGATTCCGGTTATGGCGAAAGCCCGTATCGGTCATTATGTGGAAGCGAAAGTGCTTGAATCCCTCGGCGTAGACTACCTCGACGAGAGCGAAGTTCTGACGCCTGCCGATGAAGTATTTCATATCGACAAATGGGACTTCACCGTGCCGTTTGTTTGCGGCGCCAAAGACCTGGGAGAAGCGCTGCGCCGCATCGGCGAAGGCGCATCGATGATTCGTACGAAAGGCGAGCCGGGAACAGGCAACATCGTTGAAGCCGTTCGTCATATGCGTCTGATCAACAGTCAAATCCGTAAAGTACAAAGCATGTCGAAGGACGAGCTGTATGCCGAAGCGAAAAACCTTGGCGTACCATACGACCTTCTGCTTGGTGTGCACGAGAGCGGCAAGCTGCCGGTCGTTAACTTTGCTGCGGGCGGCGTGGCTACTCCAGCTGACGCGGCGCTGATGATGCATTTGGGAGCCGACGGGGTATTCGTGGGATCGGGTATTTTCAAATCCGATAATCCAGAGAAGTTTGCCCGCGCGATCGTGGAAGCAACAACGCATTACCAAGACTACAAGCTGATTGCCGAAGTATCCAAAAACCTGGGTGCGCCAATGAAAGGTATTGAGATTTCGAAGCTGAGCCCGTCTGAGCGGATGTCGGACCGCGGCTGGTAAGAGAGAGAAGGCTGGACATATGAAAATCGGGGTACTGGCGCTTCAGGGTGCCGTAGCAGAGCATATTCGCAGCATCGAGCTGGCCGGCGCCGAAGGCATCGCCATTAAAAAGGTAGAGGAACTGGAGCAAGTTCAGGGCCTGATTATCCCTGGCGGCGAAAGTACGACCATCGGCAAGCTGATGCGGAAATACGGGTTTATTGAAGCGATTCGCCAATTTTCGGATGCAGGCAAGCCGATTTTCGGCACCTGTGCCGGATTGATCGTACTGGCGAAGTCGATCGAAGGCCAGGAAGAGCCCCACTTGGGGCTGATGAATATCACCGTGGCGCGCAATGCTTTTGGGCGTCAACGGGAGAGCTTTGAAACAGATTTGGACGTCAAGGGGATTGAGGAGCCGGTTCGTGCCGTCTTTATCCGTGCTCCTCTGATCCGCAGTGTGGGCGATGGAGTCGACGTACTGTCCTCCTATAACGACGAGATTGTGACCGCGCGAGAGGGCCATTTGCTCGCCTCTTCGTTTCACCCCGAACTGACGGATGATTACCGGCTCCATCAGTATTTTGTGGATATGGTAAAAGCCAGTCAAGCGTCTTAAATCAGCAGGATAAACGATGGTAACACGATGACACCTTGACTCTTTTGATGATATCTAAACGCTGCCCCCTGGGTAAGCTTTAGGTAAAAGGTATTCCTCGGTTGGCGGCCTGAGCGGCGGTCTGAGGATACCTTTCAAGGGGTCAGGGTTGTTTTTTGATTCAAGCAGGTCTCATCATGGAAGTACGTCGCATAAGACGTTTTTCTTTTTAGGAGGAATTGTCCAATGTTGGATGTGAAAATATTACGCGGTGATTTCGCGAGAGTGGAGCAGGCACTCAAAAACCGGAACAAATCGCTGGATTTGATCGCCGGATTTCCCGAGCTGGATACCCGCCGCCGGGAGCTGCTGCAGGAGAGCGAGGCGCTGAAAAACCGCCGCAACACTGTTTCCGGTGAAGTGGCCAAGCGCAAAAAGAACGGGGAGAACGCCGACGAGCTCATTTTGGAGATGCGTCAGGTTTCCGACCAGATCAAAGCGATGGACGAGGAAGTGCGCGAACTGGAGGCGTCTATTTCTGATCTGACGATGGCCATTCCGAATATTCCGCACGAATCGGTACCGGTCGGCCAGTCCGAAGAAGACAATGTGGAACTGCGCCGGTGGTCGGAACCGACAACGTTTGATTTTACGCCAAAAGCCCACTGGGATCTGGCCCAGGACCTGGGCATTCTCGATTTCGAAGCAGCAGCCAAGGTTACCGGTTCGCGTTTTACGTTCTACAAGGGGCTCGGTGCCCGTCTGGAGCGTGCGCTTATTAACTTTATGATGGATTTGCACAGCAGCGAGCACGGCTACGAGGAAATGCTGCCACCTTATATCGTCAATGGAGACAGCCTGCGCGGGACCGGACAGCTTCCGAAGTTTGAAGAGGATCTGTTTAAAATCCGTGACACGGACTACTATTTGATCCCGACCGCTGAAGTGCCGGTGACCAACTATTACCGTGATGAGATTTTATCGGTGGAGGATCTGCCGAAGCACTTCGTGGCTTACAGCTCCTGCTTCCGTTCGGAGGCCGGTTCGGCCGGACGTGATACACGTGGTCTGATCCGCCAGCATCAATTCAATAAAGTGGAACTGGTGAAGCTTGTGCATCCAGATTCCTCTTATGAAGAGCTTGAGAAAATGACGGCAAATGCCGAGCGCGTTCTGCAGCTGCTGAAGCTGCCGTATCGCGTGATGGCGCTCAGCACAGGAGATATGGGCTTCTCTGCGGCAAAAACGTACGACCTGGAAGTTTGGCTGCCTGAGAGCGGTGCTTACCGGGAGATTTCCTCTTGCTCGAATACAGAGGACTTCCAGGCACGGCGTGCTAATATCCGTTTCCGTCCTGAGCCTAAGGCCAAGCCTGAGTTTGTGCATACGTTGAATGGTTCGGCACTCGCCGTAGGACGGACCGTGGCGGCCATTCTGGAGAATTATCAGCAGGCGGACGGCAGCGTGGTCGTTCCGGATGTGCTTCAGCCTTATATGGGCAATGTTAAAGTTATTGTCCCTAAAAGCCAGGGTTGATATTAGCATTAAACTGTGGTAATATATTTTTGTTACGCGTTGCGTGACACTGATGTATTTTCCACTTGGAGGGGTACCGAAGCGGTCATAACGGGGCGGTCTTGAAAACCGTTAGGGCGCAAGTCCACATGGGTTCGAATCCCATCCCCTCCGCCATTTAAACAAACCAATGACAAAGCCGATTCTGCTTATGCAGAAGCGGCTTTTTTTGTTTTTGCCAAACGCCGTTATCGCATAAAAAGAGCGCATCCTCCGCACATTAACAAAGGCAGGGGAGGTGTTCAATCATGAACCGAGACTTTGAATTGAACCAAAACAAATTGGTCCAAGCTTGGCAATCCCAGCTTCCTCAAACGCTTGACTCATCCGACCAGGCACAGGTGTTTGCCGACGAGGCAAATCCCCAGGCGCTGCGAATCCATATCGATACCGCGGGGCGGTCGAATTATTCATTCGACTTCCAGTGCTCTTACGTGGATACGCGGGAGGTTAAAGTGGATCTGGTGGATGTAGAACGCGAAGGACGCACGGTTGACGAACGCACGGATGTCATTCAGAATATGGCGCAGGATTATACCCGCCAAATTCACGAGTGCGCCCAAGCCCTTCACGATTTGACGCATCACTCTTAAGAAGAGAGGGACAACGATGACCAAAGCCAAACCGGGTGTCGACAAAAATCTCAGCAATGTCGTCGAGGATTTAGATCAAACGGCAGTGAACAGCCATCAGGCAAATCAGTTGCAGCAGAAGCGAAATGATCGCAGGCATGAAGATGAAATCAATCATCAGCACACGATCGACCTGGAGCATCCGCATTCTTAACATTCTAATGTATACAGGGGGAATCGCCGATGAGTAAACCAAACGCTGTTCCAGTACCTGAAGCGCAAGAGCAGCAGCCGCGTAACCGGGACCGGGAGCGGTCCGGCATGCAGGAGCCGTTGTCCGGATCGAAGAAGGTCAAGAATCGGAATCATGTTAGTCATTTGAATAGAGAAGGGTCCTAAGGTCCCGTCTAAAAAGGCATCCGGCTAATAGCCAGGATGTCTTTTTTTGCGTTAAAAATGAAAATTCACCAAAAGATTTCCAAAAAAGGGTTCCGGTAACGGACGATATCGTTTATGATTACAAGGGGTATTTTTTGCTTTTTAGAGACGAGAGGAGAGAGAGATTGTGATGAAGAAGAACTGGGCAGCCCTGATTCTTACACTGGTCTTGGCAATGACCGTGGTGCTTGCAGGCTGCAGCAGCAAGAAGGAACCGAAGGAAGCGCTGGAGGCTTCGGCCGTCAACGCGATGAAAATGACATCGTACGAAATGAAGAGCAAGGTAACGATCAAAGATCTGCAGGTTACCAGTGCAAGTGCTGATAACGCCGCAGCCAGCCAAGTGATGAGCATGCTGAAAAATGCGGAATTAACGATCGATGGGGTATATCAGAACGATCCACAACAAACGGAGATGACGCTCGGAATTAACCTGAAGGGCGACATGTCCATGAGCTTTAACATTCCGATGGTAATGACCCAAGATAAATTGTACGTCAAAGTGCCTAGCATCCCAATGCTGCCGCTGCCTGAAGACGTTGTAGGTAAATTCCTGGTACTCGATATGAAAGAGCTGGCGGAACAGCAGGGAACGTCCTTTAACCCCGACATGATGAATCCCGAAAAGACGAAAAAGCTCGCCGGCGAAATTATGAATACCCTGTTTACCGAATATGATGGTAAGAAATATTTCAAAGACGTTGCGGTTAAAGATGCTAACCTCCCGGATGGCGTGGATGCCAAGCAGGTGGTTCAATTCTATGTAACCAATGACAACGTGAAAGAAGCGGCTGACATTCTGGTAAACAAAGCGCTGCCGAAAATTCTTGATATTATCAGCAAGGATGAATACCGTGAAATGCTCGGCGTCAACCAGGAAGATATCGACCAAATGAAGAAGGATCTGAACTCGACAGACAGCAAGGATGAAATCAGCAAAGGCCTGAACGATCTGAAGAACTACCTGAAAGTTAACCAGTTCGAAGTCAACACGGCCATCAATAAAGATAACTTCCCTGCTTATCAGGGTGCTGTGATGAACGTGGAAATGAACGATCCGGAAACAAAGGACAACATGAAGCTGTCGCTAGAGGCGACGAGCCAATACAGCAAGATCAACGAGAAGCAAACCTTCAGCGTCGGGATTCCAAAAGAAGCGGATGTTATTACGATGGAGCAGCTTCAGGAGAAAATGGGAGCTACGGCTTACTAAGCAAGCCCCGTACGAATCACAACAGCCCGGCCAGGGTTACTGGCCGGGCTGTTTGTTTTTGTCAGGCTTTGCCCCGCAGCTTGCGGAAAAACTGGGTCAGCAGCCCAGCGCATTCCTCCTGCAGCACATCGGCAATGACCTCGGTTCGGTGGTTGAAGCGTGGCTCCTGCAGCAGGTTCATCAGCGTTCCGGCGCATCCCGCCTTGGGGTCGTAGGTGCCGTAGACGACCCGCGGGATGCGGGACTGGACGATCGCGCCGGAGCACATCGGACACGGTTCCAGCGTGACGTATAGCGTGCAGTCCAGCAGGCGCCACGATTGTACGGCTATACTGGCTTCCCGGATGGCGACAATCTCGGCGTGGGCGGTCGCGTCCTGGGACGTTTCCCTTAAGTTATAGCCCCGCCCGATGATCTCCCCGCTGCGGACGATGACCGCTCCGATCGGCACCTCCCCCAACTCCTCCGCCAATTTGGCTTGGTGGATCGCCTCGCGCATCCAGTGTTCATGACGATCATTATCCACAGACTCATCCACATGGAGCGGATGTTTTGTTTGATTTTCCAACGTAAAAGTGCCTCCCTGTACCGAATTTCGGCTTATTCAGCGAACAAGCATTCTGTTGTTAACATGCTGTGCATAAATTTGTGGATAACTATTTGATTACGCACAGAATTATCCCCAATTTATTAAATAGTGCTGTGAATATGTTGATAAGTTGTGGACATGCTGCGTTATTTCGAGTTAAGCCGATCATTTTCGACAAGCTTTTCAAATATCGGCCTACAGAGTATGATGGAATAGATTATTCCAATTATCGCCAAGGCAAGATTAGAGGTGACCCGATGTGTCAATGAAGAAGAAACTGTCCCTCACCATGGCCGGTTCACTCTGTCTGATTTTACTTTTAAATATTATTCTTAGTTTGTACACAACGCAAGCCAGTTTACGCCGGGAAAGCGAACGCAAAATGCTGCTGGCCGCCAGGCAGGTGGCCGCCTCCATTGAGCAGAGCCAGGAGAGCGCTGGCATGGTCGAACGCCAAATCGGGGAGCTGCTGCATGTGGCTGCCAAATTGGCTGCCAAAGAGCTGGACCCGGATATCCAGAACATTACGAACGAGCAGCTGGCCAAGCTGAGCAAGCAGGTGGGAGTCACCCATATCGCCCTGCTAGTCCGAACCGGTGATGATATTATCATTGCCAAGTCCTCGGAACCTGCTGAGCTCGGTCTCTCCACCAAAGACTGGGGATACTGGTATAGGGCGTTTAAGCAGCTCTTCGAGGAAGAGCGCGTAACGATTCCGTACGGAGCGGCTGCCGACCATTTTTGGACCGGACCGTTTGAATATTCGAACTCCAAGCCGAACGTGATCGACAAATGGGGTTATTATTATGACGCCAAACGAAACTATATCATTGATCCGTATATTCGCACCGATTCCCTCCATCAGATCGGCACCCATATCCCAAGTCCGGAGGAGGTGCTCGACAAAACGAAGAAAATCAACGGGGAGATTCTTGAAATCAGCTGCATCAATCCGCAGACCTTTGCGGGCGTCCGAATGTCCGGACAAGGATATGTCCATGATAAGACTAAGCTGCATAATCGGCCGATACGCTACGGTACCTATACATATATCGACCTCGAAAACGACAAACAGGCTGTGGAGAAGGCGGCACAGACAGGAGCGAATGTCGTTTATGAAACGCGCATCGATGGTAAAAAGCTGTTAAAGAGCTTTATCCCTGTGAACAGTGCGTCTCAGGCATCCTACATCATCAGCATCGTCATGGATTATGCGCAAATATCCAAGGTATTGCAGAAGCAGCTTGTCTCTTATATATCGATTTCGGCCTTTCTGTTGATTTTGTTCGTCATTGTAAGCTATAAACAGGCCGGATACTTCATTCGGCCGATCGATGCGATTCTGGGTAAAGTGAAAAACGTCGCCCAGGGGCGCTTTGATACGCCGCTCGTCATCAACAGCAAGGATGAGCTCGGATTGCTTGCCGCCAAAATCAACACGATGACCGACAACCTGAGCAGCTATACCGACCAGCTCAAGCAGGCCGTGGAAGAGAACCGCTCGGTGAAAGAGCATCTGGAGTCTGTCATCCAGCAGACGGCGGATGCGATTCATACGACGGACCTTGAGGGGAATATCATTCAGGTCAATCAAGCTTTTGAAAAGCTGTACGGCTGGGCAAGCCATGAAGTGATCGGTAAGCGGATCAACCTGATTCCCGGCCATTTGGAGGGGGAAGTGCAGGCAAGGCTCGACGCTTTAATGCAGGGCGAACAGCTGCCGGCAGTAGAAACGGTCCGAATCAAGAAGGACGGGACCCCTGTGGAGGTCAGCATCAGCACGTCCGCGGTCAGGGATCCGGAAGGAAAGGTCGTATCGTTCATCAGCATCTCGAGAGACATGACGGAACGCAACCGGATGGACGAGCTGCTCCGCCGGTCCGAGAAGCTGACCACGGTCGGGCAGTTGGCGGCCGGAGTGGCGCATGAGATCCGCAACCCGCTCACGACGCTGCGGGGATTCCTGCAGCTGCAGGAGTATAACAACCGCGTCGATCCGAAGCACAACCAGATCATGCTGTCTGAGCTGGAGAGAATCAATCTGATCGTGAGCGAATTTTTAATTTTGGCCAAGCCCCAGGCTGTGCACTTCCGAAATAAAAATGTTCGTGATATTTTAGAGGATGTGCTGTCGCTGCTGAGCAGTCAGGCCAATCTGCACGGCATTGAGTTCGTCATGTCCTCCCAGACGGCCGAGACGGACGTTCACTGCGAGGAGAACCAGCTGAAGCAGGTCTTTATCAATCTGCTGAAAAACGCCATGGAGGCGATGCCTGTAGGCGGCGTCATTCGTATCGATCTGTTCCGGCCGGACCCGGACCACCTGGGGATTACGATTACGGATGAAGGTGTAGGGATTCCTGAGCACCAGATGGAGAAGGTAGGAGAACCGTTTTTTACCAACAAGGAAAACGGGACAGGCCTTGGCCTGATGGTCAGCCAGCGAATTGTGGAGGGCCATAAAGGATCACTTCAAATCAAGAGCGCCGTTAACAAGGGCACTCAGGTTACGTTAACGCTGCCGGCGGCACGGCCGGAGCATGGGGAAGGACCAGAACGGGAATGAGCCGTACTCTTGTCCGGGGTAAACCATAATGAGATGGGGTATAAGCTTTGAGGATTAACAAATATATCAGTGAGACCGGGTATTGTTCCCGGCGTGAAGCGGATAAGCTGGTAGAGAGCGGGAAGGTGACGATCAACGGCGTTCAGGCGGTGCTGGGCAGCCAGGCGGAGGAAGGGGACGACGTCCGCATCAACGGCCGGCCCCTGCAAGAGAAGAAAGAGACGCATGTCTATATTGCGCTGAATAAACCGGTTGGGATCACCAGTACGACGGAGCAGCATATCAAGGGCAACATTGTGGACTTCGTGGGCCACTCGGAGCGGATTTTTCCGATCGGCCGGCTGGATAAAGATTCCGAAGGGCTTATTCTCCTGACGAGTGACGGCGACATCGTCAATAAAATACTGCGGGCCGAAGGCAAGCATGAGAAAGAGTACATCGTCACGGTAGACAAGCCGGTTACGCCGTCCTTTTTAACAGGCATGGCCAGCGGGGTGAAGATTTTGGGCGAAATGACCCTTCCCTGCAAGGTGACGCGGATCTCAGAGCGGGTGTTCAAGATCATTCTGACCGAGGGGAAAAACCGGCAGATCCGCCGGATGTGCAGCGCCTTCGGCTATGAAGTGCGCCGACTGCAGCGGATTCGGATTATGAATATCCACCTGGGATCCCTGGGCAAAGGGAAATGGCGCGATTTAACGCCGCAGGAAAAGGAAGAGCTTGGACAGCTGCTGAATTACCGCCTAGGGTAGAGAGGGGCCAGGCCTGATACAGGGTGAGGGCTTCAACCTATTAGCCCATTCCCTGAGACATGTGCCGTCTACTATCAAAAAGGCTGCTCCCTTTATCCAAAGGGAACAGCCTGTCCATTAGTTACGCTATGCTATTTTTTATTCGTGGTTACTGGGATTTGCTCGCTGATATTCTGGTACTTCCGGATGATGGATACCTCGACGCGGCGGTTTTTAGCGCGGCCGGCTGCGGTATCGTTGGAAGCCACGGGCCGGAACTCGCCGAAGGCGGTGGAGGTGAACTTGGCCGGGTCGAGCTGCTTGTTGGTGAGCAGAATCTTCAGGAAGTTCAGCGCCCGGTTGGAGCTCAGGTCCCAGTTGGACGCGTACTCGCTGTTCGAGATCGGCATATTGTCCGTATGGCCGGACACGACGACGTCATACGTCGGGAACTGCTGCAGCATACTGCTGATGGCGAGCGCCAGCTGGCGTGACTCAGGCTTCACCTGAGCGCTGCCTGAAGCAAACAGGGCGTTGTCGCTGATCGTGATCGTAAGCTGCGATTGGTTCAGTTTGGTATCCAGCTGGTTCGTCAGGCCGTTCGTTTTGATATATTGATCCAACTGCTGCTTCAGCTTCTCCAGGTCTTCCTGTTCCTGCTTGGCCAGCTGGGCTTTCTGTTTCTTGTCATTGTTATTCGTGACGATGCTCTCTTGGGAGTCTTTTTTGCCTTGGTCCATATTTTTATCCATCGGCAAATTCGACCTGAAGTTGAGCACGCCGTTTCCGGTGCTGAGGGCATTGTTGAAGGCCTGGCTCATTTCCTCGAATTTCTTGGCGTCCGTGGCGCTCATGGAATAGAGCACGATAAACAGGGCCAGCAGCAGTGTCAGCAGGTCGGCATAGGGGAGAAGCCAGGATTCGTCGGCATGCTCCTCATGCGGTTCATGTCTAGTCTTCTTGGCCACCTGAACCATCCTCCTTCTCATTCATTTGAGCACGCTCGGAAGGGGTTAAGAAGACGGAGAGCTTCTGGCTGATCGCAATGGTGGATACGCCGGATTGAATCGACAGCAGTCCTTCCACCATCATGAGCTTGAGCTCCACTTCTTTTTTGGACAGGCGTTTCAGCTTATTGGCGATCGGGTGCCACAGGACATAACCGGTAAAAATACCGAGCAGCGTCGCAATAAAGGCCGCGCCAATCGCGTGGGCCAGCTCGGCCATATTCTCCATCTTGGTCAGGGCAGCGATCAGGCCGACGACGGCACCAAGCACCCCGAGGGAAGGAGCATACATACCGGCCTGGGAGAAGAGCAGGGCACCTGCACGGTGACGCTCTTCCGTCGCCGCAATATCTTCCATCAAGACGTCGCGGACGAACTCCTGGTCGTTACCGTCGATAATCATGCGCATACCGTTGCGCAGGAAGGCGTCGTCGATTTCTTCGACCTTGGTCTCCAGAGCGAGGAGGCCTTCCCGGCGGGTGATGGAGGCCCACTCCATGAACAGGGTGATGAGCTCTTGACGCTGCATGAGTTTTTGTTTGACGAAGGTCATTTTTAACAGCTTTGGGAACTTTTTGACCTCAGACATCGGAAAGCCGATAAACAGCGTAGCGGCGGTTCCGGCGAGAATAATGACATAAGCGGCGGGCGTCAGCAGGCTGACGATCGGGGCGCCCTTCAGCACCATGCCGACTAGGACTGCAACCACACCGAGTATCAGGCCAACAATCGTTGAAATTTCCATTGCACACCTCATCCATGAGAAATAGAATTGAATCCTTTCGGAATCGACCGCGTTTACATCCTTGCAACATGGTCGCTTTCACAAAAAACGGTTTATATTATTTATCGACACCATTCTCTTTTTTTTTAAGGGATATTTTCCGGTATAATGAAATGACAAGGTTCATCTGTCCTACAAAATCAAGTCCGAGCAGCATACCCTGAAGGGAATAATCACAGCACAAACGGGTGACGAATGGCCCACTTGAGACCCTGACACAGGGGCGCATGGAGCAGGGCATTCACCATTCACAATAATCGCTTATAGATCGTATGAGTAACTAAACTTCGATATGGAGGGAATGGCATGGGTGTTAAGCATGGTCGTGACTATGACGGCATATTGACCGATTTGACGGCAGCTGTCGGGGAAATTCCGGACAGTTATTTATTTTTTGAAATGGCGGAGCAGGATTGGATGCAGCTGGGCATCAAAGAGAAGCGTGAGGTGCATGAGGCGCTGGCGGAGGATTTGTTCTATGCGCTGGGAGCCGAACCTGTCATCACCGTTGGAAGCGGTATCGTGATGTATGACAAGGACCATCACCGGATCAACCTCTTGATCGGCGACGAGGAGCTGACCGTAGTCTCACTGATATAGTCCCTGGGGCCGGATGGATTTTTTAAACCCGTCCATGGTAAGATATTATTCGTATGTACTCTCCTTGGAGAAGCATGATTACATTCAGGGATGAATACAATGGGTAAAGGTTTTTCGCCCGAGCATACATTAATGACACATCCTGGTGAACCTCGGGGATGTTAGGTTTCAGGGAGGAACGGAAGAATGGTATATACGCAAGAAGAAGTAGAAACGCATTTGTCTAAGCTGGAAGGCTGGGAGCTTGAAGAGGGCCGCTGGATCGTGCGCAAATACGTTTTCTCCAATTTCATGAAGGGCATTTCCTTTGTGGATGAGGTTGCGGCCATTTCAGAGGCTTTTGGCCACCACCCCTTTATTACGATTGATTATAAAAATGTGACGCTGCGTTTGACTTCATGGGATGAAGGCGGGATTACGTCCCTGGATGTCAAGGAGGCTCACCAATTTAACGAACTGTTTGAAAAAATGCGTTCCGGCGAAAAAAGGTAACGAGAATAATGCAGCAAATAAAAACACGCTTTGCGATGAACGTCCCGTTCTTCCAAAGCGTGTTTCTGTATGCGTTACAACCGTTATTTCTTCTCAGCCAACCACTGGGCCACATTGGCGATCTCTTCAGCTTTCAACTTGTCTTTAAAGGATGGCATGCCGCCTTTACCTTTAGTGATAATGGTGTAAATCTCTTCAGCGGACAGTTGGCTTCCGATCTTTTGAAGGTTCGGGCCTACGGCACCCTGAAGCTGATCCCCGTGACAGCTAATGCAGCCCTGTGCTTTAATCGTAGATTCGGCCGCTGCGGCGTCCATCGTAACTTCCGGCATGGTCGGCTTCTCTTCTTCCGCCACCTGCTCTTTGCCTGGAAGCGTAAACATGAGCACAATTGCCATAACCACTGCGATCGTTAATACACCGCTCATGATCCATTTTTGCATCCGTTTTCGTCCTTTCTATGTAAACTGTCATTCTTCATTCCTTCATTATAACGGAACAAGCCATCACATCAAATAGTTTGTGTCAAAAAAGCAAACGAATCCAAACTTGGGGCCACCAAAAATACACAAATTTGTACCATTTTTATGATGATGGAATTTTCAAAGTTAGATCCCTTCATAGACCATACAGTGAAACAGCTGTTCACCTTCAGGGGTCAGCTTGGGGTAGGTATCAGCGATAACAAACCCCGACTTCCCGTAAGCCCGGATGGCCCGCTTATTCCATGTGTGCACTTCAAGGTCGATTTCGTCCCCAGGCCGTTTTTCCCGGGCTGCGCCGACCACAGCCTGCATAAAGCTCTTACCCAGCCCCTGGCCGCATAAATCAGGCCGCATGCCAACACCAAGCCGGGTCACGCCTGCCAAGGGAAAGAACTGCGCGAACCCGCACAAGGTATGTTCAGCATCCAGGACGGACACATACTGGCTTTGCCTCACCTCAGGATCACCAAATTCGACGCCAAGCGCCTCCATCTGATCCCACGGCAGCCAGCCGTATAAATCGTATGGAGGTTCGTACGCCCAACCGCAGACGGTCTCAGCATGCTCCCGGGTCATGGGAACGATCATGAAGCTCTCATGTTGGAGGTTCATGTGCAGATCTCCCTTCCAGACCTCCCTGTAGGATTTGAACATTAGAGAAAAAATATTCCGGATTGCCGCAGATATCTGTTTAATTCCGGAATATAGGGGTAAATGAGGAGTAGCGGGCGGGAATGGAAGGGTTACCCATTTCTGTCCGCAAAAAATCCCGCAAAAGGAGATTTCGGCAAAAATCTCATTCTACGGGATCTCGTACCCTTGCTTTACCTGCATTACTGGACGTCATCTACGTCCTCGGAATCGACGGCGGCGGTTTTGTATTTATCCGTACTCATGATTCGTTTGGCGCCAACGTAGCGGTTGACGTAGTAGCTGTCGCTCAGAGAGCTGATGATCACACCGCGAGAAGTGGAGGCATGTGCGAATTTTCCGTCGCCGACGTAAATTCCGACATGGGATACTCCGGCTCCCGATGTATTAAAGAATACCAAGTCGCCTGCTCTCAGATCACTGCGGGATACGGCCGAACCCATGCTGAACTGGGATCCAGACTGATGGGGCAGATCGATGCCCAATTGATCAAATACGTACATTGTAAATCCCGAGCAGTCAAATCCGCTTGTTGTGGTTCCGCCCGTTCTGTACTTGGTTCCGATCGCACTGTCGATCACTTTATCCATCTTGGAATCCGCGAAAGCGCTTCCTGTGCCGACCGTGAGCACGATGGCGAAACTCATGACTGCTGCTGCAAGTTTCTTCTTCAAGTAAAATACCCCTTCCGGCGCCTGCGAGGTTAGCTTAAGGATTCGGTAGAAGGCCCCCTATGATCCCTCTGAAGCAAGATCAATTCACCCATAACTGGTTCCCCCGCTTTCCTTAGTGTGAGGAAATTCGGCATGAACTTTTTACACTATGTATAATTCCCTGTTACTTCTTATTCGTTCGCAACTTTGTGTCAGGTAAAGATTACAAAGTTGTTACTATCGCTGGGACTATTGTAACAAAGGAATCGGACTTTGGCAATTGTTTCTAACAGAAAAAGAAGATTTGTAGGAAAAATTATAGGAAATGATGTTTATTTGTTGGACGAGTGGGTAAAAGAAATGACAAGGGTGGAAAAAACAGGAGAAAATCGTGGATTTACTCGTTTAAAAAATTTTTTTGAAATGCTGTTACCTTTTCGGTGGTTCGTACGTCTAATAAGTAACAACAAACCCGCGGGGCGATTTCGGCAAAAATCAGCGGCGCGGGTTGTTCTGGATATGCATTGTTTTCGAGAGATAATCAATTGTAAACCGCAGCTTGGTATTTGGCCGTACTCATGACCCGTTTGGCGCCAACGTAGCGGTTGGCGTAGTAGCTTTGGCTCAGTTTGCTAATGGTAACGCCTTTCGAAGAGGACGCGTGCGCGAATTTTCCGTTGCCGATGTAAATGCCGACATGGGAAACGCCTGCGCCTAGGGTGTTAAAGAAAACAAGGTCTCCTGCTCTCAGCTGGCTTTTGGAAACAGCGGTACCTGTTTTATATTGCGCAGCCGATACACGCGGGAGGGTTAACCCCAGCTTTTGGTACACGTAACGGGTAAAACCGGAGCAATCGAAGCCGTTCGTAGTTGTTCCGCCGGTTTTGTAAGAAACGCCGATCGTGTTGTTAACGATGTGATTCAGAGATGAATCCGCAAATACGCTGCCGGTGCCCATGGAGAACGCAAGTGTAAGGCCCAGCGCTGCGGCTGCCAACTTCTTCTTCAAAAAAATAAACCCCTTCCAATGCCTGCGAGGTTAGCTTAAGGATTCGGTAGAAGGTCCCCTATGATCCCTCTGTAGCGAGATCAATTCACCCAAAATTGGATCCCCCGCTTCCTGGTGCCCGGGAATTCGGCTCGTGATGATTGCACCGGAAATGGACATGCTGACAAGTTACCTATAATCGTACATACCAATCAAATGAACGGACAAATGATGAAATCAGTTACAGCAAAGTCAAAATCGTTACAGCAAAGATTACAAAGTTGTTACTAAGTTCGTACTCGGATTATTTTAACAGAGGATTTATACTTTGGCAAATGGTTAACAATCATTTTACAACAAAAACCCCGCCTCTTTTCAACAGAAAGAGACGGGGTTCTTCTTTTATCAGCGGATTAAAGTGATGACAAAATTTTAACTATTCCGAAATATTTTTTTTCGTACGGTTCATTTGCTGATGCCACAAATCATATTGGGAGGAGATATTCCATAATTTAAAGATACAGCTGACCATATGATAGCCCTGTTGGATAATCAGGGTGGCAAGCCCTGCCCAGATCAGAGAGACGCTGCTGGTAATGCCATACAAGAGCAGGCTGACCGCGCCCAGCAGAACGGATATACCGATGACCGGCAGCGCGCTTCGCAGGCAGATCCAGAGCGAGGAGAACATGCTGGTTCCACCGGTTTTGCCAAACTGCATGAACAGAATCATCTGATGGACGATGTAGCAGTACAGAAGCCAGACTGCAATGTACGGGATGCAGTGAAGCAGCTGGGCATGGTTTTGGATCGCGCTGAGCAGGATTGGATACATCTTCGGGATCATCCAGTATAACGGAGCGGCGATAAGCACCCATTCGATCAGGTGAAAAAGAAACACCGTTTTGCCGTGCAGCTTCATGCCCTGGAAGAAAAACAGTCCGCGTTCCCCCTGATGCTCCCGGTGCAGGCCATAGAAGATGCCCGCGTGGATAAAAGGGGTCAGCAGCATGCGGAGGGCGACCATCCCCAACAGAACCCACAGGTAGGTATGCACGGTGCTGCTTTGGGTTAAGCTCATTTGTCCCTCCACATAATAGAGGACTTGGCTGAGTTCGGTCGGCGGGGGATCGGGATACCGCATCAGCAGCGGCACGACCGCCGAATCGATCAGACGGTACAGGAAGTAGCCCCAGAGCAGCTGGTACAGGAACATGATGATCATGACATAAAATTGGTCTTTGACGCTTTTCCAACCGTTAACAATATAGGATTTCACTGCTCTCACCTCACCAGGACAGACTTCCAAGCAGGGTTTCAATCAGCTTGGTAATGCTTACGTTCCAGCGGAGGAGCACTTTATGATCCATGTCCGCCTTCAGGTAGTTGTTCACATGTTTGTTTTCCAGCACGATCGTATAGCCGGGATCGATCATGGCCCAGGCCAGCGGGGAGCTGTATGTCAGCTTGAACTGGGTGCTGGCGTTCTTTACGTCCCAAACCTTTTTGATCTGATGCCCGTCCGTAAACGTGAACAGAATCGGCACCTGCGGCAGATCGCCGCCCTTTTTGCTGACCTTCACCATAGAATCATACCGGGGCTGCGCCGAATCTTTATCCTTGCGCACCGTAATTTCGTCGACCGAAAAATCCGCCATCTGGCTGCCGTATACATATTGATCGAAGAAGGTTTGCCACGACTTGCTGGTTACCTGCTCGACCACCTTTTGAAAATCAGCCGTGGCAGGATGTTCGAAACGGTATTTCTTCGCATAGGTGGACATGATTTTCTTCATGGTCTGGGCGCCGGTCAGCGTCTCCATTTCTTTCAGGACCATCTTGCCGCGGTAATACACGTTCAGTGCATATTGATTCTGCGACGTATATTTCCAGGCGTCCTGGGTCAGCGGCGCAGGTGAAGCGATGAGCGAGGACTGAATCGGCAGATTGGGGATGACGCCGTATTCCTGCTCCATCAGCTTATCCTCAGCATAGGAGGTGAAGCCTTCGTCCAGCCAGGCCTCCTCGAACTCGTTGCTGGCGATCATGCCGTAGAAGTACTGATGGCCGATTTCATGGATGACGGTCCGCTCGAGGTCGTAACCCGGGGAGTCGTCCTTGGCCCCGAAGGCCGTAATCAGCGTTGGATACTCCATGCCGCCTGCCCCGTTGCCTGCTTCGGGCGGAACGACGATAGATAGAGTGGAATACGGATACTTCCCGTACCATTTGCTGAAATATTTAAGCGCGGCCTTGGCGGCGTAGAAGTAGCGCTCCTTCAAATCCTTGTGGGCGGGATCGAGATACAGCTTGATCCGGACCCCGGGCACCTCCGCTGAAGAGAACGGCTCCTCGGCGACGATAAAGTCGGGGGATGCGGCCCAGGCAAAGTCATGTACGTCGTCGGCGTAGAACTGATAGATCTTCTCGCCGTTCTTGATCTGTGAGTTCTGCACCGGGAAACCGGTTGCGGCCACCGTGTAGTTCTTCGGTACGTGAATGCGGACGCTGTAAATGCCGAAATCGGAGTAGAATTCCGAATTGCCGTGGTACTGGTGCAGGTCCCAGCCCTCGCTCGTCCGGCCGCGCGTTCCCACGGGCTCGTAGACGGCGATTTTGGGGAACCATTGCCCGGCCATGACAAAGTTACCGGCGGTCCCCATTCGGGCGAAGATTTTGGGCAGTTGGACTTCGAATTGCATGGACAGCGTGATGCTTTCACCTGGTTTCACCGGCCGCGGAAGACGCACCTTCATCAAGGTCTTGTCCTTCGTATTGCCGTCATCCGGCTGCACGTATTGAATCCGGTGCATCAGCGACAGACCGTCGGCAGTCTTCATCGCAGTCAGTGTCATGGACCCAAAGCCGTCGGCAGGCATCGTGTCATTGCGCAGCTTCCCGCCGGATTCCTTCATAAACGTCGTATCCATGGAAGCGAAGGCGTTCGGATAGAGGTGAAAATACAGCTCGTTTACCGTTTTTTTGCCGGGATGAGTCCAGGTCAGGGTCTGGGTTCCTTTAATTACCCGGCTGTCCGGATCAAGGGTCGTATCGATGTGATATTCCACCACCCGCTTGCTGAGCACCTCCGCGGTCGGCTGCTGAACGCTCTCCATCGGTGACGGAGGCTTGTAAGCCGCTGGAGGCTTGGCCTGATCCGGAGCGTAGGAAGGCATGGACTCGGGCGAATCCTTAAAGACGAACCACAGTGTTCCCGTAATCAGGAGTACAAGAACGAGAAAGGATAAAAAGACGAGTTTGGCGCGTGCTGGGGCCATATACGAATACCTCCCGTTGACAAGCATCTACAGCATGTATATGTTGGCTTTCCAGCGATTATTAGTTAAAATAAAATTAAGTTGGACGGGTATCCACAAATCGCGGAGGCGCAGCGCAGCGTTTCTGTTTTCAAATAGGAGGAACATCGGAAATGGACAACAAGGAACAGGTAGGCAAGAAGCCCATCGCACTGAATATCGTCAGCGGCAAGAGCAAGCACAAGATGGGTTTTGGGGCAGGCTCTATCGATCTGAACAACATTTCTCCGGTCATTATCGACCGCGGCGAAGCCGTCATCGATATCGGAGCAATGCACGCCAAGAGCAAGCCGGAGCGCCGCATTCGCTTTACGCCGAACCGGGAGGAAGTCCCGAACGGACGCCAGGTGTGGATCGTATGGGTCGCGGTGGACCGGAACGAGGATGGACAATTCTACGGCGGTGCCACGGCCAGTGAGATGTGGATCGATGAAGAAGAGAGACGCGGCTGGAAAATCCTTGCCGATCACGTGAACCGGATGGATGCCGCGCTGAAGCGGAAATTTATGCTGGACGAATTGGGATCTGAGGAAAAGACGCTGCTGAAGAACCTGCTGGTGTCGCATAATGAGCAGTGGTGGGAAGCTTCGCCGGATGAGCTGAAGAAGGCGCTGGAGGTATAGCGTAAATCGCGGGCTCTTCTCGTTATAAGAACAAAGGACCTGTTCCTGCTGACGGATGTATCGATCCGTGGGCAGGGCAGGTCCTTTTTTGCATGGCATGAAGGGACAGGGTCTCGTGTACAGTACGGAATTAACCCCTTAGCGAAAAAGGCAGCGGCTCAGGGGCTTTGACCGACACGTACGGATGGCCGTCGATATAAAACCGCCACGGCTTGAGGGCGTACTCCTCCGCGTAATCAATATTGATCCGTGGAGACTGGATGATCGGGAGCTCATCAGCCCGGTCGCCGGACTCAAGCCGCAGCGGGCTGTCCGCATGACCGAGCGCGCAGCCGTTCAGGCTGCGGTCGATCCGCAGCGCGCGGCACAGCTTGCCGGGGCCGTTGCACAAGTTGGCGGCTTTGCCGGAGACGCTGCCCCGGTACCGGCGCATCAGCTCGGCGTCATGCCCGCTTAGCGGCTCCACCGCCCGGATGAGCACGGCCTGCGGGTCGTCCGCATCGCCGACGACAACGTTGACGCAGTGGTACATGCCGTAGATCAAATACACGTAGGCCAAGCCCCCGGCGGCAAACATCGTCTCGGTCCGGGCGGTGCGCCGGTTGCCGTAGGCATGGCTCCCTTTGTCTTCGGCGCCGCCGTAGCTCTCGGTCTCCACGATCCGGCAGCGGATTTCTCCGTCTTCGGTCTCCCGGACCAGCGTCTGGCCGAGCAGGCGGGGCGCGGCTTCCAGCGCGGTCATGGCGAGGAGCGAGGGGGAGATCAGCTGGCCGCCCTCGTTACCCCGGTTCATCATCAGGATCACCTCTTCGGGTTAGTTCATTCTATATATATAACCGGAATTCAGCGCGAAAGGCAAAAGGTAACCCTGCAAAGCATGGCTTGAATCCTTGGTCCGGTGTATCGGGCTCCCTGGGACAGGGGGCCGCCAAACCGATGCACTTCAATAGAAGGAAAAAAAAGGGAGCGGCTTTACCGGCTCCCTTTTTCAAATATGGTTTTCGGGCAGTACTCAGCCTAGTCTAGCCCCCGTACCTTTATAACGCGCTGCGTTTAGTCAGTCAGCCACCGCTTAAAGTCGGACCACCAGGAGTGTTCTTCGGCCTTGTTCTTCACGTCCGGTTGTTCCTTCTCCCCGCCGTGAAGCGAGCAGTATTCGGTCGGTTCCGTACCTGCGATGAATACTTCAAGCTTCTTGTGGGGACAGTCGGCCGTGGCGAGCTTGCCGGATTCTTCATCAATGTAGACGCTGACGACGCCGCTCGGAATCGTGAAAATTTTGGGCGGTACGTTCTCCAGCGCCTTCTCGGTGTACTGGGCAAAAATGGGCGCTGCCCGGTGGGCGTCCGTCGTCGTAATCGTTTTGCCCTTGTCAAAACCGACCCATACGGCGGTCGCAAGCTCCGGCGTATACCCGACCAGCCAGGCGTCGGTATCGGTCGTTCCGGTTTTGCCGGCCACGGGACGCTTCATGATGGAGGATACGCGGTTACCGGTCCCGCCGGATTCAAATACGCTCTCCATCAAGTGCGTCAGCACGTAAGCCGCAGCCGGATCGACGACCTGCTCGCCCGCGGGCTTGGGGGCTTCGTAGATCACCTCGCCGGCGGCATCGGTAATCTTCAGCACGGCGACCGGCGGGATCCGCTTACCATTGTTGCTGATAACCGCAAAAGCGGAGGCCATTTCGAACGGGCTGATTGGCGAAGTCCCAAGCGCCAAAGAGGGGACGGACTCAAGCGGGCTGACGATGCCGAGCTTGCGCGCCGTGGCGATCACGTTATCCGCCCCGATCTTCAGCATCGTATTGACCGCATAGATGTTGTCCGAGGCCGCGATGGCCTGCTCCATATTAATCTCGCCCAAATATTTGTCTCCATAATTGCTGGGCTGATACGTTTTCCGGTTGTTGTCGTAGTGAAACAGGGTCGGTTCGCTGTTAAACGTCGTGAGACCCGTCATCGTCTTTGAAGACAAAGCCGTTAAATACATAATCGGCTTGAAGGAGGAACCGGGCTGGCGCGTCTTGGCCAGCGCATGGTTGTACTGGCTCTCCTTGTAGTTCTTGCCGCCGACCATCGCTTTGACATAGCCGCTCCGCGGGTCGATCGACACGAGCGCGGTCTCCAAATCGCTGGCTGAATCCATGCCTTTGGCCACCGCCTCCTCAGCCGCGGCCTGGGCATGCGGGTCCAGGGTTGTATAAATGTTAAGACCGCCGTGATCGAGCATGTCCTCGCTGATGCCGAGCTGGCTGGTCACCAAATTTTTTACATAATCCCGAAAATACGGCGCCGTCAAGTTGGACTTCTGCTGTCCCTGCGGTTTGATCGCCAGCTTCTCGGCTGCAGCCTGGTCCGCCTCCTTCTGCGTAATATCACCGGTGGCCACCATGGTGCCCAGGACGATCTTCTGCCGTTTCTTGGCGTTATCTAGATGGGTGTAGGGCGAGTAATAGGTCGGCCCCTTGGGAATCCCGGCCAGCATCGCGCTTTCCGCCAGGTCGAGATCCTTGGCCGGCTTGCCGAAATACATCAGGGAGGCTGCTTCGATGCCGTAAGCGCCGTGACCGTAGTAAATTTCGTTCAAATACATTTGAAGGATTTCATCCTTGGTATACTTCATCTCCAGCTGAGCGGTGTACATGGCTTCCTTAATTTTGCGGGACCATGTTTTTTCATGGGATAAATATAGATTACGGGCAAGCTGCTGCGTCAGGGTGCTTGCGCCCTGAACCCGGGCCATATGCTCCAGGTTGACGAGTGCCGCGCGTCCCATGCCCTCCAGGTCAAACCCGAAATGGCCGTAGAACTTACGGTCCTCCACCGACAGGGTCGCCTTCACGAGCAGCGGTGAAATTTGATTGAGCTTGATGGGTTCGTAGCTGCGCCCGCTGGCCGAAAACGTGGCGATAATGTCGCCTTGACTGTCCAGAAGGCGCGAATTGCGGTCCGTATCGGCAAGCGGAAGGTTTTTTTGATACAGCCAGCCGAGCAGAACGCCCCCCGCGATCAGAAGGAGGACGACCATGCCGGTGAAGAGCTTTAGCATCAACAGGAACCGGTTTTTCCGTTTGGGCCGCCGTGTGAATAGGTTCGCCATGTACTGTAGCCCCTTTCCTTACTTAAGAGAATGGAATGTATAGCTTCTCAGCGGAACTGAACAATCTGATACTTTCATTATGGGAAATGCAGGCAGCAGATATTCACGCCGGGCCCGGGATCCATGGGAAAAGCGCTCGGCCTCCCGGTCATGCAGGGCGAGGGGGGGGCATACAGGGCCACCTGAGGGATGAAAAACCCGTGCTGACGCGGCCTTAGCCAGGGGACGAAGCGTTAGGAAAGTGTTTCTTTACACGAATTTCTTCTATCGCGTATAATTCAAAGGATGTGTTTATACATCGGCAGTTTGGTACAATAAAGAAGATGTACGTGCTAAGAGAACATGCGGCAGGGAAGATCAATCCCTCCTTTATCCTGGGAAAGAAAGAAGGTAATGACGATGGAATTGTGGTTCACGGAGAAACAGACGCCCGCATTCGGTATTACTGCCAAAATCAAACAAACTTATGTAAATGAAAAAACTGATTTTCAGGATCTGGCCATGGTAGAGACTGAAGAGTTTGGAAATATGCTGCTGCTTGACGGAATGGTCATGACGACCGAGAAGGATGAATTCGTATACCATGAAATGGTGGCGCATCCGGTGCTGAATACGCATCCGAATCCGAAGCACGTCCTCGTCGTAGGCGGCGGAGACGGCGGTGTGATCCGCGAAATTATCAAGCATTCGAAAGTGGAAAAAGCCGTGCTCGTCGACATCGACGGCAAAGTCATCGAGTACTCGAAGAAGTATCTGCCGTCCATCGCGGGCAAACTAGAAGATCCGAAGGTGGAAGTGCTAGTGAACGACGGCTTCATGCACATCCACGAGCACAAGAACGAATACGACGTCATTATGGTTGACTCCACGGAGCCTGTAGGCCCGGCTGCTCCTCTGTTTGAACGCGGCTTCTACCAAGGCATTTATGAAGCGCTGAAGGATGACGGCATTTTCGTGGCGCAAACGGACAATCCTTGGTTTAAGGCCGACTTGATCCAAAAGGTGAACAAGGACGTGAAGGAAATTTTCCCGATCGTGCGCGTTTATGCGGCGAACATCCCGACATATCCGAGCGGCTTGTGGACATTTACGATGGGCAGCAAAAAATACGATCCGCTTGAGGTGGACGAGTCGCAAATTCCGGAGATGGACACGAAGTACTACACGCCACGCCTGCACAAGGCGGCTTTCGTATTGCCTAAATTTGTGGAAGATCTGACGAAATAGGGGGAGGCAACATCATGAAACTAGACCAAGCTTATTCGGGCAACGTATTTATTTGCAGCTCGGACGATTACGAAAACTCCAAGGCGGTCATTTACGGCATGCCGATGGACTACACGGTCAGCTTCCGTCCGGGATCCCGGTTCGGTCCGGCGCACATCCGCCAGGCTTCCGTGGGTCTGGAGGAATACAGCCCTTACTTGGATAAAAGTATTCTGGATCTCAAATACTTCGACGCCGGCGATCTTCTGCTGCCGTTCGGCAATGCAGGACGCAGTCTCGAAGTGATCGGCGAGTACGTGGGCAAACTGCTCGGCGATGATAAATTTCCAATCGGGCTCGGCGGCGAGCACCTGGTGACTTGGCCGGTCATCCAGCAAATGTACGCGAAGTATCCGGATCTGATCCTGATCCACATCGACGCGCATGCCGACCTTCGCGAGCAGTACGAGGGCGAGCCGCTGTCGCACTCGACGCCGGTCCGCAAAGCAGCCGGGCTGATGGGCGGCAAGAACATTTACCAATTCGGCATCCGCTCCGGTTCGCGCGAGGAGTTCCAGTATGCCCGCGAGAACATTAACTTCTATCCGTTCGACGTGGCGGCTCCGCTTCGGGAAGCCCTGCCGCAAATGGGCAATCGTCCGGTATACGTCACGATCGACATCGACGTGCTCGACCCGTCGGCGGCGCCGGGAACGGGAACCGCGGAAGCGGGCGGCATCACTTCCAAGGAATTGCTGGAGGCGGTGCACCTGATCGCCAATTCCGAAGTCAACGTGGTGGGCTGCGACTTGGTGGAAGTGGCGCCGGTCTACGACCATTCGGAGCAGACCCAGATCGTGGCGGCGAAGCTGATTCGCGAAATGCTGCTCGGATTTGTAAAATAAAGCAACGTAAAGAAGCACCCTGAACTGTGACCCATAAGAAGGACACTTTGAAAAAAGTGACCCTCTTGTGG
>NZ_JACVTM010000002.1:0-882073 GCF_016624415.1 Paenibacillus sp. S28 | reverse complement strand
CCCCGGATCCCCGGCTGCCCCCATCCCGGACCCGGCATCCAGCAGCACCAGATCATAACATTGGTTGGCGATCGTTACGATGGACTGCACCGATTGCGCGCGATAACCCGGCAGCGTTCCTCCCCGACGGTCATTTCCCTGGACAAAGTCGAGACGCTCAGGCAGCACAGGGATCGTGTAATCCCGGAAATTGTCCCTGAATAAACGCCGGTTAACCGCAAGCCTTTCCAGCGCGTCCATACCGTGATCGTGAAACGACACGAGGGAATGGTCGAGCACCAGCCTGCTGCTTCGGAACGCCCCTTCCACACGTTCCCCCGCCGTACCACCGTGACCGAGAAGGATGCGCAGGCGATATTCCAAACCGAGGCAAGCCGCAGCCGCTGCTGCGTGCGCCGAACTTCCGCTCCCTCCCTCTAACGGGCTCCAAAATGCTACTGTACTCATACTTTGCTCCTTTCTGCGCTCCGTAAGGCGCGATGGATTGTTTTCGGTTCCATATCTGTCAGAAGTCTCATCAGCAGGCATAGATTTTTTTTATATATTCGGCTTAGACGTCTGATCCGTACCTTCCGGGTATGATCGTTCTGCAGCTTCAAGGCATAATCCGTCTCGACCCACGGGATGACGACAGATGCTTCCTTCCATAGCACAGGGAGGCTGCCGAAATATCCTTCCGCGTACCCTTCGTCAAAAAAATCATCCACTGCCCGGACGTACACTTTATAGAATTCCTGCTGCGTACTGCCGAGATGCCCGCGTAGCAGTTCTTCCAACCAATCCCTTCCCTGCTCCAGCGTCCAAATCTCATAATCGCTGACCCATACCAACGCAGCGGCGCTTTCCCAGGAATCACGGGGGCAAAATTCCGCCTGCTCCATATCAAACACAACCACGTCGTATTGCTCTATCGGTGTCCCGACTAAGGCTAGATGTTCTGTCAGTTCGGATTCATCCGCAAAACCCGAAGCGACATCAAAGCCGGAAAATTCCGTTACAGACAGCGGTTTGTCCAGCTGTCCGATATACAGCGGATATTTGTGCTTCTCGGTCGCATCCACCAGCAATACCTTTTTCCCTGCCGCACGAAGCAGCATGCACACATAGAGCAGAAGCTCGCTCTTGTCACAAATTCCGGCAAAGATCCACGTCTTCACCTCATCACCCCTGGCCAGTCAATTTTTTCAAAAGTTCAGGCATCGTGTTGCTTTGCTTACATACAGCTCCGGCTGCTCTTAACTATGGTTGGTCCGTTGAACTCCCACCCTCTTTCACTGCCTGTTCCAGCAGCTTATTCTGCTGCGGTTGGTCCAACGTAAACGAGTCCTCTGACTCCCCGGCAGGGGTTGAACCGTCCGTCTGGAACGAGCTTTGCGTGCTAGAGGAAGATCCTGAGGCCTGACCATACCCTGAAGAATATTCCGACGCCGAAAACGAGCCGTTCCCTGGAGACTGTGCATCCGCGCGGGCAAGGTCGCTCTCCAGCGCTGTGCGCACGGCCTCAGCCAGCGTCTGCTCCGCTTTGTTTACGATGTTAGGGTCGCTCGCAATCAGTTTCATCACGGCTTTATTTACCGGATAGGTCGGGACCGCCCTGTTCTGCATTTCCGGTTCAACGTAAGTGAGCGCATATAATGCGGCATCATGCAAATAGGCATCCACCATGGCGCTCGACAAAGACAAAATCTCCTGCTCGTTCATCTTGATCCACATCGTTGGCGAAGCAAGCTTATCTATCTTTTTCTTGGACAGCACGATGTAGTCCTGACCGGAAGGAAACTGGATCCGTACGTCGACGGAATCCCCTTGCCTCAGGTTGGAGGGCAGTGAGACCGCCTTCATCTCCCGGTTTCTTAAATCCGGCGCGGTCGGCTGGCCATCATACAGCATCGCTTCAGTTAGCGGCGTACCTTTGCCCAGCTCGATCTTGGCAGTCCTTCCCGCAGCTCCGTCCTTGTCCGTGATCAGGTTGCCAGGGGCAGCCTCGAGCGGAAGCTTGATCTGAATCAGATCGCCCTGCTTGATCGTCTCTCCGGGAGCAACATCGCGGGAGATGGTCCACCCGGATGCCATCGACTTCTGCGACTGGAGCTGAGCCTGCTCCAAATCGGCGATTTGCCGCTGGTAGTGGCGCTCTATCACTCCTTCCCGTTTGTTGTGCTCCATCGCGTTCCAGACCGCATAGCCTGCAAACAGCAGCCCCATCGCCGAAGCGCCTGCCAGGCCTGCATAAATCAAGTGTTTCGTTCGCTGCCTTAACTTTGACATACTTCCCGATTACTCCCTCCTTCATAGTCGCATCTCAGCTTAAGCCAAACCTGAACTTTCGTCTGCGCTCCGCGACCGGCAGCAGCCCTTGGAATATCCGTACAAATGCCCGGTCCATCTCATCACATTGGTCAAAAGGATCCACCTGTAGCGGGATGGAAAATACCCGGGACGTGCCCAGCGTACGTCGCAGCCGGTGCACAGCGTCCTGCGGTGCGAGCGGAAGAAAGTACATCCACTTATGCTGCGGATGACTGGACAATTGCTGGACGAGCCCGACCAAATCCTGGTGCTTCCACTCCGCTCCCGATCCGACAATAATGGGAATATCCGCACGCAGAAATTCCTCCAGCCGGTCATTACCGAAATAAGCTCCCAGATCCATCACCACAAAGCTGTAGCTTCCACCAAGCAGGGAGATCACGTCTGCCCTCCCGGTTTGCCGCCAGTAATCCACGCCCTGTACCTCAAACTTGCGCTCACCCGTTTGCACGCTATCTGTCCTGCCGGCCGCGATTCTCTGAATCCGGCCGAACGCCGGCGATTGCAGATTCATCTCGACAAGGGCTACTTTGCCGTAGCTTCGGGCTAAATAATGCGCGACGGCAATCGCCGTATGGGTTGTTCCCGTGCCGCTGCCGGCCCCCATAACCGCGATCGCCAGCGTTCCCGGAAATCCCGGCTTCCTCCCCGCTTTCAGTCCCACCGGTCCTGTACCCAGCATCCCGATGGAATCCAGGACCGAGCGTACCTCCTTGGCCGATTGGTACCTGTCTTCGGGTTCAATGCTCAGCAAGCGGCGGATAATAGGGATCATGCCCTTCGGAATATCGGGGCGGATCAGTTCCTGTACCCCTTCCTTCCATTCGCTGCATTTGCCGCCGGTGGACAAATACAGCATCAAGGCGCCCAAGCCGTACAAGTCCGACCTTGCGTCGCTTTGCCCCAATCCATACTGCTCCGGGGCCGCAAATCCGACCGTACCGAGCTTAACGGTGTCCTGATATTGATCCTGCTTGTAATTTCTGGCGATCCCAAAATCGATCAATCGGACTTCCAGCTGGCGGGCAAGCATGATGTTGGATGGCTTCAAGTCGCGAAAAATGACCGCGGGTTCATGCCCATGCAGATACTCCAGCACTTCCAGCAGCTGATTCGCGATCTGCAGAATAGTTCCAGCCGGGAGCCTGTATTGGTTCTCCTTAAAATACTTCTCGAGCGTGACACCCTGAATGAAGTCCATGACCAAATAAGCGAACCCATCTTCATCCGATGCGAAAAAATCGACGATCCGAGGGAGACGGGGATGGTTCAATGAGATGAGAAGCTCAGCCTCATCCTGCAAGCCCTGAAGCAGCTCGGGCCTCGACGGTGTCTCCTTGACGGCCCACTGCTTGCCTGGAAGCTTCAGGTCCGCTGCCAGGTATATCCGGCTCATACCTCCTTCACCAATGCTGGCGATTACTTCATACCTCCCTCCAATCCTTTGTCCGGGACGCAGCCTGGAAGGATGACTCATCGTATACACAACCTTTCTGAACGACAAAAAAGGAAAGCACCCTGTGGATAACGACGTGGCCTGGGCCACGATCGTACTCCGGGATGCTTTCCCTATATTATCGTTTGGTTAATTTTGGTACTAGTATAAAATAAATTGTCGGATCTCGCAAGAAATATTTTCCAAACCCATTCGCTTCGTCAATTCAGGCAAATGAGACAAATTTTTAATGGACTTAATATTTAATCATATAAAGTGTGATCTCGTCCCGATTGTGAAACAGCTGCTTGGCTCTCTGAACCTGCATCTCAGCCTGCTCAAACGACGAAATGACATCATCTATTAATGCCATCGGTTTCTTATGCATCAGCTTCACCGTTACAACCGCCGTTCCTCCCGCAGCCAGGCTTGGCAGCAGCTCCTTCACCAGCTTCACCATCTGTTTCGGACTCCAGCTCATATCGCATACAAGAAGATCAAATTCCTCATCCTTGAATTGTACCTCTGAGGCATTTTTCCGGAGGATCCGCAGCGCGGGATGCCCCTGCAGCGACTCATGCATGACCGCCGGGTCCACGGCCGTAACCTGTAAACCGCGCTCCAGCAACAAGGACGTCCAGCCTCCAGGCGCCGCCCCGATATCAAGCGCCTTGTGAAAAGTGGTGAAATCGATGCCAAAGCTGTGCTCGGCTTCGAGCAGCTTGAATTTCGCCCTGGAGATCTGTCCTTCCTCACGCTGAAAGCGGATTGCTCCGCCGCTCCAGTCCGACAAGTTGTCGGATGGCCGTGAAACCCCGGCGTACAGCATGCTTCCGGCCGCAAAAATAGAAATAATCCACTCCGGATCCTGCACGACGAAATCCGTCCCGAGGTCGCTCAGCATCTCGGCCAGCGTTTCGCGCAGTTTGCCCGCGCTGTCCTGCCACAGGCTGTCGTCGGCTTTCCGAACCTGAAGCGACACGGCTGCGCCATGAAGCTCCTTCCGGTTCCGCAGGAAGGCGCTGACCTCACGGACCGCCTGATCCATGTCTTCTGCATTTTGCTCCAGCTGCACAGGCTGGATGTGACGCAGAAATATCGGCGGGCTGCTAACAATCATATCAACGGCCCGGCCGGCTTCTTCATTTAGCGTTAATAGGAACACCTCTCCCGACACGAACACGCGGCTTTTCAGGCGGCCGAATTTGCGGCGCAGTTCTTCCTGGGCATAAGGAGCGAAGCCATGGTTTGCCGTGCATATAAATCTTGAGATGGAATCTGCCGATTCCTCGCTGTTTTCGTTATTCGATAAGTTATGATCAGTCAAAATGGGTTTACCCTCCAGAAATCACTTTAATCCATGGACGTCCTTCATCCCATTCCAGTTTGGCAGGAATGTCGTAAGTCCGCTTGATCAATTCGTTAGTCAGCACCTCTTGCTTTGGACCAGAACCGGCGATTTTGCCGTCACGGATCAGCGCCACATGGGTGAATAGAGGCACGATCTCTTCCACATGGTGGGTCACATACACCACGGTCATATTCCGCTGGCGAAGCCGGTCGACCTCGGCCAGCATCTTTTCCCGCTCATATAAGTCCAGGCCCGCACATGGCTCGTCCATGATCAGCAGCTTGGGGTCTGCCATCAAGCAGCGTGCCAGCAGTACCTTTTTCCGTTCGCCCTGAGAGAGCGTGCCGAAGGGATGCTCCGCATGTCCTCCCAAGTGCATATCCTTCAGCAGACTATAAGCCTTCTCTTTTACGTCCGCCGGAATCTCCTGATAAAATCGCAAAAAAGCGTACGCTCCGGTCGCCACTACTTCCCAAACCGGGTCGCTGAGTGACAGCCTTTCGATCAGCGAAGGGCTGATATAGCCGATTTCTTTGCGCACTTCCCGGACATCGCACTCGCCATATACATTACCCAGTACTTCAATTGTACCCGAGCTGGGAAAAAGATAACCCGTCATCATTTCCAGCATCGTCGTTTTACCCGAGCCGTTTCTCCCGAGAATCGCCCAATGCTCACCGGGTTTAATCTCGAGAGACACATGGTCAAGAATGAGGTTGTCCTCTCTTCTCAGCGTCACGTCCTTCATCGAAATCATGATATCACTCCCCTAATTTCCTGCAGCAGGTCCTCCACGGAGCCCATGCTGTACCGGATGGACGGCTTGGCGCTGCGGTTCGCGTCGGTGACGAGGAGCGCAGGCACGCTGCGGATCTGATACTGCTGAACGACCTGCGGCAGCATGTTCACGTCCGCATCCGCCACGATGCCCTCCGGCAGCAGGTGCTCCGCCACTTCAAGCATTCGTCTGGCCGCTTTACACGTGCCGCAGAAAGGAGTATACAAAAAGACGGCCAGCGGCTGCCCCTTGGTCCAAAGCTCCTTCAGCAGCTCCTGCTCGCTTAGATGCCTCATTGCGTTTCCCCTCCCGCAACCCGCTCAAGCTCATCCGGAGGCATTGGGCCATTATGAAGCACGACATGCTCTGGCTTATGATGATAGAGCAGCTCATACATTTCCTTTTTCCCCCACATACTCGACGTATGCAAATAAATCTCCTGCGGGAATAAGGCGTCCGTAATCATATGCTTGACCACGTCCTTGCCGGTCATTTCACCGGGTCCCAAGTCAAAATCAAGCGATAATATGTCAACCTCGCACTCCTTAAGCATCAGAAGGCATTCCTCCGCATTGCGAGCGAGGGTAAAGCCTTGCGGACAACGGCGATAGTCATCCAAAAACAGATGGATCACGCTCGGGTCCCTCCTTCCCTAAAAAAACAAAACGAAACGGCTAATCGATCGGCCAGCTTTTCACCTTGGCGATATCGCCGCGGTGCGTACCGTCTTCGCCTGCGTCCGTCTCCAGTACGAGCGCCTTGCCATGGAATTCCGGATATGACAGCAGCGCCTGAAAGGCTTCCTCGCCAATATACCCCTGACCGATCCGCTCATGGCGGTCTTTTCCCGAACCGAGCGGGTATTTGGAATCGTTCAGGTGGACTGCGGCCAGATCGCTCCAGTATCCAAGCTCTCTGCCCCGCTCAACGAGGGCATCCGTCGTACGCGGATCCCACACGCCTGATGCGTATGCATGGCAAGTATCCAGGCAAAAGCCGATTTTCTCCGGGTAATCGCTCAGCCGCCTGATGTTTACCAGCTCATCAAGCGTAATGCCCATTGAGCCCGGGGTGCCGGCCTGGTTTTCCAGCAAAATCTTCGCGCTGCCCTGCCAGCCTGACAGCGTCTCGTTTAAACATTGTATTATATTTTTGTAGCCTTGTAATGCATCGCGTCCTTTGAAATGTCCGAAGTGGACCACGATGCCGACCGTGCCGCAAGCCTCGGCGATGATCAGATCGTTCTGCAGCGACTTGACGGTCAGCTCGTACAGCTCCCGGCCCCGGCTGTCGCCGATTGCGATGTTGATCGGATACGGAGTGTGGGCGATGCTTGGCATGCCGTGCTCCCGGCAAAAGGTAAGGCAGTCCGCCGCAGCAGATGCATCCAGCGTTTTGATCGACATGCTGCGGGGATTTTTCGGAAAATATTGAAACGATCTCGCTCCGATTTCCCATGCCCGCCGGGCAGCTCTCCCATAACCGCCGCGCGTGCTGACATGGCAGCCGATGAGCAGCTGGTTACTGCTCATGCTGGCAGGACGGACAATAAAAAACCTTCCGCCCGTTTAATTCGGATTTGTTGATGGTACCGCCGCAGCGGTAGCATGCTTCCCCTTCACGGTCATACACTTTGCACTGATCGTCATAGCCGCCGGTTAACTGGTCTCCCGCCATAAACGGAGTATCCATATAGCCTCCGCCTTCAAGGGCTTCCCGCAGCACTTTCTGCATGGCAGCATACAGCCTCGCAACCGATGCTTCCGTCAAATCCTGAACCTTCACCGAAGGCAGAAGACCGGCTTCATACGCGATTTCATCCGCATAGCAGTTCCCGATGCCGGCAATGACATGCTGGTTGACCAGCAGCGATTTTAAAGATCCGCGCCGCCCCTGCAATATTCCTGCAAACTTTTCCGGATTCATCCGGCGGTCCAGCGGTTCCGGTCCAAGGGGAGCGAACAGCTCATCGACTTCTTTCGCCGAATGCAGATGAAGATGGCCTAGCCGAAGGCCGATAAAATACAGCGTCCGGTCCCCAAACGAAATTTCAATCTGGGTAGAACGTTTCGGGCGATCCTCTTCGGTTCCGTAATACATCAAGCCGCCCAGCATCAGATGCAGGAGCAGCCTGCGGCCGTTGTTCAGGTGGAAAATAAGATGCTTTCCGCGCCGCTCCACAAAAATCGTTCTCGTGCCAAGCAGCTCCTCCTTGAAGCTTTCAACGGGAACATTAATGGATTTCTCCCGGTTGACGACCACGTTCGTAATCGGAGCATTGATAATCAGTTCTGACAGCAATCTTCGGTAATTTTCCATTTCCGGCAGTTCCGGCATCTTGTTCATCTATCCTTTCAAAATCCATCACGGATGTTCATGTAAATGTATATAAAACGGTCCCTGAAAGTATCAAGGACACAACAGCTGAGTCAGCTCGGTCAGATCACGGCAAATGATGTCCGGAGAGATGCCGGCTGCATCGACATGCATTTGCAAGTTGCTCTCCGTCGTCAGCCCCGTCAGGACCAAAATCGTCTGACATCCCGCGGCAGCACCTGCCGCAATGTCCGTACGCATATTATCACCGATCACAGTGGCTTCGGTCGGGGACAGCTGCAGCCGATCCGTAGCATATTTCATCAAGTGGCTCGAAGGCTTCCCGATAATCACCGGTTTGACACCGGAAGCCGCTTCAATTGCTGCTCCAAGCGATCCGGCCCCTGGGACAAGCCCGTGATCGGAAGGAAGCAGAAGGTCGGGATTGGTCAGCACAGAGCGGGCACCTTCACGGATCCAGCGAACAGCCTGGGCGAGTGTATCGTAAGTAAAAGAGCGGTCGATCCCTTGCACGACAAATTCAGGCGCATCATCGACGAGCTTGAGCCCTTCCTCAATCAAAGCCTGCCGAAGCCCATCTTCCCCTAGCATAGCCACTCTGGCCCCAGGAGATTCTTCAGCGATATACCGCGCGGCGGCTAGTGACGAGGTGCAAACCTTCTCTTTGTCGGCGGGAACACCCATCTCGTTCAAATGAGCAGCCACCATTTCCGGCGTTTTCGAAGAATTGTTCGTCACGAATAAATAAGGGATTTCCCGCGATTGCAGCGTTCGAATCAGAATGTCCGCTCCGGGTATCATATGTTTCCCATGATATAACGTTCCGTCCAGGTCAATCAGCAGACCGCGGGTAGTTCTCAGCGTGTTCAATGGACATACCTCGTTTCATCTAGTAAAACTTATGGCTGCGAAAAGCCTGGCTCCCGCTGCAACGGTCGATTTCCAGGCTTCCTGTAACCCAGCTTGTTCCATTGTAAAAGAAAACGGAGGAATGTGGCAACCGAAAGCACGACGACAAGGACGTTTATCTCCATTATTTCGTCAAGCGTTACCCCTAAAACCTATCACGAGAAGTCCAATTGTGCAAAGTTGTGTCATTTCCTGCGCTTTCCCGGAAAATAATGATTATCCGGGCAATGAAACGCTGCAGTAAGAAAAACGTCTATCGACGTACTTTCAAAGAAGACAGACCGCGTTTAGCTGAAGTTTTTCTTGCGATTATAGAATGGTTCAGCTTCGCTGAAATTTATAAATTCTATAATCTTAAAGAAAAAAGGCTCGCCCGGAGCCTTCATTCCATTATCGCCTGCCCTATGTCTTCCCTATTCTTCGTGGCGGGTCACCGGAAACAGCACTAATTCTTCGGCAAGCAGCGTTTTTGGAAAGAGTGACCTGGCTTCCGCCAATAGAGGCTGCAGGTGCTCAATATCCTTGTAACGTGAGCTGAAGTGCGTAATAATGAGCTCCTTGGCCCCCGCGTCGCGGGCAGCTTCTGCGGCTTGAAGCGCCGTGCTGTGATGATAGTTGTGTGCGGTCTCATGAAGCTCATGCAGAAACGTGGCCTCATGAACGAGCAGATCTGCCTGTTCGGCCAGCGGCAGCACGTTGGCACAAGGGCGGGTATCGCCCAAGATCGTAACGACGCGCCCCTTCTTCGGCGCACCAAGCACGTCTGCGGGTGTCAGCACCCGGCCATCTTCCAGGTCGATGCTCTCCCCGCGCTTCAAACGGCCGTAAATCGGCCCCGGTTTTAACCCGTACTCGGCCATTCGTTTCAAGTCCAAGCTGCCTGGCTTGTCTTTTTCCATGATCCGGTATCCATAGCTGTCAATGCGGTGCTCCAGCAGACGGGATTCAACCCGGACCTCCCCGTCTTCAAAAATGACTCCCCCCGTATGCTCAATCACCTCAAGTTCAAACTCGATTCGCGACTGGCTGAGGGTAAGTGACGTGTCTATGTATTTTTTGATCCCCGGCGGTCCGTAAACCTGCAAGGGCGTGGTGCCGCCCTGGTTGGACCTGCTGGAGAGCAGCCCGGGAAGACCGAATATATGATCACCGTGCAGGTGGGTAATGAAAATTTTCTCCAGCTTGCTCAGCTTTAATGAAGACCGCAGAATTTGATGCTGCGTGCCTTCGCCGCAATCGAACATCCAGAAGCTGCGCCGCTCCTCGTACATCCGAAGCGCCATCGATGTCACGTTCCGCTGCAGGGAAGGAACCCCCGCATTGGTACCCAAAAACTCCAGTTCCATAACGCTATACCTTCTTTCCAAGAATGCGCCAGCAAAAAACCCCCGAACAATCGGAGGGTTTTGCTGACATTTGCTTCGGTTCGGCTATGAACCGAATATATATTATTTTACCTTGTCGACATTAAAATACCGTGCTTCCGGATGGGCAAACACCATCGCCGACACCGAAGCTTCAGGCTCCATCATAAAGCCTTCGGTCAGATGTACGCCGATATCTTCCGGCTGCATCAGCTTGAAGAGCGGCTCCTGATCCTCCAGATCCGGACATGCCGGATATCCGAAGGAGACGCGGATGCCTTGATACCGTGCCCCGTGACGCTGCTTCATCGTCATATCGGCCGGGTCAGGGAAGCCCCACGTATCGCGCATCATATGATGAACGCGCTCGGCCAGCGCTTCGGCGGTCTCAAGAGCTACCGATTGCAGGACATGCGACTTCAGATAGTCCCCTTTATCCTTCCACTCCGAAGACAGCTTCGAAATGCCTTGTCCCGCGGTGACGACCAGGAAGCCGACATAGTCCATCTTGCCGCTGTCGACCGATTTCAGGAAATCGGCGAGGCAGAGGAACGGTGCCACGTTCTGGCGCGGGAACGTAAACGTATGCAGCACCTTGGTGTGATCCTCCGGATCGTAAATGACAATGTCGTTGCCCCTCGACTGCGCAGGGAAAAAGCGGTACATCGCATGCGCCTTGATAATCCCCTCACGGGCGGCCTGATCCAGTACGTCATCGACGGTTGCTTTCAAATCCAGCGCTTTTTCGTCACCTTTCTCCAGCAGCTGCTCGACCTGACCGCGCAACCCCAAATGATGGCCAAGCAGCATCTGCATGTTCATGTATGGGATGATGTGGCTGATCGGATAGTTGCGGATGATGTGCCGTTCCAAATCGGGCGGGTTAAAGACCGGGACATCCGTCGACACGTTGGACTTGGCCGCACGGGTCAGTTCCGGCAGCTCAACCGGCTTTTCAGCTTCCGCCAATAGCGCTTCGAGCTCCGCGTCCATTTCAGCCTGCATCAGACTGCGCTGCTCGGGATCCATCAGCTTGTTTGCCAGGTCAAGCCCGTCCATGGCGTCCTTCGCGTACACGACCATGCCTTCATACTCCGGCCGGATGCGCGTTTTGGTGAACCTGCGGGTCAATGCCGCTCCGCCAACCATAATCGGCACCTTCACGCCGGCATTTTTCAAGTCCTGCGCGGTCACGACCATTTGCTGTGCGGATTTCACCAGCAGACCGGATAGTCCGATCAAATCGGCCTGCTCCTTCCGGTAAGCCTCGATGATCTTCTCCGGTGGTACTTTTATACCCAAATTGACGATTTGGTAACCATTGTTCGAGAGGATAATCTCGACCAGGTTTTTACCGATGTCATGCACGTCGCCTTTAACGGTGGCCAGCAGCATCTTCCCTTTGACGGACGTTTCGTTCTTTTCCATAAAAGGCTCCAGATAGGACACGGACGCTTTCATTACCTCGGCGCTCTGCAGCACCTCCGCCACGATCAGCTCGTTGTTGTTGAACAGACGACCGACTTCGGACATGCCGTCCATGAGCGGCCCGTTGATGATCTCCAAGGCGCCGTACTTCTGCAGCGCAGCATCCAGGTCGGGAATCAGACCTTCCTTGGTGCCTTCAACGATATAGGTAGCCAGCCGTTCTTCCAGCGACAAGTTCGAAATTTTCTCTTTCTTCTCGACCTTTTTATTCCGGAACGCCGCCACAAACGCGGCCAGCGTCTCATCGTTCGTATTGTAAATCAGCTCTTCGGCCAGCTTCCGCTCCGCATCTGGAATCGAGGCATAGCGCTCCAGCTTCTCGGTATTCACGATGGCATAATCCAGACCCGCTTTCGTACACTCGTATAGGAAAACGGAGTTCAATACTTCGCGGCCCGCTTCCGGCAAACCGAACGAGACGTTGCTGATGCCGAGAATCGTATGGCACTCCGGCATCGCTTCCTTGATCAAACGGATCCCTTCAATCGTTTCCTTGGCGGAACCGATGTACTGCTCATCACCGGTACCAACCGGGAACACTAGCGTGTCGAAAATCAGGTCCTCAGCGGGAATGCCGTATTTATGAACGAGCAGATCGTAAGATCGCTTGGCCACATTCAGCTTGTCGTTTCGGTCAATGGCCTGTCCGCTCTCATCGATGGTCCCCACCACGACAGCAGCCCCGTATTTGTGGATGAGCGGAGCCACATGTTCGAACTTTTCTTCACCGTCTTCAAGGTTAATGGAGTTAATAATCGCCTTGCCCTGGGAATATTTGAGCGCAAGGTCGATGACCTTCGGATCGGTCGTGTCGATCATGAGCGGCACTTTGACCTTTTTCACCACCAGCTCCAGGAACTGTTTGATATCCTCCGCTTCATCCCGGTCCGGATCCTGCACGCACACGTCGATGACATGAGCTCCGTTTTTGACCTGGGCACGGGCGATCTCCGATGCCTCCTCGTACTTCCCTTCCACGATCAGGCGCTTGAATTTCCGCGAACCGAGCACGTTGGTCCGTTCTCCCACCATATAAGGCCGGTTGTCGGACTCAATGTACACGGGGTCGATCCCGGACAGCGCCGGCGGATGGTTCCCTTCCATTTGACGAGGCTGGTAACCCTTCATGACCTCGTTCAGCGCCCGGATATGATCCGGGGTCGTTCCGCAGCAGCCGCCGGCAATATTGAGCCAGCCCTGCTCCGCAAAGGCTTCCATCTTCCGGGCCAGCGACTCCGGAGATTCATGGTAATGCCCGTTCTCATCCGGAAGGCCGGCATTCGGATAGCAGCTGACCGCCGTTTTGGCCATGGAGGCGAGCGAACGGATGTGATCGCGCATGAATTCCGGACCTGTCGCACAGTTAAGGCCGACCGAAATCGGATTCAGGTGCTCCAGCGAAATGTAGAACGCTTCAATGTTCTGCCCGGCCAGGGTCGTCCCCATCGGTTCGATCGTACCGGAAATCATGATCGGCAGCGTGATCCCAGTGCTTGCAAAGGCATTCCGGATTCCGATGCTGCCGGCCTTAACATTCAGTGTATCCTGGCTCGTTTCAAGCAACAGGGCGTCGACTTTGCCCTCGATCAGGGCAACCGCCTGCTCCTCATAGCTGCTTACGAGCTCCTCAAAAGTTACGCCCCCGGTCACCGACAGCGTCTTCGTCGTCGGGCCGATCGCGCCGATCACGTACCTAGGCTTGTCCGGCGTGCTGAATTTATCCGCCGCTCTGCGGGCAATTTCCGCAGCAAGCAGATTAATCTCCCGCGCCTTCTCGGGAATGTCGTATTCAGACAATACGACCGAGGTAGCGCCGAACGTATTCGTCTCTATGAGATCCGCCCCGGCTTCCAGATACTTCTCGTGGATCTGTTCGATCACATCGGGACGGGTAATGACCAGCATTTCATTACAGCCTTCCAGCTCTTCTCCACCAAAATCCTGAGGGCCAAGGTCCACCTGCTGGATCATGGTACCCATGGCACCGTCCAATATCAATATTCGTTCTTTCATTAATTCCTTCAAGTCAGGTCTGTTCACTGTATGTCCCCCCTGCCAAACGTTAAATCTTAGTTTATCAGAATAGCCCTTATTAGAAAAGTGTAAGAAATGCCTTAAGGCAGGGTTTTGCACCTGATTTTCGTGTAATATATAATCGACAACAAAAGTATGGTTCGTTATAATATGAATTAATCCAAGTGGAAAAGAGGGTTTAGAGATGGCTGAAATCGTGATTCGCAATACGAACGAACGGATTACCGGTGACGATAATGTTCGTGAGTTCCTCAACAATCAAAACGTTCTTTATGAAAAATGGGATGCTTCCAAGCTGCCTCTGGAGCTTCAAACCAATTTTCAACTGAACGACGAGCAGAAAAAGCAGATCCTGGACACCTACGATGAGGAGATCCGTGATCTGGCTGCCCGCCGCGGTTACAAGATCTGGGACGTCATCACGCTGTCCGACGCTACGCCGAACCTGGAAGACCTGCTGAATAAGTTCGAAGAGGTTCATACCCACACCGAAGACGAAATCCGTGCGATCGTGGGCGGCAAAGGAATTTTCGTAATCAAGGGCGCAGGCGACATCGGCTACTTCAATGTAGAGCTCGAAGCCGGTGATGTCATCTCCGTTCCGGAAAATACAAACCATTTCTTTACGCTGATGGACAATCGTAAAATTATCGCCGTCCGCCTCTTTATCGAGGAAAACGGCTGGGTCGCCCATCCGGTTCAGGACCCAAGCTTTCAGTCTTAATCCATAAATATAGCGATATACGCAGCAACCCCCGCCTTCGCCAGGAAGGACGGGGGTTGCTTGTCGTTATCAAACGAATCATGATGCTGATTATTCCGTCACGGTCAGCTTTTTCGTCGGCATCGTATGCTGTGGTCCTACCGTAACATGTGACGTGATGCTGTAGGTGCCCGCCTGATCGAAGGTTTTATCGAGCGTATACTTCCCTCCGCCGGCATTCTGGGCGGCCACCTTTTCATGGCTGCTGCTGTCGCCTTCCTTCGAGATTTCAATCATAACCTCATCGGCCTTATCGACTGGTTTATCCTTTTGCGTTACGTTCACCTCGATGGTAACTTGGTTACCTACCTTGGCCTGCTCCGGCGTCCAGCTAAGATCCACCTGCACCGGATCCATCATGCTCTCGCTCATGTCCATGCCCGCATGACCACCGCCGCCGCTGCCGCAGCCTGCTATGCTCCATACCGCCAGCAGCAGCAGAGCAACAAAACCGTACTTTCTCAAGCGAAGTCACTCCCTATACGTCTATCAATGTAAGCTGTTTGTCCATATTCTTCATCATTATACATAATTATCGCCACACCCAAACAATCCAACTGTTAACAAAATGGAACAAATTGACCGGAACGCGGTCAAGGTTGCTCAGCAAACGGGGCATTCATATACACAAGATATAATAAAAGCCTGCCGGACGAAGGGATTCCCCTCTGGGCAGGCTAACGTATAAAACCAGCTTAAGACCGTTCGGCAATGATGCGATGCAGCTCGGACAGATGCTTGATTTCGTAATCAGGCTCAATGGACGGATCTTTCACTTTTCCGGTGCGGTTGATCCATACCGTGGTCAGTCCGGCGCTGTTTCCGCCTTTGATGTCGGTTGTCTGCTTGTCGCCGACCATGAGCGTCTGTTCCGGTGTTAATCCAAGCAAAGAAAGCGCATGTTCGAAGATGGTCGGATCCGGTTTGCCTTTGCCGAATGTGCCGGAAATGACAATCTCGTCAAAATATGGGGCAAGTTCGGGAACGCCGGCGATCTTCTCCTGCTGGAGCGCAGGACAGCCGTTCGTCAGAAGAAGCAGCTTCTTGTTTCCTTTCAGTTCGTCCAGCACCTTGAAGGTCTCTTCATATACATGGGGGCGGGAGCGACGCTCGGCGGCAAATTGCTCGGCCAATTCTCCGGCCAGCTGTTCATCGTCAACCCCAAGCTTCAGCAGCCCGCGCCGCCATGATTCCTTGCGATAGCCTGGAGCGAGCTCCTCAAGTCTGCGAAATTCAGGTTGTTCGCCTGCGCTGAAGTTGGCCCACAGTCCTTCAAACGGGTTAATTCCAATCATTTGGGTAAAGGCAAACGTGTCATAGGATTGATATAACGTCCTTGCCTCATTGCGGACCGCTTCCTCCAGCTCCTTGGCGTCAATGCCCTTCGCCTTGGCGGCCGTCTCGCATACCGCTTCAAAGGATTCCTTCACGCTGCGCTCATCCCACAACAGCGTATCGTCCAAATCGAAAAAAACAGCTTGTACCGGCATCCTCTTCCATCCTCTCCATCAGCTATCTCTTATATTTGTTTATTTTTCCAAAGGGATATTGTGGGTCTGCGCAAAACGCTCCAGACGTTCCCCTATGGTATCGGTGTCGTAGCGGTTAATCAGGCGCGTGAACACCCAATTGCCGCCTTTGCCCTTCGGCTCAATCACGACAGAGCCTTTGGCCAGCTTGATCTTGGCGATATTGTCTGCGGTCAGTCGCCGATCCCGGTTGAACTTGATCGTCGATACGGCGTTTTTCTCTACACGCAGGAAAGGCCTGCGCAAAAAGATCATCAAGCCCAGGAACACGTACATGGCCATAATGATCCAGGTCATGCTGCTGTTGCCCGCCGTACCCTCCTGTCCAATCATCCCGAGCAGAAAGTAGACCGCAGCCAGAGCGACCATCGTAATCGGAAGCACATAGTTTCTTCCTTTATAAATGTCAGCTGAAGGCCCCCCCGCGCTGTAGATGGAAGGCTTGCCTTGCTTCTTTCTCTGCTTATCCAGCTGCGCTGAATTTTTTCTTACCTTTCTTTCCCATGAACGGGCCATTCACGAACCTCCTCAAAATGCTTTCGGCTATATAGTTTGAACGAAAGTTTTGCATTTACTTCCTAATATATAACGGCCCAATACTGCTTACAGCATTTATTCATGTAGTTTCACATTCTATATAATAGAAAAACAAATGAAGGAAACCGGGTGCGCTTACATAGAAGCATTCTGTTATCGGTAGTGAGCCATACAAAACCTTGAGTCAGTCTATACCATGATCGAATGTATGAGTCTAATCCAGCTGGTGTTATTTCTTCTCTTCATCCACCCATTCAATCGAGTCCAGCTGCTGTCTGAAATTTCTGCGGACATTCTGAAGGTATCTCTCACGAAGCTTGGCCCGTTCTTCGATCTCCTCTTCGGTTAAACCGGATTCTTTTTGCTTGCGCGCAAGCTCATTAATTCTCTCTACAACGCTGTCGATATCCATACAATTACTCCTCCAATATTCAAGTCATACCTAACTTTGCCATGATAAAAAGAGCTTGTCAAGGTTCACACCTTTCCAAGCTCTTGATCATTTATCTTCTATTAATATTGTGGGAGTGCCAATACTTCTCCGGCTTGAATTTCGCTGCTGGTTAAATCGTTATACTTCTTCACCGCCATAATGTATGCTCGGATATCCATGTCTTCCGGCTTATGGGCAGAAGCGATTCCCCACAATGTATCGCCTTGCTGAACGATGACATTTTTCTCTAACCGAACATCATCCGAGGTTCCCGCGAATACGCGAACGACACCTGTGCATCCCACCAAAATAATCAGGGCCGCCAAGATCAGTTTGATCAAGGCAGGGCCTGGCACGATGGACTGTACTTTCTTCAACCAAGGAGATGCTATAGCTTCATTGATGGATGGGTTAACGGATGGGTTATTATAAATACTTTGGTATGTAGTGTGTTTCAGCATAAATATTACGCCTCCAAACGTTTGTTCTTGTTTTATGAGAACAATATAACACGAACATTTGTTTTGTTCAATACTTTTTTCGAACAATTGTTCTTATGTTTTTAGAGGCGGGTTTCCTTCATTCAGAAGCCGCAAAAATCCCGCTCCATCAAAGCAAAACCATTTAGAACTTATGTTTGTACGAACGGCAGTTCTATGTTATAATTTTACCAAACGTTACTAAATGGGGTTGATGGGGAATGTCAAAGATATCTAGCCGGCAGCAAGCGATATTGGAATTTATCAGAAATGAAGTCCGCGCCAAGGGTTATCCTCCGTCCGTCCGAGAGATCGGTGAGGCGGTTGGGTTGGCTTCCAGCTCGACCGTACACGGCCATTTGGACCGACTGGAGAAGAAAGGCTTGATCCGCAGAGACCCTACGAAGCCTCGTGCCATTGAACTGTTGGGACAAGAAGAATCCGAGAGCAGCAATCTGTTCACGCATACGATCGCCAGAGTTCCCGTAGTAGGCAAGGTCACAGCGGGTGTGCCGATCACGGCAACGGAGAACATTGAAGATTACTTCCCTCTGCCGCAGCACTATGTCGGAGATGAGAAAGTATTTATGCTTTCCGTCGTTGGGGACAGTATGATCGAGGCGGGCATTCATAACGGTGACTACGTCATTGTGAGACAGCAGCAGACTGCCGATAACGGGGACATCGTCGTTGCCATGACGGATGAGGATGAAGCAACCGTGAAGACGTTTTACAAAGAGAAAGACCATATCCGGCTTCAACCGGAGAACCCGGCTTACGAACCTTTGCGTCTGAACCATGTCACCATTCTGGGCAAAGTCGTCGGGCTGTTCCGCGATATTCACTAGCAGATGATGCTGGACAAGCAGCAATAGAGCCCTTGCTCTTCCTTACTCAGGAAGGTCAAGGGCTCTTTTCGGCGTTGGGATCAAGGCAGGATGATTCAGGTGGGACACGCCTCACGGGAATCCGCCGTTTGCTCCAGACGGTACTCCGTCGGGGTTTTTCCCGTCTTTTTGCGGAACACCTGGGTAAAATGCTTGACGTCCACATATCCGACTTTGTCCGAAATGTCGGCCAGCTTCAGATGCGTTTGCAGCAGCAGCTTGCAGGCTTGTTCGATCCGCAGATTGGTGACGTATTCCTTGAAGCCGCTTCCTGTCTTCTGCTTAAACAGCTGGCTGAAGTAGACCGGATTCAGGAACACGACCGAAGCTACCTTTTCCAGGGACAGATCCGTATGATAGTGCGCTTTGATGTACTGCACCGCAACCTCGATCGCTCGGTTACCGCCCGGGTTGTTGTATTCGTATTCCAGCGATGCCGATTCCTGGCGCATCCGCCGCACTTCCTCCGGCACCCGGTGAATGTCTGTGATGAGTCCCGTCGACTGAATTTGGAAAGGCACCTTGACGCATCGTTTCAAGTTAGCGCGCAGCTCATCCGTCAGGCGTTTCATGCCCCCCTCTTCCCCCAGCGAGACGAGGCCGATCAGGCTCGTTTCGTCCATGCTTGTCACAAATCCGCAGCCGTGCGCTTCAATCAGCTCACCAAGCACATTTTCAATAATAAAATGCTCCAGATGCACCGGCGCGTCGCTCTCCATCTTAACCATTACCAGTTGGAATGCGGGGTAGCTCTCAATTATTGAGGCGACGTCAAGGCGCCCGGTATCGAGTCCGCTCGCCCAGCGCTGAAATACCGCCTCGCGCAAATACTTCAGGTTAGACTTCAGCAGCTCCGCCTCGCGCACGATTTCATTCTCCCGATCCATCTCCTGAGCAAGTCCGGATATCATGGAGAGCAGCAGCTCTTTCCCGATCGGCTTGAGCATATAGTCCTTAGCCCCAAGCTTGACGGCTTCCTGGGCGTAGGAAAACTCGGAATAAGCCGAAATAATGACCCATTTGATATGCGGATAACTGCCTTGGCACAGCTGCATCAATTCAAGGCCCGTCATTCCCGGCATGAGGATATCGGTCAGCACCAGGTCAATCCGGTGTCTGCGCAGCTGCTGAACCGCTTCCTCCGGATTCGCCGCCAGGTGAACATAATGCTGCGGATAGGCCCGGTGGATGGTGCGCTTAATTCCGTCACGGATCACATGCTCATCGTCCACGACTAAAATGTTCATCTTCCATTCCTCCTTGGTGCCGGATTGGTAAACGGATGGTTACCGTCGTTCCTTCCCCTTCTTGACTGTCCAAGTATAAACCGTACGGACTGCCGAACATCATTCGGATCCGCTCATGCACATTGCTCAAACCGATGCCACGGCGAAGCACGGGGCCGTCTCTGTCCTCCGCTTTGGGCGAAGTGCGGTTGCCGCCCTCCAGCAAGCTTCTGACCCGCATCAGCGTGTCTTCGTTCATTCCCCTCCCGTTATCCCGAACGACGACATGGAGATCGTCCATGACCTGCTCCGCCGTAACGAGCAGCATGCCCTGCCGATCCAGCGGCTCCAGTCCGTATTTTACAGCGTTTTCAATAATCGGCTGAATCGTCATTTTCGGCAGCGTGACGTCCATCCACTGCGGATCCACATCGATTTTCGGTACAAGCCTGTCTTCCAGCCGGTTCTCGATGATCGTCAAATAATGCCGGATCTGTTCCAATTCCTGACGCAGCGTCGTCCTGGAGGCCTCCTCCCAGTTGCTGCTGTAACGGAACATTTGCGACAGCGACAGAATGACCCTGCTGAGGCGTTCATTCCCCTTTTCATCCAGCATCCAGTAGATCATGTCCAGCGTGTTGTACAAAAAATGCGGATTCACCTGGGACTGCAGCGCCTGCAGCTGCGCATTCTTCTCGCTGACGGTCGTGACCTTGATCGTCTCAATCAACTCATCCATCCGGTGCACCATCCGGTTGAAGGAAGACACCAGGCTGTTGATTTCGTCAAACGAATCGACATTAACCGAACCGCTGAAATTGCCCATCTCCACCTTTTTCATTTCCCGGATCAGCAGCTTCAGCGGGGAAGCAATGTTGCGCGATACCAGCGTGGCCAGAACCGTCGAGACAATAATCAGCACGATCAGGACGATAACGAGATATTGAGTCGTCTGGTTTACTTCCGCCTGAATGTCGTGCTTCGGGGTAAATCCGTAGATCGTCCAGCCCGCCATGGGCGTATTGGCAGCAACCACCAGCTGGCTTGAGCTGTCGTCCACCAGAATACCGTCCTCGGCACCCGGTTTCGGAATGCTGGCAAAGTCCGGCGCCTCCGTCCCTTTTTTACCGGTCGAAGCGATGATGCTGTTGTTCTGATCGATCAGATACACGCGGCTGCCCGGACTGATCGTCACATTGGACATCGCCTCCATGATGGACGAAGGATTCGCTTCGATGACCATGATGCCAAGCTGCTTGTGCGTGTTCAGATCATACAGCTTCCGTCCGAACACAAAGACGTTCTCTTTCTGCTGCAGCGTGTTGATCGGCGATCCCGGCATCATCCCGAGCCAGACCATATTGCCCGACGAGGCGTTCAGCTCGTTGTACCAGGACGTCTGGGCGTAATTGTTGTCGATGACCCCGGCGAACTGGCGCTCATAGCTGTACACTTTGCCCCTGTCGGTCAGAATATGGATGCCTGTAATATCGTTCCTTGAATAGTAAGCCGCCCCGATAATATTCGTAATCGTTCGTTCGTTTTCGATGGCAACGGTCTCTTTCACATGGGTCTCCTGAAGCAGCCGGGTCAGCTCGTAGTTGCTGTTGAGCGACTTGGAGAGACTGTTGTAGCCTTGAAGCAGCGAGTTGAACAGTCCGGCGGTCTGCGAAATGTTCTTCTCGGCGATATCATTCACCTTGGTATGAATAATGGAAATCGTGCGGTAATAATACACGACGCTGATCAATATCAATATGCCGGTCATGCAGCATAGAAACAGCAGAAAAAGACGGCTGTGAATCGAACGAAAATGTCGCCCCACAGATACATTCCCCTTTCGTATCCGGTCATCCATTTGTCATTCTATCACAGAAGCCGTCTTTACCCTACTAACCTTTTACTGCACCTGCTACCATACCTTGGGTGATCTTGTCGGCCAGCAGGAAGTAGATAATGATGACCGGAAGCGCGCCCAGCACAAGAAATGCGCCGATGGCTCCATAGTTGACCGAGTATTGGCTGACGAAGCTGTTGACGCCGAACGGCAGTGTTTTCAGCTTTTCCGATGAAATAAACGTCGCAGCCAAAATATATTCGTTCCAGATGTTGATGAATGTCAGGATACACACCGTCATCACCGGCGGAACCGAGATCGGCAGGATGATGCTCGAGAATATGCGCCCGATCCCCGCTCCGTCCACCACCGCGGATTCTTCGATCTCATGCGGAATGGTTTTCATGAACCCGCTGAGAATAAAGATGGCGATCGGCATGGAAAATGCCACATACGGAAGAATGATCGACAGATGCGTATTCAGGATATGCATGTTTTTGAAAATGATCATGAGCGGCAGCAGCGTCGCCTGCATCGGGATCATCATTCCGATCAAGAATACGACCATGACCGCCCCGCCAAAGCGCCACCGGAAACGGCTGATCGCATAGGCGCACAGGGAGCTGAGAATAATGACCGCAATCATCGTCACGGATGTGACAAAGATGCTGTTCAACAAATAGCGGAAATAGTTGCCCTCCAGCGCAGCGCTGTAATTGCCCCACTGCGGCGAATGCGGCAGGGCGAAGAAGCTGCCCGACAAAATTTCTTCATTGGATTTCAAGGAATACAGGAGCAGCCACAGCAGTGGATACACCTGGGTTACAAACAGAATGCCCAGTACCAGAAACACGATGGCCTTCGTAACGGAAAACCGTTTGCGTCTGGTTGCGGCCACCTGCTTGTTCAAAGCGACGGCTGTGCTTGTGTTCATCGGCGGTTTCCTCCTTTACGAGTATCGTTTCTCCAGTTTGTTGAAAATGAAGTTGATGCAGAACGTGGCGGCCAGACAGAGCACGACCAGAAATGCGGCGATCGAGCTGCCGTAGCCGTATTTCATGGATGTAAACGACATATTGTACATGTGCGTGGAAATGACATCCGTGGCATGCGCCGGTCCGCCGCCCGTCATGACCATGATCATGTCGAAAGCCTGCAGCGAGCCGATGAAGGCCAGCACGATGGAAATTTTGAAAATCGGGACAATCAGCGGAAACGTAATGTGCCAATCCGCTTTAAAGCCTTCGGCACCGTCGATACGGGCCGCTTCGTACACATCGTCCGGGACATTCGAAATGCCCGTAAATTGAATTAAGGTATGGTAACCCAGGTACTGCCACAGGGCAACGAAATACAGCGAGTACATGGCGACCGAAGGATCGGTGAGCCAGGCTTTGCTCCAGGAATGCAGTCCGACCGCATCCAGAATTTGGTTCAGCATACCGCCCATTGAAGCTGGGTTATAGATCGTTTTCCACAGCTGGCCGACGACAACGACGGACAAGATGACCGGTAAAAAGTAGCTGGACACTAAAAAATTCGGTTTTCGCACGTAACGCTTCAGCAGTATGGCTACGAGCAGTGCGATAGGAATTTCGGCCATGGAAAAAACCGCAAACATCAGCGTTCTTCGCACCGACGGCCAAAATACCGAGTCGTGGAACAGCAGCTTTTTGAAATTGGCCAGACCCACAAACGTCGATTCGCCGATCCCGTTCCAGTCCAGCATACCGCTGTACATGGATACGAGAATGGGAACAAACACAATACCGATATAGATGATTAAGCAAGGAAGCACAAACGCGGCAATCGTCCAGCGGGAGACCTTCAGCACGTTCACGACTTACCTCTCCTCCTTCTCCTTCTTGGCTGCAATATTCCTCATGGGAATTGAAGGGAACGGCATCCGGAATGCGTTCCCTTCGTTTTTAAATACTTGTTCTCTCTATAACTAGCTGTATCCGTTGATTATTGATTGTTATCTTCGAACCCGGCTTGATGCTCTTTAGCCACGTCCGCAGAATTTTTCTTCTGGGCGAACAGGTTTTGAATGCTGGAGAGGTGAACTTGAGCTGTGCCCGGATTCATCGTGTTGTCAAACGCCAGGTCTCCGCCTTTGACTTCCTTGAACAGGTTCAGTACGTCCATGGCCATGTCGGAATATCCGGCAGCCTTGAAGTCGCCGTCCACTTTCTGGCCGATACCGACCGCGCCTTTGGCTTCAAAGGCTTCTTTCGGGAAGTTCAGCATGAAGTAGTTGAGGAACTCTTTCGTTTCCGCAAGATGCTTGCTGTCTGCTGCAATGGCGAACCCGCTTCCCGGCGCCAGCATGAATTCGTCCGGGTTGCCCTTGCCGCCGATCGTCGGGAATTTGAAGACGCCGACTTTGCCGTTGACGGAAGACGATTCAATGCCGCCGGTTGCCCACGTTCCCATGTAGTACATCGCTGCTTTACCGGTTTTGAACAGGTTCTCGCCGGCGTTGTAGTCGAAGGATGTTGCGCCTTCCTGGAAGGCTCCGGCTTGTACCAGGTTCTGGAACGCGTCAACCGCCTCAACGAAGGCCGGATCTTCAAATGTCTTTTTCTTGTCGAGGACGTCCTTCAGAAATCCAGGGCCATTGTTCGTGCGAAGCAGCATGTTCATGAACAGGAACGAACCGGTCCATGTATCTTTCTCGCCGATCGCCATCGGCTGGATGCCTTTGGATTTCAGCGTTTTGACGACGTCGACCATTTCCTCAAACGTACTTGGAACCTTCACGCCGCCTTTTTCAAACAGTTCTTTATTGTAGAAGACCACGCCGATGTTGTTGCCGTCCGGTACCGCATAAGTACTGCCGTCAAAGCTGTACCAGTCAAGCAGCCCGTCCTGGAACGTGTCCTTCAGACCGTTCTCGGCCAGCATGTCATCAAGCGGAGCCAGCAGCTTGGCATCGACAAAAGGCTGCATTTGCGCCGCAGGGTTCACGACCGTAATGTCCGGAATTTCCTTGGAGGCCGCCTGCGTTTTCAGCTTCAGCTTCTGCTGGTCGGTGTTGAGCGAATCCAGTTCGATTTTGATATTCGGATGATCCTTCTCATACTGATCCACAATCTTGTTCATGATCTTGTTCTTCGGATCCGTCGGGTCCGGATAGATGTTTTGGAAAGTAATCGTAATGTTCTTGTCCTTCGATGTGTCGGATGTGCTGCTGTTGGATCCGGCCGCGCCCGATGCGCTGCTGCCAGAGTCCTCCTTGTTACCGCTTCCACAAGCCGTAAGACTAAGCGCCAAGGTGCCTGTAAGCACGATGCTTAATAATTTCGACATCTTTGCCATCTTGTTATCCCCTTTTTGTTTGGTATGGGTTCATTATGCCGCGATTCGACTCGAAAAGGGAGGTGAGAAATTCAGGAAATAGGTTTAATTTCTAAAGGTCCCCTTAAATGATCGCCCCAGACGATGCGATATTATAAACGAGGCATTGCTGAACAATCGACAAAAAAAGGAACCCTGTAAGGGTCCCCTGAGAATCCTTTCATCCTCATTTATAGCGTGTACATCCCTCAATCCATCCAATCGGTGCAGGTGTCGGCGAGCTGCTGCAGTTCTTGCAGAAACATTCCGGCATGGTACCCGTCACAGACGGCATGATGCACCTGCAGCGAAACCGGGAGCAGAACGTGCTTCCCTTCCCGAAAATACTTGCCCCCCGTGATGATCGGCAGCAGGTAGCTTCCGCCATGATCCAGATTCAGGTTAAAGCCGGTAAAACTGACCCATGGAATCATGGATACGGAGAAGGTATGAGGCGGCATGTCTTTTTTCGTAAACAGCCCCATGCTCTCCCCATAAAGGAGCTGATCCTCCAGATAAAGTTCCATAAAGCTCCGGTAGCTGCTGCTGTACTCCGTCCAGATCGCGGAGAAGGTATGGTTTTCCGGGTGAAAAATCGTATAACACGGACTCATCTGCTCCCAGTAGCCAACCTGCTCCTCCCGAATCTCCATCCGAAACTCCACATGCGCATTTACGATTCTGGACAGCATGTACAAAAAGGCGGGGTACAGCTTCATCCCCCTCTTCTTCAGCTCGCCCAGCAGCAAGGTGATCTCGATGTTGGCTGTCATGCTGAAGGTGCACCGGTTCTGTTTGAAATAGTGGTCAAAATAAGGCTGTCTGTCCCACTGCCCGGTTTGGATCGGAATAAATTTCATTTATGAACCCTCCTAAAATGTATATTTCGCGATTTTAGGAGGGTAAATCAACGGATTTCACCACGACGCTCACTCCATGTACAGGATTGGTTACTATGCCATTGTAACCAATTTCGCTGAACAACAAAACCATTTTATAGAGTTATAGACTCCTGCTTTTCCTTTCTAGCACGGTTTCGCATAAGTTAGATCATCAAGAGATGAAAGGAGAAATCCGGTTATGAACATCTCCAAATCGCTGTGCGACCGATTGGCCGCCATTCTCGGGGGCAAAGGCACGTCAGACGGAAAAAGCTGCTCCATCATGATCGAAAGAAAGCTGAATGCCAAAATTCTCGGCAGAAACTATGAAACCGAGCACGAAATCACGATCCAATCTTTGAAAAATGGCACAACGCTCAACACAGGGGAAATCACGCTGCTTCAGTCGGAAGTCCAGCGCTTTACCAGTGCCGCCCGCAAGCAAGGTTTTAAAGTGACCGCTATCCACAATCACTGGCTCTTTGAAAAGCCGAGGCTGATGTACCTTCATTTGGAAACAGTAGAGAACCCCGTTACGTTTGCCAGAAAATTAAGAGCCGCTTTAAATGTGCTGAAAAAGTGATCTGTGTGCATCGCTGAAAGGATGATGCCGATTCCGACAAGAAAAGCCCGCCGGCAGATGCCGACGGGTTTCGAGATCCTTTATTTTAGTAAATAAAGGCTTTCGTGATGATGACCAGCAGGATGAAGAGGACCAGGATTGCTCCTACGCCTCCGCCCCACAGACCACCATAACCGTATCCTACTCCAACGCCTCCAACGCCATCGCTCATGTGATAACCTCCTTGATTTATAAGGTACACCATATTCATATGGCGAAAAGCATAAAGAGGTATAGGCTAAATGGTAAGAACAGTGAGATTGGGCAGCAGCCTGTCAGCCGTAAAAAAATCCCCCGCACCGGTCAGGTGCAGGGGATTGTCCATTCTTAGTACAGCGTGATGTATTGATCGCGCTCCCATTGATGAACTTGTGTTCTGTACATATCCCATTCGATTTCCTTCAGCTCGTAGAAGTGAGCCAGGGCATGCTCGCCGAGCGCGTCGATGATGACTTCGTCGCGGATGAGTTCGCCGAGGGCTTCCTTCAGGTCGGCCGGCAGGCTTGGGATGCCTTCTTCAATGCGCTCTTCTTCGGACATCACGTAGATGTTGCGGTCGATCGGCGCCGGCAGCTTCAGCTCGTTGCTGATGCCGTCAAGGCCGGCTCTCAGCATAACGGCAAGCGCCAGGTACGGGTTCGCTGCAGGATCCGGGTTACGAACTTCAACGCGTGTGCTCAAACCGCGGGAAGCCGGAATCCGGATCATCGGGCTGCGGTTGCTGCCGGACCAAGCCACGTAGCACGGAGCTTCATAGCCTGGAACGAGGCGCTTGTAAGAGTTGACCGTCGGGTTCGTGATGGCTGCCATGGCGCGGGCATGCTTCAGCACGCCTGCCATGTAATAGCGGGCGGTGGCGCTCAGGCCCAGCTCGTCGGACTCGTCGTAGAAGGCGTTCTCGTTGCCTTTGAACAGCGACTGGTGGCAGTGCATACCGGAACCGTTCACGCCGAACAGCGGCTTCGGCATAAAGGTCGCATGCAGACCATGCTGACGGGCAATCGTTTTAACGACCAGTTTGAACGTTTGGATCTGGTCCGCTGCCTTCACAGCGTTCTCGTATTTAAAGTCGATCTCGTGCTGTCCCGGCGCCACTTCGTGGTGGGAAGCCTCGATTTCAAATCCCATTTCTTCCAACGTCAATACGATCTCGCGGCGGCAGTTCTCGCCGAGGTCTGTCGGAGCCAGGTCAAAATATCCGCCCTGGTCGTTCAGTTCCGTCGTCGGATTGCCTTTCTCGTCGGTCTTGAACAGGAAAAATTCCGGCTCCGGACCTACGTTCATGGACGTGTAGCCCATCGCTTCCGCTTCTTTCAGGTTGCGTTTCAGAATACCGCGAGGGTCTCCGGCAAACGGAGTGCCATCCGGCATATAAATGTCACAGATGAGACGCGCAACGCGGTCTTCCGTCACCCAAGGGAAAATGACCCAAGTGTCCAAATCCGGATACAGGTACATATCGGATTCCTCGATGCGCACATAACCTTCGATGGAAGATCCATCGAACATCATTTTATTGTCGAGCGCCTTCTTCAGCTGGCTGACGGGAATCTCCACATTTTTGATCGTTCCCAGCAAGTCCGTGAATTGAAGACGGATAAAACGGACGTTCTCTTCCTCCGCAATACGCAGAATATCCTCTTTAGTATAACTCACGATATCCTCTCCCTTTCTCACATGTGATTCCTGTTATTTTTTATTAAAAAACCGGGACAGCTCGCCTTGAATCAATGAGACCTGACCCGGTCTCTTACCAGATACCAGCTGCTGCTTCAGCAATCGGTGCAGCTGAGATTCCGACAGTTCTCTGCGCTTTACCTCGGTGTCGGCATTAAGGACAGTGGCTTCCTCAGACTCTTTGGACACAGGATTCATGACCTGCTTGATTCCCGCGATGTTGACGCCCTTCTCAATGAGCGCCTTAATCTCCAGCAATCTCTCCACATCGTTAAACGAGAACAACCGCTGGTTGCCGGAGGTGCGCGCAGGCACGATCAAATTGTGCTGTTCGTAATACCGGATCTGCCGCGCGGACAAATCGGTCAGCTTCATGACGATACCTATCGGGAATAATGCCATGTTTCTGCGAATTTCATCACCCATGACTCATCTCAACCTTCCACATGAACTATTTCTCATGTTCCATTGTACATTTCATGATATCACACGTCAATAACGTGTCAGATAAACTTACAATAATTTTCGATTTTTCATCGTCTGTAACGCCATCATTACGCCATATTTGACGTGTGAATAGGTGAGTCCGCCCTGCATGTATCCGATATAAGGCTCCCGGATCGGCGCGTCTGCAGACAGCTCCAGACTTCCCCCTTGAATGAACGTCCCGGCCGCCATAATGACCGGATGCTCGTAGCCGGGCATGTCCCACGGCTCGGGTACGACGTGGCTGTCGACCGCTGCCGCGCGCTGGATCCCCTGAACGAAAGCGATCAAATGATCCGGTCCGGTAAAGGAAATGGCCTGGATCAGGTCGGTGCGCTTCTCGTTCCATGCCGGCTTGCTCTCGAACCCCGCCTGCTCAAACATCGCGGCTGCGAAAATGCTGCCCTTGACCGCTTGTCCCACAAGCGTCGGCGCAAGGAAGAGCCCCTGGTAAATCCCCCGGGTCGCTCCAAGCATCGCTCCCACCTCACCGCCGATGCCCGGGGCGGTCAGCCGATAGGCTGCAAGATCAACGAGGGCTTGTCTGCCGCAAATATAGCCGCCGGTTTCGGCAATACCCCCACCGGGGTTTTTGATCAGCGAGCCCGCCATCAGATCTACTCCGACCTGCGTCGGCTCTATTTCCTCCGTAAATTCGCCGTAGCAGTTGTCCACAAACACGATCACATCCGGCTTGATTTGCTTTACGCGCCGGACCATTTCGCCAATCTGCTCCACCGTGAACGAGGAACGCCAGTCATAGCCGCGCGACCGCTGGATGCCGATCACCTTCGTTGAGCCGGAAATGCCGGCTTCTACAGCCTCCCAGTCTACGTCTCCTGACGCAGTCAAGGCAGCTTCGCGGTAAGTAATCCCAAAATCGGCCAGGGAGCCCGTTCCATCCCCTTTGCGGCCGATCACCTTATGTAATGTATCGTACGGCCGTCCGGTAATGTAGAACAGCTCGTCCCCAGGACGAAGCACCCCGAACAAGGCCGTTGAAATCGTATGGGTCCCGGAAGCAAAATGCGGGCGTACCAGAGCGGCTTCGGCTCCGAATACGTCCGCATACACCAAGTCAAGCACTTCTCTTCCTCGGTCGTTATAGGCATAACCGGTTGAGCCGGCGAAATGAAAATCGCTCACCTGATGGCGCTGGAACGCTTCGATGACCTTCCACTGATTATGGTCCACGATTCCGTCCACCGTCCGGAGCTGATCTTCGATCCGCCGCTCGGCTGTATCTTTCCACTGTATAAGTTCGTCTGCAAATGTTACCATGTTCCCGGTTTCTCCTCACTTCTCATTGGTCAGAAGGTCTGACCTTTTCTTTATAGCTCTCTACGATGTAACCGTACTTCTCATAGTCAGGCTTGTGCACCTGCACCGTATAAATCATATCATCATTGTCGGCATCCTGGCCAATCACTTCGCCGACCCGGTGCAGCTGGGACAATATATCACCGCGTCCGGCAGGTACGCGGAAGGTTAATGTATCTCCCGTCAGCCTCGTCTGTACTGCTTCGCGAACGGCCAGCAGATCTCCTTCCGCAAAAGCGCTGATTTTTAAATAACCCGTCCCGGACGGCAGCATCTCCAGCTGCTCAGGGGTGCAGGCGTCTTTTTTGTTAAAAAGGATCAGCTGCGGCTTGTCAGCCGCCCCCAGCTCTTCCAGAATGGAATCCACCACCCGCATTTGTTCGTCCCGCACATCCGACGATGCGTCAACGACATGCAGCACGAGATCGGCCTCATTCACTTCCTCCAGCGTGGCGCGGAATGCGGCGACGAGGTCGTGCGGGAGGTTCTGGATGAAGCCGACCGTGTCGGTCAGGATAACTTCACTGCCGCCGGGCAGCTTCATGATGCGCGAGGTCGGATCCAGCGTCGCAAACAGCTGGTTTTCGATATAGACGTCAGCGTTGGTCAGCTGTTTGAGCAGCGTTGACTTGCCCGCGTTCGTGTAACCCACCAGCGCGACCTGGACCACCCCGCTCTTCTGCCTGCGGCCTCGGTGCAGCTTCCGGTGCTTGGTAACCTCTTCAAGCTGGCGTTTCAGGTCGCCGATCCGACCGCGGATGTGCCGGCGGTCGGTCTCCAGCTTGCTTTCCCCAGGTCCCCGCGTCCCGATTCCCCCGCCAAGACGGGAAAGGTTTTTGCCGTGTCCGGACAGCCGGGGCAGCAGGTACGTCAGCTGAGCCAGCTCCACCTGGATAATCCCTTCGCGCGTTTTGGCGCGCTGGGCGAAAATATCCAGGATGAGCTGGGTGCGGTCGATGATTTTGGCATCGAGGGCCTCCTCCAGGTTCCGGACCTGGGCGCCGGAGAGCTCCTGATCAAAGATGGCCGTATTGCCGCCATGCATTTCCAGAATCTGCTTCAGCTCTTCCACCTTGCCCTTGCCGATAAACCATCTCGCATCCGGTACATCCCGGTTCTGCACTAGCATTTCCAGCACTTCCACGCCGGCTGTCTCGGCCAGCCGGACGAGCTCTTGAAGCGAGTGCTCCGTATTCATGCCGGATCTCTTCACCTCGTCGGTCACCAGGCTGACCAGTACGGCCCGGTCCGGAATTTCATGATTCGTGTCATACGTTTGGTTTGCCATGATGATCTGCTCCTTTTCGCTTCAGCGTCCATTGCTGCAAAATAAAGATCAGTTCAAACTGCCGGGCGAGCCTTTGGCTTCCAGCTTAAAATCCTCGGTCCGGAGCGTCATAAGCTCCAGCTTACCCGGGTTGCTGTGCGCATAATGATTCAGCAGCCGCACAGCCTGATTCCGGATTGACTTCTCGATCGTGTTGCGTACGTACCTCGCATTGCTGAAGGCGTGCTCGCTTTCGCCTTTCTCCTGAATCAGGTGCTGCCTCAATTTTAGTATCGCCTGCGGCATCAGGATGTAGTCCCGCTCCTTGGCCATCAGCTCGGAGATCTGGATCAGCTGATCGATCGTATAATCGGGGAAATCAACCTGAATGGGAAAACGCGAAGGCAGCCCAGGATTCGTTTGCAGAAAAAAGTCAATCTCCTCGGAATATCCGGCAAGAATCAGAATGAACTGATTTTTGTGGTCTTCCATCGCCTTGACCAGCGTATCGATCGCCTCTTTGCCGAAATCCTTCTCGCCGCCTCTGGCCAGACTGTACGCTTCATCGATAAAAAGAATGCCGCCAAGCGCCTTCTTGACCAAATCCCTGGTTTTCTGCGCGGTATGTCCAATATACTCACCGACGAGGTCGGCGCGTTCAACTTCGATCAGGTGGCCTTTGCTCAGCACACCCATTTTTTGAAACAGCTTGGCGATGATTCGTGCTACTGTGGTTTTACCCGTGCCGGGGTTCCCTTTAAACACCATATGATATACATGTCCGCCGCTGGCCAGCCCCGCTTCCTGACGCATATGGGCGATTTGGAGCATGGCGTAAATTTCAAACACGAAATCTTTGATACTGTCCAGCCCAACCAGCTGATCCAGCTCTTTTAGAATTTCCTGATACAGGCTGTGCTGAGCTGTATTCTTCTGGGCAGGGACCGGTTCCTTCTCCGGAACGGCGCTGCTGACGACAGGAGGCTCCTGGCTGCGCAAAATCACATTGATTTGTCTGGATGGCCTGCCCTCCGGCCGGCCGTTCGCGGCCGCTATACGCCCGTTCATGCATCCATCACCTCATTTATCTACAGAGATGTATTCTCTATTCAATGTATTCTACTTGCCCAGGCGTTATTAGCAGTTTCCCATCTATTTCAGGCCTGTCAGCAGCAGCAGCTCATCCAGCTTCCATTTGGTGTAGGCCAGCACTTCACGCGGCTTGTGATACTTCATCTGCAGCGTTCTGGACTCTGTTAAACCAAGGGCCGGTCGGATGTAGTCCAAAAATTTCGCAATGTCCAATGAGCGCATGCCATGGTATTGATGCGTAACGATGACGGCGCTTTGCCATCCCCGCTCTCTCATAATCTCCCGGCTGAACAGCAAATTTTCATAGGTACTCGTCGCCTTGTTTTCCAGAATAATAGCCGATGCCGGCACGCCGTGGTCCACCAGGTAATTCCGCATGCCTTCGGCTTCGGTATACTTGTAATCTGCCCGGTCCAGGCCGCCGGTGACGATAATATATGGAAACTTGCCTTCCTGATAGAGGCGGAGCCCTTCGTCCAAGCGTTCCCGGAGACCGGGGCTCGGCGAGTCCCCCCACATCGATGCGCCGAGAATAATGCCTACATCGCTTGCCGATGTCGGTACGGAGCTGTGGGCCCCGTTCATGAGCCGCCATGCATACCCGACCCACAGCAGTCCGAGCAGGACCAGAACGGCGAAGGTAATCAGCAGCTTCCGAAGCACGGACATTTTTTTACGCTTGGTTACGGCCACCGGCCCCCCGCTGCGGGCGTTCATGACTTCCTCCGGAATTCACCGTTGTCAAATAGTCGCTTCCGGTCCTCAAGGGACATGAGGAAGTACGGGAACTGATGCGCATCAATGGCTTTCATCACGTTCTTCGCCGTTGAGATTGCCAATTGGTAGTCTTCCTTGGTGATATCCCCACGGGTCAGCGCATCATCCAGTTCGTCCTCATCCAGCAGGAACACCTCTCCGTTTCGAAGGACGACCACATCCAGATACAAATCGTCAAACCAAGGCACGCCTTGTTCCGTGACCCCCTGCGTTTTGCAGGTGTCGATGTACCATTGGATAATTTCGCTCCGTTCGTCGAACATCGCCGTGACAATATAATGGCTGTTATGGGGAAAGTACTGCAGCCACGAGTATCCTTTATCCGCGATGCGGTAGGTGTGATTTCCGTAGTTTTTCCAGAGCGGCTCTTTCAGGTTGTAAATCGTGTACAGCGTAATATAGCCTGTGAATGCATCGCTCTCAACATAACGGCAGGCGAAGCGGCGGCGGGAAATCCGGCGCCAGTTCGCTCGATCTCCAAATTTTCGTTTCATGGAAAATTCCCTCTCCAATATGGTGTCTTCAGCTTATCACATTTGGGAATCACACTCAAAATATTGCCTGACAGATGTGCGGACAGCAAAAAAAAAGACCCCCAAATGAAAGGGGTCTAATACAAAACTTATTCTATTCGGTTACGGGGTGGTCACGGTTCCTGTGCTGCCGGAACTGGAATCACCCGGGTTTTGGAAGGTCGTTCCGTCGCTGCTTCCGGTTCCGTCACTGCTGCCATTGTCGGTCGTTCCGCCGTTCTCAGGCGGGGTTATCGTACCTGTGCCGCTATCGCCGGTTGTATCCCCGCTAGAGCCACCGTTGCCGTTATTGGCGCCGCCTCCATGGCCACTGCCGTTGTTATCATTGGAACCGCCGTTCCCGTTGCCGTTCCCATTGCCGCTATTGCCCGGGCCGCCGTCATTCCAATTTCCATTATTGCCGTTATCGTTCCCATTTCCGTTACCCATATCCCCGTTATCACCGCCCTGGCCGTTGTCGGTATTGCCGTTATCCGGATTACCGTTTCCGTCCTGACCGTTATCTCCGTTGTTCTGATCAGGCGGGGTTTGTTCGTCAGGCGGTGTATCGATCGTGATCTGCACCGTATTGGATGGATCCGACTCGGTACTCGAATCCGGGAAGTATGCCGTGACATAGTATTCGTACGTCATACCCGGCAGCGCCCCCATATCCTGGGCCGTTGTGCTGGTTACGCCATCCAGAATCAGCGAGTAGTTCGCTTCGGACGATTCTTTACGGTAGATACGATACTGGGCGTTACCGGAATCCACGCCGTTCCAGCCCAGCGTAACCGTCTGCGTGTCGATGTTGTAATCGGCGCTCAAGCCGCTTACGTGGCCCTGGTTCTGATCCTGCTCCGGTTCCTTCACCGGCTCCTGATCTTTGACTTTGTCCGGAACCGGGAACTCCTTCTGAGGGAAGTCCTTCACGACCTGCTCCATGACCTTGCCCCAGAAAGAGGCCGCCAGCGGACTGCTGTTGTGCAGCAGATGCGTTTTATCCGGCTTGTCATAGCCCATCCAAACCGCAGCGGTCAGCTCCGGCGTGTAGCCGACGAACCATACGTCGCGGTTCGATTTGACACCGGTATAACCGCTTTGCGTTGTCCCTGTCTTACCCGCTACCGGACGGTCGATTCTGGCTTTCCGGCCCGTACCGTCTTCAACGACCTTTTTCATCATTTCGGTCATTTGGTATGCGGTATTTTCGCTCATGACTTTCTTGGCGCTGTCTTTATGCTCATAAACCGGCTTTTCGTCGCTGTCGACGATCTTCTTGATCGCGTACGCCTCGTTCATCTTGCCGCCGTTGGCAAAGGCGCTGTACGCCTGAGCCATTTCCAGCGTGTTCGTTCCCTTGCTGATACCGCCGAGCGCCATCGCCAGGTTCTTGTCATCTTCGGTCAGCTGAATGCCGAGGGATTCCGCGAATTTGAAGCCGGTATTTACCCCGATTTGGTTCAGCAGCCATACAGCCGGAATGTTCTCGGATTTCTGGATCGCTTCGGCCATGCCGATCGTATCCGAGTATCCGTGCAGGTTGCCTGGGCAGTAGCTGCCGAAGCACTGCTTCTTGTTGCTGAGCGACGAGTACATATCGAACTTGCCGCTTTCCAGCGCAGGCGCGTACGAGACGATCGGCTTAAAGGCCGACCCCGGCTGCCTGCGGCTGTTCGTGACGCGGCTGTAGCCGCCGCGCGTATAATCCCGTCCGCCGAGCAGGGCGACGAGCGCGCCAGACTCCTGGTTCATGATGACCATGGAGCCCTGCACCGGCTGGTCATCCGGGCTTTTCTCGAAGTTCGATTCGTCCGCAAACTCTTTCTCCAGCACTTTCTGGGCGTTCGCGTCCATCGTCGTATAAATTTTATAGCCACCGATGTTCAGATCGTCTTCGCTGAGCCCGGTGACTTCTTCCGCCTCATTCATGACGTAGTCCATGAAGTTCTGGTACTGCTGTTGTTTTTTCGGCGGTTTATACGTATATTCGACTTTTTTCGCGGCGTCGGCCTCTTCCTGCGTGATGTACCCTTCCTGGGCCATCAGGTTCAGCACGACGGCGCGGCGCTGCATGGACAAGTCCGGATTGCGCACTGGGTTGTATTTGGAAGGTCCCTTCGGCATCGCCGCAAGGGTGGCCATTTCCCATACTTTCAAATCATTCAAATTACTTTTGCCGAAATAATACTTTGACGCTTCTTTAATGCCATAAATCTGCCCGCCGAATGGAATACGGTTCAAATACATCGTAATGATTTCGTCTTTGGTCTTGTTCCGTTCCAGCGCCATGGCGATGGACACCTCGGTCGCTTTCCGGAAGAACGTTTTGTCCCGGGTCAGAAAAATGTTTTTGGCGAGCTGCTGCGTTATGGTACTGCCGCCTTCGACCTTGGATCTGGCGATGACGTCCTTGATGGCCGCCCGGCCGATCGACCACAGATCGACGCCGCTGTGCTCATAGAAGCGTTTGTCCTCTGTCGCCACAAAAGCCTCCTTCAGCAGCTTCGGAATATCCTCGCTCTGGACCGGATCGCTCTTCTGCAGGGACAGCTCGCCCATCAGATTGCCGTTGCGGTCGAATACCTTAGATGTTTCGTGTACGGTCAGCTTATCCTTGTTCGCCTGCAGCAGGCGCTCCCCGTTGACCGTAATATACAAATATCCGGCAAGCGCACAGAAGATAGCAAATGCACAGGTGAAAAATAACGTCCAAAACACGCGCTTTCCGGATATTTTTTTCTTCTTATTCTTGGTTGTCTTTTTCATTGTCTTGGGCTGTTCTTTGTTTCTATCAGACCTCGACAGCTTGTTGTTGTCCATGGTACCCTCCTGACTCCCTTTTGATTTCTAAGCTCGGAATGAAAAGAACAACCCTTGCAGGTTGCTCCGCTCCATTTCCTATGCTTACAGAATGAACGTCTATAACGGATTTACCCGCATCCCCGCCATTCTATACTCTTTAACGAAAGTCATTTGAAAAAGTTTCAGCTATGAGGCTTGTCCTGTTAAATTATACCTCGTTCTGGGTTTCCTGCATCAGGGATACATTGCGTTGAGGCGTAACCGTTGAAATCGCATGCTTGAACAGCATTTGCTGTTTGCCGTCCGTATCCACCACGACGGTAAAGTTGTCAAACGCCTTGATTAAGCCTCTGATTTGAAATCCGTTCACAAGAAAAATGGTGACAGGGATGTTTTCTTTGCGAAGCTGGTTTAAAAATGTATCTTGGATATTGATGGATTTGTTCATTAGCCGTACCCCCAACGATTCAATTAGATTGTTTTGAAGTATATTCAAGATTTAAGAGAAACTTTCCTGCTATTATATCACGGATTGCGGCGAAATTCGCGAGAAAATTTCCCGTGTCCGTGACGTCCACCCACTGGATTTCCTTCATGTGGCGGAACCAGGACAGCTGGCGTTTGGCAAACCTGCGCGTATCTCTCTTCAAAATTGCAACAGCCTCTTCCAGGGTAGCTTCACCCTGCAAATATGAGATGATCTGTTTGTAACCCAGTCCCTGCATCGAGACCAGATCCGGTCCGTAGCCCTTATCCAGCAGAGAAGAAACCTCTTCTACCAAACCCTGCTCCAGCATCTCATCGATACGGGCTTCAATACGTTTATATAGCATTTGCCTATCCATTGTCAAACCGACCAGGCATAATTGATACGGCGATTCCCGGGTTTGGCTCTTCAACTGGGCCGAAAGAGGGATACCCGTCAAATGATAGATCTCAAGCGCCCGGATAATGCGCCTTTGGTCATGGGGATGCAGCCTCAGGGCGCTCTCCGGGTCGACTTCCGCCAGCCGGGCATGAAGTGCCTCGGCACCGTAACGCTCCGCATAGTCGGCCTGTTCCTGCCTGAACGCTTTGTCCTCTCCCGCTTCGGCAAACTGAAAACCGTAGCACACCGATTCCACGTACAGACCGGTCCCCCCGACGATAAAAGGCAGCTTGCCCCTGGCATGGATATCTGCGATCAGCCGGGAACATTCTTCCTGAAACTCGGCGACCGAGTAGGCTTCGTCCGGCTCGTGTATGTCGATCAGGTGATGCGGGATTCCCTGCATCTCTTCTTTGGTAATTTTGGCGGTCCCGATATCCATCTGGCGGTAGACCTGCATGGAATCCCCGGAGATGATCTCGCAGCCCAGCGCCTTGGCGATCTCGATGCTCATTTTGGTTTTGCCGACGGCGGTGGGGCCGATCAGCACCAGCAGCCGCGGCTTCGTCTCAGTTGTCATGCGGTCGGTCAACACATATCACTCCATACGAAATTTTTGAATGCGGCCGGTCGATCGGCACGAAGCCGAGACGGGCAAATTCGCCGCTGCCTTTTTTCTCCTTCAGCACAACGGTCTTGCGCGCGACCCGGACGGCTTCGCGGATGCTCTCCGGCTGCAGCGAGTCGCTGTTGGCAAACGCGCGCAGCGGACTGATAGACGAAGAATCCATCAACGGCTCGCGGAACATCGGGTCGAAGTATACGATGTCCACGCTGTTGTCCGGCTGCTTGCGCAGCACGTCCAGATGATGGCCGCAGGCCACCCGGATCCGGCGCATGGCGTCATCCACCTCAGCCAGGCCGGAACGGTAGTGAGCCAGCCCTTCGGCAAGCATCGCCGCCAGGGCCGGCGAGCTTTCAATCGCGGTGACATGCGCGCCGGGCCCTCCTTGGACCGCAAATACGAGCGAATCCGACCCAAGGCCGGCCGTACAGTCGAGCACCGTGTCCCCCGCAGTCATCAAGGCCGCGTCCAGCATCGGGTCACTCTCGCCCTTGAGCAGCCGCTTGGCGCGGACAAAGCCCATGCTGGGATGAAACTCCATCGGCGGACTTCCCGGCCTGACAAGCCTCGCTCCACCGTCCAGCACGACGATGATTTCGTCATCGCCGTGCATTTTGGCCATTTTTGTTAATGGGGTGTGGCTTCTCGGGACATATTTGCCCCCCGTCTCGTTGGCCAGGGCGACCGCCCTGCCTACGATCGATTCAGCCGCTTTATCCCCCGTCGTAATAATCATGACAGTCTCCAATCCTGTATAAAATAGGGCACCAGCCAAGCAAATGCGCTGTTGGTTTAGTTATACACCTTAATTCGTTTTATGAACCGTCCCTCTCCGTCACTTTCCTCTGCCCGCTGTGTTGAACCGCCTGCCGCGTTACATAACGCGCTTAAACAGCTTTTCCAGGTCATAGGTCGAAAAGGAAACGACGATCGGCCGCCCGTGAGGGCAGGTATAAGGCTGCCGGCATGCCGCAAGGCGGTCCAGCAGCGTCGTCGCTTCCTGCTCGGTCAGCTTCTGGTTCGCCTTGATTGAAGCTTTGCAGGAGCAGAGAATGGACGACGTCTCGCGGAGCTTGGCCAGGTCGATGCTGCGCTCGCTGAGGACCCATTCGGCCATCTCTTCGATCAGCTCTTTCTCCTCCCCTTTAGGGAACCAGTATGGATGGGAAACCACGCGGAAGGTCTGCCCGCCGAAATGCTCCAGATATACGCCGACCTGCTCGAACCAGTGCAGTTTCTGTGTCAGCTGCTCCGACTCAGACGGCGTAAACTCCAGCGTAATCGGCAGCAGCAGCTCCTGGGATGCATCGGCCGGACGGCCGAATTTCTCGTAATAGAATTCGTAATTGATCCGCTCATGCGCTGCGTGCTGGTCGATCAGGAACAGCCCGTCCGCGTTTTGGGCGATCAGGTATGTCCCGTGATGCTGGCCAATCAGCGTCAGCTCCGGAAAAGGCGGAATTTCGGGCGGCGCCTCTGTGCCCGCCAGCAGCCGGCTGGCCAGCGCTGGATTCGAGCTCTGCGAAACCCGCCCGCTCTGCGACAAGTTCAGCCGGTAGCCGGGAACCGTATTTTCGCGTAACGTTTCGCGCGCAGAATACGGAAGCTTCTGCTGCGCATAGGCAGCTTCACCGGGGTTGCGCACGCTTCCTGCATTCGGGCTGCTCTGACCGGAATACCCTTGCTGCGTCGGCGCCTGTGCACGCGGGCCGGAGAAGCCCGTGCCGGCGCCTTCCGCTCCGTCGGTCAGAGGAGATTTCACCGGCTGGCTGCCTGATGCGCTCACCGGATTGAGGGAGCTGCTAGCGTCCGAATTTCCGGTGTGACCGGCTGGGCCGGGATCCTGCGGCAGCGGGGCTTCCCGGCCGTCCTTGAGCCCGTCCATCGGTCCGGCTTGCAGGGCCGGGCTTTTGGAGAAGTGAAACTGCTCCTGGATAAACGATCCTTTATCCTTATCGCCGATGCTCTGCTTAACTGGCTGCGGAATGAGCACTTCCTGACGGAGCACCTGATGGATGCTGCTCTCCACGAACGGGAACAGCTCCTGCTCTTTGCTGAAGCGCACCTCCAGTTTGGCCGGATGCACGTTGACGTCCACCAGGGACGGATGCATCTTGACTTCCAGGACGGCGAGCGGGTATCGGTTGATCGGCAGCAGCGTATGGTACGCCCGCTGAATGGCCTGATTCAGGCCATAGCTGCGGATGTACCGCCCGTTGACGATGATCGAGATCCCGTTCCGGTTCGAACGGGTCCAATCCGGACGGCTGACGTACCCGTCGATCGTAAAATCCAGGTTCTCCGCATGGATCGGCAGCAGCGCCTTGGCGGCCTGCCGGCCGTATATGGCGGCGACCACCTGCAGCAGATCCCCGTTCCCGACGGTCTGCAGCAGCACGTTTCCGTTATGCCGCAGCGTAATCGCGATCTCCGGATGCGACAGGGCGATGCGGTACATGTAATCGGAGATATGCCCCAGCTCCGTCTGGATCGTCTTCATATATTTCAACCGGGCCGGCGTGTTGTAGAAGAGTTCCCGGACCGTCAAGTCGGTTCCCTTCGGCGCCGCCGTGTCCTCTTCGGTCACGAGCCTGCCGCCTTCGATGACGATTCGCCGCCCGAGCCCGTTATCGGCGCTCGCCGTGACCAATTCCACTTTGGCCACGGCGGCGATGCTCGGCAGCGCCTCGCCGCGGAACCCGAGGCTCGTGATGTTGAACAGATCCCTGCTGTTTTCGATTTTGCTCGTCGCATGGCGGTAAAAGGCGGTGCTAACGTCTTCCGGCTCGATCCCCGAGCCGTCGTCGATTACGCGGATGCTTTCAAGCCCACCCTCCTCTACCGTGACTTCGATTCGAGAGCTTCCGGCATCAATGGCGTTCTCCACCAGTTCTTTCACAACCGAGGCGGGACGCTCAACCACTTCACCGGCCGCTATCTGGTTGGCTATGTGCTCGTCCAAAACGCGAATTTTCGCCATACCGTTCCCCCATTTCAAAAAAAGATATGAACGGACAATCGGCCTTGTCCCACTTGTTTACAGATCCTTTGCCTTCATTTTCAGCTCGTTCAGCAGCTGCATGGCCTGCAGCGGCGTCATGTTCATGACGTCGGCGCTTTTCACCGATTCCAAAATTTGCGTTACTGCTGGATGAACCGGCTGCGGTTCAGGAGCGGCAGCGCTTCGCTTCACCGGCTCCAGCTCCTCATCCCCGAATATCGAGAGCTGTACGACTTCCGCAACGCTTGACTCTCCCCGGCCTGAAACCGTCTCCTGAACGGAAGCTCCGACAGCCGGTTCGGCGTGCCCTGCTTCCGTATTCGTCAGCGAACGTTCCCATTCGCCAGCATCCGCCCGCTCCCTGAGCTGTATCGGCGGTTCAGCCTTGGTCGCTTCTGCGGCCGCAGCGGTCTGGGCCGCGCTTTCCTCAAGGCCCTGCAGCAGCGTGTACGCCCGTCCTATGATGGACGACGGCAGTCCGGCCAGCCGGGCGCAGTAGATGCCGTAGCTGCTGCCGGCAGGCCCGGCGATCAGCTTCCGCAGGAAGTGAACCTTGTCGCCGCTCTCCTGCACCGCCATGGAGTAATTGCGCAGGCTCTGCAGGCTGTCCTCCAAATGCGCAAGCTCGTGAAAATGGGTCGATACGAGCGCCTTGCAGCCGATCGTATCATGGACATATTCGATTACCGCCTGGGCGATGGCCATGCCTTCGCTGGTCGATGTGCCCCGGCCCAGCTCGTCGATAATGATCAAGCTGCGCGGCGTCGCTTTTTCGGTCATGACCTGAATGTCGGCCATTTCCACCATGAACGTGCTCTGGCCGCCTATCAGGTCATCCGCCGCTCCGATCCGGGTAAAGATCCGGTCAACGAGCGGAATTTCCGCCGCCTTGGCCGGCACGAAACACCCGATTTGCGCCATGATCGAGATCAGCGCCACCTGCCGCATATACGTACTCTTTCCGGCCATATTCGGCCCGGTAATGAGCAGAATCGCCGCTTCCTCCCGGGTCAGCCGAGTCCCGTTGGCAATGAAGGAGGCATCCTTCATCACCGCCTCGACCACCGGATGGCGCCCGTTCTCTACGACCAGGTCATAACCTTCGGTCAGCTTAGGCTTCACAAAGCCCTGCTCCGCGCTGACGGCTGCCAGCGACTGATAGACGTCGGTGACGGCGACCTTCTCGGCGAGTGCCTGCAGCCGCGGGATTTCCGCGCTCAGCCGGTCCCTTAGTCCGCTGAAGAGGGAATATTCGAGGTCCACCATTTTGTCCTGGGCTTCGAGAATGAGCCCCTCTTTCTCCTTCAATTCCGGCGTTACGAACCGCTCGGCATTGGCCAGCGTCTGCTTCCTTTCGTACCGGCCTTCCGGCAGGGTGCCCAAATTCGATTTGGTAACTTCAATATAATACCCGAACACTTTGTTGAATCCGACTTTCAGCGAGCGGATGCCCGTCGCTTCACGCTCCTTGGCCTCAAGCTCGGCAATCCAGCGTTTGCCGTTCACGCTGGCTTCTCTGAGCTCGTCCAGATGATCGTGATAGCCCGGTTTGATCAAGCCGCCGTCCCTCACAGATACGGGCGGATCGTCGACGATCGCCGCGTCGATCGCTTCATAAAGATCGCGGCATTCGTCCATCTCCGCCGCCAGCTTCCGCAGGGTGGAAGACGCCGACGACACGCACAGTTCCTTCAAGGAAGGAATTTGCGCCAGCGACAGCTTGAGGGCGTTCAGATCCCGCCCGTTCGCGTTGCCGAAGGCGATTCTAGCGACCAGCCGCTCCAGATCGTAAATGTCTTTCAGCGCAGCCCGCAGGTCTTCCCGCAGGATAAACTGGTTGTAGAGATGCTCCACGGCTTCCAGGCGCTCTTCGATCGGCCCGCGGTGCAGAAGGGGCTTGTCGATCCATCTGCGCAGCAGCCGGGCCCCCATCGACGTTTCGGTCCGATCCAGCAGCCAGAGCAGCGACCCTTTCTTGGATCGGTCGCGCACCGTCTCGACGAGCTCCAGGTTTCGCCGCGTGAACGGATCGAGAATCATGTAATGGCCGGGTTCATAGGGCGAAATTTGTGTCAGCTGGCCGAGCGAACGCCGCTGCGTCTCGCTCAGGTACGAAATAAGCACGGCCACGCATGCCTGCCGCTCCGGATCGAGCCGGGCCCAGGCCGATTCGCCGAACTGCGCGCGGACCGTCTGCTCCTCCCTTTTCTCCCATGACGTGTAGACGACCGGCCGGCTCCACTGGAGCTGTTCCGCCTTGATCAAATCCAGCATTTTCGGGTCGCCGATCACTTCCGCCGGTTCATAGATGCCGATTTCGTCGCGCAGCCACTCCATGGATGCGGGCATGGAAGTTACGTACAGCTCGCCTGTCGTCAGATCGCAGGCCGCCAGCGACATCATACGGTCGGTCTCGGTCACGCATACCAAATAGTTGTTGGATTTGTCGGCTACGTTTTTGCCTTCCATGATCGTCCCCGGCGTCACGACGCGGACGATGCCGCGCTTGACCATGCCTTTGGTCACCGCCGGGTCTTCCAGCTGCTCACAAATGGCCACTTTGTAGCCCTTCTCGATCAGCCGCTGTATGTAACTCTCAGCCGAATGGTAGGGAACCCCGCACATCGGGATTTTTTCGTCCCCGCCGCCTTCCCGGCCGGTTAACGTAATTTCCAGTTCCCGGGAGGCCTTTAAGGCGTCCTCGAAAAACATTTCGTAAAAATCGCCCAGGCGGAAAAACAAAAACGCATCCTGGGCTTGCTGCTTGATTTCCAAATATTGTTCAATCATTGGCGTATACTTGGCCATGAGGTACCTCCAGACTTCACTTGTGCTCACGCCCTATTATAACAGAAAGTAAGTGGGCGGGAATCAAGGTTCGACCGGAATGTTCCACAGCGGCCGGATATCCCTGCTCTCGTTCCACGTTGTTCCCTGCTCGATATGCGCCAGGAGCGGTTCGATAGAGCCGGCGTAATTGCCGTAATCCGGCATCTGCCGGATCTCTCTGAGCAGCGGCCGAACAGCTGGCTTCATCACCTCGCGGTCACCCCGGTAATAGGCCCGGTGCACCCGCTCGCTCGCGTCCAGCGGCCGCATCTTCAGCTCTCTGTAATGGCTGACGATCAAATAGGAGAGGTACACCACCCCTTTAGCCAGCAGGGGGGACACGAGAAAGCTCGGCAGTGTGCGGTATTCGAAGCCGCCGTGCGGCTGGCGGCGAAAGTCGCCCAAATAGCCGTATTTGGGCCGCCGCGCCCGGCTGTTCTCGTCTTCGAGCAGCGAGACGGGCAGCGTCAGGTAGTTATCCAGCGCCCGCAGCAGCTCCGGGGTAAGCACAATGCCGCTGAAATGCAGATGCCCGCCCAGCGGCAAACCGGGTCTGGGCATGCCCCCCGCCTGCCAGATGAGCGACCGGTCCCCGATCATCCGGCCGGCGGCCTGCATCGTGAACATCAGGCGCTTGAGCAGACCGGTGGGGTCCCCGCTTGGATCCGGGCGAAGCTCGGCGATGGGGAAGGTCGTAAAGCCCTCGCCGTGGACGGCGTCGCAGCCGACCTCCCCCTCCCGGTCCAAAAACCGGGATGCGGGAACCATCTCGTTGCTGCCCGCATCCACAAGCACAAACTCCGGATCCATGCCCATCACGAGGCGGATCCCTTCCTCCTCTTCCCGCCGCAGCCGGCGGGCAAGCTCCGTCTCCGCCCGGTCATAACGCGCCTTGATGCGCGGATCTTTTATTCCGGAGGAAGGCGTGACACGCTCAACGCCGAACTTCCGCTCTCCAGAGGAAGCCAGCACGACTTCGCCCGAGTCCAGGCCAAGCGTATAAAGGGCCCGCACCGCCGCCTTCTCCAAGCGGGCATACAGCCCGATGAGCAGTGCCTCACCCGCGTGGGCCGAACCGACGGGAACACGTAAACCGTCTGCGCTTCCCTCGACGCGCTTCAAGTCAACGGCTTGCAGGCCAGCGACGTTAACGGCGTATCTTCGCCGGTATCGGGCGGATTCCCGGGCAGCCGCGTCCTCTTCCGGCAGCAGGAGGGAGCTGATGCCGGAACGGACCAGACGGGCATGCTTGACCCGGTCGGGCCATCCGGCATACCGGGCTTCTTTTTCCTCCTTTGTCACCCTCATCCCCCCTCACACGCTGAAAATAAAATAAAAAAAGGAGGGCATCCGCCCTCTTCGCCGCCGCTCTCCCGGCATATAGTACATCATACCTCTTTTCCTTGCTCTACGAATTACAGCTCATCATCAAGGGAATCGGGATCGAGATCCTCATAGTCCCCATCGTCGCCGGCGAATTCGAACTCTTTGTCGTCATAGTCGCCATGGCCGCGGCTGCACACCAAAACACGCACCTTGGTCTCGGCGACGAGCTCGACCGCGAATTCCCGCTCCACGCGGATGATGACATTGCCGCCTCCCGAAGAGACACTGGCTTCAACGCAGCTCGGCTCCTGCGTGGCCTCCGCAGAGACTTCGACGGTTGAAGCCCGGTGTTTCGGATCCAGGTAAGACAGCGGTACGAATTCTACATAAGATACCGTTTCTTTGGCAACGTCAGTTTGGGAGTTTTTGTCGTAGGAATACCAGATGTTGCAATCGTAAGTACCAATAACTTCAATTCCGTCGCCTGCGGCAACCGCTTCGTACTGATGGTTTATAATCCATGCCCCCAAAATACTGGTAGGATTATGAGGCGGAGTCACGGTATGTGTTACGGTAGAGAACTTACGACCCTTGCCGCAGATCGCTTTCGTGATGATCTCTCTACATTGATGTTTATCGCTTAATGACATCTTTGAACCTCCTCCATACAATCATTCACTTAAGTGTATGCAGGACATAGGCATTTGTTGATTAAACGAGCATAAATGAATGAAATATTATTGTGATCGCCCGGCTAGAATAGGAATAATGCTATGACGCAAGCGCCGAAATACCTTGGCTGGCCAGCATTTTACGGCCCTTTTAATCTAGTCTGAAACTTTACGTCACTCTACTTTATGCGGCTTTCATTGTATAAAAACCCCTTGGCAGCTGCCAAGGGGTTTCTTTGCGTTTTCAGGACCCGGCAGAGGGTTTTCGTAACTTGCCCGGTGCCGGCGTCTTATTTTTTTTCGCGATTTTCAAATATTGTCCCAGCTCACGTATCAGCTGCAAAATGGCCGATCTGACTTCAAACTCCTCCCGCGTCGCCGGAAGCTCCATTTCTTTAAACTCCTTCTCGAGGGCGACCAGCAGCTTCTCCGTGCGTCCCGTGTAGTTTTCCTCCGTTACGTCCCTGCTGAGCTGTTCGAACAGCTCGGCTACGTCATCCGCCTGCGGGAGCTTCTGATAGACGTGGGAAATGAGCTGCAGCATATTTTGGATCGATTCCAGCTGCTCTTTTCTCATATAAAAATAGATGGTCCACGACTCGTCAGGGTGCAGCACCTGGTTTTCCATCTCCCGACTTGCTGCTTCCTTGCCGCTCTGAATCGCTTTTCCCGCAGCGATGAGTTCATGCCCGTCCCATACATAGGAAGGGTCGCGAAGGGTTAGTGCGATCTGTCTGAAGATTTTTGAAAACTGCTCATCCACCCGCCTGCGGATCGACGTCATTTGTTCTGAAGCCGGGGGCATGTACACCATGTTGACGAGCATGGCCGAACCAAGCCCGATCACGAGCAGCTCAATTTGCGTCACGATGACATCCGTGCTGACTTCCGCACTGCCAAACACCCGGAACACGACGACCGAGCTGGTAACGATGCCTTCCTTGAAGTTCGCCCGGGTGATGGCCGGAAAGGCGATCAGAATATATATCGCGAGCACCCAGTAATGGAAACCAAGCAGTTCAAATAGAACGCAGGCAAAAAACAGTCCCAGCAGCGAGGCGAAAAAACGTGCGGATACCGTCTTTAGGCTCCTTTTTCGCGTCACATCGACCCCGAGCACGGCCAGGATCCCCGCCGACAGCGGTCCCGTTACGCCGCAGGCATCCGAGACCAGAATCGCCATCAGTGTCGCAATAGCCGTTTTAATAATACGAAAACCCATGAAACCGCCTCTCTCTATACATGTTGACGTATTTCATGGTACTTGATTTTGATGCTTCACACAACGTGACATGGATATGAAATTTTCAGAAATACATTCAATGTTAATCAAATGCCGGTGAGGCTGCGGTCCGGGAAAGGGCAAAGGCTCTATGCCACAGCAAGTATATCCGCACCTATCTTCTCTTTCCCGTCCCTGCAGTTCCGGCCCTTCAAGGCTGCTCCCTATTGCCGATGCGCAAGCAGCTTTCTTTCAATATAAACGACCAGCTGGTACATAGCCGTAGCGACGACCGCGATGATCAGCAGGCTGGCAAGTACCAGCGTAAAGTTGAACACCTGGAACCCGTAAATGATCAAATAACCGAGACCTATTTTTGCGACAAGAAACTCGCCGACGATCACGCCGACCCATGCCATGCCCACATTGACCTTCAGCGTGGAAATGATGGTCGGAAACGACGCCGGAAGGATGACCTGGTTGAATATCTGCCTCCGGGTTCCGCCGAACGTGCGGACGACCTTGACCAGGTTCGGGTCCACTTCCTTGAATGCGTTATAAACGACCAGCGTTGTCACAATGACGGTAATCGACAGCGTCGTAATGGTTATGGCCATAAAGCCTGCGCCGAACATCACGATGAAGATCGGACCAAGCGCCACCTTCGGCATGCTGTTGAACACGACCATATACGGATCCAGCACTTTTGAAAGAAACGGCGACCACCAGATTAAGACAGCCAGCAGCGTCCCCACGATCGTTCCCAGCAAAAATCCGACGACCGTCTCGCCCACCGTCACGCCCAAATGTCCCCACAGCTCTCCGCTGACCGCATCCTTCCAAATTTGCGCGAACACCTTGCTTGGATAGCTGAACAGCAGCACATCGATCCATTTCAAACGTCCGGCGACTTCCCACAAGGCAAAGAACAGCACCAGAATGGCCATCTGAACGGACAGGACCTGTGCCCGCAGCTTGCGCTGGCGGCGCAAATGAGCTTGATGCAGAGCATCGAGGCTGGAACCCCGGTCCCTCCGGATCACTTCTTCCGATCTAAGCACACTGTTCACACGCGCCGCCTCCCTTCTTCCATATGTCAGTCTTCCTCCGACTCCATCTCGCGCCAGATTTCGTGAAACAATTCATTGAAACCTTCCTCCTTTCTGGCATAGAAAGGCTGTGTCTCCCGGATGTGCCCGGGCACTTCAAAGGTACGGCGGATTCGGCCGGGATTTTTACCCAGCAGAACGACCCGGTCGCTGACGGCCACGGCCTCGGATAAATCGTGCGTGACCAGAATTGCCGTTTTGTTCTTTTCCCGCAGCGTCCCAGCAATTAAATCTTCAAGCTGCAGTTTGGTCTGATAGTCAAGCGCCGAGAAGGGCTCATCGAGCAGCAGCAGTCCGGGATCGGTCGACAGCGTCCGTACCAGGGCAACCCGCTGCCTCATCCCACCCGACAGCTGCTGCGGGTACAGACTCCCCGTTCCTTCCAGTCCCATCTCGTCAAGCAGCTGCGTCAGGTGATCCATCGATTCCCGCTGCAGGCGCCCGGTTACCTCAAGCCCGATGGCCGCGTTCTGAAGGATTGTGCGCCAAGGGAACAAATAATCCTGCTGCAGCATATACCCGACATCCGGGGAAGGCCCCTCCACCTTCCGCCCATAGACAAGCACCTCGCCGTTCGTCGGATGCAAGAGCCCGGCGATCATGGACAGAATCGTCGTTTTTCCGCATCCGCTCGGTCCGACCAGGCTGATGAACTCTCCGGGATGTACTGTCAGATTCAGTCCTTCGACAGCAAGCGAAGCTTCTCGGTCGTTAACGTATACATGCGTCAAATTTTTAAGTTCGACTACCGGCTCCATGCGCACGATCTCCTCTCCATAACCATTATTTCACGGACGATTTGGCCTTTTCGGCAAAACTGTTGTCCACGATGGCGGAGGCAGGCACCTTCTCCTTCAGTTCTCCCGCCTGATCCATGACGTCCAGCAGGTTGTTCCACTCCGTCTCATCCACGACGGGATCCGTCGCGTACGTTCCCTGATCCTTATACCGTTTGACCGCCGAGACGACGATATCCTTATCGGTATCCTTAAAATAAGGAAGAATGACGTCGGTGATCTCCTCGGGGGTGTGCTGCTGCACCCAATTTTGGGCTTTCTGGAGCGCGTTCGTAAATTTCTGAACAGTTTCGCCGTTCTTCTTGATATAACTCTGCTTGCTCATAAAGACCGTATAGGGCAGATGTCCGCTCTCCACTCCGAATGAGGCAACGACATGCCCTTTGCCTTCTTTTTCAAAAATCGAGGCCTGCGGCTCAAACAGCTGCACGTATTCACCTGTTCCGGACAAAAACGCCGAAGCTATATTGGCAAAATCGATGTTTTGGATCAGGTTCAGATCCTGATGCGGATCGATGCCATGCTTTCTCAGCGTAAACTCGCCGGCCATCTGCGGCATGCCGCCCTTGCGCTGCCCGAGGAAGGTTTTCCCTTTCAGCTGATTCCAGTCCAGCTCTCCTTCATCCTGCCTTGAGACGAGGAACGTGCCGTCCGTCTGCGTCACCTGACCGAAGTTGATCACGGGATCGTCCGAACCTTGCTGATATACGTAAATCGACGTCTCGGATCCGACCAGGGCCACATCGATGGCACCCGAGAGCAGCGCCGTCATCGTCTTATCACCGCCGGGAATCGTCTGCAGCTCCACATCCAGTCCTTCTTCCTTAAAAAAGCCTTTCCCAAGCGCCACATATTCCGGAGCGTAAAATACCGAGCGCGTCACTTCGCCGATTTTGACCTTCACGTCACCCTTGCTTCCGGAGCAACCGGACAGCACGGCTGTGCAAAGGAGAACCGCCGCAAGCACCAGGGCGAATCCACGTTTACCCTTTCTCATTGTCATTGTCCTCCATCCTTCTTCGCGTTCCAGCCATATGCCATCTTATGCATGCGCCCAGCAAAGGGTTAAACATGGCCACGGACGAACACAAAAATACCCCTGCCATTTCCTCAAGTAGCCTCGGGGCTTCTTTACGGAAGTGACAGGGGTGCTTCTGTGCTTACGCTTGGATGGTTGGATCTGATGTCAAGCGTTCCTGCGCTGCATTACAATTGATAAATTTCCTTATATTTCGTTTCGAGGTAATCAGCCAAATAGTCCGGGTTCAGCTCTTCACCGGTCACCTGCAAAATGATCTCGGACGGCTTGCGGCTCTTGCCGTAGCGGTAAATCTTCTCCGTGAGCCACTCGCGGATCGGTGCCAGATTGCCTTCCTTAATATGCTGATCCAGCTCTGGCATCTCCTTGCGCAGCGTGTTCATGATTTGCGCAGCATACATGTTGCCGAGGGAATAGGAGGCGAAGTAACCGAAATCCCCGCCGGACCAGTGCACGTCCTGAAGGACGCCCAGGCTGTCGCTTGGCGGTGTAATGCCGAGGTACTGCTCGTATTTCTCGTTCCATACCTTAGGCAGATCCTTGACCTCAAGCCCCTCGTTAAACAGCATCTTCTCGATTTCATAGCGGATAATAATGTGCAGGTTATACGTCAGCTCATCAGATTCGATCCGGATCAGGGAGTTCTCCACGCGGTTGACGGCCCGGTAGAAATCATCCAGCTGCACGTCCTTCAGCTGCTGCGGGAAATGCTGCTGCAGATCAGCATAGTAGCGTTCCCAGAAGGCGCTGCTGCGTCCGATCATATTTTCCCACAGGCGGGACTGCGATTCGTGAATGCCCATGGACGTCCCTTGGGCGAGCGGCGTTCCGGCCAGCTCCTTGCTCACGTTTTGCTCGTACAGGGCATGGCCGCCTTCATGCAGGGAGCTGAATAGCGCACTCGTCACGTCGTCCTGCAAATAATGGGTCGTAATCCGCACATCTCCCGGGTTCAAGCCGGTGGCAAACGGGTGTACGCTCTCATCGAGACGCCCGGCTTCGAAATCGTACCCCATTTCGCCCAGAATGAAGCGGCTCATCTTCGCCTGCTGCCCCTGCTCGAACAGCTGGTCCAGGAACGACGTATCCGGTTTGTTCGGAGATGCCGCAATCGCCTCCACGAGCGGCACCAGCCGGTCACGAAGCTTGCTGAACACCTGGTCCAGCTTCTCAACCGTCATATCCGGCTCATAACGGTCCAGCAGCGTGTCATATGGCGTTCCCTTGACGCCCCAATATCCGATGAATTCCTTCAGCATGCCCACAAGCTTCGTTAAGTTCGGCTCCAGCATGGCAAAGTCGCTCTTCGCCTTCGCTTCCTCCCAAATCGTCTGGGAATGGGATGACAGCACCATAAATTCCTGAAACTTTTCCGCCGGGATGCTTTTGTTCTCGTCATATTCTTTTTTACACTCGTCAACGATTCTTCTGGAAATATCGTCCAGCCCCTCATATGTATCAGGACGGGTCAACGCCTCCAGATAAGAGCCCATTTCATCCGAAATTCGGAGTTTGAAATCTTCCGCCGACAGCATCCCGATCACCTCGGAACGCTGCTCTGCTCCTTTACGAGGTGCACCCGTCCGCAAATCCCAGTGCATCAAGCCGATGGCCTCGTCATAGCTTCTGATTTTGCGGACCAGCCCGAGAAATGAGTCCAGTGTCGCTTTTGCTTCTTTTTCCATAATTAGGTTCACCTCACGCCGAATTTTTTCTTCCTTCTTGATGATACTTTTACTGGAAAGTATAATCAATATTTAATAGACGCTATTATCCTTTTTACATAGGGAAGGAGCCTGAAACCCGCCGTGGTTATCCAAGTTACCGAAACTGCCAAAAAGCATATCGAGTCGCTTGCCGGGTCGGAGTCGGCCATCATCCGGCTTGCCTACGATTCCGAAGGCTGCGGCTGCGGCGTCAACGGGCTGCCGGCACTCTGGATCGTTTCCGCCAAAGAAGCCGATGATGTGGAAATACAGAGTAATCATCTGCATTTTATTATTCACCGCCTGCAGGCGGTTTTTTTCGAAGAGCATCTATACCTGGACTCCGAAAAAAACTATCCATCGTTCCGGCTTACCGGGGACGGCCAGCTGTACGGTCAAAATATCAGGCTAGTGGATAAGCGTTGACGCCTTACATCATGCATCATTACCCAACAATGGAAGGAGCAATTCATTATGACAACCGTTTCGCAGATTTTGGAGTTCAACCAGCAGTTCGTAGAAAGTAAAGAGTACGAAAAATACATTACCGGCAAGTTCCCCGAGAAAAAGCTCGTCATCGTCACCTGCATGGATACGCGCCTCGTAGAGCTGCTGCCCAAAGCGATGAACGTCCGCAACGGCGACGTGAAGCTCATCAAAAACGCCGGTGCGATCATCTCGCATCCGTTCGGCAGCGTCATGCGGAGCGTTCTCGTCGCTCTGTATGAACTGAAAGCTGACGAAGTCATCGTCGTCGGGCATCTGGACTGCGGCATGGCGGCGCTTAACGCTGACGTCATGATCGAGCATATGAAGGAGCGCGGCATCTCCGATGAGGTGCTGTCGACGCTGGAGAACTCCGGCATCAATCTGAACGATTGGCTGCGCGGATTCGATAACGTTCAGGACGGCGTAAAAGGAACCGTGGGCCTGATCAAAAATCACCCGCTTCTCCCGCCGGGCTGCAGCGTTCACGGCATGGTCATCGATCCGAAAACAGGCCACCTCGAGCTGGTTGTCGACGGTTACGAAAAGTAGAATACGCTTGGATTTGCAAAAACACGGATGATCATCATCCGTGTTTTTTCTATTTTGTGAACAGCGGGAGAGGTCCAGCGCCGAACCGGCGCCTTAAAACTCGATTTATCATTGTTAGACGAACATCATCTTCTTTTTCCGTTCCGATACATGCTTTTCAGTCATGAGCTCAGGTTGAAAACCATACAGTTTAAGTGTACACTTTGGTTGAAAAGACCATCTCACGTATAGGAGATATGCTAATGAATACACTTTCCTATGGACTACTAGCTTTCCTTGCACGGGAACCCGGATCAGGATATGATGTGATGCTCAAGATTCAGCCGTTCTGGCAGGCCAAGCACAGCCAAATCTATCCGCTGCTGGCGCAGATGGAAGAGAACGAGCTGCTGAGCTCCCATTGGGTGAAGCAATGCGACAAACCGGATAAAAAGGTATACTCCATTACGGACAGCGGCATCCGCAAGCTCAAGGAATGGATGTACAAACCACTTCCCGATCCGGTAACCCGCGACGAATTATCGATGAAAACCTTCTGCATGTGGATGACCGACAGGGATAACGCCATCGATATCGTGGAAACCCGCAAATCTTACTTCATCCGCCGGCTGGAATCGTTCCAATCAATGCAGGGCAAAGTGACGGAGGAACATAAGAAATTCGGTACCCGGGAATTTTACGATCACCTGCTGATCCAGAAAGGCATCTTTAATGCGGCAGCCGGTTTGGAATGGTGCAACTGGGTTCTGGGCATATTGAGAGAATGCGATTATTCAGAGCCTCCGTCATTAGTCAAACCGTAAGTTGAATGATCAGACATTATTCATCTTTTATCGGCAAAAATTAATTTAATTAATTTTGAAACCTTAAGATATTTGGTACGTAATGTATTATGAGATAGACATGCTTTCACCATTCTCAGGGAGGTATATTTCAAACCATGAAAAAATCTTTACAGAAGTGGATGCTGATTGCTTTGGCGTTTACGTTCTTCTTCGCTGTTACCGTACCGGATAACGCGGACGCCAGACGTGCAGGCGGTGGATTTAAATCCGGCACAAGATCCTACACGAACACGCCGAGCAAGTCGACGCCGAACAGCAACGTCAAAAAGTCGACCAACAACACCTCGAGTACAGCTGGCACAACGGCAAAACGCGGCTTCTTCAGCGGCGGCAGCTTTATGAAGGGACTCATGATCGGCGGATTGGCCGGACTTCTGTTCGGCGGCATGTTCAGCAACATGGGATTCATGGGCGATTTCTTCGGATTGATCATCAACCTGCTGGCCATTTACGTTCTCTTCTCGCTCATCCGGGCCGGATACAGAGCGTTCCGCAACCGGAAGCGACCGAATCCGAATGACGGACGGTACTGATCATGTTGATTCTGACCATGGATGAAATCGTGAACGCGATTTGTCTTCATACTGCCGAGCGTAAGCAGATCCGTCCGACGGATGTGCAGGTGGAGCTGAGCTGGGACGAGGAAACGGGATATTCCGCAGAGGTTTGGGCACAGGGACGGAGCCAGTATTTGGTCGAGTCCAACATGATTGAAGCCATCCTGCGTTACCTCTACAGCGAATATAACATTCGGGCTTACCGCGAGCAGGTGACGCTGGATTTGGATGAAGAAATCACGGCTCACGTTGATGTTGAGGTTGAACAGGCGTATTAATTTATACCGAAGGCTGGGTGTCCGTTTTGGATGCCCGGCCTTCTTTTTGATGTCATAAAAACAAAATAAAAAAGGATGCACATTCCGGGAATGTGCATCCTTTTTCTTCATTGCTCCAAAGCAGCCTGCTGCCCATCGGCTTCGAAATTACCGGTCCAGACGATACCCGCCGTGGAAGACCGGCCCCACGTATTCGTTGAACTGGTATCCGCTGCGAATGGCCGCCGACACAAAATCTTTGGCTTTGGCCACCGCCTCTGCGACAGATAGTCCGTTCGCCAGACCGCCCGTAATCGCCGCGGCGAAAGTACAGCCGGCACCGTGATTGTAGGCCGGTTCGATCTTGTCCGTCTCCAGGACGGTGAAGTCCTTGCCGTCGAAGAATACGTCGACCGCACGGTCCCCACCGAGTGCCTTGCCGCCTTTGACAACGACGTTTTGGGCGCCGAGGCCGTGAATATTGCGGGCCGCCTCCTTCATTTCCTCGACGCTGGTCAGCTTGCCCAGGCCGGACAGCACGCCGGCTTCAAACAGATTGGGCGTAACCACCGTGGCCAGCGGAAGAAGCAAGTCGCGAATCGCCTCTGCACTTTCGGGATTCAGCACTTCGTCTTCGCCTTTGCAGACCATGACCGGGTCAATGACCACGTTTTTCTGCTGATTGCTTTTGATCGCCTGCTCCGCTACGCGGACGATGTCCACGCTGCCAAGCATGCCTGTCTTCATGGCGTCCACCGGTCCACCGGCAAAGACCGTCTTCAGCTGCTCCGCAACCAAAGCCGAATCCACCGGATATACGTTATGGTGCCAGCCGTTGTCCGGGTCCATCGTCACGATCGTGGTCAGCGCGCTGAAACCGTAAGTGCCGTACTCTTCGAAAGTCTTCAAATCCGCCTGAATGCCTGCGCCCCCGCTGGAGTCGCTGCCGGCAATGGTTAACGTCTTCATAATCTTCGGCATGTGAATTTCCCCTTTGTTCTGCGTGAATGCTTATTTTCTGAAACTGAGTTGATTATACCAGAAAATTGTCGAATGCGTTATTCCAGCGACCTCCATTTTAGGATGTACCCAAAGCATTCAAAATAGCCGGATCGTTGGCATCCCCCAGCAATGGCTGTATGGAACTGATGAGCCTACCCCTGACAACTTAAAGCAATGCCAATCTATTGCAGCTTTGATCCTTATATAAGCAAGCGATAGAGATCCCCGAGTCTTGTGAGGTTCCTGTCTAGCACGTTTTCTATCTCCACTGCATTGAATATAGCGAACTACTAGAAAAGAGGTGAGACGCTATGCCCCGTCGTGTGAAGGCTGTCCGGCAGCCGGACCTTGTACTGATCAGCTGGTCCAGAAACCCGCTGATTCCCGGTTCTGCACGCAGAATCGTCGCTGCTCGTGTCATTGGCAGCGCTGCTCCCTGCTGGCAAGACCTAAGACCCAATGCGCTGCTCAGCACTGCATTGGCTTGTCTACAGGATCATGATGTAGGATTTAAAATCGTATTCCGCAAAATGACTTCCGATATCAGCGGGTACCTGCTGCTGCAGCGCAATTAATCTTTATGAAAAGAGGAGGAAGCCGGTTGGCTTCCCCCTCTTTTCAGCTCGTGCATGAATATATCAACATCCAAGATGAAAATTTCAGTCATTGATGGATCATTTTATTTCCAACAGTTCCTTCTCTAAACTCTGAAGGGTCGATGTTCGTTCTGACGGTGATTGACGGTCAAATAACAGCTGTTCAATAAACTCCCATACATCCTCCAGCTTCCGTCTGATTTGGTAGAACATCAGTGTCCTGCCATTCAGCGTGAAATCGGGATGAAATTGCCGGTAAATCTGCATAAACTCATTAAAGTAGGATTGGTCAACCACAAACATCAGATCAGCTTCCACAGGAGCTAGCTTAAGTCCCTCCCAGTCAATCAGCATCAGTTGACGGCGGCTTTGAGGCTGCATTAAATTCCATGAATGGATATCAGTATGGCACAGCGCAAGCGGAAGGTTGCTCTGTTTTAGCACGGCAGATATTTCATCGGCATTGAAGATCATCCGGTTTAACACTTCAAGGTATGGCCCCAGCAGATCATATAGATCGCTTGGAAGACCGGCACCCTTAGTCATCAGGATATTGTTCAAGCTTAATGCAAACGGCAGCTCGAAATTTTCCACGATATTTCCGGACTGAACAGGCATCTCTTTACCGCAGCTATGCAGTTCGGCCACGATTGCCGCGAGCTGGCAAATTTGTTCCTGTGTTAGCGGTTTGTCCCCAATGGTCTCACCATCAATATAGTCATAGAGGAGATAGATGCCATAATCATCTTCACAACGGTAATGACCATGGTTCGTCATTATCGGAACAGGTATTTTCCCATGCAGCCCTGTAGACCCCTCAAGCCAGCTCGTGACGGGTACATATTGATCAATTCGCGCGGTCCATTTGGGCGTGGACGATCTGTCTTTTTCATATACCTTCAGAAAGTAGGAGCGGCGGCTTTCCGGTTCCGTCACCTTATAGGCCAGTGCGGCCCATCCGCCCTTCTGCCCGAGAACCTCCACCTGCTCCAGTCCGTAATACTTGCTCAGGATGGTTGTGAACTTGTTCATAAGATTCATTCACCCGTTGTTCCGGTCTTGATCTGACCGAATGATCAATCACTAATATTGCTCGTGTAATACTCTATAATGACCTTGCGGCGGATGATGCCGATAAAGATCTCGTTTTCATCCACGACGGGAACAAAGTTTTGGTCGGCAGCCAACTCAAGCATATCTTCCAGATGCGCATGGATTGAAACGCATTCATTTTTAATCCGGCGCTTAATCTCATGGACCTTGACGGTATCCAAATTTTGAAAGCTCAGCCCGGGGGTATTCTTCATTTTCCACAATAGATCCCCTTCGGCCAGCGTGCCTGCGTATTTCCCCTCTTCATCGATGACGGGGATCGCCGAATACTGGCTTTGCTCCAGCTTGTCCATAGCCTCCTGCATCGTGGAAGAAGAATGGATGTAAGCCACTTTGTCTTTGGGGAATAGAAAATCGGATATTTCCATCGAACAAAAGCTCCCTTCTCATTCAATTTGCGCCGCTACTAGTGCGTCTGTAGTGGACAGGAGCGATTTGCCGCTCGCTCTGTGCCTTTGTTGTAAGTGTAGCATACTCGAAATAAAGAAAAAACTTTCGAATCATGCGAAACAGATACGAAGCCGCTGTCCGTGGACATCGAAGCGGGAAGTGAACGCCTGTAAAAAGCAGAGGGAGTTCGCATAAGCAAAAAGCCCATTCGGCGTCGATAACGCCATGGATGGGCACTTGTTTTGATCATTTTTTTCGTATACATCGTCAAACTTCAGCGGATTTCACTAGTTCTGAAGGGCGGCGGCACCAAGCTTTATTAGCTTGTAAGCTCCGTCCGCAGTGCCGATGAGCAGCGTCTGCCCGTTCTGTAGAGGCTGAACGAATTCACCGGCATTGTAGCTGGTACGGTTAATCACTTTCGTCCAAGTCGTATCCCCGTTAGGAGCGATTCCCCAAACCCCTTGTCCGGATACCGTCCCGTGCCAATCCTCATTCACCTTACCCGTCGCGATGAATCCGCCGTCCGATGCAGGCTGGATATCGTTCACCATGCTGCGGTCAAACGCAGAATCAAGTAAAGTTGTCCATTGCAGCGTGCCGCTGCGATCCACCGACAGCGCAAAGCCTGTAGTCAAATACCTGATCGGATCGTTCGGGTTCGGATGGTTATAATAGCCGGCGGCCACGATACTGCCGTCATGTGCTTCGGCGAGCGTCAAAACTTCAACGTTCTGGGAATCGTCTGCCACTGCGATCGATTGCTTCCACTTGACTTGACCCGATGGAGCGAATTTGGCCAGCACCACATGCCCCTTCTCCCCGTCCCGGTACTCACTGCCGGATATGAGAAACCCTCCATCCGACGTGTGCTGCACGGAATGAATCCGTTCGAAGGCAACGTCGACCAGATCTCCTTCATGCAAGGCTTTTCCCGCTTCGGAAAATACGATCCAATGTAGCGTACGGCTATTGGAGGTGCTTCCAGGTGTATCCACTGCAGCCGCATACTTTCCGTTTTTCAGTTGATCCACCGAAACGATATAACTGTCCGCCTTCTCCAGGGTATAAGCCCACTCCTTTTGCCCTTTTTCGCCAACCTTTAAAATCTGTGATCCACCTCCAGCGATATACCCCTGATCCTGGGTGTGATGAAACTCCGCGATATATTCAAGCTCATGTTTGGGAAAGCTGATTTCCTTCTTGATTTGGCCAAAGGCGCCGATCGAATGGACGACAACCTCATCCCCTTCAATTCCGGCATAGGAAATCGCGTTCGTCCCGTGCTCAAAAACATCACCAGCATGAACATTCAAGTCCGAATAAGAAAGCATCTCCGGGGGGTTCAGGGCGGACGGCTCCGCAAATACACTGCTGCCGGCGAATATGCCCCATAGGCCAACAGCTGCCCCAAACAGCCATTTGCGGACATTCGATGTTTTGCTGGACCGTTTAGTGATCGTCATCATCATTTCATCAGCTCCTTGTCAGAATTGGGACCCGTTTCCATTATGGGCGGCGATTCGCTTTCCAACAAGCGGCAAAAGGGCTGGATCGCCCCCTGCCAAACTGACCAATACACAAGTACATTTTGACTAATATAAGGTACCTACTATGCCATTTCCCGGAAATAGGAACGGCTTACGTCCAGTTGATGACGTAAGCCGCAGTAAAGATATAAAAAAAGCCGTAAACGTATCTCTAGATTGTTTAATCCAACGCGCTGTAAACGACGTTGCGGATCCGGTTCGCAATATAAGGCTCGCGGCTCGGCAGCATCTGCTGCATATACACGAGAGTCAAGTCTTCCTGCGGGTCAATCATAACCCAGGACCCGGCCATGCCGGCCCAGCCGTATTCCCCGATCGAGCTGCCTGTGCCGCCCGCCGCCGGATCGATCATCACCCGAACGCCAAGCCCGTAACCATATCCGTTTAAATGCCCCCAATTGTAATCATTCATCTGTTGTGGGGTTAAATGATTACTCGCCATCAATTGAACGGTCTTTGGACTCAGCAGCCGGTAGCCGTCCAGTTCCCCGCCACGGACGAGAGCCTGTGCGAATCGGGCGTAGTCACCGATCGTCGACAACAGCCCTCCCCCGCCGCTCTCGAACCGGCACTCCGGTTGATAAGGAGTTTCGAGCGAGTTGTTAGGCGTTAGCGTTCCGTCTTCCGCAAGATTGTACATCACGGCAAGACGATCCCGCTTACCTTCACTAATCCGGAAAGAAGTGTCCTTCATCCCAAGCGGGTCGAATATTTCCCGCTTCAAGTATTGTTCGAACGTCTGTCCGGACAGCACTTCAATCAGCGCCCCGAGCACATCATGGCTCAGGCCGTATTGCCAGCGTGTTCCGGGATCGAAGGCGAGCGGAACTTCCGCCAGCGCGCGGGTGAAAGCACGTACGTCCATCGACGCTGGCGCTTTTTGATAAATCGGCCCCGTTAACCGCTCCGTTTCCGATCCGCTGCCGCCATAGGTGAGACCGGACGTCATCGTAAAGAGATCCCTGATGCGAATCGGACCCGCCGCTGGGCCGGCCACCATGTTACCGCTTTCATCTTGACGAAATACCGACGGGTTCTTGAACTCGGGCAAATATTCCTCCAGCGGATCATCAAGCAGGTACAATCCACGTTCATACAGCTGGAGAGCTGCTGCGCATGTGATGACTTTCGTCATGGAGTATATGCGATAGATGGTGTCCAATTGGATAAGCTGCTTTGTTTCCAAATTCGCATATCCGAATTTCTCATCATAGACCGTTTCACCACTGCGCATCACCAAACAGGCGCAACCGGCCGGTCCTCCCTGTTCCATATACCTTTTGAACAGCGGGGTCAAACGTTCGAAACTGCTCATAGCCATTTCCCCTTTCACAAATGTCGCGCTCCACAATGTGTCATCATGCCGCCTCCCGCATTGCTGGGTCAAGAACGCCGACTTGCGGTCGCCTGTCTCGTTCATATATACCACTATTTAACAGTCCGGTTCAACCATCGGTCTTCAACGTTAAGAGCCCTTGTCCATAGTAGGGGACGGATTGCGGTATTCACGGGGCGAAACCCCGTAATATTTGCGAAATTGGTCGGCAAAGTGGTTGTAGTTACCGAAACCGACCTCTATGGCGGCTTCTACCGCCAGCCTTCCGGAATGCTTCATCAGCAAAGCCGCTTGACGGATGCGCATTTGATTGACATGCTGCACAATGGTGCGGCCCGTCTCCGCCTTAAACAAATGGGCCAGGCGTGAAGGGGACAGCCCTACCTCCCGGGCCAACAAATCAACCCTGATCTCCTCCTTCATCCGGCTGGAGAGGATACCCAGCGTTTGTTCGATTCTGGGATCAAACCGTTTCTTCGTCCGCTGCGCAAGCAGAAGCAGCACTTCACGAATCGCGTTCTCGCACAAGGGCTTCCACAAAACGGATCTGTCGCGCGAATCCTGAAGGACGTTGCGAAACGCCCGCTCGATCCGGTCTTTGATGCGATCTTCGGACAGCGTTTCAATCAGGATGTCATCTTCGGGCAGATAAGCGTTTTCCGGGAGTCCGGGATAATGGATCCATAAAAAATTCCACCATGATCCGCGGACCGTCCCGTATTCGTGCGGCACGCCTGACCGGAGCAGGCCAAGCTGCCCGGTTCCGCACCCCTTTTTTCCGCTGGGTGTCAGGAAGTAACCCTCGCCGCTAAGCGTATAGACCAGCAGCCAGTCCCGCATCCCGTTTGGCCGGTGAAGTCTGTAGGTGTCATCTTTTTCAAAATGGTCACCGAATATCGCTGCGCCAGTTCCTTCAAGGACGTCTGGTTGACGAATAAACCCTGACATATTCGCACCTCCCCTCATTTCGGATGATAGCAGGATTCCGTGACTTAATAGCAGATTTCAGTCTTCTCCTTAACATAGAGTTACCGTATGCTATTGTCAATCAGTATCCATTACGAATCAGGGAGGGACACCCCATGCAGACGAATCCGCAAGTTTTGACGGAAGAACAGCTGCGAATGTTTGAAACGGAAGGGTATTTAATCGTAAAAGGGCTTTTTCAGCCGGAAGAATTGAGAGACATTGACGCTACCTTCCAAGAGATCGGCAACACCGTCGTACCCGGACACTTCGAGCCGGTGCTCGATCAGGAAGCAGGCGATCCGCTGAAGCGATATCCTCGCGTCATGCATCCCCACCGGTTCAACGCTACCGCAAAAAAGTATATGCTGCATAAACCCGTGATGGATGTGCTCGCCGATTTGTACGGCGAGGAGGCATTGGCGGCACAAAGCATGTTTTATTACAAACCGCCAGGCTCACGCGGGCAAGCGCTGCATCAGGACAACTTCTACTTGCAGGTCGAACCGGGTAACTGCATTGCGGCCTGGACCGCAATCGACCCGGCGGATGAAGAAAACGGCGGAATGCTCATCGTTCCCAAAACGAGTGATTATGCGCTGGTATGTCCGGAGGAAGCAGATTCCAGCGAGTCGTTTACGACTCATCTGGTTAAGCCGCCCAAAGACAGGAAAGCCGTGCCTGCCATCATGGACCGGGGAGACGTTCTATTCTTCAACGGTAATCTGATCCATGGGTCTTACCGCAACAAATCGCAGAATCGTTTCCGGCGTGCTTTTATTTGCCATTATGCCAACGCTTCCGCTACCCAGATCAGTTCATTTTATCGGCCGTTGTTCCGCAGGGACGGAAGTGAGGTCGATCTCGATGTCAATCCGGACGGCGGTCCTTGCGGCATCGAATTCGGCACCGCCTACCCGCATTAATGAATCAATGAAATCCGAAGGGAAGGGTGGCAAACAAGCGTCCAGGATGAATTACAAGATTAGCAGCCGTTCTGGCCACGCTGACAGGGGCGGTATTCACAGCGGATCCCCCAAGCAAACGCTTGGGGGAGTCTGCTCCGACGCCATCACCTACATCCCTTTCATAAGGCCCTTGCTCAAACCAGCCGAACAACGCGCCGTACGCTTCTTCCTCATTCTTTCATTGTCCTTCCTCGTTCATTTGTGCAATGACGATCCGGTTCCCATCCGGGTCCAGAAGCGCAAATTCGCTCAGGTCAGGAAAGGTTTGCGGTTCACCGGCCAACTCAAAGCCGTTAGACTTTACAAATTGGAGTGCCCCGTCAAAATCCTCTGTTTCGAAATAAAACAGCTCCGAAAACGACTCCCCGTTCAGATGACGGTTATAGTCAAGCAGAAGCGCGGCACCGGATGCCGTCGGAACGGAATAAATCCGCTGCTCGGCAGCTGCTTCATCATATTCCACACCAAGCAGACCCGAGTACCACCGGGCAGCCGCCGGCATATGCTTCACGTCAACAAATACGCCGCCGATTCTCGGCAAAATCGGACTTCGGCTTAATCCTGCCAAAGAGAGGTCTTCCTCGCGGTTCTCGGCCCAGCATGCCATCTGTACGTTCCCTTCCGGGTCGCGAAAGTTAAAGTATGCCATCGGCCCGTGTCTTTCCGGTTCAGAGAGAGGCGTACCTTGTTCCCGAATAAAAAGGTATGCCTCGTCAATATCCTTGGCAGGTAACATCATGCGCGGCATCATGTCTTCCTTCCAATCCGGATTTTCCCTGTTCCCCGAATTGGAATCCAGGATGAGGTGCGTTCCTTGAAAATCAAACCAATACACCGGTCCGCCGTTTAACCGTTCTTCCTTGATCGGAAGACCCAGCAGGCGGCTGTACCACTCAGCGGATTCCCGAAGATTCGTGACATGCACAAACACGCTCGCAATCCGGTTCTCGAACGGGATCGTGGTGGTGTGGTTCTTTTCTTCATGTTGAGACAATTTGAATCAGCTCCTTTTCCGATATACGGATGATTAAACCTTCCGGAGAACAAATGTGGAACCTGTTGACCCCATCCTGTTCCCGGCATGACTCGGCTGGGACGCCTAATTGGGACAGCGCCCGGTAAGCATCGTGAATGCTGGGCGTTTGCAGCGAATAATAAGCCTGGCCGTTCAGCCTTAGCAACGCTTGACGGTGCAGCTCTTCGTCCATAACAATCATCGTGACAATTGTTTCTCCCTTGCCGATTTTGAGATCGGCCCCCTGCCCCCAATGGTTTACCAGCTCAAAGCCAAGCATATCCGCGTACCATCGGATCGAGGAATCCAAATCTATAACGGGAAGAAAAACGGCGAGAATCCGGTGAAACATCGGGGGAACCGGTCCGGGAGCCGGCGTGTAGAAGAGCGAATTGCTTTTTTCATGGCAGATCCCGGTCACGTTTCCGTATGGATCGGTCATCTCGCAAACGTTCATGTGAGCCGTCTGTATGGTTGGCGTGACCGAAATGTTCCTGGAACGAAGCCAGCCGCTGTGCAAATCGTCCCAATGACAATAAAAGTTGAAGCATGGAACGTGGCCAGAGGCGTCCAGGTGGATAAGCGGCTGATAACGCTGGTTTCCGGAATGTTCCGTCAGCGTAAGCAATGTTTCCCCATCCTGTATCCGCAAATCGATCTCCTTACTGCCTAAGCGCCCGATCCGGAATTCAAACTCGTTGATGTACCATTCCGCAGCCGCCTTGGCATCAGGGACCGGCAGAATGACTCTGTCGATGCATACAAATGAAGCGCTGCCTGATGGCATGACACTCTACCTCCTCTCTAGCTTAAATGCCCTCACATGTAAATAACGATGAAGCTGCCTACAACCATACACAATCACCCTAAAGTGATGATCAAAATGTTTCGCTCACCATAAAAGCATTGCCGTCCGGATCCTCAAACGTAAAATAAAATCGCCCATCGCGGGTCCGGATGTCCGCAATGCGGCAGCCGTTCTCGTACACCCGGAGATAAGCTTCATAAATCAAGCGGGGATCATGGCGGATAAAAGCAGCGGCAACCGCTTCAAGAAGCTTGGCGGCCGACCTGGGATCTCCCGGCCGGCTCCGCGGCGCGCATGCATCGTTCCCGATCCCTTCCGGCTTATGGAGCGCCAGCAGGCGCAGCCGTTTGCGCGCCCGGGAAAGGGCGACCTGAACGGCCCCCTCCGCCATATTGATGCAGCTTCCCGCTTCCTTGGCGGTAAACCCGAATACGTCGCACAGGAGGACCATGACGAAAGCCTTCGGCTTCAGCTGGTACATCAGCCCTTCCAGCAGATCGCGTGTGATCAGAGAGTCCACGAAGGGTTCCGTTTCACTTCCGTATGCCGATTCAAAATGTTCGACCGGCATGGTTACCAGCCTCCGGCTTGACCTGCAGCGGTCGATCCAAAGATTGCGGGCCGTGCGAAACACATACGGCTTGCTCAGGGTCATCTCCGGCATTTGTATACACCGGTTCATCAATCTGACCATGGTATCCTGAACCAGGTCCTCGGCTTCCCATTCCCGATGGGTCAGCGATCGGCAGTACTGCAGCAGCTGGGGTCTCATTTCGGCCAATAATCCGGCAAATTCCCCCCGGAAGGAAGAATTAAGGGTTGTTTCCGTCATTTAACTCACCTCACTCCCCTGTCCCAACGTCGCATATGATCTGCCTATTTGGGATTGTTAAAAAAACACAACACAAACAAATGTTCCTATCCAAAGTTATTCTACCTCTGTTTTGCGTTTTCCTCTTTTTCTCAAAAAATATTCTGTTCTTGCCCCCTCCCTGTACCGCATATCATACAGCCCCATCGTTTGGAAAAATTTTGACTACTGCAAAATGAAATCGGTCAAGATAATGGTTGGTAATGAAATATGGATGGAGGTGGAGCAGACATGCTTGACTCTAAAACGATCGAAATCGTTCAATCGACAGCGCCTGTTCTTAAGCAGCACAGCGAACAAATCGGAAAAAAGTTTTACGAATTGTTGTTTGCCAAGGCTCCGGATCTGTACAACCTATTTAACCAGACCAACCAGAAGCGCGGGCTGCAGCAGGAGGCACTGGGTTATGCGGTATACGCTGCGGGTGAACATATTACGAATCTGGATGCCATCATGCCGGTCATTACCAGGGTCACCCAAAAGCACCGGGCCATCGGTGTAAAACCGGAGCAATACCCGTTGGTCGGTGAGACGCTTCTCGAGGCGGTCAAGGAGGTGCTTGGAAGTGCAGCAACCGATGACATTATCGGGGCGTGAGGTAAGGCATACGAATATACTGCCGATGCCTTTATTCAAATTGAACATGATCTTTATAAAGAAGCCAAAGAACAAGCCGGAGGGTGGGAAGGTTTCCGCAGCTTTACGGTTACCCGGAAAGTAACGGAAAGCGACGATGTGACCTCCTTCTACCTCGAGCCTTCGGACAAACAGGCCCTTGCTGTCTTTGAACCCGGCCAATATCTAACGATCAAAGCGGAAGTTCCGGGCGAGAAGTATAAGCACATTCAGCATTACAGCCTTTCGGATGCCCCGGGCAAAAGCTATTACCGGATCAGCGTTAAGCAGGAGCGTTCGAACGAGGGGAAACCGGCCGGGATCATATCGAACGATCTGCATGACCGCATTCAAGAAGGGGATTCCCTCCTCTTTTCTGCGCCGGCAGGTGATTTCACCTTAGACCATACCGACGACCATCTGGTCCTCATCGGCGGAGGAATCGGAGTTACTCCCTTGATGAGCATGATCAATAACGTTGCCGATCAATCTCCAGGCCGCGAAGTAACATTTGTGCAAGCGGCCGCGAACGGGAACAACCATCCGTTCAAGGAGCATCTTGCCGGGCTGGTCAACAGCCATCCGAACCTTCGCTGCTTCACGGCGTATTCTTCTCCAACCGAGCAAGACCTGGGCTCAGAAAGCTTTTCACATAAGGGCTATGTTGATGCAGAGTGGCTGCGCTCCATTCTTCCGTCCGGGCCGGCGGTGTATTATTTCTGCGGATCCGTCTCCTTCATGAAAGCAATCAATCAAGCATTGAAAGAGCTGGAAATTCCTAAGGAGCGCATTCATTATGAAGCCTTCAGTCCGATCGCCATACTAGATGAAGAATAGCGGGGTTTGGGGCAAACGCCTTCAAAACAAAGAAGAGCCCGGCACCTGTGCCGGGCTCTTTTTTATGAAAGATACAGAAGGCTGGATTCATGACTCCAAAAAAGTCCAGGTAACGTAATTCAGCCCTGTTCGTCTTTCTCCTGAACGACCGGCATCATCATGCCGTCGTCCATCCCCATCATCGTCACGCTGGTGGACTCGGGAATCTCATCATGCTGCGTAATATCAACCGGCGTATCGAATAGCGGTTCGGCATAAGCCAGATGCGTCCGTCCGCGCGCCAAGATTTGGCGGTAATTCCCGCTGTCGCCCTCATAGCCGTCATGGTCCCATGGAACAAACGAACGGGCATTACAGTAATGGCACACATACGAGCGGCGGTAACGGTCCGTCGTTCGATTCGGGTAGGAGCGGTGAAACAGGTGAGAATGGAAGAACAGCACGTCCCCGGGCTTCAACGGAACCGGAATCGGGTCCGGATAACGGGACACCACCTTCGACAGCGTGTTGACTTCGTCATCCAGGTGACTGACATGCTCCACGGAATGGAGATCGGAAAACGCCTCCTTGGCGTGAACGTTTCCGCCATTATCTCCCGGCGGCGGATAAATCGGCTCATGGTTGGAGCCGGGAACCACCCAGAGGCAGCCGTTCTCTTCATCGGCGTCCTCAAGCGCGATCCAGGCTCCGATCAGCGTGTCGGGATGAGTTTTGATGTAGTATGCGTCCTGATGCCATCCCTGTCCCCCTTTTCCCGGAGGGTTAAAAAAGATCATGGACTGCAGGGCATACACATCCGGACCCGTCAGCGCTTCAAGTACATCAAGGATTCGGGGATGCAGCATTAGCTGCTCCCCTTCCGGGTAGAGACGGGAGATCATATGAACCCGCGTTTTTTCGGCGAACTCCGCTTTGAGCGGGTCCTTATCCTCCTCGGATGCCTGTACGCGCTTTCCTTCATTCTCGATCCGCAGCCGTTCTGCCCACACGGCGTACTGTTCGATTTCTTTCGGATCCAGCAGCCCTCGGACGATGACGAATCCGTCCCTGTGATACTGCTTATACTCTTCCACCGTTACATAATAACGGTCCTCTCTTAATTTGGCTTTCGGCACATAAGTCTGCCCCATGGTTGATCCCCTCCACACGTATTGATTACCTTAAGTGTGAAGGATTCCGTAAGCGTTCTCAATGGAGAGGACACGGAAAACGGTGGACGGATTTGATATCCGCTTTACCGGGAATCTCCATGATCCAGTACGACAAAATGCCGGTTCAAAGGATACGCGGCCTCCTCCTCCTCGATGACGGCCAAATGCCGGAACAACGGATCCGCGAACCGGTCGCGAAACTCCAGGGCCGTCATTCCACGGGTTCGCTTGAACATGCGGGAGAAATAGTGCTCATCGGTGAATCCGACGTCGTAAGCGATCTGCTTGATGGTCCGCTCCGCCTGAATAAGGAGCTGCTCAGCCCTCCGGAGGCGGCGTTCCAGCAGCGCTTTCTGAGGGGGAATGCCCATCCAGCGGACGAACATCCGGGTGAAATGCTCATGGGTCCAGCCCGAGCTGGCCGCGATTTCTTCAATGGTAATCTGGCGGTGAAGCTGCTGCTCCATATAATCCATGGCCCGCATGATGGGAGCGGGCAGCGAAGCGGCCGACATCGACTCGTCTTCCTCAATCGCCTGCCATTCCTCAAGGACGCCCATCAGCAAAACGGACGCCCTTCGCTGCCAGCCGGCCGGCTTGATATGCGCGATCTTCAGCATCTGCTTAAGCATGGAGGGAATCAGGCTCCCTCCGGCAATGACCGACCAGTCACGGAAATTTTTCCGGTCGTGGTCCGGCCTGCAGAAGGCTTCCCGAAATGCAGCAAATTCGAAGTGAACGAATAAGTGTCTTGTGGGAAGGCTAGGATCAAACCGGTACCGGTGCGGTTCTCCGGGGCAGGTGAACACGACTCCCGGACGGTCCAGCGCAAACGGCCCCCGGTCGATTTCGTAAACGGATCGGGTCCCTGCCGGAAAGTACACCAATTCGAAATCGTCAATCGTACGCATCCCGAGAACGGATCCCGGCTTTACGGCGATGTCCCCCATGGCATGGATGGCGGGTAATGTAAGCAACGGTGCACAACCTCCCTAGTCTCTAGTCCTCTCGCTCCCGGATCGGAACCGCTCGTTTTAATAGCATGATACACTATTAAACCGCACCGTGCAGCCCAAAAACAAAAAAAGAGAGATGACCGCATGCCCTGCGGCATCTCTCTCTTTAGAGTGAACCCGGGACGGATTCCGCACGCCTTGCCGGGCAGGGTGAGAAGCCCTGTCTAGCACAGCTTATCTTATTTCTCCTTGAACCGCTTCCGGCTGCCGATGAGCGGGAACTCACCGATCCGCAGCCGCGCGCTTCCGTAAGGGATCAGCTCAAGCTCCGCCACAGGCTGACCGTTACAGTCGGGATGAATGGGCGGTGTGCCTGCATTGTTGCCTTCCATCTTCCAGTCTTTGACCAGCTGTCCCGATGCCTTGAGCCGCACGGGGGCTCCATTCGCGGAGAACGGCTGGCTTGGAATATCCGCCTCGGTTACCTCAAAGCCGGTATCGGCCAACAGGCCGTATTTCCAGGCCGATCCCGGATACAGTTCCCAATCATGGAACATTTCACGCTCCCGCACCATCTGCCATTGCTCCCGGACCGGCAGCACATAGACAAGCGGTCCCCTCTCTACGCTGACTGCATAAAGGTTGCGCGACGTCGTGTTGACAGCCATCGGCAGCGTCAGTCCGATCCCGTCTCCACTCGCCCACTCGCGGTTGATTTTGGCATAGCCGTTCTCGGTCTGAACGTTCACCGGCGTACCGTTGACCTGGATTTCAGGCTGTGTGCACCAGGACGGGATCCGCAAGGAAACCGTAAATGTTTCCGGGCGCTCCAAAGTGATTGAGATGGAGACATGGTCCCGGAAGGGATATTCTCCGCTGACGGCCAGCTTGGCCAAGGAACCGTTGCCAACCGGGGTCTCGACAGTACACGGCGCATAGGAGACGGCTGCAAGCCCGCCCTCATGGTCCTTCATCCACAAATGCGACGTCAGCTTGGGCCATCCTTGGTGCATATTCGCGGTGCAGCAGCCGAAATGCGGTTCCAGGCCGAAAAGGTTCGCGTCAGGCCCGTTCACCCAGCTGCGGGGAGCTACGTTGCACAAAATCTGGTTCACCTGCTGATCGTACTGATGGGAGGTCCAATCCGGGGAGATTGCCGCCGGCAGCGCATTAAACGCCACTTTTTCAAGAATGTCTCCGAACCTGCCGTCGCCGAATATCCGCGTCAGCTGCTCCATCGAAAACATGTATTCCACCACGGCGCACAGCTCGACGCCCTGGCTCGGATGTGTGCCGGAAAGCCACTCGTCACCCGAAAACATGCCATGTGCCTGACCGTGGTATGTCATCAGCGAATTGATCCCTCGGTGCACAGCCTCCTTCAAGACGACATCTCCGGTCAGTTCGTACAATACACCCGGCGTCTTGATCCCCATCGCCACATTGACGACATGCGTCGTCCAGTCCCACTCCTCCACCTTGCGCCAAAACGGGAAGTCGTAAAAAATGTCAGACCAGTCCGTCGTCTGCTTGGCCACGATCTCCGCCACTTCCAGCAGCAAAGGATCCTGCGTCCTTTTATACAGCCAAACCAGGCAGAGCAGCATTTCTGCTCCCCGGGTTTTCGCCCAGCCTTGCAGCGGATTCTCTTCAATGGTGCTGCGGACGTAGCCGAAAAATTTCGTCAGAAAGGGAACGATCCTCTCATCTTTCGTCGCTTCTTCATGCTGCATCATGACCTTCAGCATGATCATGTAATGCCACCAATCGTGCTTTTTATCGACCTCACGGTTGACGGTTTCGATCCGTTTCGGACCGAAGTGGCCATCGTCCTGTTGACTCGCAAGCGACCATTCAACCCACCGGTTGGCTTTGGCGATCAACCTTTCATCTTCTAGCAAATAGGCCAGTGGAAGAAGTCCGTCCAAATAGTACGGTCCGCGTTCCCAGCTTTCTCCGCTGCCTCCGATCCACCCGTTTTCAGGCCCGACATCCGCCCAATGCTCCTCCAAATGCCCGGTAAGACCTTTTGCTTGAATCATCAGTTGATCCTTAAGCCAACCGGAAGGTTTAACCGCGCCAAGCGGCAGTTGTTCAAAAGCGGTTTTAACGAATTTCATAGCTCGCCACTCCCTTTTCATCTTCGGTTTACTTTGGCTAACGCTATGAAATATACCATGTCCCTCGCTATTTACCGATACCGGATATCAACATGTTTTTGTCCAATCACAACCTCATCATGCAGGCAAAACATATGGCTTCGCCATGTACAATCCTTTATGATAGAAGCAATTCGATTCGAAGGAAGGAGGATCGCCATGTTCCAATTCATCGCTCCGCCTCTGCCCCATTACATTACCTGCGGGGAGGACACCTACCCAATTGGCGGAATCCATCCGGACCGAAGCGGCATCGGGGTCTTTGACCTGATCTTCGTGGCGAGGGGTTGCCTGTTTCTGGAGGAAGAGCTTACGATGCTCACCATCCCGGCGGGACATTACGCCATCCTTCGGCCTGACCGGTCGCACCGGACCGCCCGGCCCTGTTTGGAAGAAACGCATTTTTACTGGCTGCATTTTCAAACCTTGGGCAGCTGGAACGAAGTTTCCGAGCAGGATTCCTCTTTACCGGCATTTGAAGGCCATCCGCTCTATCAGATCGAGAAATTCTCAATCTATATTTCCCAGCAGGGAGCACCGCTTCTCCCAAGTCAAGTGGAAGAGCTCCTCCGCAGGCTGATGCTGCTGCACCCGGAACAGACTGTATCCGCCCGCTGGAAGCAGCAGATCTGCTTTCAGGACCTGCTGTCCATGCTGCAGCAGACGGAAGGGGGAGAAGTACAGAATCCACATCTGAAGGTGGCGGAACTGGCGGGCGAATATCTTCGCCGGCATTACCGGGAGCCCATCAGCTATAAGCGGATGTCGGAAGCCCTGCACTTTCATTCCAACTACATCGCCATATGTATGAAAAAGACGTTCGGCTGTACGCCGCTGGAGTATTTAACGAGGTACAGGATCGAGCAGGCCAAGCAAACTCTGATCCATACCGACGATCCGATCGGACGTGTCGCCGAGCAGACGGGTTTCGGATCCTTTCCTTATTTCGTTAGGAGCTTTGCGAGATATACCGGTCATACCCCGAAGTCTTTCCGGCAGCTCTACCGAAAATAATTTCGGCCAGATGTACCTGCATCTATGACAAAAGGCTGCCCGCATGCTGTGGAAGCAATGCGGCAGCCTTTTTGCATTCTTTTACATGAGGTGAAGTCATGTCTGTCAGGTAGTTTTCACGGATTGGGTTCGTTCGAAGTTTTCACGGTATTGTTCTACCGTCCACTTACATACCTGCCACAAATCCGTAACCGGCTGATTGGTAAAAGGCAGCGTGTGAAGATAACCCGGCGGACCGTATTCCGGCGTAAAGGTCAATTCGGAGGCACCGGCATGCTGCCTCGCATCGGCGATCCGGTTCCACCAGTCAAAATGCCGAGCAACTTCATGCGCGTACTCGGGTGCCCGCGGATCGGGAACTTGAGGGCCCTGCGCATAACCGACACGCCCATGGATATGTACGGTGCGGGCGATAGCCAGGTCCAGCTCGCTCTCGAAATGTTCCAGCGTCGATTCGGTAACGCAGCACCAATGGCTAAAATCGGCCGTCAGTCCAAGTCCAGGGACCGCATTCAGCACCTTCCCCGTATCCCAGGGATTAAATAAAGCTCTGCCCCGGTGGGTTTCATGGCCCACCTTGACGCCAAGCTGCTGCTCAAGCTGAACGGCCCGCCGGAAATAATCGATCTGCTCCTCCAGCGGAACATAGTCCTTTAAGGAATGCGCAGTTACATGGATCGGCCCAAACGACGTCGCCCGTTCCAATTGTGCTTCGAAAGAAGCATAGTGGTCCGGCCCCTCGGTAAAAATCATCCCAACGTAATCAAGCTTATGGCTTGCGAGGAGCTCCTTAAACCGCTGTTCGTCGTCAGGTCCCGGCAGGGGCGCCTCTACGCCATCATAACCGGCGGAAGCGATACGCCCCACCTGCTCTTCCAATGTGCCCGTTCCCTCCATGCCCCACAACGCTTTGATCAATTTGAGTTTCATCCTTTTCCACCTCTCCCGGTTGATTGGACACCGTTTCCCCCATTGTTTCCGATCCTCCGCCCGTTGTCCATGGATCCAAGGGCATGATTCGTGGATAGATTTGATATGTCTTTTGTTCGATAACATACGGATTCACGCTGGATCGTTCTTAAAAAGAACTAAGGCCGACGTCGCCAAGTTACGCCTCGTGATGCGTTTTGCCGGCAAGGATGGTAAATCGGTCGACCAGGTCGCTGATCTGAAAATTCTCTGCGTTCGTCATATACGTTGTGACCGTATCGTGAAACGGCTTAACCCAATGCTCCGGCACGCCGGATTTCCCGGCGATCGCGCCAACGATGCTGCCGGCCGTCGCAGCCGTACAGTCGTTGTCCAGTCCCATGGCAACCGTCTCCGAGATCACCTTGGACACATCGGTCCCCCCGATCATCAGGCCGAACACCGTCAAGCAGGCGTTATTGTTGGTGTGCACGCCCGACATTCCCTTGAAGCGCTCATCGACCGCCGCTCTGGCTTCCTTGTAATCATGGATTTCACCGCTAACGGCAAGCGCCCACTCCACATCCTTATAAAGGCTGCATTCCTTCGGAATTTCGGTCAAGCCGATACGAAGCGCCTGCTCGGGATGATCGACGGCGAACGCCGCGGACTGCGCAGCACTGAAAAACATCTCCCCGTAAATCCCGTTCCGCCGATGGCTCAAATAAGCGTCCCGATAGGCGCATTCCGCCGCTTTCGCCGGGTACGCCGGAGCCAGGTAAGCCCACGGATCCGAGCGGATATCCGCACCGATCCACTGGCAGAACGGATTGTTTACGTCAGCTGCTTGCAGCGCCGGAATGCCCGCCTTCAAATTGTTGAGCGCAGCCTCCTCCGCAGTACAAGCGACCGGCAGGTACTTGAGCCAGCTCTTTCCTACATCCTCTGTCGTGAAGTTGAGACCGTGCTCTTCGGCAATAAGCAGTCCGAGGATCGTATAAGTAATGTCGTCATCGACAGGGACTTGGGTCAAGCCTTCCAAGGTATATTCATAAAAGGTGCTTTTGCCGTAACGGAGATCGTTCGGATTTTTGATTTTGGACCAATAATGCTGTGGAGGAAAGGCATCCCCGATATATGCGGCCCATTTCTCCATGTCGCTCACTTCCCAGAATTCTACCGGCGCCCCCAGCGTGCATCCGGCAAAACGGGCGAGCATCGCCCCTTCGAGCTTTTCCTTGTAGACCGCCTTGTCAAACGAAGCCCACAGCCTTCTTGGTCCTTCAGTACGCTGCGCTCGAATGGACGGCAGATCGTCCGGCTCCCGCTCCTTAAGCTCGGCGTCAATGGGTAAATCCTGCAGTTTCTCCAACGTTTCTTTCATCTTCTCTTCCATGTCGATCCAGGCATCGGCCACGCCCCGTCCTCCGTATTCGTGCGTGAGCCGCCCGTACTCAATAATTTTGCCTGCCAGTTCGTGGATCCTCGGTTCCTTAGGATAAGCCATATCAATAAACTCCTTTCCCAAGATCAATGAAATTCGTTCAAGGATAGTTTATTATAATGAAAACAATGACTTCCGCCGAAAAAGGACTGAAAGCTGTGCAGAATCGACCATTTGATTATAAAGTCGTCTCCCAGCCTTATATGCTTCCTTCCGATTTCCCTGTGGATTGGCTCAGCAATCATATCCAGGGAGACAATGAAATTACGTATTTGCACTTTCACAACTGCCTTGAGATCGGCTACTGTCTGGAAGGCTCAGGCGTCTTTTTCGTTGAAGACAAAATCCTGCCCTACACCCAAGGAGATGTGAGCATCATCTTTCCGAATCAGCTGCATCTTGCCCAAAGCTTAAAGGGAAAAGAAAGCAGGTGGCATTTCTGCTTTATTGATCCGGACGCCCTCTTTTCGTCTGACCAGGTGTCTTCCGGATTCTGGGACCGGGTCGGAACGGATACGTATCCCCGGTTCAACAACATCGTCACCCCGGATGATCACGCGGATGTCGTCTGGCTGACAGATCACGCGATGAAGGAGCTGGAGAAACACGGGCCGGGATATGAATCGGCTGTAAAAGGATACATCTGGACGCTCCTGACGCTGATCGGCAGGCAGCTGCTGCTTCAAGAGAGCGGCACAGCTGAAGCTGCGGCTGGCGGGGCCGACCGGCGGGCGATGCAGCAAATTTCAAAAGCGCTCGAGTACATTTCCCAGCACTATATGGAACCGGTCCCGATCCACCGGTTAGCCGAGCTATGCTGCCTCAGCGTCACCCATTTCCGGCGCATTTTCCACAAATGCATGGGCATGGCTCCGCTGGACTATATCAACAACGTGCGCATTCAGGTTGCGGCTGCCCTGCTGTGCCATAGCGGCAGCAGCATTTTGGCTATTTCCGAGGAGGTCGGCTATGCGACCTTATCCAGCTTCAACCGGCACTTCAAGCGGCTGATGGGCGAAGCCCCGAGCCAATGGCGGTCCAAAAACAGATGACAGAGGCAGCAAATATTTCGTGCTGCGGCAAAATCATTTGTGATTGGCAGGCAATTAGAGGCGCGGCTCAACCAACTCAAAATGGCGCCTCCTGCAGCCCTTGGGCTTAAGGAGGCGCCATTACGGTCACCGGAATGATATACGAGAGAGTAAACGACTACAACTATCCGGCCAGTCCGCGGTGCTTACGAGGTTTCAATGATTTCTTTGAGCACGACCGCCTGATTCATGGTGGTATCCTTCGCGGCATATAACAGCGTAACCGTGCAACCCTCCGCCAATTCCCGGATTTGCCGTAAAAGCTGGGAAGGCTTGTCCTGCTGAAGTTCCTGCAGGTATAGCTCTTTGAACTTCTCGTAATGATCCAGCCGATGCGCGTACCATTTTCTCAGCTCATGACTGGGCGCGATCTCTTTCATCCATTCGTCGACCGCGGCCTGCTCTTTCGTGAGTCCCCTCGGCCAGAGACGGTCGACCAGGATTCGTTTGCCGTCTGATGCTTCAGGCTTTTCATAGACCCGTTTGATATGAATCGGAATGGTGGACACCTCCTTATTAGACTATTCATGCCCAAGCACCCGATCCTTATCCTCTTAATATAGTGTAGGAGTGAAAGGCGGGATGCGTATGAGCAAGGCAGACGATTTGCAGCAGCGTACCATTTTTCTGGCGGCCATCTGCGGACAGACCTATGCTCAATTTGAGAATGCAGACGGGTCGTTTGTCGTCCCTTCTCCATACACACGGCTTGAGACGATTGAGGCCAGGTCCATTACAGACGATTGGGAACGCTTCGGTTTTATTCTCGATTCGGATCAAGAGGTCATCATTGCATTTCGGGGAACCAGCACGACGACCAACTGGATCGCGGACCTGATCGCATCTCAGAAGAAATACAAATACATTAAAGAAGACTGTATGACTCATCGGGGCTTCACGGACATTTATGCCTCCGCAAGGACCCGCATTATCTCGACACTGGCTAAGGTATCCCGCGGCAAGACGCTGTTTATTACCGGTCACAGCCTGGGTGCGGCGCTGGCGACCTTATGCGCGGTCGATGTTGCAGCCAATACCGGCTTCCGCTCCCCTTACCTGTTCACATTCGGTTCACCGCGGGTAGGCGATCCTGCCTTTGCCAAGGCTTGTGCCAGCTATGTCCCCAACAGCTTTCGCATCGCCAATCTGTTTGATGTCGTGACCCATGCGCCCCCTGCCGTATACAAACTGCCGAAACGGTCCAAAACATTTTATTACAGCCATGTAAAGAACTTGTCACCCCGGCATTTTCAGCTCGGATCCTTTGGAGGGAACCACGTCATCTCCAGCTATTTCAACGAGTTATCCAAGCTTCAGCCGGAATATACCAAGATGCTGTCATCAGCCAATCCTGGCTTCTGTCCGTTCCCTGAACGCGTCCTTTAACGCCATCCGTGTCAAAATTGACATATTCTTTCACGGAATCGTAACCCAATCTCCTTCGGTTTCTACTATGCTGTAGAAGAATTGAATCTTACGCAGAATGGGTAATAAAAACATAGAGACCCCAGAAGTTACAAGGAGAGGATACAACATGAACATCACAAAACCGGCAAAAAAAGCAATCATGGCCATGACCGTGGCCGGCATGGTAGGCCTGGGAGCCGTAGGCGCAGGCACGACATATTCCGTACATCAAGCAAATGCTGCTGCGGCAGCCGATGCGGGTTACGCATCCAAACAGGCACTCCAGACGCTGAACAGCTTCTACAAACCGGCGCTGAAAGGCCAGTTCCCGGGGGCAGTTAGCGGCCTCACCGTTGGTAACAGCACCCGGCAGGACGTCCTTCACAAGATCGGGGAACCCGAAAATCCGATGAAGGATGCCGATGGGTTCGATGTATACAGCGCGAATATGGGCAATCCCGGCTACGCCATCAATTATAAGCTCGGCAAAATCCGTGAGATGCGCTACTTCGGCACCAACGTCGAACGCCAGACCAATATCGGCGGCATTACGATGAAGATGCTGAAGCAGAACTGGTATGCACCAAGTTCGGTGTCCACCTTCAAAACCGGGAACAAGACACAGACCAAGCTGACATACAACCGCGGCAACTATAAGCTCGAGTTTATTTTCAACAGCAGCACGGAGCTTGATCATATTAACCTTTTAACCAAATAACAGCCTTCGCCGAAGACAGTGGTTCACCTGGAGCCGCTGTCTTTTTGCGTGTATAGATGAGGTTCAAGCGGGCTAAGTATTTATTATACGTGATGGTCCTTCGATCGAAAATAGCCATTGGAGCATCGTCCGAACCTTGTCCGGGAGGCGTCAGTTTGCCATAATGTATAGGCGGCATCATGCCACAAAAGCCATACTTAACAAAGGAAGATTCCGATGAATATATCTGCACTCGCTTCAACGATCGCACCGGTCGACCTGAGAAGCTGCCTGATCAGCCAAAACGGCAGGCTGGTGTTTGAGCACTACCGTCATCCCCGCATCCCTGACGAGAAGGCGAAGGTTAATTCCTGCACCAAAAGCTTTCTGTCAGCCCTGATCTGCGCCGCAATGGACCAAGGCATCCTGCCGGGTGCGGAGACGCCGATCACCGAATTTTTCCCGCAGCTACGTTCCGCTTCCGATTCACGCAAGCGGGAGATTACGCTGGAGCATCTGCTGACGATGTCAGCCGGCTTTGAATGGAGCGAATTCGGCGGGATCAAATCGTTTCCGCGCATGACCAGAACCGGCAATTGGGTCGAATTTGTGCTCGAGCAGCCGATTTCCGATACACCTGGGACCCGGATGGAGTACAGCTCGGGATGCTCCCAGCTTCTGTCCGCGATCCTGGTTCAAGCCGCCGGCAAGTCAACGGCCCGGTACGCCGAGGAAAATCTGTTTGGACCGCTGGGCATCGAAGACTATCGATGGGAGTCTGACCCCCAGGGCAACCACACCGGAGGCTACGGCTTATGGCTCCGTCCTGGGGATTTGCTGAGGTTCGGGCAGCTGTATCTACAGCAGGGACGCTGGGAGCAGCGGCAGCTGATCACCCGTGACCTTGTGAACAGGTCCGTACAGCCGTCCATCCCCGCTGGTCCGCCAAACCGCGGCTTTTATGGCTGGCATTGGTGGACGGATACTTTTGGAGCCGAGCTTGGTGGTCATTCCGCTGCAGCATCCCCGCTTTCATTTGACTATTTTTACGCCCGCGGATATGCGGGACAGTTCATCTATATCGTCCCCGTCCTGGAGACGGTAGTAGTCCTGACCGATGACAAGCGTAAAAAAGAGCGGCATCCGGCGAATGTGTTCCGCGATTTCATCGCACCGCTGCTGCTCGAAGATTTGAAATAAGCTGCGCCGATGCATGGTAAACCGCCGTTGCCAGCATGTACATCGCCGCGGACCATGAAGAAAGGGGCTATCGCCAATCGATAGCCCCTTGTCTTCGTTCCCGCCGCATACCGCTTATTTCTGTGCAAACTCCCGCGGATGGCGGCGCTTCAGCTCATCCACGGCATGCCCTCTCCCGGTCTGTTCCAGCCGCTCGATGTACATCGGCAGATGCCCTTTCGCATGATACGGCCCGCCTTCCTGAATGACCGTCCACAGCGGATCGACGTCAAACTTCATCGACATCATCATCTCGTCATGCCACTCGTTCAGCAAGTAGACCGCTTCCCTGCACAGGTCCCTCCGTTCCTGAGCCAGGTTGTTCTGCTCGTGGGCATCCTCAGTAAGATTGAACAGCATCTCCTTGTCAAAAAGATGATATCCGTCATGGTACGTGCGGGTATACAGCCAGTCCCCGAACCGTACGCTGCGCTGGCATACGTGGGCGCACTGCGAGACGACGAGGTACTCCCTTCCGCCGGACTCTCCGCTGCGGAGCGTACCGGCGTAGCTGCGGCCGTCCCAGCTTTGCGCAGGTTGAACGCCCAGCAGTTCCGCGACGGTCGGCACCAGATCGAGATGATAGTGCAGGGAATCATCGGAAATCCCCTTTTGCATCCCCGGCCACCGGATGATCATCGGGATCCGGCAGGTGCCCTGGTCGGCGGTGCCGTGCTCGCCGTAAATGCCGAGCTCGCCCATGTTTTCGCCATGGTCGGCGGTGATGATGATCACCAGGTCGTCCATAACCCCCTTCTCCGTCAAACGATCGAAAATCATCCCGATGTTGTCATCCATATGCCGGATGCCGCAGTCATAGCCATCGATCATCCTCCGCAAATCGTCCATGTTCTGAATGTTGCCGGGATGACGGGGAAAATGAGGCGACGTGCTGCTGTTATACATATTGATTTCGTTCGCGCCATGTGGGCCAACCTTTTGCTTGTGACGCTCCAGCACTTCTTCCGTAATCCACTCCGGAAGCGGTTCGTCTTGAAACGGATTGCCGAACGATGCCGGCGCCCGGTAAGGGGTGTGCGGATCCCAGTAGTTCACGTACAGCAGCCAGTCTTCCTGGTCTGCGTTCCGCTCGATCCAATCCAGCACAACGGGAGTGACCTCCTCGGCCGACTCCATACCGCCCTTGCCCGTATTGTAAATTTCGTTGAATCCCGCATAAAAGGTCCATGCTGAATGCCGCTCCCCAAATGGGCTGACTAGGGCCGTCCGCATGCCCGCGCGGCGGAAGACCGCCGGGAAGCTCTCTGACGCGAGCTTGTCGTGGAAATCGCGGTCAGCTCCTTCGTACCGGACGTCCGCCGCCGTCCCGCCGTGTCCCACGACGCCGTTATGTATGCCGAAACGGCCCGTCATTAATGCCGTACGCGACGGGAAGCACGGGGCGTCCGATGTATAGTAGTTGTCAAAGCGTACGCCTTCGGCCGCGACCCGGTCGATATGCGGCGACGTATTGCGGTGGTAGCCATAACAGCCAAGGTGGTCCGGTCTCGTTGAATCCAAATCCAGCAGTAACACTCTCATCGTTCATCCGTCCTCTCCGGATAATATGAAATGCCTTTGCAGCTGAATTATAGGCGTGACGCTCCATATGCGTCCATGTACATTTCATTGATCTGATGTACATTTCTATCGCAATCTATAAGATTTATGCCGAATGCAAGGAAGCATAATTTACGAGAAGTCGGCATTATGATAGGGTTTTAATAAGTTATGGGATAAAGAGGTGCAGCTGCATGCTTCAAATCATGAGTGTAAATTTCGACAATGAAATCCCCCAATGGAGGACCAACCTTGAGACGATTCCGTACAACGTTCTGGTCGTCGTCCGGCAGGGCCAGGTTCGGTACGAGATTAATGGCAGTGTTGTGATCGCCGAAGCGGAGGACGTGCTCTTCATCCCCCGCGGAGCCCGCCGTTCAGGAGAGAACAAGGACGGCATTCCCCACCAAAAGCATACCGTTTTATTTACATGCGAGCCCGGGGCTGAGACGGGAATTCCGTTCGTGGATCAAGGACATTTCATCAAGTTCAGGCTCTCCCCAAGCCAGTACGCCTATCACCGCTGCGACAGGCTGTACGAAGAGATGCGGGGCGGGAAAAGCTACCGTTCCATCATCTGTCTTGGTATATTGCAGGAGCTCTTGGGCATGATTGCCCGGGAACTCGAACAGCCCGCACTGACACCGAGCAAGCTGAAATATGCCGAAGCGGTCAAAGCCTATCTGCTGGAGAATTACCGGGAGCAGATCGAGATTGCCCGGCTGGCCGCTTTGATAAGCCGCTCGCCCAATTACGTAACCGCCGTCTTCAAAGAAGTGTACGGCCGGTCCCCGATCCGCTATATGCATGAGCTGCGCATGCAGGAGGCCTGCAGCCTGCTGCTGGGCTCAAATATGACGGTCGCGGGCATATCGCAGTACCTCGGTTACTACGATACTTCGTATTTCCACCGGGTGTTCAAAAAGTACTGCGGCCTCTCCCCTACCGAATACGTTGCACAGGCGCAGCGGTCAGGCATGCCTCCGCTCATCAACACGATCACATGATATGACAGCTTCACTGGAACATTTCTCCATTGACTTCTCCTGCCTGTTTGTTAGAATCATAAATACCGATAAAACAAAGTGAATTACTCGTATATAAGCAAAGGAGGAGAATGACGTCATGTTGATGTTAACAGGCCTGCTGTGCGGCGCCCTGCTCGGCTTCGTCATGCAGCGTGGACGGTTCTGCCTGACAGGCGGATTCAGGGACATGTATCTGACCAAGGACAACCGCATGTTTTATGCCCTGCTGATTGCCATTTCGATTCAGAGCATCGGCGTGTTTGCGCTGATCCAGCTTGGACTCATCGAATTCAGCGCCGGCACGTTCCCTTGGGTGGCTACCGTGGTCGGCTCGTTTATATTTGGGATTGGTATTATTTTGGCCGGGGGATGTGCGACTGGAACCTGGTACCGGGCCGGTGAAGGACTGATCGGCAGCTGGATCGCACTGTTCGGCTATATGGCGATGAGCGCCACGATGAAATCGGGTGCCTTGGCGCCGCTCAATAACGGAATCAAGAAAGTAAAAGCTCCGGCCAACTCCATTCCGGACACCTTCGGCATTTCGGTTTGGCCGTTTATCGCCCTTTTAGCTATCATTACGATCGTGATGGTCATCCGTACACTGCGCAAACCGAAGGTGGCCATTCCGGCGATGAAGCCGAAGCGTACCGGACTCAGCCATCTGCTGTTCGAAAAACGCTGGCATCCGTTCTTTACCGCCATTCTTGTCGGCCTGATCGCCCTGCTGGCCTGGCCGCTGAGCGAGGCGACCGGACGCATGTCGGGTCTTGGGATCACGACGCCTTCCGCTAACATTTTGCAGTACTTGGTTACAGGAGACAGCGATAAGTATGTGAACTGGGGCATGTTCCTGGTGCTGGGTATCCTTGTCGGATCCTTTATCGCCGCCAAAGGCAGCCGGGAATTCCGCTTCCGCGCCCCGGATGCAAAGACGGCGGTTTCGAGCTTTGCCGGCGGCATCCTGATGGGCTTCGGCGCCAGCTGGGCGGGGGGCTGCTCGATCGGTAACGGTCTCGTCATGACCGCCATGATGACATGGCAGGGCTGGGTATCCCTCGTATTTATGATTTTGGGCACATGGACGGCTTCTTATTTCGTGTACGTCCGCCCTCGCACCAAAGCCAAGCTGAAGCAGTCCGCTTCGCTGCAAACCACGACAACCTAATTAGGAGCTTTACGTTAAACTAGTCACATCTTAAGGAGGTTACTTCCATGAAACAACAAAAACTAGCCGTTCTGGGCATGGTCTGTCCGTTCCCGTTAATTGAAGCCAAGCAGGCGATCGAAGAGCTGAACAGCGGCGACGAGCTGGTCATCGACTTCGACTGCACGCAGGCCACCGAAGCCATACCGCGCTGGGCTGCAGAAGCCGGCCACTCCGTCACGAATTTCGAACAGATCGACGATGCATCCTGGACGATTACGGTCCAAAAGAAATAATGTAACGCATAAGCAGGCGACCTTCCGTCATATTGGGGAGGCCGCCTTTTTGCATGTATTGGTTTGTTTAACCGCAAAAATCGCAGCGACCATGCCCGGTGTTCTTTTTTTCAATAAATTGACCGTAGCAGGACTACCTTATATACTCTACTCATTGGAAGAAATAGGAATGCTAGGAGGACCCCATGGACGATTGCGCAAATGATGGAGATATGAATTTGGATACGGCCGTATCCGCCTTGAACAACGCCTATTCATTAGAAAATTGGACTCTTCTGATTCGGCGATCGGATCAACTCTACAACGACGCGTATCAATCATTTATTCACAATAAACAGGCACAAAAACCGATTATTTATTATATAGGATATAGTCTGCTGATGAAGGGAATCGGCTATCAAAAAGACAAGCAATACGGGGAATCTCTGAAGTGTATTGAGCAGTATAAAGATCTTGGCCGGTTTTTGGACGGAAGCGAACGCAGCCAGCGGATACTCGACCAATATGCTTTTTATGCTTATGCCAATTCGCTGTCTGTACACCTTCTATCGGGAAATCTTACAAAACTCGAAGAGTACGCCCAATTTCTAAATCAGCATCCATCCGAAACGTTATCCGGATTGCTGACCCTTTTAGAATGTGCCCTTTCCCAGGATCTTAACGTCGATGAGTATATCGCGCCATTGACGGAGCGCTTTGATGCTTATCAGCATGACGATATGCGTCCGGAAGAGCAGACCATCTACCTGTCGATTCTCATGATGCTTTCCCGCTACTGCAGAAACAGGAAGCGGCTTGAAGAAGCACAGAAATACACGCAACAATTTTTATCCCTATCGTTCGATAGAGGGCCTGGTCAACAAGCATCAACATCTGCTGCTCCGCTTGAATAGAAAGCGACCTATTCGTAAAAATAACAAATGGTTCTCAAGGTAGGTAAGATATTTCTGAGAATAAAGGCGACCATCCCATTAACTGGGGAGATCGCCTTTGCTGTCATTCCGGGCGCAGGTATCGTTCCAGTATAGCTTCGACCGCTGTCCTGTCCCGTTCCAGCCGTGCAAGTTCGGCACCAATGGCCGGAATCTGCTCGCGCAGCACCTCAGGGCCGTCCGTACCTTCATCGTACCGGGTCATAAAATGCAGGAACACGTCCACGTTCCGCAGCTTCATCAGTACCGGGATCGCCCGGATTTCATCCGGGTCCATGCGGACGCGGCTGCCGAAGCCGCGGCAAAACTGAACGGCAGCCTCCATGCCGGTATCGGGATCATCCCCCAGCAGCCCTGGAAGGATGACCGCGGGCTCCATTGCCCGTACGTCACGGGTGCAAAATTCAAAGTCGAGCAGCGCCGTAACCTGCTCAGGCTGATCTGCATCCACCAACAAATTGGAGGCGTTCAGGTCCCCGTGCACAAGCTGCTGCGGCAGGCGCTCCAGCCCTTCAAGTTCGCGGATGACCTCTCTATGAGCTTCCCCGATCCTGCGAAGCGGGCCCTCCAATCCGCGGAAGGGCTCAGGCGGCGCGATGCAGAACTGCCCCACCCGCTCCTGGCTGCACCCCGGATACGAATGGGCAAGCTCATAGTAGGGCCGGTAGGCGGGTGACGGAGCAACCACGAGCCGGCTGAGCGCACCGGAGAGGCTGCCCGCCGCTTCGCCGAAGGAATACGCGGCCCGAAAACCGGTGGATTCGGGACGGATGCCGTCAATGTATTTGAAGAGGCAAGCATAACGCCCGCTCCCGTCATCCAGCTGGACGATCGTTTCGCCCGTTAGGGCAGGTATGGGTACAGGGGTGCGGAAGTCCAGTTTGTCCTGGGCGAGCAATGCCAGCACGGCGTGCTCAAACCGGATTTTATCGATGTCCCGATGCGTTTCGTAAATTCGCAGGACGCCGCGCCCCTCCGCTCCTTCGATAAACCGGGTCGTATTGTTCCAGCCGCTTGCCCCCTGTGTAATCTCACCTCTCCAGCAGGAATGATATTGGTTTAATATCGATGTCAGCATGATCAGTATTCGATTTCCTCCAATTGGGCCAGATTGCGGTTGGACTCCCGCAGCAATGACGTGAACGAGTCGGCCGTGTAATACACGAAATCCGGATCATGGATGTAGCTGATGATCTGCCCGTACGTCCCCTCTTCGCTCGGATCCAGGTCCAGCATCAGGTACAGCGACCCTCCGGCCATGCTCGCAAATGGGTACCACTGGCGGTGGAACAGGTAGGGCTTGAGTTCGCGATCCAGCTTGGCGATCTCCTCCGGTGAATAATATTCCTCCAGCAGTTCATCCCTCTCGCAGAAATATCGCTTGACGTCCTCCATTTCGGCGAGGGACATGAGATAAAAAGGAGCCGCCTCTTCCGCGTCCTCACCCGGATACAGGATATGAAAGGCATAGCCGCTTCCGTCTTTTTGTTCATAAAAGGCGCGAAAATCCTCCGGCAGAAGGATGCCGAATTTGTTCTCAAACTCATCCAGACGCGAAGGTGCCACCCCGCCATGAACCCTATATTGATCGTATAGACCTAGGATTTCCTCGTCCTGGATTTTGCCGGGGAGCAGCGTTTCCAGCTCCTCTTTCAGGGGAAGAACCCGGCTGCGCACGTATTCCCGGTAACCTTGGAACGCTTCCTCCCCTCCGCCATTTTCCAAAAGGATCATGACGGCATAGGATATCAGGTTCAGCCACGTTTCCATCGTTTCGATCTGTTCCTTCGAAAGCAGGCCGTTCGAACGCAGCATGCCTTCCGGTTCCAAAGCCCAGGCCCGGGCCAAATGGTAGAGGCCCCACAGGCTGGATATCAGTTCCCGGTTCACCTGGTCCCGGCCCAACTCGTCCGACAGCGCGCGCAGGGCGGCCATTACCTCATGAAGGTTCCCCTCGCGCAGCTCCCCGCGGAAGGGACGGAGGCTGCCCAGAAAGCCGTTTTCCATTTTCCAATGCTCTATGCGGTCATGGGTAAAAGCATGGCATTTCAGCAGCAGCTGTGCATCTTCAATATTCATCGTCGTTCTCTCCTCTCCCAACACCGGCGATGTATACTTACGTAGAAGCGTACTGTACGATCACGGCTTCCCTCGTCTCTTCATCATAAGCGATCCAAAGGTCATCGCCGACTTCCACGCCGTATACCGGCTCGATGGACTGCTCGATTCGGTACGAAATTCCGTTTCTTGTAACGGTAATGCGGGCAAATGGCCGTTCGCCGACGGTGCCATCAAACTGTACTGCCGTCACGTTGGCGCTGCCCTGCTTACCCCGAAGGAGGCGAAGCTCTTGTTCATACTCCGTCTTGTTCAACGACACCGGGATGACCGCACCTACCGCAACTGGCAGGCGAACCGGCACGAACTGGCTGTTAACCTTGCGTGACCTTTGATCGCCATGGGAAAGCAGCAGCTCGAACAGCATCAGATGTCTGTTCACGCTCTCCACGGGAATATGTTCGATCCGGATCACTTCACCTTCCAGCGTCAGCTGGTCTGCCCCTCTCGGGTCACGTGTCCTATTATAATTGTACAGCCGGGTGACGCCGCCGATTTGCATGAGATCCGCCTTATCCCCGGTCCGGTAGGCAAACCCGTTCGCCTGCACTACCGGGATGGCATAAGTTTGTCCGCCGGTATCGAAATGAAGCAATAGCGCTTCACCGCGGCCTGCCTTGCCATAGCTGTCGATCCGCGCCAGGACGGCGTCCCGGATGACCTCGGGCTCGGTTGGCGGCAGATCGTCACCGGTCACGAAAACCGCGCGATTTTTCTTTCGGTTGTAGCTGATCAACACGGGATCGCCCACGCGCGGGGCATGAAGGTATGAAGCCACTTTCTTAATGCTCGTTTCCTTCATCATTCCTTCATCCTCGAAACGGATGTCAAAGCGGATCATCGGTTGTTCGTTTACGTAGGTCCCGGTCTCTTGCAGACGGGTTACCGTCCCCTGCACAATCGTTCCTTCGGCCGTAAACTTCTTCTGTCTGGCTGTCATGATCCGGATCAGCAGTCCGATACCGCCAAACAGCACCAGCGGGATCAGCAGCCAAATCGCCCAGTTGATGACAAGCGCATTGCCGCGCTTCAGATAATGGGCGAAGCTTGTCCATGAGATCCGGTCGGCGCCCTCGGCAATCTGCCAGGTTTGCAGCGCTTCGCCGGTCATGCGGGTGAGCGTGCCCCCTTTGACGTTCAGCCAGCCGGCCGACTTTTCTGCGTCGGTAAAGTATAGCGTCGCATCTCCGGTTTCCTTGAAAAAGGACAGCGTACCGCTGCTTACATCCTCCGGTTCCAGGCTAGACAATGGCTGGGACAAGTCTGTAAACGACCGGGTCTGCCGATCGTAGAGATATCCGGTGACTTGACCTTTCCGTTCGTCCTTTGCCGTCGAGCCGAAGATGAGCGTCTCGCGGTCGTTCAGCGGAAAGACGGCAGCCTGATATACCGGAGCAGGGGTCTTAACGACACTCCCCCAATCCCCCTTGACCGCATCGTAGGTCCGTACCTGCTTTGGTTCACCGGATTCGGTCCTCCACAGCCGGGCAGGATCCACACCGGCAAGTGCGGCAAACTGCTGCTCCGCTAGATCCTCTGCATCAAAGCCAGATCCTCCCTCCGGAATGATCCGCATGGCTGCTTTGTGCTGTGCATTCAATAGGCCGCTGACGTATGCGGCGCTGCCATCTTTCAGATCCAGTTCATAAAGGGGGACGGCTCGGCTGTCGTTAAAACTGCCCATGACTTCGGACATTGACGTCGGCCTTGCGGGCAGTCCCGTGTCTTCGTTGAGATATGCCGTTTGGAATACTCCGTCCTTCACCTCGCCGACGACGAAGGTGTCATTTGCCGTTTCCCCTCCGACCAGCATGCGGCCATTCCAATGATGAACGGCCGATGTTAAAAAGCCGTCAAATTCCAGCGTACCTTTAACAAGCTCGTCCACATGGCCGTCGGGGCCAATGACGTTCAACTGCAGCCCCGAACTGTCATCCGTCATAGCGATCACAAGATTTCCTTTCTGATAGGTGCCTACAAACTGATTATGTATGTTGGAGCGCAAATGGATCGTGGTTACTTCCTCATGCGTCGCCGCATCGTAAAGAATGGCATCCATACCGTCAGAGCCATCCGTCAGGCTGATGACCTTGCTTCCCCCATCCAGGTAAAACAAACCCTCCACCGTCTGCAGACGGTCCTCAACACGGGCTACGTCCTGCTTGTAATCGTTCCAAACCGCGAAGCTTAAAATGACCGCAGGTACAAAAAATACGAGATTCAGCAGGTTGATCCTTTTCTTCATCGATTCCTCCCCTTCATCCATTCCCTATGAACTTATCATAGACGCGGCTGCGAATGCCAGGTAATGACAATATTTTTACCGCCCTACCGGACAATTTCCGGCTTCTTTTGCAGCTGTCTGAAGCATTCTTCTTGTTATACGAATTGCGGAAAGAAAATGTTGAATTTTTTTGTCGATAACCCTTTACAGACTTTTACATTTTCTGATAATATTGTCGTAGACAAGCTAATCAGAGGTTTGCAGATTTGACTACACCGTTGTCTAAAAAAAATTACCTATGGGAGTGAATTAAAAGATGAAAAAAACGATTCTCTCGACAGTAATCTTGCTTGGACTTCTTAGCGGACTCTTAGCGGCGGTGGCTTCGGCGGACGCAATCAAGCCGTTCAATCACGGTGCAAACTACGGCACACAGGATGCAATCAAGCCGTTTAATCACGGCGCTAATTACGACACGAAGGACGCAATCAAGCCGTTCAATCACGGCGCAAACTACTAAGTCTTACTTTCATAATTGGTGGTCATACTTAGATAAAAGGAAACGGCTCATGAACGGATATTCCATCCGCCATGAGCCGTTTTTCTTTTGGTTCCCTCTCATCCCCTGCAGCTTTACTTGAACCGCTTCGGACCGAGCTCGATCTGCCGGGTGATCTCCGCCGCGATTTTCGGTTCCGGAGCGAAGTCCCGCTCCCAATGGTCCGGCTTGATCACTTTGCCCACTTCGTTATAATGCGGCTTTCCGTCCGGAAAGAGCTTGCCCATGTTGGCGGTATGGACATGCTCAAAAATCTTGTCCGGCTCCACGCCCGCTTCGACGAATCCGCCGTTGGCAAAGTAGAGAATGTCGGTGAATGCATCGATCTGGCCGATCAGCTTGTCCTCCGGATAGGCTTTTTGCTGCTGCTTGCGGTATGTATCCTGCGCCCGTTCCATCAGTTCGGCAAAAAATGCCTTGAACCTGTCGTCATTGCCGGCCGTAGCATGCAGCAGTTCAACCACTTCCTCCATAATAAAGGCGGCGCGGTTCATCGCCAGCTTGTCGTTCAAAGCCTGCGGCTCTTCCGGAGCGGGGCAGTCAAAGCCCAAATGAAACTCGCGGACCTGCTGAAATTGGGTTTTTCCCAACGTTTTGGATTCCGTCATGTTAATTTCTCTGGCTCCTTTATCGGTGTAATCTCTAGTATTATAGCAAATTTATCGGCACAGCATTTTGGTAGAAAATAGATGCGTGCCGTTTCCGATAAAGAACGCCGCGAATATCATAGGTTCAGTCCTGTACTCAGAAAGGGGGAATTGACCATGACCAAGGATAAGTCCTTCGATGCCATATTCAGTCTTGGCAGCAGCTGCCAGGTCGCCTCCCAGCTGCGGAGGAACGGGCTGCGCACGGCTGCCGGTCCTTTCGACTGGTTCAACTTCGCCTCAACCCCGGGCTTCTGCCAGGTGCTTGAATCGCGATTTGAACGGTTTATGCTGCTGATCCGGACGGTCAAGCATACCGAAGATGCCTATCACATATTCGAGACGATCGAGAACAGCTACATGAATCCACATCTCCGATATTTATTTGTATTGCACAGCGGTGATCCGGATACGGCCGAGATCGATTCGGGACACCCGCAGATCCGCATCGTTCGGATGCCCGCCGGAGCGACCTGGGAAGGGGATGCCGAAGCTTGGAAAAAGGTGCTTGCTCCCTATTGTATCCGCCGCTGCCCCGGCAGTCATCCTTTTTAAATTTCCCTGGGATGCGCTGGCAGCCGCTCTTCCAGCTCCGCTTGCTGCCGCAAATGGTGGCGGAAGTGCATGCCGATCAGCCGGTACCATTCCTGCGCATTCAGCCAGCCGAAGCCGCCGTGCCGGACTTTGCCGCCCGGGTGAACCTCTTCCAATTTCAGCTCCCACTCCCGCATTCTTGCCATCACCTTCGCCAGCCCCTCGTCCAGTTCTTCGCTGCTTAACGCGTTATTCGGACTGGCGGCCTGCGCTCCTTCCAGCTTGATCTTGACCGGCGGAAAGCCGCCGCGCCGGAACACGTCATCTCCAGCCGGCGTTTTGCCCAGCGGCTGCTCCTCCGTACTCTCTGCACAAGTTTGGACAAAGTCCAGGTACTCCATGGCAACGGCGATCAGATGATCGTACATCTGGCCGATCGACCAGATCTCCGGTCCGGGAATGTACCGCAGCTGCCGGGCGGAATACTTTTGCAAATCAAGCCGGTATCGTTCAATCAACTCGAAGTCATCCATATTTAATGCGCACCTCATTCCGATTTTCCTATGCATTATACGCCCCTCTGTACCTACCTATTTCTTCCGTATTGCTGAAATATCCTGCTTCCTGCGGATCGTTCAGGTATCCGTCGTGATAGCCCGTACTGCCATGGAGCCCGGCCGACATGACGATTCATAGCCAAGCGACGGTATGAGAAATTTATCCTTATCTTAAGGCTTACAACGAAAAAAACCTCCTTTATCATGCCGACATATGCCGCAAGGAAAGGAGGTTTTGCTATAGGCCGCCAGTTGGCGGTCGACTTCACGGTTCACCGGTTGGTCATGCGGCTATTTTGCTTCCCGCAGACGATTCAGCGCCATCAGCACCGCGCCGTTGGCCGCGTCTTTTTTGGGCGTGATGCAGGTGATTTCCGGATAGCGCTCCTGCAGCCGCTCCAGAAAAGCGTCCCGGATATACACGTTGTTAAGCAGCACGCTTCCGGCCATGGCCAGTGCCCCTGCCTGCAGCGCCAGCTTCTCGGCAACGGGCGTTACCAGCTCGGAGAGCGAAGCCGCGCTGCGCTGCGCAATTCCCAGAGCAGCAGGGTCACCGAGCTCGCATGCCCGGGTCAGCAGCGGCGCCAACGCGGCGATGTCCTTTTTGCTTCGGGCTGGATCGTACACGTAGCCGATGATATCGCGTACCGATTTCAGTCCCAGCTTCGCGTAGACCAGGTCCGTAATGACTGTTTCCGGCAGCCGGCCGTCATAGGCCCGGACCAGAACGGACAGCAGATCCCGCCCGATCGCGTACCCGCTGCCCTCATCATCGATCAGGTGACCGCAACCGCCGGTGCGATGGGTCTCGCCGCGTTCATTGCGGCCGTAGCAGATCGACCCCGTGCCCGCGATCAGGATCATGCCGTACTCGCTTTCATGTGCGCCGCTCAATGCCGTTTCCTGATCGCCGGTGATCAGGAGGCCGCCCGCATAGCCGCTTTCCCTGACCTTGGCGGTCAGGCGGGCGCTCACGGCGGGATTGCTGACCCCCGCTGCACCGATGCACAGATAGGCGCAGCGGTCCAGCCCGCCGGCGGCCTCGCCGATCCGCCCCAGCATGTCGCGCAGGCTGGCTTCGATGCTGGCCTCGTCCTGCCCGTTGTAATTGATGCCGCCGGATTCGAAGGCAGCGATTACTGCGCCGCTCTCATCGGCGACAGCGACCGCCGTTTTCGTTCCGCCGCCGTCCAGCCCGGCTACGTACCGCATCGTCATCCCTTCCTTCGTCTGTCTAATAGATATGATACTGCTGCTTCATGTCAGCAAACGAGCGCGCTTCCTCACGGAACTGTTCCAGCAAGGCCGGCAGATCCAGCGGCTCGCTCCGGTACAGATCATCCCCGCCCAGAAGATCAATGAACGGCAGCTTGTTGCCCTTGTGCGGCGGCAAAAATTCGAATGCTTCATAGTTCCGCTTCAGCGTATACATCAGCCGGATTCCCGTCTCGAGCGGCTGCAGCGCCCGCTGGTCGGTAATATGCAGCTGCACGCCGCCGCACTGCTCGCCCTCATGCTTGGAGAACGTCGGCTTGAAATAAACCGGCCGGAAAATGACGCCGGGCAGCTTCATTCCGTTCATCTCGTCCGCCAGCTTCTCCGCCTCAACAAACGGTGCGCCAACGATTTCAAAAGGTGCCGTCGTTCCCCGTCCTTCGGACAGGTTCGTGCCCTCGAACAAACAGGTTCCCGGATAGAGGAGCGCGCTGTCAAAGCGCGGCAGCCCGAGCGACGGCATGACCCAGAGGTTTCCCGTTTCGGGAAACAGCATGTTCCGGTCCCAGCCGCCGCATGGAACGACATGCAGTTTGGCGTTCCAGCCCATTTGCTCGTTCGCCATCGACGCCACCTCGCCGGCTGTCAAGCCATAGCGGACGGCGAGCGGGTAATTGCCGACGAACGATTCAAAGCCGGGCTTCAGGACGTTGCCTTCCACCGTTACCCCGTCCAGCGGGTTGATCCGGTCGAGGACGATGAACTCTTTTCCCGCATTGGCGCAATCCTCCAGGGCGTACAGCATAGTATAAATGAACGTATAGTAGCGCACACCCACATCCTGGATATCGTAAACGACGGCGTCCACTTCGTCCAGCATTTCCGCGCTCAGCCGCTTGGAGTCCTTGCGGTACAAGCTATACACCGGCACGCCGGTAATCGGGTCCCGGTAGGTTTCAACCTGCGCCCCTGCTGCCTGATCCCCCCGAACCCCGTGTTCCGGCGAAAACAGCGCCGTCAGCTGGAACCGCTCATGCAGGATTTGAATGGTGGATTCAAATTTACGGTTTAAGCCCGTCGGTGACGTAATCAGCCCGAGCCGCTTCCCTTGGAGCAGATGGGCATAATCTTCGATCCGGTCAATTCCGTTAGCGATCATTGTGACCTCCTGGTAGTGAAATTAGTGTACGCCCCTAAAAAAATGACTGTAACAGAGGTATCGTCACAGTCACAAGCGCGCATGAAATGCCTGGCTCCGCTTACAGTTCGCTTTGGCGCAGGCGCATCGTTTCCGCCGGAATCATAAACGTTTCCGCGTACTCCTTACGCGCTTCGATTCCGCGCACGCGTGCCAGATGCTTATAGTACTCGAGATATGGGAAGGACTTGCTGTTCGTGACGAACCAGTGCTGCGATACCGCTTTCACCCACAGGTCAAATGCCTCCTGTGAAAAGTCCACGTACACGTACGGCTTGTAATCCACCGCATCCTCCCAGTTTTCCGCATAGTAGAGCTTGGAAGCGAAAAACGCGGGCAGTTCCCGCTCAAAGGACGCCAGGCCGGCAAAAAAGCGCGCATCGTTTACGATGTTATGCGTCGTCGCGTGGTCCTTGTGCATGCTGTTCTTCCAGTGGGTAATGATGATGTTCGGCTTCACGCGCCGGATTTCGTCGCATACTCTCAGACGCATGTCCTCGGTATCCTTCAGCTCGCCGTCGGGAATGTCGAACACGATGGACTCGCCCCCTAGCATGTCGGCAAACGCCTTGGCCTCGTTCACCTTTTGCTGGCGGTACTCCGCCATATCCTGACCTGCGGGCACGCCGCGTTCCCCTGCCGTCAGTGCCAGCGTGACGATGCGGTCGCCCTTCAGAGAATGGCTGGCAAGCACGCCGCCCGCCGTCAGTTCCGCATCCCCAACATGGCCGCCAATCGCCATTATCGTTAATTTCTGTTCGCTCATTGCTTTAAAACTCCCTTCTCAAGATCGAAAATGTCCGGACCGTCTTAAACCCTGCCTTCTCGTAAATCCGGATGGCCGGATTGGTGCTGCCGGTATACAGGGACATATAATCCGTCCCGATTTGCTGAAATGCTTCGCACAGCTTAAAAAAAAGGATGCTGCCGAGGCCGTGTCCCTCATGCTCGGGATGAACGCCGATGCCGGCAAAATAGCCGCGCCCGCTCTCCTGGCGGATAACCGGACCGGCGAAGCCGACCACCTTACCGTGGTGCGCCGCCACGACGACAGGCACCGCGTCCTCGGTCGATTGGGCGATTTCCTTCTGCCACAGCGGATTATCAAAGCCCTGCAGCATGTCCGTAACGCCGTGATGCTTGCCTTGGTCAAACAGCTCTACCGTGTATCCCTCGGTATTGGCCTTCTCTTCTTTCCCGCGAATCTCTTGCGGGATCGAGAACGAAGACAGGTTCAGGTACATCGCGCATTCCTGGGCCCTCTCCACGTATCCCTGGCCCAGCAAAAACGAATGGAGCCTGCTGCCTGTCGGCACACCGGGCGCATTGTTATGCTCATGGCGCGGCGTTTCCGGTATGTACCAGGGCAGCATCATCGGATTGAAAAACAGTACGTCGGCCTGTTTTTTGCCCAACGACTGAAAGCGCCCTTCCAGATGCTCCAGCATCATCTTGTAGTTGTCATCCGTGCGGACTTCGTCGGCAAGTACGATGCAGGTGATGTACCCCGCATGATCTCCAAGCGGCAGATCGCCGCCGGTGCAGCCGCAGGCAAAGCCCTTCACTTCGCCTTCTTCCACGAGAACAAACGTGTTCTCCGGATCGAAATAGCGACTATCCGTAAATATGCCGCTGAAGCTTGCCTCCGTCATCTCCTTGTAGCCGTCCCGCACAGCTACCGTGTTCCACAAACCGATGACAGCACCAGTGTATTGGTCACTCCAAGTGGTTACAACCATCTGGTGAGTTCCTCCATCCCTTTAAAAGCTGATTTTACCCATGACGACAGGTCTGGAAGCGCCGGTCACATGCGGAAGGTTATTCGGCCGGTTGGTGATCGCGTAATCCGCCAGAACGGCAACCGCCACGGCTTCCTTCGCATCGCTGTTATGGCCGATGGCCTCCTGCGTCAGCACTTGAACGCCTGCCTTCGCCATCTCCTTGCGGATCCATTCCATGAGCACCGGATTGTAGCTGCCTCCGCCGCCAACGATCATCGCATCGGCGGGATGGCCTGCCATCACATATCTGCGATAGGCGTCGCCGATCGACCAGGCGGTCAGCATCGTCACCGTTGCGACAATGTCCTCCGCCTGCATGCCGAGTGCTTCAGCATCATGCAGAAGCTTATCTATATAAGAGGAACCGAACAGCTCGCGGCCTGTCGATTTCGGCAGCGGCTGCGAATAGTAAGCCTCCTGCTGCAGCCTGCCCAGCAGACGCGGATCGGCGGTGCCCGCCCGAGCGATCGCTCCTCCAATATCCATCGTTAATTGTCCCGGATATAACCGCTCCACGACCCCGTCAATGATCATGTTTCCCGGGCCTGTGTCGAAAGCATATACCTTACCGGGGCTGCATCCGGCCGGAATCACCGTCATGTTCCCGATGCCGCCGATGTTCTGCAGCAGCAGTGTCCGGTGTTCCTCCCGGTACAGCAAATATTCGGTAAAGGGAACCAGCGGCGCTCCCTGACCGCCGACAGCCATGTCCGCCGGCCGGAAGTCCGACACGCAAGGAATCCCTGTTCTTGCCGCGATGACCGCACCTTCTCCGATCTGCACGGTGTAATGCACGTTACGGCCATGGTACGGCTCCATGCTTGGAGCATGATAGATCGTCTGACCGTGTGAACCGATCACTGAAACGTCCTCGGCGGACAGCCCCGCCTTTCCAATCACGGACAAAGCCGCCTCGGCGTACAGTTCTCCCAAAAGCACATTCATTTTTCCAACTCGGTCAACGGTTGCATTGCATGGATCGAATAAAGCAAAAATGTCTTCCCTGACACCCGCCGGGTAAGGCGAATTTTCAAAAGCGACCAGACGCACGCCTGGAGGCTCCTCCTGATTGCCGTTGATTTCCACGACTGCTGCATCGATGCCGTCTACCGACGTCCCGGACATCAGACCAACGGCATACCGGGGACGACGGAGCTCCGCTTTTTCTCCCGTTGTCCCCATATCAGCCCTTCACGGCTCCCACCGTGACTCCTTCCAGGAAGTACTTTTGCAGGCTGAAGAAGAGGATGAACATCGGCAGCGCGGAAATGGTGGCACCCGCCATCATCGGCGCAAAATAGGTCGTATTCGCAAACCGGAAGTTTTTCAGACCGACCTGAATCGTCTGCATATCCATCGTGTTTGTCACGAGGAACGGCCAGAAGAACGTGTTCCAGCTGTCCATAAAGGTCAGGATGGCCATGACCGCCAGCACCGTTTTGGACAGTGGCAGAATGATCCGGAAATAAATCTGGAACTGGTTGCAGCCTTCGATTTTGGCACATTCAAGGATTTCCCCAGGAATGCTACCCATGAACTGTTTGGCCAAGAAAATGTTGTAGACCGTGACGAGGCCCGGCAAAATCAAGGCGCTGTAGGTGTTTTGAATATTGAAAATGTTGACGATCAAAATGTAAAGCGGAACCTGGGTCACCTGATAAGGGATCATCATGGCAATCAGCAGGATCGTAAACAGAACCGTTCTGCCCTTAAACTTGATTTTGGAAAACGCGTAACCCGCCAGGCTGGCGAAAAACACATTCGATACCATAACCGTCGTCGCCACGATCAGCGAGTTCAGCAGCCAGCGGTACGAATATTCGCTGTAATCAAAAAAGAATTTATAGGAGTCCAGCGTGAATTTGGTCGGAAACAGGGAATAGTTCGCCGCCCCCGCTTCGATCGGATCGCCAAAAGACGACATGATCATGAAATAAATGGGGAAAATCGTTGCTAATGCAAATAGGATCAAAATGATAATGATCACACCGTTTCTGGCGCGCTTTGCCGCCGGCTTTCCGGTATGTTCGCTGTAAAGTGCCATGTTCGGATCTTCCTCCTTACTTAAGAGATCAGAAAGTATAACTTCTTTCGCTTAAGCATCCTGATCTCGCAAGAAAAACTTCCGCGAAGCGCGGTCTGTCTTCTGTGAAATGACGCCTTAGCGACGTATTTCTTAATATTCCACGTCTTTGCCCATAAACTTGAACTGCACCAACGAGATCAGCGCGATAATCGCCGCGAGCACGAGGGACTGGGCTGCCGCTTTGCCGAATTCGAAGTACTTGAAGGCGTTGTTAAAGATCAGGAGACCTACCATCGTCGTCGAGTTGTCCGGGCCACCGCCTGTCATAAGGTACGCATTCTGGAACACCTGGAAGGAACCGATAACCCCGGTAACCAGCAGGAACAGCGTCGTCGGCTTCAGGCTCGGAATGACGATGTACCACAGCTTCTGAAAAAAGTTGGCGCCATCCAAATCGGCGGCTTCATAATAGCTGGAATCGATGCCGAGCAGCGCCGCCAAATAAATGATAATGCTGGTGCCGTGGCTGGACAGCCAGGCCATCAGGACCAGCGAGAACATCGACGTGGCGCTGGAGCCAAGCCAGTTCTGGTTGCTGATGCCGAACAAGCTGATCAGCTTGTTGAAAATGCCTTCCGGCATCGGATCGAAGATCCACAGCCATACCACCGACAGCGCAACACCCGAAGCGACTGCAGGCAGGTAATAGACCGCCTTGAACGTCGTCTGCAGCTTTTTCTTCAGCGGCAGGATCAGAATCGCAATGGCGAAGGAGATGATTAACGATACGGGGACGGTTAAAATCGTGTACACGACCGTGTTGACCACCGATTTCCAAAACAAGGAATCCTTGAATGTGGCGATGTAGTTATCGAACCCCACATACTCTGAGCCGATCGGCTTGTATTTCTGGAAGCTGATAATAAACGCGCTCACGACCGGATAAGCGGTAAACATGGCGAAGACCACCAAAGCAACGGCGATAAAAGCATACGCCCAAGCTCCGTCTCCCCTAATTCTGCGTCTTTTGGCCGGTTTAGCTAGTTGAGCCATCTTTTGCGAAACTCCTTTCCTATCCCGTCTCACAGCATATATACCGGATAGCCGCGTGACCCGCACACGGCTATCCGCTTGATTCAGGGATTAGTCTTTCACTACTCCGTCTTCACCGAACGCGGAAACCGCGGCGGACTTGACAGCATCGTACATCTCTTCCGGCTTGATCTCGCCGGCAATGAGCGCCTGCAGCTTCGGAACGATCACTTCGTCCTCCAGCTTGATGGCTTTGGCTTCCAGTTCAGCCGGGATGTCCGGACGGGCCGGCGCCGCGTTCTTCAGCATCGTTTCAACGGCTGCCTTGTTGTCCGCATCGCGTTCAACCGTCATGCTTTCCGCCGCTTTTCTGCCGCTTTCCGTAATTTGTGCGACGAAAAGGTCGTTGTTCGTGGTTGCGGCCACTTTGCCGCTGGCCAGGAAGTACAGCGCCTTCACGACGTTTTGCTTATGGGCTTCGCTCGGTTCCTTTTTGCCGCGGAATGCGACGTAACCGTCAACGGCTACGCTCGAAACGGCTTTTTCGCCCAGGAAGGACGGAACCGGAAGAACCGTGTAAGTTACAGGAATGCTGCCTTTGACCGCACTGCCGTCGTTGGCTTTGATTTTCTCATTGTTCGTGTTTGCGGATTTTTCGAAGGTCGCCATCCCTTTACCGGTGATCATCGTTTGGCCGGTCAGGAACATGTTCCAACGTTTACCCGCGTCGATGGAGCTCAATTCCTTCGGCATGGAGCCGTCGTCGATCAATGCGCGGATATCCTTAAGTACTTCAAGATAGTTTTTGCTGGTGTACGCGTATTTCAAATCTTGCGTAAATGCGGAAGGCATACCTGCATTTTTGATCAGAATGCCCAAATAGTCTTTCGAAGTAACGCCGGCGGTAGCAAATACGAAGCCGTAACGGGACGTTTTGCCGCCTTCGGAAACGACGCCTTTCTTGATCGCTTCGCGGAACTCATCGAAGGTCCATCCTTGCTGCTGTACCTTTTTCCAATCGATGCCCGCCTTCTCGAGGAACTCGCGGTTACCGCCCAGCGCGTGGACTTCCATATAAGCCGGGAAGCCGTACAGGCCGTCGCCCTTCTTCATGTATTCCAGCGGTCCTTTGTCGTAATCGTTGATCATTTCCGGTGTGGCGATGTCCTTGATGTCAAGCGCCATGCCTTGGTCAACGTATTTGGAGATGCCGTCGGAACCAATAAACGCAATGTCCGGAGGGCTGCCGGCGTTCACCTGGGTATCAAGCTTCTGTGTCATGTCCTCCCAGCTGGCCGGTTCAATTTTCAGCGTCAGGTTCGGATATTTCTCCGTAAATTCCTTTTGAATGTCCGCGAAGGTGTCCTGGAAATTGCCCGATACCGGCGGCAGCAGCGCCGTAATGGTATCTTTCGCGTTCGGATCGGACGCTTCGGCCGATTTGGAATCGCCTTTGCCGCCGCAGGCCGTCAGTGTGGTCAGTGCCATGCTTACGGCAAATACGGATGCTAATACACGCATTCTTTTCTTCATGAACAACATGCCTCCTCAAGGATATCCTTTGGTATTAGACCACTTTCGAAAAATTGCGGATCGCCCTCTTCAGGCTCCCCTCGGCTTGATCCAGCGCTTGTTCCGCCGCCTGGGCGTCCAAGCCGGTTTTGATCATCATAATAGCCAGCTTGCAATTCATGGAAGCGCTTTCCAAATAGGAAAGTGCCGTCTTGTCATCGACCCCGGTTGCTGTCTTTATGATACGCACCGATCGGTCCCGCAGCTTGATATTGCTTGCTTTCAAGTCCACCATGAGATTGTTGTAGGTCTTGCCCAGCTTCACCATCGTACAGGTGGTCAGCATGTTCAGGACCATTTTCTGTGCAGTCCCCGCTTTTAATCTGGTTGATCCCATGATCACTTCCGGCCCTACGACAGGTGCTATGCATACGTCGCAGACGTGCTCCACTTTGGAATTTTTGTTATTGACGACGCCGATCGTAGCGGCTCCGATTTCCCCTGCCTTCTTCAAGGCAGCGATGACGAATGTCGCGCTTCCGCTGGCGCTGATGCCGATAACCGCATCCTTGTCTGTCACGCCGCACCTTTCAATTAAAGCGACCCCCTCCTCAGCATTGTCTTCATAACCCTCAACAGCAGTTCTCAGTGCTCCGTCTCCTCCGGCAATATGTCCTTGTACCAGCAAGGGATCCACGCCGAACGTGGGAGGACATTCAGAAGCGTCCAGCACACCGAGCCTGCCGGAAGATCCAGCCCCAACGTAAAACATTCTTCCACCATTCTTCAGCACATGATGGAGTGTGTCCACCGCCCTTACAATTTGCGGTATCTCTGCAGCGACTGCAGCCGGAACCTTGGAATCCTGTTCATTCATCAGGCGAACCATCTCTTCGGTTGAACATTCATCTATACTCAATGTTTTATCGTTGATCCCTTCTGTCGTTAACCCCGCCAGATACTCATCCATAGCCATCCCCCTATCCGTGTTGACTTCTATTTCTTGATTTCATAATAACGATAAATTTCATTCCGGTCAACGGTTTTTGAAATAATATTTTATTTCGGAAGTAATAATATTCTTTTATGGTAATTGTAAAAAAGTGCAGGCTGCTCCTGTTTGGGGCTGCTCCTGTTTGGGGCTGCTCTGTTTGGCCGGACTCTCTATCTTGTTTTGTGCTTCGCACAAAGCCAAAGACGTTCGCCCGTCCAAACATTCGCTGCTGTAGGGGTGGGCAATGTTGCTGTACAATCGCTTTGCTCTGTAATGAAAAAACATAAGGCAGTGAGTATTAACTCACTGCCTACTCACTGCCTGGCAACACTACACTGCCTTAGGTTCAGCGGCTAAATACTAACTCGTCCTTTCCTCATACCGAGTGAATACAACACATACGCTCCTAGGTCCGTGAAATATTATTTCACCGCAAAATAGGCCCTTTCTCTAATGAGAAAGGAGCCTTTTCCATCTTAGATTAAGGGAAGATTACACGCCTAGCGGATACTTTTCGATATAAAGATTGGGTACGCCCTTCTCGGCTTCCTTCATTTAAACAACTAAACAACATCTCTCGCTCAGGCTGTAACTCCCTGGCGAGGAGCTAACAACAAAACAACAAATTGTCCCAAACCATGAAAACGCAAAAAAGCCGCCATACCGGCGGCCTTTATTTAAGTATAGTCATGATCGCCCGATTTTTTCACCAGAGCGTAATCGCTGCAACGTTTGCCAATCGAAATCACTTTCGCCGCTGATCGTTCACCGCCCGTAGCAGGGTATGGCGGTTCGGACGGATCTGGTCGGCCTCCGCGAGGCTTCGCTTCAGCAGCTCCGAATCGATGTCCAGCTCCTGAATGGAAGCGGGGCCGCCGACCTTGCGCAGCCAGGCCCGCAGCGTATCAGGTGACGGCACCTTGGCCAGCTCCGCGCGGACGCGCTCCAACTGCTCCTCAGCAACCGGCAGGGAATTTTCCGCGTCCAGCCGGTGGTACAGCTGCGAAATTTCCGCACAGGCGACGCCGACCTTGGCCCCATGCAGTACCGCCCTTCTGCCTTCACGCAAAAACGCCATTTCCCAATAATGGGATAAATGGTGCTCCGCTCCGGAAGCCGGGTGCGACTGGCCGAACAGCAGCATGGCAAAACCAGACTCGATCAAAGCTTGCGTCAGCACCCGGATTCCTTCCGGCGTGCGGTCCGCGATCGCGTCGATGTGATCCACACACTGCTGCAGCGCTTTGGTTGTCATCTCCGCCACAATTTCGGAATAAGGCTCATCCGCCGTCAGACTCCCGAATTTCCAATCAAACAGCGACGTGCATTTGCCCAGCATGTCCCCGAAGCCGGCGGCGACCATCGTCCGCGACGCAGCCGTCAATATATCCAGGTCTGCGAAAATCGCCGCCGGACCGATCGATTGAATCGTGATTTTCTCGCCGCGGATAATGAGCGGCGCTCCCTTGGAATTAAATCCGTCCACCGATGGGGCGGTCGGCACGGATACAAACGGGATACCTGCCGAGTATGCGGCAAATCTGGATACGTCGTGCAGCGTTCCTGATCCGAGCGCAACCACCGCATCTGCCTTAGTGGATTTCACGTCAAGCAGCAGCTGCACAATTGACCGCTCGTCGGCGATGACATCGCCCTGCTCATCAGAGGAAATGAACGTAACGCTTGCGTCAACCCCTGCTTCCGTAACGGATTCCATCAGCTGTTCGCCGGCGGCTGCAAAGGTATTCTTGTCAGCCGTGACGATTACGCGGCGGTAATCCTGGTCTTTTAAAAATGCGCCCGCCTTCCGGATCGCACCGCTTTCCAGCACGACCGGGCAAATGTCGGCGAGTCGCTCATCCGCGTCATCCATACGTCCCGCCGCTTCCCTGATATCCTTCAACCAATCCGTCATTTGATTCCTTCCTTTCCCTTCAAGAGAAGCTGAAGCTCGGCCAGCGACTCCCAGACCATGTCCGGGCCTTCTGCGGCCGTCTCCGCATCCCGCCTTGTTGCCGATCCGCTCAGCACCAGCGCGGTGCGGATGCCTGCCCGGCGGCCGAGCTGGATGTCCGAGCCCAGGCTGTCCCCGATCACCAAGCACTGCTGCGGAGGCAGTCCGAGCACCTGTAAAGCCGCTTCGGCCATCAATGCCGACGGCTTGCCGATGACCACTTCGACCTCTTGGCCCGCCGTGGCGACGATGGCGGCGATCATGCCGCCGACGTCGATGCACTCCCCGTCATCCCCTGGGAACGATTTATCGTCATTGGTCGCGATGATGCGGGCACCGTTCCGCACGGCCCGGAACGCCTGATTCAGCTCCGCATAAGTCAGTTCCTCGTGCAGCGTGATGACGAGCCAGTCGGCATTCTCGGGTCTCTCAGCCAGCCCGATGCCGGCCAGTACCAGTTCATCCCGCAGTCCGTCCGGCCCCAGCACCCACGCCTGGCTTCCAGAGTGGTGCTGCTGAAGGTACCGGGCTGTTACCGTGGAAGTAAGCAGAATCTCTTCCGCAGGCACATCGATACCCATGGAAAGCAGCTTCTGATGGCACATCGCCCGTGAAATGTTCCCCCGGTTGCTGAGGAAAACCATCCGTTTGCCCTGCGATAAGAGCAGCGCAATGCTCTCCTTGGCCCCCGGAATAGCTTGCGCCCCCCGGTATACCGTCCCGTCCAAATCGATAATAAAACCGTCCACCGTCTCCAAACTCATTTTAGATCCTCCCGCCGTGTTCTTATATGTTCATTCTCCCTGTGATTGTCTGCGTTTGTCAACGATTGTTTGCTTTTGTGAACGTTTTTAAATGGCAATATATGACGATTTAAATTCAGTCAGACACGATCGCGGACCGCCGTATTATAAATAAGGAGCGATCAGCACCTCCGTCGTACCCAGCTGACGCAGAAACTCCGGGTCTGCCCCTTCATCGGTGATGAGCACGTCGATGTCCTCCATTTTGGCGGATGTAGCGATCGACCGCCGGCCCAGCTTGGTGTGGTCCACCAGCGCAACCGTTTTGCTCGAGCTCGCAATCATCAGCTTCTTCAGCTCCGCCTCGTACAGGCTGAAATCGGTCATGCCCTCCCTGATGCTCAGCCCCTCCGCAGAAGTAAAGAACAGGTCGGAATGAATCCCTTCCAAAATGCTTTTTCCCAGAACCCCCTCGATCGTTTTGGAGCCGGAGCGGAGAATCCCGCCGATCAAAATGACGTTGATGCGCGGATTCTGGTTCAGGATGGTGGCAGCCTCCAGTCCATTCGTCACGACGGTGAGATAATCATGCTCCACCAGCGCCTTCGCCAGCTCCAGCACGCTGGAGCTGGCATCCAGTATAATGCATTGGCCCCGGGTTACGAGTTCGGCAGCCCTTGTTCCGATCGCCCGCTTCTCCTCGTAGTTCAACTCGCTGCGGCTCGGATACCGGGGTTCGGCCGGCACCGGTTTGGTCCTCGCCGGAACCGCTCCGCCGTGGGTACGCTCCAGGACGCCCTCTTCTTCCAGCATCCGCAAATCCGTCCGCAGCGTCCCCTCAGACACCTGCAGCTCGCGAGCCAGCTGCTTCACCACAATTTGCTTGTCGCGCTGAAGCGCCTCCAGTATTTTTTCTCTTCGCTGGGTTGCAAACATAGTAACCTCCAACCGTTTTTCTTCATTATAAATACAAATGACAAGATATAACAACAAACGTCAATTCAAACAGAAGCATAAAACCATCAGGCCGTCTGCTGTCTGCATTCGATGCCCCTCCATGGTTCAACAGCTCGGAGGCCACATTCGACACAAACAGGCATAATGGAAACAAAAAAACAGCCCAACAAACTGTCGGGCTGTTCTTCTAAATCGTCTATAAAGTATCTTAACCTCAGCTAGCAAAACCGATTAATAGTTTGCACCGTGGTTCTGGATCGAATAGTTGGCTCCGTGGTTGGCCGTATCATAGTTGGCACCGTGGTTCAGCGTCGTAAAGGCGGATGCCGTCAGCAGACTAACACTAAATAGTCCTAATGCTACTACCGTCGAAAACAATACCTTCTTCATCTTCAATCGCTCCTTTGAGAATGTTTTTTTGGATAGACGAGTACGATTCTAGTTGAGACTGTGAAGCATGAGATCTGAAAGATTCGAATAAGGCGACGCATTTTTTGAAAATTTTGTCATCTTCAAGTTTATCAGATAATGTCAAAGCTTGTAAAGTCCTATCGAGCGCTTCTGCGTGATTTTCTTTTTTAAATCTATAAACCGCCAGCAAATACAAAAAAGAAATATAATAGGAGAGATCTACGGGATTTTGGTCAATCGGAATGAGCTGCGAATCTTCGACGACAAGAATATCAAGGATATGATCGACGTCATAGTTATGTATATTTGCTGCCTCTAAAATCGTGATTAGTCCAGGGAGAGTTTCGGATGGATTTTCCTGTATAAACGCTGAATAATCCTCCAGGCAGTCCAAATTCCCTGAAAGAATATTAAGCGTAAACATATTGGCTCTTGCGAAAAAACGGAAGTTTTCGACAGCCTGATTGTTGGCAGGAGATCCGTCAGACATGTAGCTTAGATCTTCATAGTTGGCTATGCACTGTTTAGCCTCTTGGTACATTTTCTTCTTTTGGTAGGCAAGCCCCTTCATGAGATGGCTGTACCCGAAATAATAGACGATCGGGCGTTCCGTAACCTGAAGCCGGCGATTCCGTTCCTTTTGTTCGACATACATCTCGTAAGCGGACTCATAAAGTTCGGTAGAAATTTTAATCATGTTATCCCAATTCTCAAAGGAGAAGGCCATTTTCAGCATCGTTACCAGCGTATCTATCTCAATCTTTACGGTCATGGATCTGTCTTCCAATCCGATTTCCTCCTTCGCTAATCTTTATATTATAAGAAGTATATAGTTAAATTAACGGACGGTCAATTATGTTAGTTCGTGAAAAAATGACCAAAAATGCTTGGTCAAAGCTGGTAATCTTTCTTTTTTCAGTCAATAAATCAATTTTGGGCGATAACAATCATAGATTACCCAAAAATGGAAAAATAGACACCGATTCTATCAGTGTCTATTCCGGCTTACCTGCTTTCACCTTTTAGATTTGAACGATGCCCTTGCTGACCCCCAGCTGAGGATAATTCCGCATCGCATCCGGCAGCTGCTCCAGTGTGAAGCGGTGGCTGATGAGAGGCGCGAGCCGGACCTTGCCGCGGGATACCAGCTGGATCGCATCCGTGTGGGTAAACGGGTTGATGAACGAACCCATGATCCGCAGCTCCTTCGAAAAAATGTCGAAAGGACGAATGGCGGCCTCCGCATCCGGAGCAGCCACGCCAAACAGCAGCACCTGCCCTCCCTTGCGGGCGGCACGAACGGCCGTCTGTACCGAATCCGTCCGCCCGACGCATTCGATTACGACATCGGCACTGGAAGCCAGAACGTCCGCGGTATCCGGATCGAGAGGCGATACGACCGCATCCGCCCCCAAGCCGCGCAGCGTCTCATGCTTGTAGGATGCCGGTTCGCTGACCGTAATCCGCGAAACGCCGCATTCGCGAACGAGCTGCAGGAAGATTTGTCCGATAAATCCGCCGCCGATGATCAGCACCTGATGCTGCGGCCGGATATCGAGCTTGCGAAACCCGTGCAGCACGCAGCCGAGCGGTTCAAGCAGAGCCGCTTCTTCATAGCTTATCGCGTCCGGGATCATGTAACAATTTTCCGCAGGAACAAGGCAGAATTCAGCCATGCCGCCGTCCCGCGTTACGCCAACCGCCTGCAGCCGGTCGCATAAGTGAAGCCTGCCGCTGCGGCAGTATTCGCAGCTTCCGCAGTATATATTCGGATCAACCGAAACCCGGTCCCCTTCCTTTAAACTGCTTACGCCCTGCCCGACCGCCACCACCTCGCCGGACAACTCATGCCCGAGTACGATTGGCGGATGCACTTCCGCCGAACCCGGATGGCCATGGTAAATGTGCTGGTCCGTTCCGCAAATGCCGCAGCTGTGCACCCGAATCAGCACCTCGCCTGTACCGGCCTCCGGGGTCTTCTGTTCCTTAACCTCCATTACTTCCTGGTCCACAAGCACTGCCGCTCTCATCGCCAATTCTCCCCTTCCTCATTTCGTAACCGGCCGTCGTCCATTCATCGCGACCGACGAGCTGTTTAATGCCGATACCTTCAATGTATTCCACGGAATCTCCTTGCCTTCCTTCTGTCCGACATGGATCACTCGCGTCTGTCCCGGAAGCAGGTCGAAATAATTGTCCTCCCAATCCAGCCAAGCTTCGTCCATCTCAAGCCTTACCATTCGGGCGGCATAGTCGGAGGATACCGTTACGCTCCCTTCCTCGGGGTTGACCTGAACGTTCAAGTTAACGGGCCGGAAGTTCATATCTTTATGGTCGCAAAAATAATAAAAGTTCTCTTCCCCGCAGCCGTCCATCCAGCGCACAACGCAGACGGCTTCAGCGGCGTCGAGACCTTGAAGCAGGTCGTCCAGCTTCACCACTGCGATGCGCTGTTTCCCGCATGCCTCAATCTCTGCAGCGAACGTCCGGGCATATACCTGACGGCCGTCCAAGCCGTAGACAACCAGCTCTGCCGTCTTGGAAACAGTTTTCCGCGTATCGTTCACGCCCCATAGCACGAGTTCCGCATCCCCGGGCGTATACTCTGCCGTCAACAGCAGCGGATGATAAAACTTGCGGGCGTAATGGTAAGCCGCTTTCGGTAGACCGTAATAGTCGATGACGGACCAGCTGGTGCCGGGCCAGCAGTCGTTGAACTGCCAGAACAACGCCCCGCTCGTCTCAGGCTTGTTTCTTCGGTAATGCTCAATGCCGTATTTGAGGCCTTCGGCCTGCGTCAACATGGAAAAATCGATGTATTCCTCCAAGTTGCCCGGAATCCCGGTGTATCCCTCCATCAGCATAACGCCCTTGAGATGATTGATATCCTTGTTGCGGTTCATCATTTCCGCACTGCCAAGCATCAGCTCCGTCTGCGGCACGTTCCGCTTCAGCGTGTACAAATTGGCGGAAGCATGCATGCCGAACTCGCTGGCGAACTTCGTACGGTCCTCCTTGAATTTCTTGAACGACAACCCATCCACGCTGTAGTCCTGAAGCTGGGGCTCGCCGAATACCCTCGGCTCGATGTTGCCGTGCCAGACCTGCCAGTTATGCGTGTCCCCTTCCTCACGGGAATTATGGTCGTTCCCTCCGTAAGGAGAGCTCGGCCAGAATGTCCGGGAAGGATCCAGCTGCTCCAGAAGCGCAGGCATCAGTTCATGATTGATTTTCTCACCGTAAAAAGGATGCGGGATGTCTCCGCTCACATGCAGCGCCTCATACAGCCAGTCATTTTCGTTATTGCCGCACCACAGGGCCAGGCATGTCCGGCTGCGCAGCCGCTTGACGACCTGCTGCACTTCTTCCGCGACGTTATCCATAAAATTGCGGTTATAGTCGGGATACAGGGCACAGGCAAACATAAAGTCCTGCCATACCAAAATTCCCAGGCGGTCACACTCATCATAGAAAATATCCCGCTCGTAAATGCCCCCTCCCCAGACCCGGAGCATATTCATGTTCGCTGCCTTCGCCATGTCAATCAGGCGGGAATAACGGACATCCGGCACCGCGCCGATAAAACTGTCGATCGGGATCCAGTTAGCACCCTTGGCAAATACACGAGTGCCGTTCAGCATAAAAGTAAAGGCAGGTTTTCCATCGGCATCCCGCTGCTTCAGCTCCAGCGTGCGAATCCCCAGCTTCTGGCTGCGCTTGTCCATGGTGATCCCGTCCGCGTGCACCGAAATCCGCAGCTCATATAAATGGGGCGTGCCGAGATCATGGGTCCACCACAGCTTGGGCTTCGATACGCGAAGTTTCGTTCCGCCCGCAAGGCTCATGCCGCCGGCCAATCCGGACAGCCCGCTGCCGGCGGTTCCGCTTATCTCCAACGTTTCTGCAGCCGCCACCTCCCCGCTCTCCCCGTCGAGCAGCTGAACAAGAACACTGTATGTTTTCCGGCGGTCCCATGAAGTCAATTCCACCGAAATATCGACCAGCGCCTCCATCTCGCCAACCTCCGCCGTCCGAGCATAGACATACTCTATTCTGACAGCATTGTATTTCTCGAGCCGGACTTCCTTCCAGATTCCCGCGCACAGGAGCGGTGGCCCCCAATCCCAGCCGAAATGGCTTTGGTTTTTACGGGTCCAGACCCGTTCCTTGCTAAAACCGGACCAGAACGTGGAGACGGCCTTACCGCCCACTTTCGCATGGACCGGGTCAAATTTGACGGCGATGACATTTTTGCCCGGCTTCAGCTCGCGGCTGACTTCGAACGTATGGCTGATAAACATGTTGTCCGTCGAACCAAGCTCCGCACCGTTCAAATATACGGTCGCAAAGGTGTCCAGCCCTTCGAACACCAGCAGCATTTTGTCGTCCGGCCGCGGTGCCTTGTCCAGTGTAAAAACGGTCCGGTACCACCAGATCCGCTCCTCCACCCACCGGCACTTCTGGTCGTTGTGCCCATAGAATGGATCGTCGATCAGCCCGTGGCGCATCAGCGTCGTATGGACGTCGCCCGGCACTTCCGCCGACATCCAAAAGTAATCGTCATACAGCGGCGAGGCCACTTCAAGATCCTTCGCCTCCCCTTCCCTGAAATCCCGCAGCTTCCAATGGTCTTTGATGATCATGCTGTTCCCCTCACTTCGCCCTTGCTGCAAGCCGAACCGGCTCGTCCGGGCCTGATGTAATAGAACGCCAAAACAATGATTTGTTTTGGCGTTCCGTGTCCCGATCCTAAACTTTGGCTTCGAGGTATTCGAGGCTGTCCAATATTTCCTTCACGCTGAGCTCCGCACAGGCCATGGAGGTATCTGCAACACCATAGAACATTTTCACCGTGTCACCGTCAATGACGGCGCCGCAGGAAAACACCACGTCTCCAAAAAAGCCCTGCTTTTCATATTCCGCCTCAGGCTCCATCACCGGCTTCCCGGAACGGGCGATCACCCGCGTCGGATCGTCCAGATCGAGAAGCACAGCACCCATGCAGTAGCGGTGATCCGATGTCGCTCCGTGATACAGCTCAAGCCAGCCTTTGTCGGTCTTGAACGGCACGGCGCCGCCTCCGATCCGGCCGCTGTCCCACATCCCGTCCCGGAGGCCGAGCAGATGCTTATGATTGCCCCAATAGAGCAGATTGTCGGATTCCGCGATCCAAATTTCCGGATTTCCGATGCTTTTCATCGTCGGACGATGGAGAGCGTAGTATTTGCCGTTGATCTTTTCCGGGAAAATGAGCACGTCCTTATTGTCCGGACCAAAGATCATGCCGTGATGCCGGGTCGTCACAAAGTCGGTGGTCGACACGAGCGATTCTCCGATCCCTACGGGAGACACGACGGAAAAATAAATATAGTAAGTATCGCCGATCTGCGTGACCCGTGGATCCTCGATGCCGAACGCTTCCTGTTCGTTGGACGGATAAATGAACGGCTGATCGTCCACCGTGAAGTGATGGCCGTCCTTGCTGCGGGCGATTCGGATATAAGAAAGGGACGTCAAATACTCAAACGTGCCGTTTTTGGATTTATTGCGGATCACCCGCGGGTCGGAAAAATCGTACCGGTCATCGTCTTTGCGGAAAGGAATCAGTTCAAGATCACCACGCTTTGCATTGAATACAGGGGCGATAACGACGTTCGGATCGCCGCTGACCGGACGCTCCGCCACACGCAGCAGCATCAGCGTTTCCCCTTGATACTCGGCGATGCCGGCATTAAATGCACCGATCACCTCAAAGCCCTCGCGGTGAGGCTTGACGTCGGCAGGGGTGATTAAAGGATTTTCAGGATATCGATAAATGTTCATTCGGATCAAGCTCCTTCATTGTATTAACTAGGATTCGAATCTCGCAAAAGGATCGGCTATGATCAGACGCTGTGCCTCCGCATCGCTTGTTCCTGCATACAGCACCGCCGTCCCGTCGCCCCGGCGCAGGATGCCGCCGCTGAATACGACGTCCTGAAGGTCTTCGCGCTTGGCCGGACCCGGCAGAAAATCATCCCGCACCGCAATCAGCATCATATCGGAAAACGCAGCCGTCTGCGGATCGAGTACAAAAATCATGGGATAATAATGACGATCGCCTTCGGCATCGTAACAGGCCGTATGTCCCAGCACGCCGAGAAGGCCGTTGCTTAGCACGTGGATTTCATTGGCCCCTCCCCATTCTTCGGGGATAAACTGGCCTTCCAGGAGCGGGGCTTCCTCAATCGCCTGAACAGTCAAGTCGTCCAGTGATGCGGCCTGGAAATAACCGATCTGGCCGCGCCCGCCTTTATCGCCCTGCGGGCGGGTGAATACGCCGATCCCGCCGTCCGGAAGTCCGGTGAGCCGCAGATCCTTCATGCCGTCCGGACCGGTGAAAAACAGCTTTAAATCCGCGATGCGGCCGCCCCGGTAAATTGCCGTGCGCCACATGAGCGCTCCCTCTTTCTCCGGGTGCGGGTAAATCTGAACTCCGCCCATGATCAGCTCTCCGCCGATCCGGGTATGAAACGGGTCCTGCAGTGCGAGTACCGGCGCTCCTTCAAGCGGCACCCAGGCACCGTCGTTTTCCACGAAGAACACGACCTGGGAATGCTCACTGTCGCGGGATTCCACCCGGCCCGCGATGACGGTCCGCCCATCATCCTCGAACGGAGCCGTGATGTTGTATACATCCCGGTCTCCGACGCCGGCAAAAACCAGCTTCTCCGCCTTGTGAGCAGGAGCGGTTCTCTCCCGCCCCGCCAAGTACTGTTCCAGCAGCACACGGCATGTTTTTACTTCCGTTTTGTTCACGTTTAACACGATGATCCCCCTACCTGGTCGAAGTTAAATTCATTGCATGTTATGGTTCGTGTTCGTTGCCCAGACCGCAGCCTCAAAGGGATCAATAACCAGTGAATGACAGCGATTCGAATCCGCGGACGTTTCTTTGCTGGTCAGCAGTAAGCGGTACGAAGCCGCGTCGGCTGCCAAATGGTTCAAATCGCACGGTCGGTTCCCGAAATTTAGCGCAACCCAAATCTCTTCCTCTTCCGATTGACGGCCGTAGTAAATACACTCCCCTTTCCGCTTCAAAAAAGTGTACTTCCCGGTTTGGAGAGCCTTATGCTTACCACGCAGCCGGATGAGGGAGCGGTAGAATTCCAGCAGTGAGTGCTTGCTCCCCCACTGCTTCTGGACGTGAACCTGCTGGGACGACGGGCCGAGGGGTATCCACGATCCGTGAAGTGAAAATCCGCCGTAACGGCTCCCATCCCACTGCATAGGCGTTCTGGAGTGATCCCGGCTTCGAAGGATTGCGGCGGTAAGCGCATCGGCCTCGGGCATCCCCGATTCCTTTGCCATCCGGTATGCGGTCAGCCCCTGAATATCGCGCATTTGCCCGATGTCCGCCGGCACGAAGTCCCGCATGCCGATCTCATCACCGTAATAAATGAAGGGAACGCCTTTGGCGGTCAGCATCAATGCCGCCATCAGCTTGGCGGTGCATAGGTCCAGGGAATCGTCTCCAGAAGAAAAGCGGCTATAATGCCGCGGCATGTCATGGCTGCTGAAGAAAATCGTCGGCACCTGATCCGGCCGGTGAAACTCCTCCATCCGAACAAGCTCGGCAAACATCTCATGAACCTTCAGTTCCTTGCGGCTGCCCAGATTAAAATTAAACACCACATCCAGCAGGTCCCCGCCGCTGTATCGGCGCAGCACCTCCATATCCTCGGAACCAACTTCGCCTACCATAAATACATCTTTGTTCTGAGACCGTACGAACTCGCAAATATCGCGGATGGCCTCCACAATGCCCTCCTGATTTTGGTCGAACCGGTGATCCTGTTCGCCATCCGCCGTGACCGGGTTTTCCTTAAACTGCCCGGACACCTTCAGGAAATTAATGACGTCCAGCCGGAAACCGTCAATCCCGCGGCCGAGCCAAAACAACATCACTTCCTTCATGGCCTCCCTGACCTCGGGATTCGCCCAGTTGAGATCTACCTGCTCTTTGGCGAAGGCATGGTAATAATACTGTCCGGTCGCCTCATCCCATTCCCATGCCGTCCCTCCGAAAAAGGACTCCCAATGGTTCGGTGTGCCGCCGTCCACGGCATCCTTCCAGATATACCAATCCCGCTTTGGACTCGTCCGTGATGACCGGGACTCTATGAACCAGGGATGCTCGGCGGATGTATGATTCAGCACCAGATCCGCGATCACGCGAATGCCGCGGCGGCGGGCTTCCCGGACGAAACGGTCAAAGTCATCCAGCGTCCCGAACACCGGATCCACCCCATAATAATTCGAGATGTCATAGCCGTTATCTACGCGCGGCGAGGGATAAAACGGAGTCAGCCAGATGCCCCCGATTCCAAGTTCCCGCAAGTAATCCAGCTTGGAGGTCAATCCCTGGAAATCGCCGGTGCCATCCCCGTTTCCGTCACAAAAGCTTGGCATGTAGATTTCATAAAAAACGCTGCTTTTCCACCAGGGTGTCTCTGCAGCCACCGTCTTCTCCCCCATGGAGATCCGCTCCTTCCTATCGCGCAGCGCTTATTTCAAGCTGACCTGCATGCCCTTCTGGAAGTTTTTGCCGAAGATGATGAACAGGATGATGATCGGCAGGGACAGCAGCACCGATCCCGCGTACAGCGGACCCGGATACGTTCCGTACGGACCAAACATCTGCGAAAGCAGAACGTTCAGCGTCAGCATCCCGTCGCTGCGGACCATGATCATATCCCACAGCAGCTCGGTCCAGCGCTCCATCAGCAGGAACAGAAAGACGACGCTGGTGATGGACTTGGACATCGGCATCATGATTTTGTACAAAATTTGAAAATCCCTTGCTCCGTCCAGCTTGGCCGCTTCAATAAATACGGATGGTACCGCCTTGAAGAAGTTCGTGTACATGAAGATCGCCCACAGGCTGACCCCTTTCGGAATGATCAGCGCCCAGTAGGTGTCGTACCAGCCCAGCTTTTGAATAATGAGAAAGCTCGGAATCAGCAGAATGATGGCCGGAAAAAACATATGGAACAAAATGAAGTTGTTGACGGTATCCCTGCCGCGCCATTTCAGCTTCGAAAGGGCATAAGCGACCATCACCCCGAACATCATCATGAGGAAGGTCGACAGCAGAGATACGATGATACTGTTTACAAAAGCGCCCAGCCAGGGCCGCGTGATTCCCGTCTCCCCGCCGGTAAACAGCCAGGTGTACGACTTCAGCGTATACGAACTCGGAATCAGCTTCCGATCCACCTGTGCCCAGTCGGCAAACGAATTCAGCACCATGTACAAATACGGATACACCATCACGAGCAGCAATACTCCCGCGATGATATAGCGGATGGTCAGACTGGACTTGCGGCTGCGTTTAGACCCAACCATTTCGCGCACCCCACTTTTCTAGCAGTTTCCGGATGATAAATATCGAGATAAAGGTAGCTACCGAGGCGAGCAGCGCCACCGCAGACGCATAACCGGCCTGCAGATTTTTGAACGCCTGGCTGTAAATTTCCATCTGCCACGTATTGGTGGCATTGTTTGGACCTCCGCCTGTCAGCTGGTACACCTCGGTGAAGATGCCGAAGGTGACGCCGAAAGCAAGAATCAGCGTCGTATAGAGCGCAGGGTACAGCAGCGGAAGCGTAATTTTCCAGAAGCGCTGCCGGCCGGTAACTCCGTCGATGGCAGCCGCCTCGTATACTTCGTGATCTATGCTTTCCAGGCCCGACGTCAGAATGAGCGCGTAGTACCCGGTAAATTTCCAAGCCATAATCATGCCGACGATCAGAAGTGCCGACCAGGAAGTCCCCAGCCAGTCGATGTTAATGCCGACTTTGCGCAGCGCCGTGTTGACCGGGCTGTTGAAAGACAGCAAACCTTTCACAATCAGCGCCGATACGACGCCGGAAGACAGGTACGGCAGGAAAAAGCCGATGAGAAACAAGCTTTTCAAACGCGGAAGACTGTGCACCAGAACCGAAACGACAAGCGACAGCACGATCACTAGCGGCACAAACACCATCATGAATTTATATGTCACCCAGAACGCGGCGTGCACGCCGGGCGATTTGAGTGCTTTGGTAAAATTGTCAAAGCCGACAAAGTCATATTCGGGAGCGATCAGATCCCAGTTCGTAAAAGACAAATAAAAGGACCAAACGAGCGGAATCAGGAAAAACACGAGAGAGTAAATGAGGTAGGGACTGGCGAACAGCCAGCCCAACCGGTTATTGTTTTCTTTCATTTAGAAGACTCCTTTTATTGAAGTTCCCCTTCAATGGCTTTCTTCATGTTCGCCCATCCGGCTGCCGGATCGATCTCCCCGCGGACGACCTTATTCCAGGCTTCTTGTCCAATAAAGGTCTGCAGGTCGTTATATTTCGGATTATCAATCGGCGGCACCGCATTCGGCACATTTTCGGCATAAGGCTTCAGTTCCGGGTTTTTGTCCAAAATCGCCTTGAAGGATTCGTTGGTGGTCAGGTCGTCGCGAGCCGGCGGCAGCTTCGTTTCATCGAACCACTGGGCGTCGTTTTTCGCGTCCGAATAAACCCACTTCACAAAATCCATCGCCGCCTGCTGCTGCTCCTTGGTGGCCGACGCATAGATCACAAGCCCCTTCGTATCGGCAAACGTTTTGGAATCTTTCGGGTCCACGCCGTCAGGTACCGGAGGCATGCTCAGCGTGTAATTCTGGTTGTATTTCATGTCCGGGAACTTCTCGGCCCAGTTCGTAAAGGTCCAAGGACCAAGGTCGATAAACAGGCTTGTGCCCGTCTCGAACGGATCCTGTACGTTTTGCGCCAGGATGCCCTTGTCCTTGCGGAGATCGTCAATAAACTTCAGCGTTTCGACGCCCGCTTTCTCATCCCCGACAAACTTGTTGCCTTCAATGAATTTGTTGCCGCCGGAAGCCGCGTTATACAGCATGAAGAAGTCAAACCATCTCTTCCATGCCGTCGGATCGGCGAGGTCCGCTTTGGCCCAGAAGTATTTGTCCGGATATTTCGCTTTCAGCTTCTTATTCACTTCAAGCGCTTCGCTGTACGTTTTAGGCGGCTCGTTGTACCCCAGTTCCTTCAGCAGGTCAAGGCGCCAGCCGAACAGCATCGCATTGGAGTAAATCGGAAGCACGTATTGATGCCCGTCGGCGAACTTCCATGGTTCAATCGTATTTTTCATATTACGGGTGGTGACGATATCGTTAAATCCGCTTAGCGTATCAAGCGGCACCAGCGCCTTGCTGTTTGCAAGCTGGGCGGCAAAACCGCGGTTGATGTTTTCCGAAATGGTCGGAGCGCTTCCCCCGGCAATCGCAGCCTGAATGCTGGCCTCGGAGCTTGGAGATTCCTTGATGACACTGACGTTGATTTTAACTTTGGAATTGGTCTGTTCGTACGCCTTGGCCATCTTCTCCCAGAAGGCTTGCTGCGTCGGATTGGCTGCCGCCCAAAACTCAATGGTCGTCACACCATCCGCCGTCGTTGCGCTTTGCTTTTTGGAACCGCAGGCGGCGAGCATGGAGGATAACACCAACACCAAAGCCAGAAGTCCGAGCATTTTTCTTTTCATCGAATCGTTGACCTCCTCAAAAAATTGTCTCGAAAGATTGAAACCATCATTCCAAAGACTCGAAACATTATTTTGTAACGTTACAAATTAAGATTACTTAATCTTTTGTAAGCGTTTGTGTAACCCTATTATTGTGCATTACAAAAACCTTGTCAACACTTTATTAAAGATAGAATAATCTTTTTATATAAAGGCTCTTTACTTATAGAACTTGTAACGTTACAATTTATCGTAATGTGATTTATTGAAAGGCAGGCTTCTTTTTAATTTTCTTAGAAAGAACTCCAATTATGCAGGCAAAACAAAGATTGAGGTGTCATATGAAGGATAAAGTAACCATGCAGGATATTGCGGAGCAGCTGAATATATCGAAGAATTCCGTGTCCCAGGCGCTGTCGGGAAAAGACGGGGTCAGCGAAGATACGCGGAAGCTGATCCTCGAGACGGCACACCGGATGGGATATGTGTATTCGCAAAGTCGTAAGCGCCGCTCCGGCGAGCTGGAACAGACCGGAAATATTGCGCTGATCGCTTCTGATTTTGCCTTTTCTATGAAAAGTTTCTTTGGTGAAATTTATTTGAGTATCGAACGCGAAACGGTGCGCAGGGGAAAAAATCTTCTGATCCAATCGGTCAGCAAACAGTCGGCTGATAAGCTGGCTCTCCCTTCGTTTCTGCTCAATCAATCCGTGGACGGCATCCTCATTCTGTCTCACATTACAACTGACTATATTAATACCATTACAAACATGGGTAAACCGACGGTCCTCATCGACCATCACCACCCCTCTATCCATGCTGACTGCATTTTAACCAATAACCGGTTTAGTGCATATGAGGCCATCCGTCACTTGACAGAACTGGGACATCGAAAGATCGGCCTGTTGGCCAACACTTCGTTTTCGCCAAGTTATTACGAGCGCTGGGAAGGATACGTACTGGCGATGAACGACTTCGGACTGGAGATCCACGAGCCATGGGTAATCAAGGATGCTGTAGAGAACACGGATTACATTTTGCAAAAAATAAAAACGCTGCCACAGCTCCCGACGGCATGGTTCTGCGTCAACGACGGGCTCGGCTTTTACCTGAATTCGGCCCTGCAGCAATCGGGTTACCGCGTGCCGGAGGACGTCTCCGTCGTCAGCTTCGACAACGGCTATTTGTCTCAGGTGTCCACGCCTCAAATTACGACGATGGATGTGGACCTGAAGCTCTACGGACGCAAGGCCGTGGAGCAGCTGTTCTGGCGGATGGATCATCCCGAGCATCCGTATACCGAACTACTCTTGCCCACCAAGCTGCTGAAGCGGGGGTCCAGCGGTCCAGCGCCCAGCGCTGGTACGGAGAAGCTGGAGGGTCATGAAACAGCGAACAGGAACGGGAAATAACCGTAAATAGACAGCGAAGAACTGAAATCAAAGCAAGCCGGTCCCTCAACTTGCGAGGGACCGGCTTTTTTACTGTACTTTTAAAAATTGCTAGGAGTAACGGTCGTATTCGGTCAGGTGGCAAGAAGGATCTCAATTATGGGACAAATGTGATCCCCGCGGATTACCGCCGAATGATCCCTTACGCTTACGCCCCTCCGTATAACCGCCGGTAAGCCGAAGGCGTCATCCCCTCATGCTCCATAAAACGCTTGTTGAAATAGCTCACGCTTGGATAACCCGCGTCCTCTGCGATCTGCCCGATCGTCGCACTCTTTCGCTCGAGCAGCCACTGCTTCGCCATCTGAAGGCGGCAGCGCGTGATGAACTCCATCGGCGTCATCTCGGTTACGCTGCGGAACAGCTTGCAGAAGTAGTAGGTGGATATGCCAAGTCTGCCCGCCCAATCCTCCAGGATGAACGGCTTGACCGCCTCCTGCTGCATGACCGGAAGCAGCTCCAGGATCCGGCTGCCCGAATTGTTCGATTTGACCGGAGACAACGGCGTGGCATGCTCGATAAATTCGGCCAGCAGCGCGTAAGTAAGTGTCGAGAGGCGGACCGGGTGGAGCATCCGGTGCTCTTCCGCCTCCTGCAGCAGATTTTCGTGCGCCTGCTCAAACGAAGCCGATTGGCGGATCGTCCATAAGAGGCTGTGGTGCAGACCGCGTTCGATCAAATAATCCTGCAGACCGCTCCCGTAGAAGTGAAACCAGCGGATATCCCACGGGTCTTCCTCGCTGCTGTAGTACCGCTGGCGCTGCATGGGAAAATACAGCACCGCCTCTCCCGGCCCCAGCTCGTAGACCACATCCTCCACTTCCACGTACCCTCTGCCTGCAGCCACGTAATGAATGTTGAAATTGTTCAAGGCCCCCGCCTCCCGGAATACACTGTGACCCGGATCGTTCCGGTAAAAGCCGACCGATTCGGGAAAACAGAAAAACGGCATCGACGGAAGGGTCAGCAAATGGCTTTGCCGCTTCACCTGTCCTCACCCCAAATGACAATATTGTTATAATACATTGCAAAATCGTATTATATTAATTTTAAATATAATCTTTTATAATCGCAATATAATCATAAATAAGCTTCTTGAGGAGATGATACACGAACATGAGCCAGAAATTGAAATGGGGCGTCCTGGGCTGCGCGGGCATCGCCAAGCGCTCGGTCATTCCCGGGGTGCAGCAGTCCGAGCTGAATGAAGTCGCCGCCATCGCCAGCCGCAACGAGGAGAAAGCTAAGCAGACGGCGGCGGACCTGAATATTCCGGTCGCTTACGGAAGCTACGAGGCGCTGCTTGAGGATCCGTCCATCGACGTCGTATACATTCCTTTGCCGAATCATCTTCATAAAGAGTGGACAATCCGCGCGGCGGAAGCCGGCAAGCATATCCTGTGCGAGAAGCCGCTGGCCCTAACCGAAAGCGAAGCAGCCGAAATGGCTCAAGCCGCCGCCAAAGCGGGCGTGTACTTGTCCGAAGCCTTCATGTACCGTTACCACCCCCGCTACGACAAGATCAAGCAGATTATCGACTCGGGCCAAATCGGCGAAGTCCGCGGCATCCGCAGCGCCTTTACTTTTAACAACGCCGGCGACAAAACGAACGTCCGCTACCGCAAGGATTGGGGCGGCGGCTCGATCTACGACGTCGGATGCTATCCGATCAACGCGGCTCGGCTGCTGCTCGGCAAGGAACCGATCGCCGTCACGGTGAACGCCTTTTTCTCGCCGGAGCATGACGATGTCGATATGATGGCCTCCGGCCTCATCGAATTTGACGGCTCCGTCGCACTGACCTTCGACTGCGCCATGTGGGCCGCGTCGCGCAATCCGCTGGAAATCCTCGGCACGGACGGCATCATCGAGGTGCCTTCAGCCTACGTTACACCGACGCCAGGCAGCGGCAACTTCTACTTGACCGTACGCGGGGAGCGGAGCGAAATCGAGGTTCCTCATGTAAACGCATACAGCCTGCAGGCCGATCAGCTCGCCCGGGCCATTATTAACAAGACGCCGCTGCAGTTCCAGCCCGAAGATGCGATTCACAACATGAAAGTGATTGACGCCTGCTTGCTGTCTGCACGCGAGCATACCCGGGTTGCGCTGTAACGAACCATTAAAAAACCACAATAGCTTAGGAGGGTATCATCCATGGAATACATTTCGGTCAAAGGTCTGGATAAAAAGGTTTCCCGTTTGATGAAAGGCACGGACTACTTTTACCACAATTCGTACGATAAAGCCGCGGCTAATATGGACGCGTATCTGGCCATCGGCGGCAATTCCGTCGACTCCGCCCACATCTATTGCGGCGGGGAAAGCGAAGAAGTGCTGGGCCGTTACATGAAGGAGCGCGGCAACCGGGATCAGATCGTCATCCTGACCAAGGGCGCCCATCACGACCAGAACGGTCCGCGCGTCAACAAGGAAGCCATCCGGCACGATATTACGACCAGCCTGAAGCGGCTGCAGACCGATTTTATCGATCTGTACGCGCTGCACCGGGACGATCCGAACGTGCCTGCCGGCGAAGTGATCGAAATTTTGAACGAATATGTCAAGTCAGGTACCGTCGGCGCCATCGGCTGTTCCAACTGGACGTGGCAGCGGATCAAGGAAGCCAACGATTACGCGGCCGAGAAAGGCTTGACCGGCTTTACCTTCAGCAGCCCGAACCTCAGCCTTGCCAAGCCGAACGAGCCATTCTGGAAAGGCTGCGTCTCGGCCGATGCCGAAACCTGCGCCTGGCATGAAGCCGAGCAGTTTCCACTCTTCTCCTGGTCTTCCCAGGCAAGAGGCTTCTTTACCGGCCGGTTTACGCCGGAAGTCCGCGACAACGCCGACCTGGTCCGCGTGTTCTACAGCGACGCCAACTGGGAGCGCCTGGAGCGTGCGAAGCAGCTCGGCGAGGAGCGCGGCGTGACCGCCATCCAAATCGCCCTCGCTTACGTGCTGAACCAGCCGTTCCCGACCTGCGCCCTGATTGGCGCCCAGTCGGCAGAAGAGCTGCGTTCCTGCGACGAGGGCTCCCGGATTCAGCTGAGCCGTGCGGAGCTTGACTGGCTGGACCTGACTTCGGACGAACGCTAAGCTATACAGCAGCGGTAAGCTGGGCTGCATTCCCTGACCTCTAGTCGTTCCGACGCCGAGCATGTCAAGCATAACAACAAGCCGCCTTCTCCCTAGTCTAACAGACCAGGCAGAGGGCGGCTTTTGTTCGTTATCGGCAGACGAGTTTACACGATGACGGCGGCCGACGGCTTGGGGAGCAGCTTATTTTCCGAGCTGCCGGCCCACTTGCCGTTCCGGGTTATGCCGCTCAGCATGTGCAGGTATATGTCAGGCCTCCAGTCCGGCACACCGGTCAGCGGATTGTGCTCAAACAACGGGAGCCGGCCTCCCGCCTGGCTCAAATCGAGGGTCGCCAGCACGACCGCCTCCTTGTCCTCGACCGGCGCCCCCTTGTATTCCGAGCCGATGTGGCTTGCAGGACCGACGATCATGCTGCCACCGGGAAAATACGAATCGTAATCCTGGCCGACAAGGTTCGAGCTGACGATAAACGTGCCGTTCTCCAGCGATCTCGATTTGAGCGTCGTGTAATACAGGTCCTGCCATCCTTCCACATTGTGGATCGCCGTCGGATTCAAATATATCCGCGAACCAAGCGCGGTATAATGCCGGACCAGTTCAGGGAAGCAGTAGGAATCGTAACAGATGCCGACCCCCACCGGTCCCCATGGCGTGTCGAACATGAGCGGCTCGCTGCCCTTTGTCGCCCATAGTGACTCCTTGGCTGCCGGATGGATTTTGCGGTAGGCGCCGATTACGCCTTCCGGACCGACCACGGCCGCGGAATTGTAGATGATATCCGGGTCCGCCGCATCCCGCTCCGGCATCCCAAGCACGACATACACACCGTATTCCTTGGACAGCTCTGCAAGGGCCAGCGTCGATTCGCCGGGCACCGTTTCGGCATTCTGCCTCTGCATTTCAGGGTCGTCATCCTTGACACCGTAGCCGGTTAGCGCGGTTTCCGGGAACAATATCAAATCCGCGCCCTGCTTCGCCGCCGTCCGCACATAGCCTTTCATGCGCTTCAAATTATCCGCCTTATCCCCCCATTTGGGATGAAAATTTATCGCAGCTACCGTAACGATGTCCTGAACCTCGCTAGAGCCGAACTTTGGATTTGTCATCGTATATTCACACACCCTTCTACAAATTTTGAACGGCCACCATTCCTTCGTGTACCAGCAAGCACGCCGTGTGATGACCCTCACCTACCTCAACAAGAGCCGGCACATTCTGTGCGCAGCGCGCTTCGGCGAACATGCACCGCGTCCGGAAGCGGCAGCCGGACGGCGGATTCAACGGACTCGGGAGATCACCCTTCAGCAGCACGGTTTCCGGCGCCTTGCGAACGGCCAGGTCCACCGAGGGCACCGACTTTAGAAGCGCCTGCGTGTAAGGATGCCGTGGATTCGCGAAAACTTCTTCCTTCGGCCCCTTCTCCACGACGCCGCCCAAATACATCACCATGACATCGTCGCTCATATATTCCACCACGTGCAGATCGTGGGAAATAAAGATCAGCGACAGGTCGAACTCCTTTTTCAGATCTTGAAACAGGTTCAGCGCCTGGGCCTGCACCGATTTGTCCAGCGCCGACACTGCCTCGTCGGCAATGACGATGTCCGGTTCGAGCACGAGCGCCCTGGCAATGGCCACGCGCTGCCTCTGCCCGCCGCTTAAATGATGCGGATACTTCGCGGCATAGGATTTGGGCAAGCCTACCGCATCCAAATAACGGTATGCCTGCGTACTGGCGGCAGCCCGCCCGGTTCCATTGGCCCACAGCGGGAACGCCACATTGTCCAGAATGGTCAGCTTCGGATTCAGCGAAGAATAAGGATTTTGAAACACCATTTGAATCCGTTTCCTCATTTTCTTCAAATCGGAACCGCCGAGCTTCAGCAAATCCTCGTTCTTGTATCGGACCTGCCCTTGGTCAGGCTCAATCAGTCTCATGATCAGCCGGGCCAAAGTAGACTTGCCGCATCCGGACTCGCCGACGATGCCGAGCGTACCCTTGGATTTCAGCGTGAAGGATACCCCGTTGACAGCGGACACCCCTCCCTTGCTCTGTCCGAATATTCCCCGCAGGGGAAAGGTCTTGCTGACATCGGTCACTTCAAGAATGTCCTCCATCCGTTATCCCTCCTTAACCTTTACTGTCCAGTACATCCGACAAGGCGTCGGATACGATGTTGAGCGCAAGCGATGTGACGAATATAAAGATGCCCGGGACGATCGTAACGATAGGGTCAATAAATATGACTTGCTTCAAATTGTTCAGCATAAATCCCCACTCCGGCGTCGGCGGCGATACGCCGAGTCCCAGAAAGCTCAGACCGGACGCGAGCATGAGGCAGATGCCGATCTGGGTCGTGCTGTAGACAAACAGTCGAGAAAAAATGTTGTTTACGACATGAAAACGGATGATGAGCCCCGTTCCGGCCCCGCTGGACAGCGCGGCTTCGATATACTCCTCCTTCTTCACCTCCTTCACGGCCGTTTCGGCAATGCGGGCAATCGGCGGAATGAAGACGATCGTCGCCGAGATCATGATGTTGCTGATGCCCGGACCGAGCGAAGCGGAGATGCCGATGGCCAGCAGAATCGCCGGGAACGAGAACAAAATATCCAGCGTGCGCATGATGAGCGTATTGACGATACCTTTAAAATATCCGGCGATGATTCCAAGCCCGCCACCTAGGATAACGGCGATCATGACCGGAACGATGCCTGACAGCAGGCTCAGCCGCCCCCCGTAAAAGATCCGGGTAAGCAAATCCCGGCCTTGTTCATCCGTGCCAAGAAGATGTCCCGCCGACCCGACAGGGAGAAGCCTCTCTTTGACGTTACCCGCGTAAGGATCATACGGGGACAGCCACGGGGCGGCGATGCAGGCGAGGATGATCGCGGCAAGAATGACCAGCGCGACCAGCGCCGCTCTCCGCCTGCAGAACGCCCGCCATCGTTCGGCAGCCTGCGAGGGCTGTTTTGGCAAACTTGCGGCCGAAGCCGCATCGGGAACAATGGATTGAACATTGGTAGCCATGCTGCCCACTCCTTTCAAGAATGCCTTACTCTTGGATCAAGAACCGCATGCAGTGAGTCGACTGCCAGATTGATGAGAACAAAAGCGACAGCTACCACAAGAACGCCCGATTGGACGATGGGAAAGTCCCGCTGCCCGATCGCCTGGTAGATCAACTGGCCGATGCCGGGCCAGGCAAAGACCGTTTCCACCAGGACGGAGCCGCCGATCAAATAGCCGAATTGGAGCCCGGCCACCGTCAAAATGGTCGGCATGCCGTTCTTGAGCACATGGCGCAGCACTTTGCCTGCCGGCGCACCTTTGGCCTGCAGTGCGAACACGAAGTCCTGCTGGAGCAAACCCGCGATCGTACTGCGCACCATCCTGGTCATAACGCCAAGCGTCGTCAGGGAGGCCGCAATCGTCGGGAGGATCAGGTGCCTGAAGGTATCCAGCAGCCCCCCATCCCCGATACTCTGCATCCCGGAGGAAGGGAGCCAGCCGAGACTGACGGAGAATATCCCGATCAGAATCAGCGCGGCCCAGAAATTCGGCATGCCGATTCCCGCGAGTCCCAGCACGTTGAACAGAGCAGCCGCCCACGATTTGGGACGGTATGCGCTGTAAACGCCGATGGCCAGGCCGAGGCCGAACGATACGACGGCGGAAGCCGCCGCCAGCAGCAGCGTATTTCCTACAGCCGGGAGCAGCAGTTCGCTGACCGGCAGCCGCTTGATGATAGATGTCCCCATATCCCCTTGAAACATATGGACGAGCCAATAGATGAACTGCACATAAATCGGCTTGTCGAGCCCAAGCTCGCGTGTTACCCGCATCCGCTCTTCCTCGGTCGCATCCGCAGGAACGATCGTGTTGACGGGATCTCCGGGGACCATTTGGAGCATCAGAAACACGATGACGGATACGCCAAACAGCGTGGGGATGAACAGAAGCAGACGTTTACTGATAAAAGCAACCATGCGCGTATACCCCCTTTTTTACTCGATGGAGATGCCCGTCAGATCCGCAAACCAGGACTGAGGCTGAACAAAGCCGTGAATATCCGGCGCGAGCACCCTCAAGTTCAGGTCATGCACGACGAAGATCCAAGGGGCGTCCTCCGCAATGATCGCCGAGGCCTGCTTCAGCAGCACATCCCGCTTACTGGCGTCGAAGCTGGTCTGCGCCTCGTTCAATATCCGATCCAGCTCCGGATTAGAGTATCCGCCGATATTCAAGCCTTTCGGAAACAGAGCCGACGACGAGAAGAAGTTCGGGAAGGAGTTCGGAGCAATGGTCGGAAGGGAAATATTTATTGCGCCCACTTCCTTGTCTTTGGGGAACCCTTGAAGATACTGGGTCAGCAGCGACTGCCACTCGATAGATTCGATTTTCACGTCGATCCCCACAGCCTTCAGGTCCTTCTGAACGTATTCGTTCATCTGCACCGGCCACATGTTGCCGGATCCGCTTGTCGGGACCAGGAAGGTGGTTGAGAAGCCATTGGGATAACCCGCTTCCGCCAGCAGCTTCTTGGCTTTGTCCGGGTCATAGGCATACGGCTCCGCATCGGAACTGTACCAAGCATGCCCTTTGTACATCAGCTGCGTCGCCGGGATGGAGGCGCCACCCAGCAAGTCGGCGCTCATGCCCTCTCGGTCGATGGCGTAATTCGCCGCCTGCCGCACCCTTTTGTCTTTCCATGGGCCATCGGCCGTGTTCAGGACATACGGCCAAATGTGCGGGTACGTATTGGTCAGCACCTGGAATCCCATGCTTTTCAGCTGCTCAATCGATTCGGTTGGCGGAATCTCGGCCCAGTTGACCTCCCCGGACTGAATTGCCGCGAGCCGGGCGGACGGATCGCTGATCGGCCGGAGCACCACCCGTTCCAGTTTCGGGACCGTGCCCCAGTACTTGTCGTTCTTATCCATAACCAATTCCTGCCCCTGCTTCATGCTCACGAATTTGAAGGGCCCTGTTCCGGTGGGATGATTCGCATAATCCCCGCCGTATTTCTTGACCGCTTCCGGGCTTGGTATCAGGATGCTGGCCAAGTCGTACAGCAGAAAGCTGTATGGTCCGTTGGTATAGATTCGAACCGTGTTTTCGTCCGCCTTGGCGTACTTCGCGATAAAACGAAGCGAGCTGCCGGTGGAACCGGCAATTTTTGCATCGTAATACGGGGAATCCGGCTTCAGCAGACGGTCGAGGGCAAAGATGACGGAATCCGCATTAAACGGCGTTCCGTCATGGAACTCAACCCCTTGGCGCAGATGAAAGGTCCACTCGGTCGGATCGCTGTTCGAATGTTCCCACGATTCGGCCAGGCCGCCCGTGAGTTCAGCCGGCTTATCGCCCTGCGTCAAATCCCATTTCACCAGCGCGTCGTACAGCTGATAGCCGACAAAGCGCATCCCTTCGTAGCCTTCGGTCGGCATCGTGTCCGGTACCGGGATGTTCGCGGCGGACATGGCAATCACCAAGGTCCCTTTCGCCGCCGAGCCTTCGGCGGCTGCTCCGCCTCTGCCGCACCCGCTAAGAACCATTGAGAGGCACAGGATAAGCAGCAGTGTGATGGCGTACGTTTTTTTCAAGCTTGAGTATGGTTTCATCTCCGGCACCTCCACAGGGTTCCATTATTTTTATTGGGCGTATCTTTCCCGGCCGGCAATCTGGAAGCAGGCCGCCTGCTGTGATCGTCCCGCGCTTACGTAATCCGGGACACTCTCTGTGCACCGGCTCTCGGCATAAGGACAGCGCTGTGCAAAAGCGCATCCCGGCGGCATTTCCGTAATGAGCGGCGGCTGTCCGGGGATGGTGGACAGCCTTCCCGTTTGCTTGCTCTGAGGCGTCGCCGCAATCAGCCCGGCCGTGTAGGGATGCATCGGTCTGGTCAGAACCTCCTCCGCCGATCCATACTCGACGATTTTGCCGGCATACATGACGGCGACCTCGTCGGCCATTTCGGCGGCCACGCCGATATCATGGGTGACCAGCACGATCGACATTCCGAACTCGGCCTGAAGCTCCTTGAACAGCCGAAGGATTTGCGCCTGAATGGTAACGTCCAGGGCGGTGGTCGGTTCATCGGCGAGAAGTAGATCGGGACGGCAGCCGAGCGCCATCGCAATGACCGCCCTCTGCCGCATGCCGCCACTCATCTCATGGGGGTAGGCGCGCACCCTTTCCTCCGGCGAAGGAATGCCAACCTTACGGAACAGCTCGATGACCCTATCCTTAGCTTCCCTTCTCCCCACTTTATGGTGCGCCCTGATCGTTTCCTTCAGCTGGTCGCCGACCCGGTACAGCGGGTCGAGCGCCGAGAGGGCGTCCTGGAATATCATCGCCACCCGGTTCCCGCGGATCCCCACCATTTCTTTCGGCGATTTGCCCAGCAAGTCTTCTCCTTCGAGCCGGACGCTGCCGGCAACATTCGAACCGCGCTGCGTCAGCCGCAGAATGGAACGGAGCATGACGCTCTTCCCCGAACCCGATTCCCCGAGAATAACCGTCGTCTTGCCTTTTTTGACCCGAAGGGTGACTCCCCTGACGGCATCCACCATCCCTTTCTTGGTCGAAAATGAGGTGACAAGGCTGTCGATTTCCAAAAGATTTGACATCATATTCCCTCCTTCGCAGCTTCTGAAAATTGGATCTCCCTGGCCTATGATCAATCGGTTTTTTTTGTAGCATGCCAGGAATGTTGTTTGTGTGATAAATACTAACATAAATTCTGCAATGTTAGGATATCGAAACATTCTATACCTTATTTCAGCCCCTTTTCGGCAAAATATATGTTATGTTTCTTGACAATCACCTCCCTTTACACACAAAACGATTGGATTTTTGCGTTCAAGGACCATTATTCTCCCATAGAAATGACACAGGTTGAAGGTGAATCAACTATGGGTGGATATCCTTAAAGAATCCATTTGTTCAAGTCATTCGAGAGGTAGAGCACTCATCCACAATCTTTTTTAGCAAAGGAGATGTTATCTATGACCACCATGCATCAGGAGCTGCTGTATGATACGATCGCCGGTTTATCGGAACGGATCCGCAGCCGCCGCATTTCACCCGTCGAAATTACGCAGATGCTTCTCGAACGGATTGAAACGCTCAATCCCCGGCTGAATGCGTACGTAACGGTTACGGCCGATCTCGCGCTCGCCCAGGCCAAAGCGGCCGAAGTTGAAATCATGAAAGGAGAGTACAGAGGTCCGCTTCACGGAATTCCTATCGCCCACAAAGATATTTACAATACCCAGGGAATCCGGACGGCTGTCGGCTCTAAAATCCTCGAAACATTCGTGCCGGATACGGATGCCACCGTCGTCCGTAAGCTGGCAGAAGCAGGCGCGGTCCTGCTCGGCAAAGTGCAGACCCATGAGTTTGCCGCCGGGACGCTGACGAACAGTCCTCATTTCGGTCCCTGCCGCAATCCGTGGAACCTGGAGAAATCGCCGGGCGGCTCAAGCGGTGGCTCGGGATCGGCCGTAGCGGCCGGACTTGCCTACATGGGCACAGGCACGGACACCGGCGGCTCAGTCCGCATTCCCGCAGCGGCCTGCGGCATCGTCGGCCTGAAGCCGACATACGGAAGGGTCAGCCGCCATGGCATTTTTCCGCTGTCGTGGTCGCTGGACCACGCCGGCCCGCTGACCCGCTCGATCCAAGACGCCGCCATCTGCCTTCAGGCTATGGCGGGGTATGATCCGCTGGACGATACGTCGGCCGACGTATCGGTCCCGGATTTCACCGGTATGCTTCGCGGCGATCTGCACGGCATCACCATCGGGATTCCCTCGTCCTTTTACTACGATGGCATTGATCCGGAGGTGGAGGCCGCCCTTCAGGCAGCCATGGGGCAGTTCAAGCTGCTTGGAGCGAATGTCATTGAAGTGGAGATACCGCTCCTAAGCCGTGTCAGCGCGATCGGCAACGGTATTTGCATGGGCGAAGTCGCCTCCATTCACGAGAAGTGGTACCGGGAACAGCCGGAGCAGTACGGACCGGATGTCAGGGGAATGATCGAAGGCGCCCGCCTGATCCCGGCCGTCCACTATTTGCAGTCTCAGCGGGCGCGCCGGCTCCTGCAGCAGGAGTATATGCAGGCGCTATCTGCAGCCGACGTCCTGCTTACCCCGACCCTCCCGGCAACTGCGCCTGGCATCCACGACGTCGAAATCAGCATGCGCTTCGCTGAACTGACCATGCCGACGAACGTAACCGGCCTGCCGAGCCTCGCCATGCCCTGCGGCTTCTCGGCTGCAGGGATGCCGATCAGCATGCAGCTCATCGGCAAACCGTTTGCCGAAGCGGAGCTCCTCGGCATCGGCCATGCGTATGAACAAAGCACGGACTGGCATTTCCGTCATCCGGAGCTGGACTAGTCGAAAAACCGGTTTCCGCATATCACCTGATCAGTGGACAGACGAATCAGCCTGCTACATACCATACCAGAGGAGGAATAACATGGATAACGAATACAAGCTAACAGCCACCACCCGGAAAGAAAGGGAGGCGGAAGAAAGCACCGCCGAGGTTCTGCAGGCAGCGATCATCGGCATCCCGATGGCCAAAGAGCGTATAGAAGCGGCAGCGTCTGCCGCCATTCCGCTCCTTTCGCTTCTAGGAACTTTGTATGACATCGATGTCGAGGGCATCGAGCCCGTCATCCAGCCGATGTTTAGAAAAGGTATGACAACTCCAACCGCTGCACCCGCATCATGATGAATCCGTGCACGATCGACTTCTTCGTTTGAATCCACACAAGCAAAAAAGCACCCTCCCGGCTCATTTCATCCAGGAGGGTGCTCCCATTTTGTATTTGTCTCCTTATCCATTCAAACCGCCGGAAGCGGCGGTGTGCCCTGCGCCCGGCTTGTATCTGGCAAGCAGCCTGCGCTGCAATTCGCCGATCGGCACGTCGAGCTGGACGGTTTCCGAGTATGCCATGTATACCGGCAGAGCCGGCAGCATGGAACCAAAAGGGATCATTCGGATCGGATAGGCCTCCAGGTACAACTCAGGGACGTAGCATTTGGGTACGAACGTGTATCCCTGGCCGTTGGCCACAACCCCCAGCATCATATCGCTGCTGTCCACGATTTGGAACTTGTCGGGCGTGGACCCAAACAGTCTGGACAGCACCTCCCATACATTCACGTAGGTGGCGATCGGATTTTCGAACAGCACGAACATGTCATGCTTGAGCACGTCGATAAGGTCATCATCCTTGCGGATCACGCCCCGGTAGGCTTCTTCCGAACACAGCAGCACCCATTCGTCGTCCAGAAGATGCACCGGCTGCAAATGGCGGGATTCCTTCACATCATAAAACAGCCCGATATCGATGACCCCGTACTCGATCAGATCAATGAGCAGCATGGACGAACGGGAAACATACTTACACTTCAGATCGGGGCGAATGCGCTGCAATTCGGCAACCAGAGGGTACACGAACCTGCTGGACAGTCCGGTGTCGACGCCGATCACCATCCGGTCCATGCGGGTCACTTCGGCAAGGGAGCGATCGAACTTCAGCAGGTCTGCTTTGTTCAGCATCGCGGAGGCATTGTTGAACTGGCTTACCATCTGGATCGCATAATACAGAAAATAATGCCCTTCCTGCGTCAGCTTCACTCCGTCCCACCCCCGGTCCAGCAGCTTGACTCCCATCCCCTCCTCCAGCTTGCGTATTCTCGCGCTAAGCGTCGGCTGGGTGACATGCAGCGTCTGGGCAGCCTTGGAAATGCTCTTCTCCTTGGCGATCGTTGCAAATGAATGCAGACCTTCCAGATCCATTCCATCCCCACCTTCCATAAAAATTGGTTTTACCGATCAGCAGGTCGGAGGAATTTTCGATTGTGTAAGAATAAATAACATACATCATCCTATTTATATCACACTTCTTGTGATTCAGGGTATAAAAAAGTGCGATATCCTGTAATCGGGGTTTTAATGTTATATTATTTGACATAAATACAACAATATTTATTTTGGAGGGATTTCATTTGAGTACCCATGCATGGCTTCATCCGGAGGATACCGCCCTGATCATTATTGACATGCAAAACGATTTTTGCCACGAAAACGGAGCCTGCGGCCGCGCGGGAATCGTTGATATTCCGGCGTTCCAGGCTTGTGTGCGGCCCATCCATGACCTTACCGGTCAAGCGAGGGCTAGCGGGGTGCCGGTCATCTTCGTACAAATGACGTTGGATGCGGGCACTACCTCCCAGGCATGGGAGCTGCAGCATACTGCCAGCGGCAACCCGCTTCGGATCGTCGAGAAGGGAAGTTGGGGCACGGAGCTGTACGGGCTGGAGCCCAAGGAGGGCGATTATGTGGTGGAAAAGCATCGGTACAGCGCATTTATCGGCACCAACCTCGATTTGATGCTGCGCTCTCTGGGGTGCAAATCCGTTGTCCTGACCGGCGTCCTCACAAACGTATGCGTGGAGTCGACCGCCAGGGACGCATTTATGCTCGACTATAACGTGACGCTCGTCGAGGACGCCTGCGCCGGTTCCTCTGCCGAGGCCCACGAAATGACCCTATCGAACATTGGGCATTACTTCGGAAAAATTATGAAAGCCGGAGACGTGAAGGCGGTCTGGTCGGAATTAACGGCCGGTGCTGCAGCCGTGAACGGATGAATATCCGCTCTAAAAGGCTAAGCTGTTATTTGTGTGGTTCCGCTCGATCATCAAAAAAAAGGGAGCCCGCCGGCTCCCTTTTCTTCATTAACGATTATTCTAATGCCTTATTTGACCAACTCCGCCTTAAACACGCCATCCAGCGTCTCGCCGGCGTCCAGCCGTTTCTTTAACGGAACCTTCACATCTCTGGCCAGTTCCTTGAAGAACGTTTGAACATCGCATTTGACGTCGTTCAGTTGCACATTGATGGTACCGTCGGCCGTAATGTCGCGGTTATCTTCAGAGGGAACCGACACGACAAGATCGTACTTTTTCATCAATGTCTTACTGTACCTCGTGAACACTTCGATCAGCTCCTCGTTTTCGAAGTTCCCGATGGCATTTTTGCCTTTGTTTGTAAAAATCAGTTTCATTTCCATTTCTCATTCCCCTTTTCCTGTATCACCATGGTTTTATTCGGACTCTGAGTTCCATTGGTCACGCGATGGTTCTAAACAAAGAAAGGGCCCACATTATCCAGATCAATCATATCTTTGTCTTATATATTATAACAGTCTTTATACCGATTAACTAGGCGATGCCACCATTTACAAAAAAAGAAAGCCCCGAAACGGGGCCCTCTTCACTCTTTATTTACATATTAGCCACTCTATTTTAAAAGCTGTATCAACGTCCCTGCACAATCTCACGGATCTTCTCCAGCGGAATCTTTGGCTGCCGGTCGTATGTCAGCAAACCGTTAATTTCCTGTTCGACGTCCGTCAGCTGCGTATAGCAGAAGCCCTGAAGCACGGGCGAAGCTAGAGCGCCCTGAACCACGTCGGCCAGGCGCCGTTCGAAATCTTCCTCATTCGACGCTCCGGAGTAACCCCACCCTTCCTGGTTCCCCTTCTGGAATGAGATTCCGCCGAATTCGGTAAGCAGCAGCGGCTGTCCTTCATAAGGATACCCCGGCACCAGAATCCAGCGGTTGCCCGGTTTTGCCTGAAGCGCCTGCTCCACGGTCGAATAGCGGTCTGCCAGCACTTCTTTGCGCCATTCGTAATCATGAATAGTAACCAGGTCGGTCTTGACCAGTTCCCAGCCGTCGTTAGAGATGACCGGACGTGACATGTCCAGCGATTTGGTCATGTGATACAGCGCCAGCGCATGCTGCTGCTCGGCAGGACTCACCAAAATATTCGTTACGCCCCAGCTTTCATTGAGCGGAACCCAGGCCACGATGCAGGGATGATTATAATCCCGCTCCACCGCCTGCAGCCATTCCCGGGTGATCTGACCGGCATAGGTTTCCGTGAACCGGAACGCGTTGGCCATTTCTCCCCAGACAAGCAGGCCCAAACGGTCCGCCCAGTACAGGTAACGTGGGTCTTCGATCTTTTGATGCTTCCGGGCGCCGTTAAATCCCATTTCCTTCGTCAGCTCAATGTCTTTTTTCAGCGCTTCATCGGAAGGAGCGGTCAGCAGGCCGTCCGGAAAATACCCCTGGTCCAGCACCATTTTCATATAATAAGGACGGTTATTGAGCAGAACGACGCCGTCCTCGATCGAAATTTTCCGCATGCCGAAGTAACTGGCGACGGTATCCACCGCTTCTCCGTCAACCAGGAGCGTCAGCTCCAAGTCATACAAATTCGGACGTTCAGGCGACCACCAGCGCCCCAAGCCATGATCGTTAAAATCGTGCAGGCGGATGCGGCGCATCTCGTCTTTCCCCGTCACCGAATAGGTATCTTCGGAAACGACTTGCCCCGCGAAAGAAATAACCGACTTTAATTGAAGCTTGGCCCGGGTGTCCCAGCCCTGAACGAAAGCCTGCAGGGACACTTCATTCGTATCGATATCCGGCGTCAGCCGAATCCTACGGATATGGAGGTCATGCACAGGTTCGATCCATACCGTCTGCCAAATTCCCGTCGTTCTCGTATAGAAGATCCCGGCGGATTGTTCCTCCCAGTACTGCTTGCCCCGCGGAAGCGCCGCGTCCCGGCTGTAATCGACGGCTTTGACCACGATCGAGTTGTCCGCTCCCTGAAGCAGGTCCGTAATATCCGCGTCAAACGGGGTATGACCGCCTTCGTGGATAGCCGCGAGCCTGCCGTTCACCCATACTTTGCATTCATAATCCACGGCACCGAAATTCAGAATCAGCCGCTTGCCTTGGTACGCTGTTGGCACCGTAAAGTTCCGATGGTACCACACGATATCATGGAACGAAGGATCTCCGATTCCGCTCAGCTTGCTCTGATAGCAAAACGGAACCTGGATGGTCCGCGAGAAGGAAGGATGCTCGTACCATTTTTCCCTCTCGCCGGCCGCTTCGTCATCAAATTCAAAATTCCATACTCCGTTAAGGTTGAGCCAATCCGCTCTAACCAATTGTGGGCGAGGATATTCGCCGCGCAGCATCTCTGTCATTTCTCTCTACTCCTTTGAAGTAATCACATTTAGCGCGTACGCTTGGTAACGATCCAGCTGCAAAATCCGCATACGGCGAGCCAGCCTGCCGCGTACAGCAAGCCGCCGCCGCTTCCGACGAGAAGATCCGGCCAGCTGCTTTTTACCGTAAAAATCAGTAAATTGCTGAGCACCAGATACAAAAGCACGTTCCGCCCCATCGACTCCAGAAAGCCAAACGCGTACGGAATGCGTTCCAATACCCTGGCCAGCAAATAATAACCATATAATATGAAGGCAGCACCGATAATCCAGAACAATGAAGGCGGAAACCGCGAGGGAAGCTCCCCGGCATACCGCCAATTTGCCGCAAACAGACCGGTTGCAAGCACCGATCCGGCGAGAACGAGCCAGTCGAAGCGAATCCGGTATTTGGCGAACAAGATCCCAAGCAGGTAATACGGAAAATATTGAACAGGCGGAAACGAGGCGAAATCCCTCGTGCCGACCAATAACCCAAGCTGGGGAACATGGACCGCTCCATAAGGAAACAGCGTCCCTGCAAGCAGCAGGCCTGCCGCCAGAAAACCCAGCCACTTTCGCCCGGATAGCCAGCGCAGCGGAACGAACAGCACCAAGCCGAGGACCATCAAATACGTAAAAGACACCAGGAACTCGGACCAGCCAGGAATATCCTTCAGCAGCATGATCGGCCGAATCGTGTCCCATTGGAGCGGCGCTCCGTCATGGAACACCCTGAACGCCGTTCCGGATACATAAAAGGCCAGCAGTGTTTTCAGCGCGGCTGTCAGCATCCGCGGGCAAGCGCTGCGAAACGGCTTGGAATAATAAGCAAGCTGCGATACATACCCGAAGCTGAACACAAACCCCGAGAAGGTGATGAGGTTGAAGAAATCGATCCAGCGGCTGATGGACGGGTACACGACCGGATCGCTGAAAAATTGCAGCGTGTGGCAGTACACCATCCCGACGATCAGCAGTCCTTTGAACAGATCGATGGCACGCTCGCGCCGCTTCGGCTCAATCCCGGCTACGGCCGAGCCGCTCACCCTTTAATCCCCGACAGGCTGATCCCCTTGATAATTTGCCGTTCAAAGATCACAAACAGAATAATGATCGGGATGGAAGACAGCGTGTTCACAACCATCGGCTTCACGTAATCCTCCGAGTACTGACTCATCAAGGTCGGAATTCCCATCGGCAGCGTAAACAGCTTGTCGTTTGTCAGCGACAGGAATGGCCACAGGAAATTGTTCCACGAGCCGATAAAGGTCAGAATCGCCATCGACGCGAGCGCCGGCCGGGTCAGCGGTAGCATGATCACCGCGAATATTTTCCATACGCCGCCTCCATCCATCTGCACGCTCTCAATCAGGTCGTTCGGGATGCCGTCAAAAAATCCTTTAAGCACGATAACCGCCATCGGCGAAGCCAGCGCTGTGACGATCAACCCCTGGTACGAATTCAGCAAATGCATGTCCTTGGCGACCTGATACAGCGGAATGATGGTTGCTTCGCCGGGAACGAGAAGACCCGCCAAAATGAAAAAGAACATGATGGCTTTAAACCGGAAAGGAATTTTGGACAACGCATAAGCCGCCATAGCCGCAACTAGAACGGTCAGAACCGTGACGACGCCTGCGACGAAGAAGCTGTTCCACACCCACTGCATCAGCTTGGTACCGCTGATAATTTGTCCGTACACCGCGAAAGAATATGGCGGCGTAAACCAGTCGAACAAACCGGAGACCTTCATCCCTTCCTGCTTGATCGATACGACCAGCATCCAGACCAGCGGAACCAGAAACACGCACGCCGCGATGACAGAAATGATCCGGTATACCCATTTCATGCCTTAAGCCGCCTCCTTCCGGTTGTTAACGACATACTGGATAATCGACAATACGAGCAAAATCGCAAACAGCATATAGGACATCGTCGCCGCGTAACCCAGGTCATTTTTTTTGAAACCGCTCTGGTAAATGTACTGGATGATCGGCCTTGTCGAATCCAGCGGTCCGCCGCCCGTAATGATGTAAATTTGCATGAACACTTTATAGGAAGCGATAATTTGCAGCATCAGAATCATCCGTGTGATCGAATTCATCATCGGCAGCGTGATCCGCCAGAACATCTGCCCTTTGGCCGCTCCGTCCAGCGATGCCGCCTCATAAATTTCGTCCGGAATTTCCTGCATGGCGGACAGATACAAAATAAAGTTGAACCCCACCGTCCACCACAGCGTCAGAGCGGCGACCGCAATCCAGGCCAGTGACGGCTCGGTGAGCCAGAAGATCTCTTTCCCTTCCGCCAGGATGCCGAGTCCATGCAGAATCCCGTTAATGAAGCCGGTATAGGGCTGGAACATAAACAACCCCAAATACGATGCCACCGAAACCGAAAGAATGCTCGGCAGAAAAAACGCGCTGCGGTACAGCTTCTGCAGCTTGGATTTCCGGTTCGCGATAAGTGCCAGCGCGATGGCCAGCACAATCATGGTCGGCGTCGTTAGAAAGACGAAAATCGTAGAATGCCAAACCGCAGCCCAGAACTGGTCGTCATGAAACATGCGCTGGAAATTGTCCCACCCGACATATTTCATCTTCCGGATCAGGGTCCATTTATAAAAGCTCATCTGAGCGCCCTTAATCATCGGCCAGATCGTAAACAACACATACACAATCAGAAAGGGCAGTAAAAAAATCAGTGCCTGCAAGTCGATCCGAAGCTTCTTCATGACTCACCTTCCTCTCCCACATCGCTCAGGCAGGCTTGGAGCCAGCCGCCCCAAACCTGTCTGATGGATCATACCCTCATGGTTACTCGCTTAAAACTTTACCGATCTCGGTTTGCATTTTGTCAACGGCATCCGAGCTCGACATCTTGTTGGACCAAACTTCGTTCAAATATTTAAAGAGCGCGTTATCACGGATCTGCCAGTTCTTATCGGAATGCTTGTTGAATTTAACTGTGCTTGCCACCGAGACATAATCGCTCCGGTACGGCATCTCTTTGAATTCCGGCTTGTCGAATACGGCTGGCTTCGAAGGGATATGGCCCGCTTTCGCCCAGATTTCTCCGTGGTCGGCGATCCAGTTGGCGAAAATCAGTGCAGCTTTGCGTTTCTCCGGATCTTCTTTGCTCGTTGCCGGCAGAATGATCGTATGCGAATCGCCCCATGTCGCTTCCTGATCGAAAACTTTAGGGATCGGCATGGCCCCGAATTCCAGCCCTTTCGTTTTCTCCCACGTTCCGGTCGCCCACACGCCGGTCATCATGATCGCCGCATTCCCGCTCTGGAACGTTTTATAGAAATCCGGGTCGTTCAGCTTGATGAAATTGTACTTATGGTATAAGTCCTTGATATAATCCGCGGCTTTTACGGCTTTGTCTTTGTCGATGTCGGCTGATTTCAGATCGTCGGATACGACGTCATTGCCGCCCTGCTGCGAATAAAGTGCCCACCAGAAACGGAATGGATCATCGTTGGAGCTCGAAAGCGCAAACGGATATTTGCCTTTCGGAAGCTTCTCTTTCAGCGTTGTCAGAAACTTGATGAATCCCTCGCCCGATTGCTCCAGAACCGGTTTGCCGTCTTCGCCGAGCAGCCCTGCGTCTTTAAGCAGCTTTTTATTGTAGTACATAATAAACGGATGTGTATCGATCGGAACCGCATAATGCTTGTCATCGTAAACGGAAGCTTCCAGAATGTTCTGGTTGAACGTGCTCCAGTCGATGTTGGCATCCTTTGCCGAATCGTCCAGCTCGGTGGCAACTCCCTGATTGATCAGGTCGGGAAGACGGGAAATATGGGAGATGCCCACATCCGGACCGTTGCCTGCGCCAACCGCTGTGATCAGCTTCGTATAATACTCGCCCCAGACGAGCTTCGTATTTTTCACCTGAATATCGGGATGCTCTTTATTGAACTGGTCTACCATCGCCTGCATGTTATCACCGTCTCCGCCGTCAAACAGCGTCCAGAAGGAAAGGTTCACTTTCTCGCCGCTGCCGCCGCCCGTATCCGTCGAAGCGCTTTCACCAGTACCGCCGGACGCGTCTCCGCCTGTACTGTCCGCCCCACCACTGCTGCCGCTGCCGCCGCTGCCGCAGGCGCTGAGCAATAAGGTCAGAGACAGTAATGTGATCCACATGAAGCTGAATTTTCTTCTCATACGTACCCCCCATTTTCGTCACCGTAGTCGTTCTAAAGAACAACGTTATTGTTTTATTACAATTTTATTGTTCTTATGGGGCTATATTACGGCGAAATTTCTATTTTGTCAACGCATTCATTTCATTTTTTTGTAATAAAAATTTTGATCTGTTTTTATTCTCGTGCATATCAAATTGGCTTCATCGCTTTATCAGCAAGAAGGAATTGCCTTAACCACGCTCTTTTCCCATAAAAATCCACAAGCACGGTGACAGAAACAAAAAAACCATTGTTACAAACTTGTTGTAACAAAGGTTTTACGCTTCCTCCGTGAGGGGAACATATTGAATACGCATCTTGATGTCCTGCTCATAATCGCCGAACTGCCGCCCGAAGATGTTCACCCCGCCTTTATGGACCGCATTTGGATCCACGCCGATCCGCAGGCGCAAATTCGGACGCCCTTCCAGATGAAGATCGTTGATGCCCACATCCGATACCTTTTTCATATCCAGCGTCGTTCGGTCCTCATCGACCCGCCACGTTTTCAAGAGGCCGTACTGCGTCGTCCAATCGAGCCACCAGGAGGGGTTCAGCCTGCCGCGGCGGTCCCCGAAATCCCCCGGACTCGTCCACATCCCGATCTCAAGCCCGTTCAGCCAGACCGATATGTCCGAGGGCCAATCGTTATCGAAGTTGGGCGCCTCCGAGCAGATTTCCATGGACAGCTCAAGCGATTTGATTTTGACGTTTTGCGGAAGCTCCAGCGGCAAAATGTACTCCAAGTAACCTTTCCGGAACCAGATGATCTGCGCATCGATATGCTTCGGATGGTAGAAGCTCGCCGGCTCGTCTTCCCGGATGATCATTTCGGTGCCGCTCGCCATGCCGCAGGTCGGGTATACTTCGCAATCGCTGTACAATCCGATCGGAATTTCGACCTCATACACGCCATAATTTTCCTTGGTCGATTGGATCGCCGGGTTGAGACTGATATGGATGTCATCATAACTGCGGGTGCATACCTTCATCGCCCCCCGGGCCGCTGGCAGAAGCTCTGTCGTCAGCAGCTTGGCGGCCTCCAAAATTTTGACGTTGTTCGCCACTGTCGACACCGGCAGCTTGAGTGCTTCCGAAATTTCTATTATATTCATGCTCCGCGTATAGAGCAGTTTCAGCATATCCACCCTCGCCCGGGTGGACAATGCATGGGCAACCTGAACCAGCTGATCCGGCTCATTTACATTCAGATCCAACATGCTAATCCTTCCTTCTTGTTCCAGCTCTTTTTATGCCTAAGTTTGAGTTTACCTTGTTTGGGACAGCAGAAGCAAGATCTTCGCAAGAAAACAAGAACTAGGGAATGCCGGTAATCCCGTTTCCTGATAGAGAATGGAGCCTTCGATCCGGAAATTATTTTCTTTTAGAAGGCGCAACCCTCATCGTAATGATGATACAAATTGGCTTAACTGTGACTGTTTCCTTCATCGAATTGACGTATACAATCACTGAATCCAAAAAATCCAAATTGATAGATCGAAAACGGTTTACCAGATTCTATTCTGGAATACTCCGTCATATCCTGATTATGGAAAAGGGCGTGATTATGCACGGCATCGATATGTTTATGCACTCCTTACGGCTATCCGGATACGCAAAAAAGGAGCCCGCAGGCTCCTGGAGGGGCTCTATATTTACCCCCTCTTGGTTATGGTCACCGGCAATCCGCTTCGTGCCGATTCGTTGGCAGCCAGCGTCACTTCCAGCGTGTGCATCGCTTCTTCATACGGGGCCAGAATTATGCTCTGGTCACCCGTGGCAACGGCCCGAATGAAAGCGTCGTCCTGGACTTTGTAGAAATCGGATTTACCGCGAAGAATGATCGTCTGCTCCGGTTCCAAAATGGTAAGTGATGTTCCTTCGAGCGTCAATCTGAAATCCCTTCCAATGATCTCCAGGGAGGAACGGCTGTCCGGCTGAGGTAGAAAACCGGTGTCAATGTGACCGATTGCGCCCGAATCGAACACCAGGTTGACCGAAGCGGCATCCGGCGTCGTAATACCGGGAACATCCCTGTTCAGCAGCAGGGCCATGTCGGCACTGACCTTGTGGACTGTTCCGGCCAAGTACAGCATAAGATCCACATTATGGGTCGTCTGCTCTACCAGCTGTCCGCCCGATTTGGTATGGTCCACCCACCAAGGGGTATCCGGCAACCCGCCGAACCTGTGGGCCCGCACCATGGCGATTTCTTTACCGGCCAGGTACTGTTTCGCCTTCTGTACCGGCTCCATATACCTTAGGCAGTAGCCTGTGGCCGTCATAACGCCCGCTTTCCGGATAAAATCCGCTTTTTGCCGTACAGTGCCCATATCCAGACCCAGCGGCTTTTCCACCAGCAGATGAATGCCTCTTCCTGCCGCCTGCTCTTCAATATCGCCATGGGCAAAGGGGGGGATGCACACAAAGAGCGCATCCAGCTGCTCGTTCGCCAGCATCCGCCGGATATCCGTATAAGCGACTCCACCATACCGTTTTACGGCTAATTCCGCCTGCTTCGCGGAAATATCGCACACGGCGACCAGCTCTGCCTGATCATGATCGTCAATATGCTTCAAATGCTCGGAGGCGATTCCGCCTGCCCCGACCAAACCAACACGAACCATCATGGGACCTCCTTACATACTGTTTTTCAAACACACGCAATGGGATCATTTGCTCCTGCCGCTAGGCAGCTACAATTTCGAATATCGTCCTTGCGTCTCCTGGTAAAAAGGAAGTGCAAAGGCCCCGTGAAGGGCCCTGCACTCGCTTTAACCTGTCACTTCAGATTGGCAGACCATTTCTCCGCGCGGTCCTGCAGTTCGTCCAGGAACTGCTGGATGTCCGGCGCGTTGCCGGAAGCCGCCTTGCTGATAAAGCCGTTGACGGCCGGGACGATATCGCTCATATAGAACGGATTGGCTTCGTCCATCAGCTCGGAGTGCCCGACATTGGCGATGTCCAGCGCCTTTTTCACATATTTGTCTTCCGGCTTCACAAAATCGGCCTGCTTGATCGTCGGTGTCATCGCGAAGTTCTCATACGTATATTTTTGCGTCATCGGGCTGGTCAGGAATTTGAGAACTTCCCAGGAAGCTTTCACGTCCTTGGCGTTCTTCGCCATGACGAACGGATCCACGGCCACCCAGCCTTCACCTTTCGGCCCCATATTCATCACCGGCTCGAACCGGTCCAGTAAATCCTTGTTATTGTTTGCGATAAATTCGTTCATCGTCGCGCCGCCGGTGCTGTCCAGCGCAATCGCGATGTTATTTTTCTCAAGCCCGAAGTTTTCCGCTCCCTGGGCTGTGATAAAGCCGGCCGGCGGCAGCTTTGCGGCTTCCTTAAGCCATTCCATGACCTTCACCATTTCCGGGGTGTTCAGATGCCATTTGATCGACTTTACGTCTTTCAGCGAGCCTTCGGCCCCTTTCGCTCCGAAAGCCAGGGTCAGCGCCACAAAAGTGGAGCCGTTCAGCGAGTTGCCCGACCAGTATACGCCGTAGTTCTGCTCGCCGGTTTTCGGATTTTTGCCGGTCATCTTTTTGGCTTTTTCCAAAATTTCTTCCGGGGTCGCTTTCTCCGTCAAGCCTTCGACGCCCCAGTCGCTGAACAGCTTTTTGTCATAGATCGTCATGCGGCGGCCCAGCACGGCTGGAATCCCGAACTGCTTGGATCCGTCCGGCGACTTGGTGCTGTAGGAATTGTTCATTATGCCGTCCAGATAAATGCCGGGATCAAACGATGTGTCTTCTTTGATCAGGTCGTCCAGATCACGCAGCAGTCCGTCCTGATACCATTGGGAGGCAAAAGCTCCCCCGGTGTACAGCACGTCGGCATCCCCCGACATGAGCATCGCCGTTTGCTTGGCCTTTACGTTCTCCCAAGGAATTTGGTACAGCTCCACCTTGATATTTGGGTACATTTTCTTGAACGTCTTATCCATGTACTCGGTCAGCCCGATCGTCGGATTGCCCGTCTGCGCGTTGATGCCGTTGTCGAGCTGCCATCCGGCCAGCGCCACCCGGACGGTTCCTTTCATGTCGGAGACTTGCTTGATCTCCACGCCGCCGGTCACGTCCTTGCCTGACCCTTCAGAGCAGGCTGCCAGCGTGAATACGAGCGTGCAGGACAGCAGCAGCATAAGCCATTTTTTCATGCATGTTCCCCCTTTTCATAATCAGTTTGTTCGCAATCATCATAGGTGCCGTGCGGCCCCAAGGCCGCGCTTCGCCGGGTTTACTGCTTGATCCCGGACAAAGCAATGCTTTCGATAATGTAACGCTGCAAAAACATATATACGACGACGACAGGAATGAGACTGACCGCCGTTGCAGCCATAATGATCGAGGGCTGTTGGTTGATGCCATTGTTATAGGTAAACATCGCCAGGCCGATCTGGATCGTATATTTGGCAGCGTTCTTCAGCACCAGCAGCGGCCACAGCATTTCGTTCCACACGCCCAGGAACAGGAGGATGATCATGGTGGCGATAATCGGCGTGCAGAGCGGCAAATACACCCGGCCGAAAACGGTGAACTCCCCGGCGCCGTCGAGAATGGCGGCTTCGCGCAGGCTGGACGGCAGCTGGTCGATGAAGGCTTTGGCCAAAAACGTGCCGAAGGCATAGTTAAGTGCTGGTAAATAAAAAGCCAGATAATTGTCCAGAAGCCCCAGCTTGCTGAAGAGCAGATACTGCGGAATCATGGTCATTTCAAACGGAATCATCATCGTACTCAGCGCCAGCAGAAGCACCAGGCTCGCCCCTTTGAACCGCAGCTTGGAGAGGGCATAACCGGACAGCAGCGCGGACAGCGAGCTGACAACGATAACGCCTGCGCTGACGATGATGGAATTGATGATATAGCGGAACATTTTAATGTTCGTAAAGGCCACTTCATACGTGCGTATGGACGGCTCTTCCGGCCAGATTTTCGGCGGAAACGTAATGTTCAGCCGGGCCCCCCAGTCAAAGCTGGTCACGAGCATCCACAGGAATGGCACGATCATAATAAAGGAGCCGAGAAACAGCACGATGGTGAGAATCCACTGACTGACAGGGATTTTTTTACGGCGCAGCGCCTTGGAATCGGCCGTTTGGATCATGGCGGGACCTCCTTTGCTTAAGTATGTAGTTCTGATATGACGTCGGTTTTGCCTAATGCGTCAGTCAAGGCTGTCTTTGCGTCGGTTCAACAGCATCATGACTGCGGTCAGCACCAAAATGATGATGAACAGCAGGTAAGAAGCGGCTGTGGCCAGACCCATTTGCGATGCCAAAAATGCGTTCCGGTATATGTACAGCACCACCGTCATCAGGCTTCCGCCCGGATTGCCCGCCGTACCGCCGATCAGCCACACGTCAGTGAACCGCTTCATGCCGCCGATCGTGCCCATAATGAGCATAAAGACGAAGATCGGACGTAGATAAGGGATGGTAATATGGAGCCATTTTTTGTACCCGCCCGCCCCATCGACTTCAGCGGCTTCATACAGGTCGCGCGGCACGCTTTGCAGGCCAGCCAGAAAAATGATCGTGTTGTAGCCAAGCGCCCCCCACAGGCTCATTAGCACGATGCTGTAGCGCGACACCTCCGGATTCGTAAACCAGCCGATGGGATGGTGAACCCCGAACCAGCTCAGTACAAAGTTCAGCAGCCCTTCTTTCGATGGGAAAAACAGAAACGAGAACAGGAGACTGGTCGCTACCGCCGACACGACGTTCGGCAGAAAGTAGACGGCCTTAAAAAAGTTTTTGCCGAAGTTCCATTTGAGATTGTTGATCAGGCTCGCCAGCACAAAGGATAATACGATGCCGAGCACCACGGACAAGACGCCCATCAAAAACGTATTTGTAAGCGCTTGCCAGAAAACCGGATCCTCCAGTGCATACCGGTAATTGCTGAGCCCCACCCACTTTCCGTTCAGCGACAGGCCCGACGTCTGGTGAAAGCTGATAAACAATGCGGCAAACATCGGATAGATGGCAAATGCGAGCACGCCGATAATTAATGGGGCGCTGAACAAATAGCCGGTCCAATCATTGCGCGTGAACCATTTTTTTCGTTTGGGTGTCATTTTCTTGTCAGCATTCATCTCATTGCTTACTATCAATCGGCCCTCCTCCTTCCAAAAGGATCCCTAATGCCAACAACATGCGTCATCATTGGGTGATCATCAGCTTTGGTACATATTTATGTCCGGGACAGCCGTTTATGTTCGTTTGTTATTTCGATGTAAGACTTAAAAATAACTGGCACACTCGCCCATCCCGTGAATAGACTGTGTACCATCAAAAGCTTAGGGAAGGATTGGCCGATGAACTATCCGTATGCTAAATATGGCGTCATTCACCAGTGCAAGGACATTCCGGTGGCTTTTCCGCCGGATCAGCACCAGCACGGGCAGCCGGGCATTGAATATGTGATGAACCCGCTCCCCGTATCTGAAAATCCGAACTATATCGGAACCGGTAAATTAAAGGACAAGGTGGCGATCATCACCGGAGGAGACAGCGGTATCGGCCGTGCGGTCGCCATCGCTTTTGCCAAAGAAGGCGCCGACCTTGTGATCGTATATCTTAATGAGCACAGGGATGCGCAGGACACGGAGCGGCGAATCCGCCAGCTCGGCAGAAAATGTCTATTGCTTCCCGTTGACGTGCGGTCGCCGGGTTTCGCTTCACATATCGTGGACCGCACCCTCCGGACATACGGAAAAATCGATATTCTTATCAACAATGCCGCAATTCAGTTCGTCCGGGAGTCCTTGCTGGACATATCCGAGGAACAGCTGCGCAATATTTTTGAGGTGAATATCCTTTCTTTCATTCTGCTGACCAAGGCGGTCCTCCCCCACCTTCGTCCGGGAAGCAGCATCGTGAACACCGCTTCCGTAAACGCTTATGTTGGCCATGACAAGCTGATGGACTATTCCTCGACCAAAGGGGCGATCGTCAGCTTCAGCCGTGCACTCGCCCGTAACCTGGCCAGTCAATCCATTCGAGTGAACACGATCGCTCCGGGGCCTGTATGGACGCCGCTTATCCCTGCAACGATGACGCCGGAGATGGTAGCAACCTTCGGCCGCAGCGTACCGCTGGGGCGTGCCGCCCAGCCTTACGAGCTGGCACCAGCGTACGTGCTCCTTGCTTCGGACGACGGATCTTATATCACCGGACAGACGATCCACATCAACGGAGGGCAAATGGTTACTGATTAGTGCTGAGGCAGAACCGCAAAGCGGCGGCGCTTTAGCATCGATGCAAATTCGATCTTTACGGGACAGAGAACTCGGGTCAGAATCGTCAAGCGGTTTGCAGGCAAAAAAAGAGAGCTGGAATATAGCTCTCTTTTTTGCAGCTTATGATTTTCCTTTTCCGCTGACAAGTCCAATGATCATGACGACAAGTGCCAATAAAGCGATCAGCTGATCGATCGTCATCGCCGCCCGCCTCCTCTGTGCAAGGATGGCTCTTCCCAGGCGGCTTCTCTCTCCCGTGCTGCTGGCGTACGTTCCCCATTACAAATATATGAGGTGGCCGGGTGGAATATGACCGATCCATAGAACGGTGATTACAAATCCCGCAGAAATCGCTGAACCCGCTCCTTGTACATCTCCTTATCCAAATAGCCTTGAAACAGCCTATTGCTGGTTACCTGCTGTCCCCCGAAGAAAAAGCGTTCGTAGAGCTGCTGCCGCCCGCCGAAACCGCTGCTGCTCAGCTCCCAGGCCAGCCGGAACAGCGCAGTCTTATCCCGGGCGTCCATGCTGTTGCCTTTGAGATAATTCGATAAATAGGGAGCAATCCCGGATGCCTTAAAATCCTGCTCCGACGGAATCATAATGACGCTGCTGGACCCGAGCAGCTGGATAATTTCCATCATCCGTGCATACATTTGGGGATAGATGACGGTAGCGGACCAGAGCGGCTTATAGTCGGGCAGCATGCTTCCCCACCGATCCACCTGCGCTCCCGCTTCGGAGGCGAGCAGCAGCGCCTTGAGCGACTCCAGATTTACGATCACCTCTGTCACTTGTTCGGTGACCACGCTTCCGGTTCTTTCCAGTGCGTCGACAATGGACAAAATGATTCCAAGTACAAACTCAGTCTTCGCCACGTATCGGCAGCAAACCTGGTGCGCTGCATGCACGTGAAAGCCGCTCTGTGCAAAGAAGCGTATGGACAGGCTGTCGTTGCCAAGAATAAATATACGCTCCCAAGGAACGAGCACGTGATCGAAAATGACAAGAGTGTCCATCTCCTCAAATCGCGAGCTGAGGGGATAATCGTAAGCCGAATCGCCGCCGACCAGGCTTTCCCGGCTTATCCACTTCATACCCGGAAGGTTGTTCGGGACGGCAAAAGCAAAAGTTTCAGGATTGTCTTCCTCCTGAAACATGAACGATGCCGGCGGATACACGAGTATTTCATCAGCTGTGACTCCCTGGGTCGCCAGCAGAAACGCGCCTGACACGATGACGCCTTCTGTCGTCTGGTCGACGATGCGTGCCGCGGTATTGACGATCGTTCCGTCATCAAGCATTTCGGCGGTACGGCTCGCCGCCGGCTGCACGAAGGCGTGGGACAGCGTAATGTCATTCTCTGAGCAGTAACGGTAGTAATTCCGCATGTTGTCCGCATACTTCGCATCCGCTTCAGCCAGCAGCTCCGAGGCGGCAGCGTAGGCCATAACGGCCGTATTCATATAATCCGGCGATCTGCCGAGCAGGCCGAAATGCCGCTCACCCCACAGCGTCATGGCTCTTCTGCGTCTGGCTAAATCTTCCTTGGTCTTCGGCTGTAAGTACGATAAGCCTACCGGCTCCCCGGTTTCCGGAGACGTGTATGTCAGAAGCATCGCATACTCCTCCGCGACCTGCATATCGTACAAAGACGCCTGAGTGCTCATTAACCCGCGGAAAGCCGCATGGTCGGACAGCTTTCCTTGGATTTGCTTACCTCGAAGCCAAACCTCCGGCTGTGCCTGGTCGATCCGTTCTATATACTCCTTACCGTTTTTCACCGGCATACGGATGGCTCCCTTCCTAGGAAATGTTACATTCATCCTATTCCGTGCCGCTGTATGAAGTGAGGTATGACCGCCTAATGATGGAGGCTTCGCATGAACAAAAAAACCTTGCATAAATTGCAATTCACTCTCTTTAACGCCTAATAGGAACATGATATGATAGCAGAAAATAACGAATATGGGGGAAGCAGACTATTCTTAATCCAAGTCAACTAGGCGATATCTCCGCTCTGCAGGAGCTGTGCGAGCGGGCCGATGCCATCACTCTGAAATTAAACTGGAGCATGCTGAAGTCCCGTCCTGCGGACGCAAAGCTGGACTTTTTTCATTATTCCGGCGATATGCTGACCGGTTTTCTCGCCTTATATCCGCTCGGCGGCGGTCTCGAGGTATGCGGCATGGTACATCCGGATTACCGGCGTCAGGGAATATTTACGAATCTATGGAAGGACGCCATCCGCTCGGCTAACGTTTCAGCCTATAAGACCGTCCTTCTGAATACCCCGGCTTCCTCTTCCAGCGGCATAGGCTTCATCGAGTCCCAAGGAGGGGTGTTCTGCCATTCGGAGTATCAAATGAAATGGCATGACGACGGCCAAACTGTCACGGAAGCGGACCCGTCGGTCCAACTGCAAAGCGCAGAGCTTGCCGACATGGAGGACATCATCGCTATCGATCAGGAAGGATTCGAGATGAGCCGGGAGGAATCGGCTGAAATCTACTCCTCGCTGCTGCAGGAATCGGGAACCCGGCCGCTCATCATTAAACGGGATGGGGTTACCGTCGGCAAGGTATCTCTTGAAGATACAGGATCCGATACGTGGATATACGGCTTTGCGGTGAAAGCATCTGTTCGGGGTCAGGGGATCGGCCGCAGCACATTGATGCTCATCGTATCCGAAGCGATAGCCCGGGGGCGAGACATATGGCTGGAGGTGGCGGTTCAGAACCCCAATGCGCTCCGGCTGTATGAGTCCTGCGGCTTCAAAGTGATGAGACAGCAGGACTACTACGAGTACATGGCGTCCCAATAATCGCCACAAGAAAAACCGGCTGCGCTTGGCATGTCCAAGGCGCAGCCGGTTTATTGCGTTGTGCGGGGCAGGATGGACTGGGGTTTACACCCGCTCCGCATTCAGCTTGGCTTCCATCGATAGAACGGCCTGGAATTCGTAGACCAGCGCCCCGTTATCCGCTACCCGTAAATGGACCTGACCCTTGCGGCGCATCGCTTCCAGCGCCTCGCCGGCCTGCTCCATGCTGAGCGCCGTATTCAAGGCAACGTCCGCAGCGGTCAGCAGGTTCTCCTGCTCCGCAGCCAGGTGGAGAATGCTCTTCTCCATCTCGGGGGTGATCTCCATCCATGCTCTCGCTTTTTTCGTTTTCGTGCGCAGTATAAGTCCGATTCCAAGCGGAAGCACGGCGAAGACAAGAAAGCCAAACCAATCCTTCGTGCCGCCACGGACCGCCAGATTGACATAAAGAATGCCGCAAAACAAGCCAAACAAAGTGAGAATCCACGATATTTTCCGTCTGCTGCTCACCGGCAAGTCCTCCTTTCGCGAGGGGTTATCTTTATTATACCTTTACCCGCCCCGAGTATGAAGAAAGTGCATTGTATGTACGAAATGTTGTACAATATAAGCTAAATGAAATTAAAGAACAGAAGGATGGAATGCATTCATGTATGTAGCACGCGATTGGCAGGATTATGAATTGATTGATACCGGGGACGGGGAAAAGCTGGAGCGTTGGGGAGACGTCATTCTCCGCAGACCCGACCCGCAGATTATATGGCCGCTCACCAACGAAACGGGGCAGTGGCGCCAAGTTCATGGACATTACCACCGAAGCTCTTCGGGCGGCGGCCAATGGGACATGAAAAAGCTGATCCCCGACCGCTGGACCATTTCCTACGACAAGCTGAAGTTCCATATCCGCCCTACCAACTTTAAGCATACCGGTTTGTTCCCCGAGCAAGCAGCCAACTGGCGCTGGATGATGGACAAGATTGCCGGGGCGGGCCGGCCGATCCAGGTGCTGAACCTGTTCGCCTATACCGGCGGAGCCAGCGTGGCGGCAGCTTCCGCAGGTGCCCATGTCGTCCACGTCGACGCCGCAAAAGGCATGGTTCAATGGGCCAAGGAGAACCTGCAGCTGTCCGGCCTCGGGGACCGTCCGGTCCGTTTCATAACGGACGACGTGTTCAAATTCGTGCAGCGCGAACAGCGCCGCGGCAATAAATACGATGCGATCATCATGGACCCACCATCCTACGGCCGTGGACCCGGCGGGGAAATGTGGAAGCTGGAGCAGAGCCTCTATCCTTTCGTCGAGAGCTGCATGAGCATTATGTCGGACAACCCATTGTTTATGCTCATTAATTCGTATACGACCGGTATTTCGCCGACCGTACTGCATAACATCCTGTCCATGACGGCAGCCCGCCGGTTTGGAGGAAGCATTTCCTGCGGCGAGCTCGGACTGCCGATTACTGCCTCCGGACTGAATCTGCCGTGCGGTATTTTGGGAAGATGGGAGTCTTAAACCATGAGCAGAGCCGATGGTCAGGACGTCCGCATTCCGATTTTGTATGAGGACAATCATTTATTAGGCATCGTGAAGCCGGTCAACGTTCCTACGCAGGAAGATGCCTCCGGGGACGCCGATCTGGTCAGCCTGCTCAAGGAGGACATCAAGATCCGGTATAACAAGCCCGGCAACGTATTTGTCGGCCTGGTGCATCGGCTGGATCGTCCCGTCGGCGGGGCGATGGTGTTTGCCAAGACATCCAAGGCCGCCTCTCGGCTGTCGGAAACGGTACGCTCCCGCAAGTTCCGCAAAGTTTACGCGGCCGTCGTACACGGGAGGCTGCCTGCGCCGACAGGTAGCCTGAAAGACTTCCTGCTCAAGGATGCCAAGACCAATACCGTGTCTGTGGTGAAGCCAGGAACATCCGGCGCGAAGGAAGCGCTGCTGGATTACGAAGTGATCGCAGAGGCGGACCGCTATAGCTTGGTCAAGGTGGAGCTACATACCGGCCGGTCCCATCAGATTCGGGTTCAGATGAGCCATGCCGGCTGTCCGCTCTACGGCGATCAGAAATACGGCAAAGGGCTCAATAAGCCGGGGCAGCAGATCGCCCTGTGGTCTGTCATCGTCGGCGTTCCTCATCCCATCACAAAGGAAGAGATCGTTCTTGCCTCACTTCCGCCTGCAGAGCATCCCTGGAATTTGTGGCCGGAAGCGACCCTGAACGCTTTGACGGACAAGGAATCATAATTCATCCCGCCCGGCGGCTGTAATCGGCCGCAACAGTATAAAAGCCGGAGAGCCCTGCATATGCAGGCTCTCCGGCTTTTTTATGATTTTAATAAGAATAAGTTCTGCGGAACTGACAAAAGACGGTAACGAACCAACTTCGGCATTATGCCGGCATCCAACGTCTGTCTCGTTGGCCATTCTTTTTCCCGTCAGTTTCTTGTCAGCACCAGCATAGAGGATGCTCCGCGCTGGAACTCGTAGTCCGACGGCCGTTCCTCGGCTGACCATCCGTTTCCAGCGGCGAACGTCAGCAGCTTCCCCATGTCCTCGTACCTGCGGCTGCTCTGGTCCACCAGCGGAAAAATCCGGATTTCCTTCTTCGTCACCCGCATCAGCTCACCCACCGTCTGCTCATGAAACGCGTAATCCAGCTTGTCGCTGTACATAAACAAAAAATGCGCCGACAGCGTCATGTCAAACTGCCGGTCTGCAAAGGGCAGCACCGGCAAAACCGCGGCAACGTATCGCTCAGGATGCTGTTCCATATCCTCGACCGTGGCGGTCAAGGCCATTGTACGCTCGCTGCGGAGCCCCTCGGGACCGCCGAATTCGTCCCACCGGTACTGATCGCCCAGGCTCTCCACATGCTGCACCGCATGTCCGATATCGAGCCTTCCCTTCGCCTCAAGTGCCGCAGGATCAAACTGATAGGCTATATCCGCAGCAACGGCTTCAATGCCGATCTGCCTCGCTTTGGCCGTAAACGAGCATGCCCCACCGGGGCAATCCAGGACGGTTCGTCCCTTCAAGTCCTCGGGCTTCAAATTAAACATCCGCAAATATTCGTCATAGGTTCTACCGATGAAGACGATCCGCTCCAGCCGGATGTCCCCCGCATCCCCTTCGGAAAGGCTAAACTGATCACGGCTTGGCTCCTCATCGGCCAGCCCTCTGCTTGTCATCCCTGCTGCGGTACCTTGTTCTGCGGTACGCTCATTCTCGTCAATCTCTGCTCTTCTCAACTCTTCTCGGCTCATCTCCAGGGCCACAACCTTTCTGCTCACATCTTAATCCCAACAGGATTTCACAAATTGTATCCGCCAGAGCCCCATGTTGTCAATATCCCCCTTGGTGTCAAGACGCGCCTGATGTGCTTTCGCACCGAGTGCCGGCTTACTGCTTCGATAATGCTGCACAAAAAAAGACGGGCGCTGCAGTGATGGCAGCAGCCCGTCCGGCTTGTCTTGGAATCCATGCTATTATTCAAAATGATAAGTCCAGAACCGCTCTTGGCTGAAGCGCTCCAGCACGGCTTTATCCAGTTCCGACTGTCCGCTCGTCTCCCAGCGGAACTGCGACTGATGGGCGCGGATCGAGGCAAACTTCTGCGGCAAATAATCGCGCACATCCACGAAGACATCCGGTTTGCCAAGGATCTTCTCGCACCCGTTAGAGAACGCCAGGCAGTGCACTTTCGGCCGCTCTTTCTTCGGCATGGCCGTCACGGTCCGGATAACCGCGGCTCCGGTCGCGTCGTGGTCCGGATGAACGGCGTAACCCGGGTAGAACGTGATGATCAGCGACGGCTTCACTTCGTCAACCAGCGCGCGCAGGCGGCTGGTGAGCATCTCCTGATCCTCAAACTCCACCGTCTTGTCATGCAGACCCATGAGGCGAAGATCCTGGATGCCAATCGCCCGGCAGGACTCCTCCAGCTCCTTCCGGCGCAGCTCAGGAAGCGTCACGCGGTTCGCCAAGATGGGATTGCCCATGTTGCGGGCCATTTCCCCCAGGGTTAAACAGGCGTACGTCACCTGGGTTCCGGCCTGAATATGCTTAGCCAGCGTCCCCGACGTGCCGAACGACTCATCATCGGGGTGGGGAAACACCACAAGGATATGTTTTTCCATATGTCTAACCTTCTCTCTCGTTAAAATGGTTGGCGGCTCAGCTGAAGCGCCACGACGAGCTTGCCGTCGCTGTCATGTCCGGCCATGATCAGCCGATCCGTTTCCGTTTCTTCAAAATGGGTCAAGCCTTGGGAATAAACCCAGCCCTGCTCCATCTTGAGGCCGACCCGGTAAGGGCCAAAGCCGGCGATGGAGCCCTGCGAATATCGGACGACGCCGTTATGAATAAACGTCGATGCGGTAAATTTGGAAGAATCGTTGTGTGAAGCGTAAGCACCTGTTGTCATTTCAAGGTGTATATAAAGGTCCTGGTTTTTCAATGAATCTAGCATCTCCTGGACCATGCCGGGATTGATCAGCTGCATATTCCTTCCCCCATTCTGATAGCGTCTAACTGCAACAATATTTATTATAATTCAAAACAACCGGAAATCACAATCAAACCCGTAGATTTAGTCATCTTGGGCGGAAGAACGAGCGTGGCAAAGTCCAAAAATATGCATGACGAAAAAGGAAAGAAGCTGCCCGGGACAGCTTCTTCAACACATGACGTATTTATTGCCGTTTAATCGGCCAGTTCCTTGCCTTTGGTTTCCTTACCAAGAAGCAGCACTCCGATTGCACCGATCAGCACAATAACAAAAAACATGCCGAAAATGGTATCGATGCTGATGCCCTTGCCAACCATCACGCCTACGAGCAGCGGGGCAATGACGCCGCCGACCCGGCCGACCGATGTGGCCAGCCCCACGCCGGTGGACCGCACCCGGGTCGGGTACAGCTCCGGCGTATAGGCATACATGCCGCCCCAGGCACCGAGGTTAAAGAAGGATAAGCAGATGCCCGCGGCAATCAGCATGCCTTCTGTGTCTGCATAACCGAACCACAGCGCACTCAGCGCCGTCAGCGTCAAATAAGCAACCATAACGAACTTGCGTCCGAACTTCTCGATGAAGTAAGCCGCGGTAAAATAACCGGGCAGCTGGGCAATCGTCATGATCAGCACGTATTCAAAACTTTTGACCAAACTGAAGCCTTTGAGAACCATGACCGACGGCAGCCACAAAAACATGCCGTAATAGGAAAACACGACGGTAAACCACAGAATCCACAGCATCAGCGTGGAGCGGCTGTGCTCTTTAGCCCAAATCGACTTGAATTTGGTCCCGAAGGACAGCTTCGAGACGCTTGCCTGCTGTTCCTTGAAACGCGGCGCATCTTCGATGGATTTGCGTAAATATATGGCATATAGCGCAGGTAAAGCCCCGATGACAAACGCAATCTGCCATCCGTACTTCGGAATAACGAAGTACGACACCAGCGCAGCGACCAGCCATCCTCCCGCCCAGAAGCTCTCCAGCAGGACGACGGCTCTGCCGCGGTCGCGTGCCGGCATCGACTCCGAGACGAGCGTTGAAGCCACTGGCAGCTCGCCGCCAAGACCGATGCCGGTAATAAACCGCAGCAGGCACAGCACGGCAAAGCTTGCGGCCAACGCGGACAAGCCGCTCGCCACCGAAAAAATGAGCAGGGTCCACATCAGGATCGTCTTGCGTCCGAACCGGTCAGCCATATAACCGGCAGCAGCCGCTCCGATTACCATGCCGACGGAGTTCATGCTGGTCAGGACCCCGACCTGCTGCGGTGACAGCTTCCATTCGACCGTTAATGCCGTTACGATAAACGATATGATGCCGACATCCATAGCGTCGAACAACCAGCTGAAGCCGGCGCTAAAGAGCAGCTTTCTTTGCTTGGGGTGCCGCAAAAGCTCTAACTTACTCATCCATGATGACTCCTCTTGAAGAAATAATAGGGATATAAGCATCGTTATCCATACGATGCCCTAAACGGCGCCTTCCAACACGCCTGGCCCGGTTTAGGCCGTGATTTTGCCCAATAGATACACCAGCAGCTGCTGGTTGTGAAGCGAGATTCGGCTCAGCACGCCGGACAGGAACGCATCGCGGATCTGCAGACCGCGGAGCACTTCGTTCTTGCCCTTTTCCGAAATGGACACCCATACGATCCGCCGGTCGTTCAAATCCCGCTCACGCTGGATCAGCCCGTTCTTCTCCATACGGTCCAGCAGCATGGTGACCGCGGCAGGGCTTGTCGCCAACAGCGGGGTCAAGTCCGAAGGCTTCATCCGTTCCTGATCGCTCAGCACTTCAAGCACGGTTAGCTGGGACTCCGTCAGGGCCGGGGCGAGCTCGTTTTCCATATGTAATTTGTAATCTTTGCTTAGTTTAGACCACATTTTCGCAAATTCGGAAGTCTGCACTGTATATCCTTCCTTTCGCTCAGTATCTTGTAATCGCCATGATTTACATGATTAAGTTTCGCGCAATTTAAAGCAATTCCTTCTTCACCATGAAAAATTTCTTTGTTTGGTTCGTGAAAACTGTGTAAATTTACAGGAAAAACATCCCCTATAACGCGGCTCCGATGGCCTTCCCGTGCCCATTTAGAACCTTTTCGGGGAGCCACGAAATTTTTAAAAATTTTCGGTTAAAAACAAAGGGCATCCCGCAGCCCGGGATGCCCTTTCAGTTATTGATTTTATGATTTGGACTCCGTCCGGCTCGGTTCGGAGCCGGTCACGAGCAAATCGATAATCTCGTCCTTCTTCTCCACATGCACGAGCAGCTTTCCGATCGATTTCCGCTCGGCGAGCGGCGCCTGCTCCGAATTAAAGCTGAAGCTTTGGCCGGCCTGGGTCATGGCCGTGATCTCGAGCGGCTCGCGGCAATAAAACGCTCCTGCGATGCGGGTTCCGTTCGGCTTCACTCGCTTACCTTCCTTGAACTCGAACGTAGCCAGTCCCTTGCCGCCGCGGCTCTGCGGCAGATAGTCCGCCAGCAGCGTCCGTTTGCCGTAGCCCAGATCCGTCAGAGTGAGGATTTCGCCTTCGTCCTCTTCCACCCACAGGGCGGATACGACCTCATCGCCTTCCTTGAGCTGAATTCCGCGGACCCCGGCGGATACGCGGCCCATCGCATTAACCTCCTGCTCCTTGAAGCGGATGCTCATGCCGTCCCTGCTGACCAGCAAAATGTCTTTGTCGTTATTGCTCATCGTTACCGAAAGGACCGCATCGTCGCTGCCGACCTTGCAAGCGGCAACCGCGCTGGAGCGGTTTGTCATGTATTCTTTCAGCTCCGTCCGCTTCACTTGGCCCTTACGGGTCACGAAGACGAGCGATTTATCGGGCTGGTCAAAATTGTTGACAGGGATGGCCCCGACGATCTCATCTTCCTTCGCCAGGTTGATGACGTTGACGATCGCCGTTCCCGGGTCCTTCCACTTGAACTCCGGCACCTGATGCACCGGCAGTAGGAAGAATTGGCCACGCTGCGTAAAGATCAGCAGATTATCCAGCGTGTTGACCTCCAGCACCCTGTTGACATAATCGCCTTCCTTCACCCCGGAGCTGTCCAGCTCCCCGCCGGAACGCGTAAACGACAGCATGCTCGTCCGCTTGATGTATCCATCGTTGGACAGAGTTACGAGCACATCCTCCGAGCTGACCATGACTTCCAGGTTGACCTTGATTTCCTCAACCTCGCCCTGGATCGAAGAGCGCCGGTCCACGCCGTACTTGTCGCGGATTTCGAGCAGCTCCTTGCGGATCAGCGCGATCAGCTTCTTGTCGCTCTCCAGAATCGCCTGGTACTGGGCGATCTTCTTATGCAGCTCGTCCAGCTCCTTCTGCAGTGTCGTGATCTCCAGGTTGGTCAGACGGTACAACTGCAGGGTCAGAATCGCATCGGCCTGACGCTCCGTAAACCCGAACATCCATTGCAGGTTGTTCTGCGCATCCTGGCGGTTGCTGGAAGCCTTGATGGCCGCGATGACTTCGTCCAGAATGTTCAGCGCCTTGACAAGACCTTCGAGCACATGGGCTCTCGCCTCCGCCTTCTCGAGGTCAAACTGCGTCCGGTAGGTCACGACCTCGCGCTGATGCTCGATGTAGGCTTGCAGCATCGCTTTCAGTCCAAGCTGCTGCGGCGCCTTGTTGACGATGGAAACCATGTTGAAGTTGTACGTCACCTGCAAATCGGTCTTCTTAAGCAGATACGCCAGAATGCCCTGGGCATCCGCTTCCTTCTTGATTTCGACAACGATGCGCAATCCTTCGCGACCGCTTTCGTCACGAACCTCCGAAATTCCCTCGATTTTTTTCTCGAGTCGAATATTCTCCATTTGTGTCACCAGACGCGATTTGACGACCTGGTACGGAATTTCGGTAATGACGATTTGCTGCTTGCCGCCGCGCAGAAACTCAATGTCCGCTTTAGACCGGAGATAAATCCGTCCCTTGCCTGTCTGGTACGCTTCCTTGATGCCGTCTCCGCCCATGATCAGGCCGCCCGTCGGAAAATCGGGACCTTTGATAAAGGTCATAATCTCGTCCAGTTCGATTTCCGGCTTCTGCATGACGGCGATGCATGCGTCGATCACCTCGCGCAGGTTGTGCGGCGGAATCTCGGTTGCAAAACCCGCGGAAATGCCGCTGACCCCGTTGACCAGCAGATTCGGATACCTGGAGGGAAGAACGACCGGCTCCTTGGCGGTATTATCAAAGTTGTCCTTGAACTGCACGGTGCGCTTCTCAATATCCCGCAGCAGCTCCATGGCGATCGGCGACAGGCGGGCTTCCGTGTACCGCATCGCTGCGGCCGGGTCATCGTCAATCGAACCCCAGTTGCCGTGACCGTCCACCAGCACATGCCCCATCTTCCAAGGCTGGGCCATCCGGACCATGCCGTCATAGATGGACGCATCCCCGTGGGGATGATAGTTGCCCATGACGTCCCCGACGGTTTTGGCGGATTTGCGGTAAGGTTTATCCGGTGTGTTGCCCGAATCGTACATCGCGTACAGAATCCGGCGCTGAACAGGCTTCAGGCCGTCCCGCACGTCGGGAATAGCCCGGTCCTGAATAATATATTTGGAGTACCGGCCAAAGCGGTCGCCGACGACCTCCTCCAGAAAGGCCGGCAAAAATTGTTCCGATAAGCTCATCCATTCACCTTCTATTCCTCGAACTCTCTAAAGTCCACGTTTTCCACGATCCAGCGCTTGCGCGGATCAATCTTGTCGCCCATAAGCGTGGAGACGCGCCGTTCGGCCTTGGCGGCATCCTCGATCTGCACCTGCAGCAGCGTTCTGGTGTCCGGGTTCATCGTCGTTTCCCACAGCTGTTCGGGGTTCATCTCGCCCAGTCCCTTGTAGCGCTGAAGCTCGTAGTTTTTACCGAATTCTTTTAAATAGTTTTGCAGCTGCTCGTCGTTATATGCATAACGGATCGTCTCCAGCTTGCCGGACTTCCGCGTAATTTTGTACAGCGGAGGCTGAGCGATATACACTCTTCCGGCATCGATCAGCGGCTTCATGTAACGGTAGAAAAAGGTCAGCAGCAGCACTTGAATGTGCGCACCGTCCGTGTCTGCGTCGGTCATAATAATAATTTTGGAGTAATTGCTGTCTTCGATTTCAAACTCGTTGCCGATGCCGGCCCCGATGGCGGAAATGATCATCCGGTATTCTTCGTTCTTCATAATGTCGGCGAGCTTCGCCTTCTCCGGATTCATCGGCTTCCCCTTCAGCGGAAGGATTGCCTGAATTTTGGAATCCCGGCCCTGCTTGGCCGATCCGCCCGCAGAGTTCCCTTCCACGACAAACAGCTCCGTACGGGTAAAATCCTTCGACTGCGCCGGCGACAGCTTGCCGCCCAGATTCGAACTCTCGCTGCGCTTCTTGCCGCTGCGCATATCGTCGCGCGCTTTCCGCGCGGCTTCCCTCGCTTTGGAGGCCTGAATCGCCTTTTTGATCAGCGTCTGGGCCACCTGCGGATTTTCCTCAAGGAAAATCTGCATTTTCTCCGACACGACCGCATCGACGGTGCTCCGCGCGGAAGCGCTGCCGAGCTGGTCCTTGGTCTGGCCCACGAATTCGACCTCGGCCATCTTAACGCTGATGACCGCCATCATGCCTTCGCGCAGATCGTTCCCCTCAAGGTTTTTGTCCTTTTCTTTCAGCAGGTGATTTTTGCGGGCATAATCGTTCATCACGCGTGTGTAGGCCGTTTTAAAGCCTGTTTCATGCGTACCGCCGCCGCGAGTCGGAATCGAGTTGACGAAGGAGGCGATCGTTTCGGTATATCCTGCGTTATACTGCAGGGCGACCTCGACCTCAACGTCTTCCTTTTCCCCGTAAAAGTGAATGACGTCATGCATGACGTCTTTGCCTTCGTTCAGAAATTCGACGAACTGGCTGGCGCCGCCTTCATAGAAAAACTCGTCCTGACGGTCCGCACGCTCGTCCTTCAGGACGATCCGCAGCCCGGAGTTCAAGAATGCAATTTCCTGAAGCCGTTCGGCGAGGGTATCGTAAGTTACGTTGATACCGCCCTGAAACACACGCGCGTCAGGCTTAAACGTCACCTTGGTGCCGGTCTTGTTCGTATTGCCCAGCACTTCCAGGCCGGTCACCGGCTCGCCGACGTGCTCCTTGCCTTTCTTGTCCTGCCAATATTCAAAACGCATCCGGTGGATCTTGCCTTCCCGGTAAATTTCCACCTCAAGCCATTCCGACAGCGCGTTGGTCACCGAAGCGCCTACTCCGTGCAAACCGCCGGACTTCTTATAACCCGATCCGCCAAATTTGCCGCCGGCATGCAGGATCGTATAAACGACCTGCGGCGTAGGGATACCCGTCTTGTGCATTCCTGTCGGTATCCCCCGCCCGTTGTCCAGAACGGTGATAGATCCGTCTTTGTGTACCGTAATTTCGATTCTCGTGCAGTATTTGGCTAAATGCTCGTCTACAGCATTATCAACAATTTCCCATACCAGATGATGAAGTCCGGATGAGCTGGTGCTGCCAATATACATACCTGGCCGTTTGCGAACCGCAACCAGGCCTTCGAGCACTTGAATGTCGTCAGCATCGTATCCGGTTTGGCCGTTCGGGCCGCCCTTTGATGACTCTGCAAACATATCGATCTGCTCGACCATTCATGCTCCCCCTTTGTGTATCTTTATGTAGGATGAATTTCATCCAAAATGCAAACAGATGTTTTGTTATCCTTGTCCATTTTAATTCAAGATATCCCTTTTCGTAAAGACAAGGAAAGAGATTGCAATCGCAGCAGCCCCCCAAACCGTCAGCACGATGAGTGAAAACGTCAAGCTCATGCCCTCGATCGGCGCCGGCGTGCCCGACAGGTAATTGGTCAGCTGCAGGTTGACCATAAATAAATATTTGGCGCTGTTCCATGCGGACGCCATGTTCGTCAATATTGAGCCGGCAATCAGAGCCGCCATCATGACGACGATACTGGCGGCGGTGCTGCGGACAAGCACGGACACCATAAATGCGAGCACCCCGACGACAAGGCTGACGAACCAGGCAAGACCCGCCTGCATCAGCAGGTATTCCCACTGTGGAACGGCATGAACGGCGGACATATCCACCTCCGAGCCGCGGATAAGAAAGCCGGTGAATACCGGAATCGTAAAGCCTTTGTAGCCAAATACCGCGCCCGAAATCAAATAAGTGATGATGACCGTCGCCACGACGATTAACGAATTGTACATGACCAGCGCGATCAATTTACTGAGCAGCACCTTCCACCTTTTAACCGGCCGGGTCAGCAGCATTTTGATCGTGCCCGATGTCCTCTCGCCCGATACGATATCCGAGGCGATCGCCATTACCAACAGAGGTATGAACAAGGAAATGGAGTTGTCCAGAAACTCGCGGGTAAAGGTGACGCCGTTCGGCTCGTTCGGGTTCACTTCATGGTCCAGATAATACTGCAGCTGCTGGATAAAAATTTTCCGGAACTTTTTCCATTCGTCCGGAACGCGGTCGCTGCTGAGTGAATTTTCATTATCGGTGATCTGCTGCTGAACTTCAAGCCGCCAATCGCCGTGAAACTTATCGCGTGTCCGTTCGGCCGAGCGCATCTGGGCGTAGGTGAACATGGGCACCAGGACGACAAGGATCAGCAATACGACATAAAACCGTTTCTTTTTGATGATTTTGATCGTTTCGTTTTTGACCAGCGGAAGCAGGTTAATCAATGCTCTCACCTTCCGTCATTTTGAGGAACAGCTGTTCCAGAGTCGGATTAATTTTATGCACGCCCTTGACTTCAATCCCTGCTGAAACGAGCTGTCTGACGATGGAGGCGACATGCTGTTCGTCCATCCGGGTCACGATCGCTTCCTGCCCCATACCGGCGATGATGGCGTCATCGAGCACCTCTTCGGCGTCCGTAATTACCTCTACGCCTGCCTGCCGGCTGAGTAAGGACCTGCCTTCTCCTACGGAAGAGAGATCCCATATGATATATTGGGCATTTTCCGATACCAGCTCTTCAACAGGACCCACGGCCAGTACGCGCCCCTTGCTGATGATGGCCACCCGGTCGCACAGCAGCTGGATTTCACTCAGCAGGTGGCTGGACACAAATACGGCGAGCCCTTCATCGGCCAGCTGGCGGATAAACTGTCTCAGCTCCTTGATTCCTTTCGGATCGAGCCCGTTGGTCGGCTCATCCAGGATCAGCAGTTTGGGCCGTCCCAGAAGGGCTTGGGCGATTCCAAGCCGCTGCCTCATCCCGAGCGAATACGTGCTGACCTTGTCATGAATGCGCTGGTCGAGCCTGACGATGTCAACCACTTCCTGGATACGCTGACGGTCTATGCCGCGCTGCATCCGGGCAAAATGCTCGAGGTTCTCCCATCCTGTCAAATAAGTATACGCCTCCGGGTTTTCGACGATCGAGCCTACAAACCGGAGCGCCTGCTCCTGATTCTTGTTCACGTCGTATCCGCACACCCGGATGGTACCGCTGGTCGGCTTGATCAAATCCACCAGCATGCGGATGGTCGTCGTTTTGCCAGCCCCGTTCGGGCCCAGAAAGCCGAACACTTCGCCCTCCCGAACGTCGAAGGTGACATCGTGAATGATCCACTTCCGTCCGATCTTCTTCTTCACATGCTCCACCGACAGAACGACGTCATCCTGAGATTTCAAGATGCTTCCTTCAGACATATGCGCGCCTGACGCCCCTTTCCCGCTTCTTTCTCACAACATTCCCTGTACAATTCGCTCGGCAATCCGCTCATATCCTTGATCGTTCGGATGGAAATGGTCCGTCGACAAATACTTGTTCAAATGGTGCTGAAACAGGTCGAACGTCGGAACAAGCGTCATGTTGTCATATTTATTGATGACCGTGAGCGCGGCACTGTTCCACTCCGAAACGGCTTGATTACCGGCCACTTTAAGATCCTTCACGTCTCCAAACGGATTATAGAGCCCGACGTAAATGATGAGCGCACCCGGGTTGATCTTCCGGATTTGCTCCAAAATTTGCTGCAGCTGTTTCTTCGCCTGGGGCAGCGCTTCCAGCATCTCATCAGGGTCCAGATCCGCAGCCTCTCCGTCGTTGGTTGCGGTACCGGTCTGGCTGCCTGACAGCAGATCCGCCCCCTGGAACAAATCATTGCCCCCGATGGACAACAGGATGATGTCCGCCTCGCTAAGCACGTACCGGGTCCCTTGTTCCTTCAGCTTCGGAAGCAGTCCGGATGTGGTCAGCCCGTTAATGCCGAGATTGTTCAGCAGGGTCACCTTCTTGCCCGTAGCCTCCGCAAGCTTGGTCACACTTCGCCGCGCGAAGCCGCTCCCGGTGCTGTCGCCGGTTCCTTTGGCCAGGGAATCTCCGATGACCGCAGCCTTCAGCTCTTTTTTCTGTTCAATATTGCCCGTTGCCGTTCCTTCAGGTTTGGCGGAAGGAGCCGACAGGTTTAGCTTGCTGCCTTGGGGATGGTTGATATCCTGTACCGCATAGGCGAAGCCGGCGATGAGGAGGAGCGTTGCCGCTACGGACAGAATGCCGATAATCCGCCAAATCCACTTCGATGAACTCAAGACATAATCCCTCCACAGATCAATCTGAACGGTCGTTTCCGTAAACGTTATGTACATAAACATAAAACTTCTCCCGGCAATTTGCAAATCATGCCATATTCCCGGTTTTAGCGTCAGCCTTTTTTGTCGTTTTTGTGAACATAGTGGATATTCGGGAGAAACGGAGTTATAATATTCTCTGTTAGACGACGCGGGTTATTAGCTTAGCTGGTAGAGCAGCCGACTCTTAATCGGCAGGTCGCAGGTTCGACCCCTGCATAACCCATCAAAGCAGAATTCGTATGCTGAAGCATGCGGGTTCTGCTTTTTTCAATTCGTATGCAATCATCGGACTCACCGGCCAAACCCGGTTTTCCATATCCCGAGGGATTGACCGAACTTTTTTTAAAATTAAAGGGCACCCCTGCCGAACGGCCATGGGGCACCCTTTTTGTTTAAATGATATGAATGATTAGTTCGCAATAAACTCTTGAACCCAGACCCCATTATAGTAGGCCACGCCGATCGTGGTGTAATGGCTGTTCAAAATGTTCGCGCGGTGGCCTTCGCTGTTCATCCACGCATTCATGACGTCAGCCGGATCCTTTTGGCCTTTGGCGATGTTCTCGCCGGCATAGCTGTAAGAAATGCCGTACTTCTTCATCATGTCAAACGGAGATCCGTACGTTGGAGAATTGTGGTCAAAGTAATTGTTGCTGTACATGTCTTTCGCTTTGTCCATCGCCATGCCGGACAGTTTCGTATTTTCCTTCAGCGCACCGAGGCCGGCTTTCGCACGTTCCTGGTTAACCAGCTTGATAACTTGAGCGGCATAGCCGGACTTGTCCGCCGTGTTGCTTCCGCTGTTGTTGGACGGAGTCGAAGGCGTCGTAGTCGTTGGCGTGGACGGCTTGCTCGTCTGTGGAGCCGAAGGCTTGCTTGTTTGCGGCGTAGAAGGTTTGGTCGTCGTTGGCTTGTCCGTTCCATTTGTTGGTACGTTTACTTGCCCATTGGAAGGCAGCTCGTATACGAAGTTCCAATTATAAGAACCGCCGTTATTTTGAAGCAGCTGCTCCAGGTAAGCCTGCAGGCTGCCGAGATCTTGTTTTTGAGGAGCGGAGGTGGCAGAAGCGGCTGATGCAGATCCGGACCCGATCAGTCCTGCAGCCAGTACGGCAGCGAAAGCTCCTCCGGCGATGGTCTTCATCATTTTGTTTTTCATCTTGCAAACATCTCCTTTTCGCAGTGAAATATCGTAAGTTGATTTCGTTTACACAGGTTACAAAGTTGTAAACAATCTACCCTCACATTGTAACATGTTTGTTTCTTCTGGCTACGCCTCAAATAATGGTAATCCGTCATACATCAACCATCCGTCCTTCTTTCAGCCGAATTACTCCAGCTCCAGCACAAATAAGCCGCAGCATGAAATGCCGCAGCTTGTTTGCATGACGAGAAGATCGATTCCTTTATGGCCTATTATTTTTTGGCAGCATACTTCCGCATGTCGAAAGCGACGGCCGCTACGATGATCAATCCCTTAATGATGAGCTGCCAGTAAGGGCTGATGCCGATAAAGGTCAAGCCATAGTTGATGATCGTAAAGATCAGCACGCCCACCATGACGCCGGGCACCGTGCCGATGCCGCCGGTGGTAGACACCCCGCCGACGACGCAGGCCGCAATGGCGTCCAGCTCGTACATATTCCCGTAGTTGTTCGTTGCGCCGCCGGTTCTGGAGGCTTCGAGCACTCCCGCCAGCCCGTAGAGGGCGCCTGCGATGGCATAGATATAAATCAGGTACTTGGCGACGTTGATGCCCGATACTTTGGCCGCCTGGATGTTGCCGCCGATCGCGTACATGTATTTTCCAAGCTTCGTTTTCGTAAAAATGACCCAGACGATGAACGCCACGAAAATGGCGATCAGCACGATATAAGGCACGGAATACTGCCCTTCGCCGATATATCCTGTACCGATCGCGGTGAAATCTTTGCGCAGCCCCCCGATCGGCTGGGAGTTATTCGGCTCCATATCAAAATACAGCGAGTTCAGGCCATACACTGCAACCATCGTACCTAGCGTTGCGATAAACGGCGGAACGTTCAGCTTCGAGACGACCAGCCCGTTAACCAATCCGCACAGCAGGCCGACGATAATGGCCAGGACAATGGGCAGCCATACTTGAAGATGCGGCAGATTCGGAAAAAAACGCGCAGCATAGTCCGAGCTCTGCAGCATGGATGCCGAGATAACCGCGGTCAGGCCGACGATTCGGCCAGCCGACAAGTCGGTTCCGGCCGTGATCAAAATGAACGCAACGCCAAGCGCGATGATGGCGCGGGTCGATGACTGGATAAGAATGTCACGCAGCGAGTTTACGGACAGAAAAGAAGGATTGTAGATCGTAATCCCGATGACCAGCAGCACCAGCACGATGTAAATCGCATACTGCGAGGCAAATCCCTGAAATCTCCTGCCTGTGTTGATTTTATTGGTGTTCAGCATGTTAGTTCCTCCTTCGGCTTTCCCTAATGCTGGGCGGCCAGACGCATGATTTCTTCTTCTGTGGCGCTGCTTCCGTCCACGATACCGGTCAGCCGTCCTTCAGACATCACCATAATCCGGTCCGACATACCGAGCAGCTCCGGCATTTCGGAGGAGATCATGATGATGCTTTTCCCCTGTTTCGCCAGGTCTTTGATGATCGTATAGATTTCAAACTTCGCCCCGACGTCGATCCCCCTTGTCGGCTCATCCAGCAGCAGAATTTCGGGTTCGGTCAAAAGCCATCTGGCCAGCAGCACCTTCTGCTGGTTGCCGCCGGACAAGTTCATGATCAGCGCCCGGGTGGTCGGCGTTTTGGTGCGCAGCTTCTCCACCATTTGATCGGCTTCCTGCTTTTTGCGTTTGCCGTCCAGCAGGAACAACGCTTTGCGGTATCTGCCCAAATTGGCGATTGCCGCGTTTTCGTGCACAGGCAGAACGGAGAAGATGCCGGTGACCCGCCGTTCTTCCGTCAGCAGTGCCATACCGAGCTTCTTCGCATCCTCCGGCGACTTGATTTTGACCGGGCTGCCGTTCAGGAAAATGGAACCCGTGGCGATGTCCCTCAGCCCGAACAGCGCTTCAATCAGCTCGGTGCGCTGGGCGCCGACCAAGCCCCCGATGCCGAGAATTTCCCCTTTGCGCAGCTCAAAGGAAATGTCTTTAAACGATTTCGGGATGGGCGAAGTCACGCCATCAACCTTCAATATCACTTCGCCAGGCACATTCTCTTTCTCCGGAAACCGGTGTGTCAGGTCCCGTCCGACCATCTTCGCGATAATCATCTCTGTGGTCAGCTCGCTGGCCGGCCACGTGCCGATTTTGCTGCCGTCGCGCATAATCGTGACATCGTCGGAAATTTGCAAAATTTCCTCCATTTTGTGCGAGATGTAGATGATGGCCACCCCGCGTTTCTTCAGGTCGCGGATGATGCGGAATAAATGCTCGACTTCCACACCGGTCAAGGATGACGTCGGTTCGTCCATGATGATGACCCGCGCATGAAAGGATACTGCCTTGGCGATTTCGATGGACTGGATTTTGGAGACCGACAGCTTGCCGACCATCACGTCCGGCTCAATATCAATGTCCAGCTGCTTGAACAGCTCCTTCGTGTCCCGGTACATTTTTTTATGGTCGATAAACCGGATGAATCCCACGCCCTTTGTCGGAAAACGCCCAAGCCAAATATTTTCCATCACATTGCGAAAAGGCACCGGGTGCAGCTCCTGATGAATCATCGAAATCCCCAGGTTCAGCGCATCCTTGGAATTGTTGATCTGGACCTTATTGCCGTCCAGCAGAATATCGCCCGCGTCCGGCGAATAAATGCCGTACAGGCATTTCATTAAAGTGGACTTGCCGGCACCGTTCTCCCCCATCAGGGCATGAACCGTACCGGGCCTTACCTGCAGCGTAACCCCGTCCAGCGCCTTAACGCCGGGAAACTCTTTGCTGATCCGGTTCATTTCCAGTAAAAATTCACGCTCAGCCATAACTTCCGCTCCCTGCCCTCATCCAGAGGAAAGGACGGACCGCGCTTCTCGTCCGCCCTTTCCGGGGATGGTTAGTTTAAGTCCAGCCTGTCGGCTTACTTCGCATCGTCGATGTTGTCTTTGGTAATTTTTTTGTAAGGAATCCACACATATTGATTATCCGTGATGTCGAACCCGACATTCTCCTTGGTCGGCGTTTCGCCCTTGGCCAGCAGCGTGGCCAGCGTCACGGAAGCTTTGCCCTGGTTATTCGCATCGTTTAGCACCGTGCCGAGCAGCGTGCCGTCCTGCAGTGCTTGAAGCGCCGGCGCCGTGGCGTCCACGCCGACAACCGGCATCGTTTTTCCGCCCGTGAAATAGCCTGCCGCTTTCAGCGCTTCGATCGCGCCAAGCGCCATGTCGTCGTTGTTCGCGAGAACGGCTTCGATTTTATCGCCATGCGAGCCAAGGAAAGCGGCCATCTTCTCCTGCCCTTTCACGCGGTCCCACATCGCGGTGTCTTCCGCCAGTTTTTCGACCTTGATGCCTGCGTCTTCGATCGCCTGGATCGAGTATTTGGTGCGCAGCTCCGCATCCTGGTGTCCGGGTTCTCCTTTGAGCATGACGTACTGCAGTACACCGTCCTTGTTTTTATCCGCTTCCGGATGGGCCTTCCAATAGTCCGCGATCAGTTCCCCGGACATCGTGCCGGATTCTTCCGCTTTGGCGCCGACGTAATACACTTTGTCCCATTTCTTCATGTCTTCGGGCAGCGGCTCACGGTTCAGGAAGACGACCGGGATGCTGGCCGTTTTGGCCTTGTCGATAATCACGCCGGCCGCCGTGCGGTCCACCGGGTTGATCAGCAGCGCATTGGTCTTTTTGGTGATGAACAGATCGACCTTGTCGTTTTGGGTCGGCTGGGAGTTCTGGCTATCCACAATATCCACCTTTGCCTTGCCTTCCGCATTGGTTTTGATAGCATTGCGTACACCCGTCATGAACGTATCGTCGAATTTATAAATGGCTACCCCGATGGACGGCTCCTTGCCGCTGTCCGCGCTGCCGCCCGAAGCCCCCGAGGATTTGTCGCCGGAGTTCGAACAGCCGGCCATGACCGTACCCAGCAGCGCACCGGCTAGGATGACGGAAGTGATTTTTTTCATCGTTCACAGACCTCCTGATATTCTCTTTAACGAGCCTCTCGTATCTCTCTTGGATACGTTTACATTATGCTGTATCCGTGGGCAGATTCGAATATAAAATTCTCATGTGTTCTATGAAAATTCTCATGACGTGGGGGAATGATGTGCTGAACGCAAAAAAAGTGCCGCTTAAGGAGGTGCGGCACTCGGTTCACCAATAGCTCAGCGGACAAACGGAAACAGCTGCTTCTGATTTTCCGGCCAGAGCATATTGTCGAGATCGATGATTTTGGATTTGGTATCGATGCGCTCAGGGACGTCCAGGCCCTCCATCGCTTCAACAGCGTGCTGCACAGCCAAATAACCGTTGTTAAACGGGTTCTGGATGACCGTTGCCTGCACGATCCCCTCCTGCAGCAGCTCCATCACTTTGGCCGGGCTGTCAAACGTGATCAGCTTCACGCGTCCGCCGGCCCCCAGCTTCTGTATCTCCTCTCCTGTGCCGATCGACGCCACTTCGTTAAGCGCCACAATCCCGTTTATATCGGGATGCTCGTTCAGCATTTTGCGGGTAAGCTCACGCGCCAGCTGTTCATTGGACTGACAGTATTCCACGGCCACGACCTGAACCCCGGGAAACCGGGCGATATAATCCATAAAGCCCTCCTCGCGCTCGTCGCCGTTTTTGGAGCCCTGCACAAAATTCATCACGCCGATGCGGCTGTTCGTTCCGGTCAGGGCGACCATCCGTTCCGCTGCCTTCTGGCCCGCTTCGTAGTTGTTTGTGCCCACGAACGTTTTGACCCGGGCCGATGCAACCTCGGAATCCATTGAGATGACCGGGATTTTGTAATAGGCGGCGCGGTCGGTCACCTGGGCCAGCTTCATATAGTCGCTCGCAGACAGAATGATGGCATCCGCCTTGTTTTGGATGGACTGATCCATCAGGCGAATTTGCCCGTCGATATCGCTTTCGTTATCAGGCGCCTTAAACGTCAGCTGAACGTTGAATTCTTTGGCCGCCACCTCGGCGCCCATTTTCACCGTGTTCCAGTAGTCGCCGTGGTTCATCTTGACGATCATGTCGATGGTCCGCGGCTTGCCGGAGGCGCGGAGATTCGGTGGCGATGAGGAACAAGAGCCCGTGAGGAGCAAGATTGCAAGCAGCAGCGCTGCTCGGACGATTCCTTTGCTTAAGCTCATGATATCCCCCTCTCCAGTTCCTCCGCACGGTCCGATACCGCCGGCAGCGTGATCGTAACACTTGTCCCTTCTTCCAGTTCGCTCGCAAAATGCAGACCGTAAGGCTTGCCGTAGCACAGCCTTATGCGCTCGTTCACGTTCTTCACGCCGACACCCGATCCGCTGCCGCTGCGGTGGTTTCCGCTGAGAATCTGATCCATCACCTGCGGGGTCATGCCAAGCCCGTTATCCTTGACGGTCAAGACGAGCTGCTCTCCCTGAACCGCCGCCGAGATGGAGATCCAGCCTTCGTCCGGCATTTTTTCGATTCCATGATAAATGGCGTTCTCTACGATCGGCTGCAGGATCAGCTTCAGCGTCCTGCAGGAGCGTGCGGCTTCATCGCACTGAATCTCATAATTGAACTTATGCTTGTAGCGGATCTTCTGGATGATCAAATAATGGCGCACATGCTCCAGCTCTTCTTCCACGGTGATGATCGTGTTCCCTTTGCTCAGACTGATCCGGAAAAACTTGGACAGCGAAGTGATCGTCGTCACGACCTCTTCCTTTTTACCTTTTTCCGCCAGTCGGATCACCGAATTCAGCGTATTGTAGAGAAAATGGGGATTGATTTGCGACTGCAGCACATCCAGCTCGCTTTTCCGCTTCGCTTCCTGTTCGTGAATGATCTGGTCCATCAGCTGGCGGATGCGATGCAGCATAAAATTAAACCGCTTGGACAGCTGCACCACTTCATAAGCGCCGCTGACGTAGATCGGTGTGCTAAAATCCCCTTGTCCGACGCTTTGGACCGACCGCTCCAAGCGGCGGAGCGGCTGGGATATTTTCGCCGAGATGAAGACCGCGAGGAGTACCACAGCCGTAATGACGACCACGAGAAACCAGAAAATAAACTGATTCAGGTCCTGCTTGGTCGTCACAATTTCGTCTGGAAAGGCAACCCCGACGATTTTCCAGCCGATGGGCTGTACCGTCCGGATTGTGATATACCGCGGCACGCCGGTCGATTTATCGATATAGCTGCCATAGGCATAGTCAAATACGGGCTCCAGATTTTCGTACTTCAAACCGGCATAGATCAGCTGCTGCTGCGGATGGTAGACGATGTTCCCAAGCTCGTCGATGATGTAAGCATAACCCTGCTTGCCAAGGCTCACTTTGCGGCTCAGCTCATCAATCGTCCGGAAGTTGACGTCAACGAGCAGAATTCCGCGCTTTACTTTTCCCTGGTCCCGATATTCGATCATGCGGCTTAACGATACGACCCACTTGTACTGGCCCTTGTATAGATTTTGGATGTGCGGCGGGGAAAAAGACAGCTTCTGCGGCACTTCCCGTGCCGATTCGTACCAGCTCTGTTCGGTCAGCTTGGTGTTCCGGCGCATTTCGGCATTCGGAATGTCCAGCACCAGCCGGCCGTCGGGCGTAAACAGCGCCACGGATACAAGGTCTTCCCGTGTATGAAGCAGTGTGGTCAGCTGCTCGCGGAGCACCCCGCTGCTGACGTCAGCCGTTTGATCAATCTGCTGCTCGACTACGGCATAAATGTCCTGCATCCCTTTGACATACAGCTCCAAGTGGTAATTGACCTGCTCGATGATTTGCTGAATATTGAGGTAGGCGTTCTCCTCCGCCGTCTTGGAAAATTTGTTGTACAGCATGATGCTGACCAGGATGACGACGAGCACCGTCATACCGGCAAAGGTCGCGGTGATGATCGTTTGAATGCTCCGCAGCCGGAAGGACATGGGCAGCCGGGGAGCGCGGGGCTTCAGGCGATGATGCGGAATCTTCAAGCCGATTCGCCTCCTCCGTGGCCGCTGCGGTATTCTTTCGGCGTAATGCCGAACTTCTTGCGGAAGCAGAAGCTGAAGTAGTTCGGATCCGCGAACCCAAGCGTTTCGGCGATTTCGAACGCTTTCAGCGACGTCGATCGCAGCATCTCCTTGGCCGCTTCCATGCGTACATGCAGCAAGTAGGCTACGAAGGTCATCTTCATTTCCTTTTTAAAAATGCTGCTGAAATACCCGGTGCTGATGTGCAGATGCCGGCATACTTTGTTGATGGAAATGTCGCTTTCCCGGTAATGCTCATGAATATACGCTTTGGCATCCTCTACAAGCTGGTTATATCCGGACTGCCTTCCCTGCGCGATCGTTATCATCAGCCGTGAGGATACCCGGTGTATCCACTCGCGAAGCTCCTGTAAATTGTTGTAGTGATACATGTCGGCGAACGGCAGCGATCCCCGGCCAAACACCTCTTCGAGCTCGATGCCGAACTCCTTCGCCACCCGGATGACGGCGGTCAACACGCCGATGATATACACTTGGCAGTCCTGCACGCTAACCTTGGACGACTCCAGGCCGTCAAACATCCGCCTTACCGTCCCCTCCAGCTCTTCCGCCGTGCCTACGCGGATGCTCCGGACGAGTTCTTGCTCCTTCAGGCTGTCGAATACGAGCGGATCCGCCTTCCGCTGTTCCACATCATCGATCCAGATGACTCGGTTGTTGCCGAGAATAGGACGATAGTCCAGCGCCTGCGACGCTTCCGCGTAAGAATCGAACACATCGCCCAACGACCGGTATACAGAGCCGGCCCCTGCCGTCACCGTCAGCTTCAAATATTTGTTCACGTTCAGACGGATTTCCTCCAGCAGCTCCAGCGTCCGCTGCGCCGCCGCGCTTTCATCCGCTTCCGGCAGCACCGACAGGAGAACGCAGTCGTTATGGTGAATAAACGCCTTGAACCCTTGCCGCAATTGGCAAATCTCTGCCGCCACGTTGTACACGGCAAACAGCAGCAGGTACCGGTCCTCCGAGTATTTTAGCGACATCGCTGATGCCGGATCCTCCGCTTCCTCCCGAACATCCCGTTCTCTCTGCACTGGATCGGGACGAATGATCGAAGCCATAAAGGTTTGTCCGTCTAAGCTGATCCCGTAACTGGCTCCTTTCTCGATGTATTCCTCAGGCGTAAGCCTCCGGGTCACCAGTGAAGACAAAAAAAGCTCCCTGAGTACAGGTATGCTTTTCCGGTAATGCTCCATCAGCAGCTGGACGTTTTCCTTCTCAGCCCGCTCGGCATCGATATGCGTTTTCACCTTCAGCAGCACATCCACGAGCTCCCGGGAAGAAAACGGCTTGAGCACATATTCGTCAATCTGCAGCTTAATCGCTTTTTGGGCATACTCAAACTCATCGTATCCGGTCAAAATAATGATTTTGGTGGACGGGGCATGCTCCCGGATCCACGCGGCCAACTCCAAGCCGTTCATAAAGGGCATTTGGATGTCGGTCACGACGATGTCCGGCATCTCCTTTTCCATCCATTCCAGCGCTTCGCGGCCGTTTTCGGCTGTACCCGTCACCTGAAAGCCGTGAAGCTCCCAGTTGATTTCCTCGACCAGCCCATCCCGGACGTCTTCTTCGTCTTCCACAAGCAGCAGTTTATACATCATTCATCCCTCGGCTGTTCCAAATTTGTACTCACACTTGTCAGAACATGATCAATAGGCTCCTCTGGCCGCAAACTACATTGGTTTTGTCGAAAAATGTAACCGCTTTCGTAATATCACTCACGTATTGTATATCAATTCATATGTATTGTAAATATTGAACATTTTTGTAGAAAACCATGGTGCCCAAGCATATAGGAAATAGAAAAAAGCCCTCCTCTGCAGGGGGGGCCGGTATGTTGGAAATCGGTATTATTTCAGCTTTCTGATGAAGCGGTAGCCGACTTTATCAAAACCGATATGTTCATAAAAGGCATGGGCCGGGGCACGTTCCACACGGTTGCCGCTCGTCAAAAACAGAACCTGGCTGCCGTGGGCTCTTCCCCATTCTTCGCTGCTGCGGATCAGGCGTTTGCCGATCCCTTGGCCGCGGTGTTTCTCGGATACGATCAAAGCGGATACCTGAGTCGCCGTCTCGCCTGTGGCATAGGAGTGAACCTGATTCAACGCCACCATGCCGACAACTTCTCCGTCCAGCTCTGCCACCATCGTGCACAGTTTCGGATTGTCTTCCGAGGCTTCCATCCGTTCGCGCATAACGTTGATCGTCGTTGGATAGTTGAGCTCGCGCATTAACGCCGTTACAGACTCCAGATCGCAATTGCAGTTCGATTTGCGGATTTGCAAAGTAGGAGCCGACAAATTACTGTTCATGATCATATTCCTCCACTTTTAAAAGACTGGCGGCTTGCTTAGCCGTGTTCCGTGCTTTCTGAATATCCGGGTCAGTGCTTAACGCTACCGCCATCCTCCGGCCGATCTTCGTTTCAGGCTTGCCGAAAATCCGAACCTGTGTCCGGGGAAGGCTTAGTGCTTCCTCTACACCGCTGACGGCAAAATTCGTACTTGCATTCACCGCTTTCAAAGTTGCCGAAGCTCCCGGTGTCAGCAGTTCAACCGACGTAACCGGAAGTCCGAGAATCGCTCTGACATGCAGGGCGAACTCCGATAAATCCTGCGTCACCATGGTCACCATGCCGGTGTCATGCGGACGCGGGGATACTTCACTGAATATGATGCCTTGCTTTGTAACAAACAGCTCCACTCCGAAAATGCCATATCCCCCGAGCTCGTCTGTAATGGCTTTGGCAATGGACTCTGCCTCCCGCAGCTGCTCTTCACTCATGACATGAGGCTGCCAGGATTCAACATAATCCCCATCCTTTTGAATATGTCCAATCGGCGGGCAAAAGGTGGTTCCGCTCACAGAGCGGACCGTCAAGAGCGTAATTTCGCTCTCAAACGTAACAAATGCTTCGACGATCACGCGGGTGCTCTTCGCTCGTCCGCCTTCCAGGGCTGCATTCCAGCATTCTTCCGCATCTTCTGGCGTGCGGCAAACGCTCTGCCCTTTACCGGATGAGCTCATGATCGGCTTGACCACGCAAGGCGTGCCAAGCACGGCTACCGCTTCTTGCAGCTCTTCCAGGCTGTCGGCGAATCGATAATCCGCCGTAGGAAGTCCGAGATCTTCCGCAGCCAGGCGGCGAATCCCTTCGCGGTCCATCGTCAGCCGGGCGGCGCGAGCCGTCGGAATGACGCGGTACCCTTCCTCTTCCAGCTCAAGGAGAGCCTGTGTAGCTATAGCTTCAATTTCCGGGACGATGATGTCCGGATGTTCCTGATGAATAATCCGCTTCAGCGATTCGGGATCGAGCATATCAATGACATGGCTTCGATGGGCCACCTGCATCGCAGGGGCGTGTTCATATCGGTCCACGGCAATGGTTTCTACGCCCAAACGCTGAGCCTCGAGAACTACTTCTTTTCCCAATTCACCGCTGCCTAGAAGCAGCAGTTTTGTAGCATGTGCAGAAAAAGGAGCACCCCACACCACTTCCCAATTCCCCCCTACTAATGTATACCACAAATGTATACCTCTCTATCATTTTCGGGGTTCCGAAGGAAGAATGCAAGAGTGCTCCGACATTTTCCTGCAAAATTCACAATCTCTCCTTATTTGAATGGCGATCATTGGAGAAGCTTGCTTGATTTTACAATTTTGGTTGTTTGTTAATTGGCTGTAAACGCACCGTTAACTTCCGGCGACCGGGGATATGAATCTATATCCACCGTTGTACCTACGGAAGACAGTCCATCCTTAGCGAATCATCATCCTCAGACAAACCGGAACTGCGCTTCGATCAGACCATGGTACGTTCCCTGCTTCTGCATCAGTTCCTGATGGTTGCCTTCCTCCTTGATTTCGCCGTGATCCAGTACGACGATTTTGTCCGCATGGCGGATCGTCGATAACCGGTGCGCGACGATAAAGGAAGTACGTCCTTTCAGGAGCACCTTCAGCGCTTCCTGAATTTTCAGCTCGGTCTCCGTATCGATGCTGGCCGTCGCCTCATCAAGAATAAGAATGCGCGGATCGGCCAGAAGCGCCCGGGCGAAGGACAGCAGCTGCCGCTGCCCCATGGAGAGCATGTTCCCACGCTCCTCGACCTCCGTATCGTAACCGTTCGGAAGCTTCATAATAAATTCATGAGCGTCGACGGCCTTGGCTACTTCCTCGATCTCCTCGTCGGTCGCATCCAGCCGGCCAAAGCGAATGTTATCGCGGATCGTTCCCGAGAAAATGAACGTGTCCTGCAGCACGATTCCGATTTGGCTGCGGAGCGTATCCAGCTTCACGTCCCGGATGTCCAGACCGTCAATCGTAATTTCGCCCCCTGTTATATCATAGAACCGGCTGAGCAAATTAATGATTGTACTTTTTCCTGAACCGGTATGCCCGACAAGGGCGATCGTTTGACCTGCCTTGACGTCGAGGTTGATGCCCTTGAGTGCCGGCCGGCCCTTCTCGTATTCGAACACGACGTTCTCCAGCTTGATGTCGCCATGAATTTTCGGCATCGGCCGGGCATTCGGCTTGTCGTCGATATGCGGCTTCTCATCGATAAATTCGAAGATCCGCTCCGAGGAAGCCATCGCCACCAGCAGCTGATTATACATTTGGCCGAGCCGGTTGATCGGCTCCCAGAAGTTGCCGACATAGCTGGAGAAGGCGACCAGAAGACCAACGGTCAGCTGGCCCTCCTGAATCAGGTAAGCCCCGAACCAGAACAGGATCAAGGTGCCGATGCCCCCTGTGATTTCGATCAGCGGGCCGAACCCTTGGTTCAGCGTGGACGCGCGGTCCCACGACTTTTTGCTGTCCATGTTCATTTTGTCGAAAAACTTGATGTTCTCCTGCTCCTGCGTGTAAGCCTGCGTAACGCGGATCCCCTGGATCGATTCGTTCAAATGCGAGTTGATCCGGGAGTTCTTCATGCGCACTTCCTGCCAGGCGCGGCGGATCTTGACCCGCAGCTTCGTGGAGATGAAAAACATGATCGGGACGGTCAGAACAACCGCAAGCCCGAGCTTCCAGTTGATCAGCATCAAAATGACCACAATCCCGACCAGCTGGACACAGTCGATCATCAGGTTGACGACGCCGTTGGTGAACAGCTCTTGCAGGGAGTTGACGTCGTTGGTGATACGCACGAGCACGGAGCCTGCGGGCCGCTTGTCAAAGAAGTTGAAGGACAGCCTCTGGATGTGCTGGAACAAATGCGAACGCAGGTCGTAGATGACGCGCTGTCCGATAATGTTGGTCAGGCGGATCCGGTACGTACTCGCGATCCACTGAATAATGTAAAGAACAAGTGCCCCTGCCGTAAGCAGGTACAAGAGCGTCAGGTTCGTATTACCGTCTTTCGGCGCGATTGCCTTGTCGATCGCCTGACTGGTCAGGAACGGAACGGTCAGTTTCGTAATCGTCCCGAGGACCATCATCAGCAGGACGAGCGGCAGCATTTGCTTGGCATAAGGTTTCATATAAGCGAACAGCCGGGTCAGCTGGGACCAGTTAAAAGGCTTTTCGATGACTTCGTCATCCTGATACACGAAGCGTTCGCCGGTTACACCCGGCGTCTTCCCCTTCGGGTTGTTCTTATTTGCGGCTCCCGGCCGCTGTTTATTCGTTTCCGCTGCGGGATTCATGAGCTCACCTGCTCTCCTGCATTCCCATTCATCCGGGCAATGTGGTCTGCATATTGAATATGGTATACATCCTGGTAAGGGCCAGGCACCGTGATTAAATCTTCATGCTTGCCGCGCTGCACGATTTTGCCCTCGTTCAGCACGAGAATCTCGTCGGCATGCCGCAGGGAAGAGATCCGGTGGGCGATGATGAACGTCGTCCGTCCCTTCATCACTTCCTGGAAGCCCGACTGGATTTCATGCTCGGTTTCCATGTCGACGGCGCTCGTCGCGTCATCGAGGATGAGGATCTTCGGATTCTTCAGCAGCGCGCGCGCAATCGCGATCCGCTGCTTCTGCCCTCCGGAGAGGCCCATGCCCCGTTCGCCGACCACCGTATCGTAACCGTCCGGCATTTCCATAATGAAATCGTGGGCTTTTGCCAGCTTGGCGGCCCGGATGATCTCGTCCATCGTTACGTCCTTCAGGCCGTAGGCGATGTTATTGCGGATGCTGGACGAGAACAGGAACGTCTCCTGGAACACCGACGCGATTTGGCTGCGCAGGCTCCGGACTTGAATGTCATTGATGTTCTTGCCGTCCAGCTTGATGCTTCCGCTGTTGACGTTATACGCATGCATCAGCAGCTGGATGACCGTCGATTTCCCTGATCCGGTTCCGCCGAGCAGGCCGATGACCGATCCTGGAGGCGCATCCAAATTAATGTCCTGGATAGCGGCCAGCTTATTGCCATAAGCAAAGGTAACATGTTCAAAAGTGACATGCCCTTTCACTTCGTCGGAAGACAAAACGACGGCATTGTCTTTATCCTTGACGTCAATCGGCTGGTTCAGGAGCTCGAGCACCCGCTCTCCCGAAGCTTCCGACTGCGTGTAGTTGTTGATGAGATAACCGATATTCCACATCGGTCCGATAATGTACCAGATCAAGCTGAAGAAGGCAACGAGCTCGCCCAGCGACAGCGATTGGTGGATGACCAGCGTGCCTCCGACGCCGAGGAGCAGCACGACGCAGATGGACGCGAGAAGCTCCATGACCGGAAAGTAGCGGCTCCACAAACCCGAAGCGAAGATCTGGTTGTTTTTGTAGCGTTCGTTACGCACGGAAAACTTATCGACTTCGTGAGGCTCACGCGCAAATGATTTGACCGTACGAACACCTGTAATGTTCTCTTGTACCGAAGTTGTCAGCGCACTCAGCGCCAAGCGCATTTCCTGAAACGCCGGGTGGATCTTGCCTTCGAACTTCAGGGCGACAAACACCAGGAACGGGATGCTGATCATGGTAGCGAGCGTCAGCTGCCAGCTGATGGACAGCATCATGACCGCCCCGAACACAACCATGAGAATCGTGTTCAAAATTTGCGGGATACCGAAGGCGATAAATTGACGGATCGCTTCGAGATCCCCGGTCAGACGGGACATCAGGTCGCCGGTTCTGGCCGTGTCGTAATAGCGGAAAGACAAGACTTGCAGCTTCTCGTAGCAGCCGTTACGCAAACGGTATGCCAGATAGTTCCCCAGTCTTCCGCCGAGCATGCCGCTTAAAAACTGCATGACGGCTTTGAGGGTGACGACACCGATGACGGTGAGCGCCAGAGCGGGAACGAGCTCAAAATGCTGCGGAACGATCGCTTCGTCGATCAGCTTCCGGAGCAAATTCGGGGTAACAAGCCCCAGCGCAGTAGCTATGGCGAGGCAGAGTATAGATAAATAAAGAAAACTGCGCTTCGCCCAAAAAAAGCCCTGCATTTGCCTGAGAACATTCATGGTTCTCCTCCTTCGAGTCATGTGAATGCTTGAAAATCATTCGCGTTAAGTTGTGAACATTTATGAAGTTTAACACCGTCTCTCAGAGGCGGCAAAGAGGATAACAGCGCATATTTTCGCCGCTTTGTCAATGGTTCGGCATTAACTGGATATAATCCGGGTTTACTTATCAAATCATGCCAAATCCTCTCAATCTCTGCGCTTCCCTATAAAAAGCCGGGTGGTGCTGTAAAAGCGCTTCCTGACTTGGGGGAAAGCTTCCATTTTTCGGTGTCCGAAACGGTCTTCGAGAGGTTAGCGTTACGGTCAGTACCTGGACTTGCCAACCCTACATATTGAAAACAAAAAAGCCCCTGTAACAGGGACTTCGGCATTGAAATTACCGGCTTAGCCGGTGATGGGAGTATTTAGCTAACATCATTCCTGTTTTGCATGAGGTTCTGATGAGAACGGTCCTTATCGACTGCTCTGTGGCCATCAGTACGACGAGGCTAGGTCTCGAAACAGCTATCGACCAAACACGAATCGGTGTCTCCTCCGTGACCGTACGGTTTCCTAAGATGTCATTCGCTGTTCAATATGAAGCAGTTCGGCGGCGAGGGTATCCCACGTCTCCGGCCGTTCGCCCTGTTCAAGCGAGCCGGTCAGCGCATCGACCGTTTCCTTCAGCTGCTCCTGCAGGGCGCCGGCCTGCCTATGCTGGGCATCCCCCATCCGCTGCGCGTAAAAATCAGACAGCAGCCCTTCCTGAGCGGATACTTCGCGGCTCAGCGCTTCCTTAATCTGTTCTTCTACAGCCGCACGCATTTTTTCGCGTCCTCCGCCTTCAAAGAAAGCCTTCGGCGATTTAAAATATCCCCAGGCCGCGTTCCAGTCGACGATGCCTTCCAGCTGAACTTCCTTAAGCTCCGGCGTTTCCCACTCCTTTTCCTCAGGCGGATTCAGAACCAAACCGGCATCCAGTGCGGATATATCCTCTGTCGTCTGTACGGCGGCCGCATGCACGATTTGTTTGCCTTTGTTCTCCAATCGAAGCGTCGTGGCCAGCAGCTCCTGCTCCAGCTCACGGACGAGCGTCCGTTCCAGCTCGCGTCCGCATCCGGCAAACACCCGCTTCAGCTGACCCGCATCCTCACGCAGAACGGAAGGATGAAACGTTTCGTTAAAAAAGTCACCCATTCCAAAACCGATACGCTGTCTGACGTGGAACAGCAGCTCTTTCGTTTCCTGTGCAATCAGGTTCCCCTGCTGCATTGTGGCAAACTGCCTAACAAGCCCCTTAGCCTGCTCGGCTGTCCGGACCAGCTCCTGCTTGCGCCGCTGCCTGCTGCCTGCATCCTGCCGGGACAGACGCGCCCATTCCTCCGCCCTTTTCCGTGCAGCCGAAACCTCGGATGCGGCGGCTTGAAGGGACAGCTTGGGCAGCTCTTCCCCGGCGAAAACTCCGAGCGCATCTTCAAATGCACCGAGTCCCGATAGCGCCAGCATAGTTTCATCTCCGCCCAGCTTCGCCTCGAGCGCGGTCATGCTGGAGAGGGGATAAATATGCGGCAGCCGGATGCCCCGGGCTTTCAGGTTGCCGTCCACATGCTTGACGACCTGCTCCAGCTCTTCCGGGGAAGCAGCCAGATCGGCCGCGTTGACGATGAAAAACATTTTATCGAGGGCAAAGCTGTCCTTCACCCGGCCGAGCTGGGTCAGGAACTGCCTGTCACCCTTGGAAAACGCGTGATTATAATACGTTACAAAAACGATGGCGTCCGCCTGCTTCATATATTGGAACGTCACGCCGGTATGGCGGGCGTGCAGCGAGTCGGCCCCCGGCGTATCCACGAGCACGATTCCCTGCTCCGTCAGCGGTGAACTGTAATACAGATCAATCCGATCGACAAAGCAAGATTTGGTCTCATCGGCTACAAAAGAGCGGTACTCCGTCATATCAACGGTTCGAACGCTGCCCAGCAGCGGTTTCGCCAGTTCCCAGCCCGTGGCGGCCGCCTTGAGAAATCCGTAATGCGGCAGGCCGGCCGGATGAACACCTTCCGGCTTCATGGAGCGTACCGCCTCGAGCCAGCCGTCGCCTTCCGGCTTGCTGAGCTGGAGGATCGAGAAGGAATAAGCCAAATCGTCCTGGAAAGCCTCGGCCGACTTCATTTGCACCCTGGCCGTCCCGTGCGCATACTCGCCTTCAGGCGCCAGGATGCGGTTGATCGCCGCTGTCGTCGGATGCGGCGAGACGGGCAGCACGCTGTCGCCGAGCAGAGCGTTGGCGAACGAAGACTTGCCGGCACTGAACGCCCCGAACAGTGCCATCGTGAACGAGCCGCCGGCCAGCGCCTCGGCTCGGCCCTCCAGCCCCCGCGCGGCGGAAGCGAGCGCGGGATGGCGCCCCAGCAGCGCAGCCGCTTCGCGCAGCTGCGCCGCGGCCGCGTCAAGCCGCTGGCGGCGGCCCTTGGCCGCGCCGCCCTGCGGCCCCGCCCCGCCATGCGGGGCGGGCTTCACAGCGGGCGCCGCCATCGGCGCGCCCGCGTCTTCCCCGGCCGGCTGCGCCGCCGGCCGGGTTGGGGCGCTCACCCGCGGCAGGGTGCCGGGGGTGAGCGCCTGGTGCGGCGGCAGCAGGCGCGCCGCCGCTTCCGTGCGCGCCGCGATGGCCGCTGCCAGCTCCGTGTAGCGGGCCATCGCGGCGGACTGTTCCTGCAGCGCGGCCAGCTCCTGCTGTGCGCGCTGCTTGGCGGGCGCGGCGGATGCCTCGACATCCGCCAGCATCTCTTCCGCCGCATCCAGCGCAGCGCGGCGGTACAGCGCCTTGATTTCTGCCGACAGCTTGCGGCAGTAATTCAGCAGGTATTCGCCGGACAGCACCGCTCCCGGCTCCACCGTGCCCTCCAACAGTTCCGGACCGATGACCGGCATCCGATCGGCAAGCTGCTGATCGCGTTCCTCGTTCCAAATCCGGTGGGACTGTCCCCAGCGGCGCAGCAGCTCCTGAAGATGCCACCCGATCTGGGAGGCGCACTGCTCCCGCAAAGACGACAGAAAGCCTTCCAAGCGCTCCTGCTTCTCCTGCTCCGTCTTCGCCCCGGCGAACAGAAAGCCCTTCTTGAAGCCCGGCTTGCGGCTTTCGAGAAACAGCTGCGCCCGATCCCGGAGATCGGCCGGCGTCAGGTTGGCATTCTCGAGCAGTCCTTCCGCCTCACGGCGGACCGATTCCCGCTCCAGCTGCCGGATATTCGCAAACCGTTCGATCTCCTCCCTGAGGGCGCCCATCTCCCGTTCCAGCTCCGCCGCCTTTTCGGCGCCTCCCATCTCCTGCAGCAGCTGCTCCATGTCCTCCTGCAGCGAATCGGCGAACTGCGCCGTATGCTGCTCGGCGATATGACGCGCGGAACAGTCGATGCTGTAAGACAATAGCGGTCCCCGCTGGGCGATCAGCTCCTGCACCAGGCCATCCAGCTGAGCCCGCTGGTTATACGGATGCTCCGGATTCTTCAGCGAGATAAACAGCAAATTCTCGTAATGCACCTGCCACCGCTTGAAAGCCGCCTCCACTTCCTGGCGGTAGGTATCAAAGGATAGCTCCCGCTCCCGGTGCTTATCGATTTGGTTGACGATCAGGTACAGCGGTTTGCCCCAATCCGACAGGCTCTTGGCAAACACCAAATTGTTTTCGGACTGGACATGGTTATAGTCCATCACATACAGAACGACATCCGCCAAATGAAGCGCGGAGTGAGTCGCTTTTTGATGACCGTCGTCCGTCGAATCCACCCCGGGTGTATCCATGAAGACGCCGTGCTCCCCAAGCAGGGGAACATCATCCCACACTTCTACTGATGAATAGTCACCACCGTTGGTGCAGTACTCGTACAGTTCCTTAAGCGAGACTTGAAGCGGGTCCGCGGTCTCTCTCGGGGCTTCATCCCCTGCGCCTGCGGCCGGATAGATCAGGGCGCGCGGCTCGCCATCGCGGATGGAGACGACGTTGGCGCTGGTCGGCACCGGACCGGATGGAAGCACCTTTCGTCCGCATAAGGAATTGATCAGGCTGGATTTTCCCGCCGAGAAATGGCCGCAAAAGGCGATGGTCATTTCCCCGGCGTCTGCTTTATGTATTAAATCGTCGATGAGACTCGCCGATCTCGCATCGCCCCAAGCGGCAAGCTGCTCTTTCAGTGGCTGCAGCGCAATAGATCCTTGGCTAGCTGTGGTTTGGACAGTGAACGACATGCTGACTACTCTCCCTTGTGTCAATTGACCGAATGAGGCGGCTCATGACGCTTTTTGCCGGAAAACCCATTCAAATAGTTTTATTTTAACATTCCACCGATGGGTTGGAAATCATTTTGCCAGACAAAAAAAATAAAACCGAATACCATTCGGTTTTATCCTGGGCCTTACGCTGCATAAACAGGCCGTTAAATCGACGCGCTTTCCAGTTCCGGAATCAAAATTTCAAAGACTTTGCCGTGCTGCAAAATTGTCAAGCCACGGGACTTGTCCTTCATGACAACGACTTCAGGCTTAACGGACATCCGGTCCAGGTAATGCTCAGGCACGTCGCCCGAATGGCTCACCGTGATTCCCTCGACTTCCTTCTCTTCGTTTTCACTCAGTTTGCTTTCCACAACCGTGTCAAAAATATCGGAAAACATTTCAAAATTGTCTGTGTACACCGAAATGCATTTCATCTAAATCCCATCCTTCTCCATCTTTGTTCTTCCTATCCTGTATGTTCCTTATCTTTTCTGATTTGGGACGTCTTCATACGTTTTTTTCCTTCACGGCACACATCGAGCAGCGGACATATCTGACATTTCGGATTCTGTGCCTTGCAGTGATACCGGCCGAAGAAGATGAGCCTGTGGTGCGTGATCGTCCACTCTTCCTTGGGCACCCGCTTCATCAGCTTTTTCTCCACTTCGAGCACGGAGTCCTTCCAGCCCGCCAGAGCAAGCCGCTTGGATACCCGCTCGACGTGCGTATCCACCGCAATCGCCGGAACGTCAAATGCATTCGACACCACCACATTGGCCGTCTTGCGTCCTACGCCGGGAAGCTGTACCAGCTTGTCATGTTCTCGTGGAACCTCTCCGCCGTACTGTTCAATCAGAATGCGGCACAGGTTGTGGATGTGCTTTGCTTTGTTCCGGTACAGGCCGATCCGGCGGATATCCTGTTCGAGCTCCTCCAAGGGAACCGAAACATAATCCTCAGGCGTTTTATACTTTTGAAAAAGATCCTTGGTTACCTTGTTTACCGTTTCGTCCGTACACTGGGCGGACAACAGAACCGCGATCGTCAGCTCGAACGCATTGCTGTGGTTTAATTCACAATGCGCGTCAGGGAACATCGCTCCGATCGTGTCCAAAATATAGCGAACGGTTTCAGCCTTCATGCGAAGTACCTCCTGCAAAAAAAAACGTCCTGACGCGGGTAAGAACCCCGCATCAAGACGGTGTATCTTATGACCATTCCCAAAGCATACTATTGTTTCTGTATTTCTACAATCGTTCCATTGTTTAAATACAATACAATAGTATCATTTTCTTTCAGGGATTGCACGGTCAATATCGTGTCACCTTGGTGAATATATGCGCCAGGCGAAAGCGTGTATAGGTTGGCATCATTGACATTTTGCCGTTTCACATATATTTCCTTCGCATAACTGTCATATTTCCAGTAGGTCTGGGTCGTTACGTTCAGCACCTTGACCACGGCATTGCCGCTTTCGTCCTTGCGGACTTCGACACGGTTGCCCGCAGCCAGGTTCCCCAGGCTCAGAGCGCTGCCGGCGTCATTGACGATTTTCGACCCGGTTCCCAGCTTGAACGTTTCCGTCGTGCCGGCATAATCCTTCACCGTAATGCTTGGTGATGCCGCAGAAGAATCCACCGCCGTGATTTGGCCCGTCGTCAGCTTCACGATTTGTGCTGCAGCCGCGTTTGTTCCGTTAAACGTCACGTTGAGGATCTGTCCGGCACGAATATCCGCCAGCTCCACCGCCTGTCCGTTATCTCCTGTCAGTGCTGCTTTGTCCAGATAGAACTGGCTCGTCACGCCATCCTTCTTCACCGTAATTCGGCTGCTGGTATAGTTCATGTCCACGACTTCAAATTGAACCGTCGATTTCAATAGAATGGACGAAATGGCATCCTGCGTCGCATTCAGTACGAGGGCGACGTCACTGCCGATCTTTACGTCGGACAGCGACGCGTTGCTCTTGCCGTATGCCTGTACGGCCGGATTACTGTATGGCAGCACAAGTGTTTCCCCGCCAGGGGTGACCACAGTCATCTTCTTGGCAGCCGTATCGATCGCGGTTACCTTGCCGTCGTACTGGTAGATGACCTCAAGCGACAGCGCCCGGTTCGTCAGATAGCTGACGTTCACTTTACGGCCGGTCGTCAGCAGCGATTCGATGCCGGACAGCGTCGGATTGGCCGTGTTGTACACCAGTTTGGTTTTATCGTCGAGCGTCACAACGAACGGTTTTTTGTTGGCATCCATCAGCGTGAGCAGCTTCGTCTTCGGTTCATAGGACACGACCGAGGCTCCGCGTTTTTGCTCCATCTGGCGGTTCAGCACTTCGATTTTGGTTACCTGCTCGTCAGGATTCAGCGTAATTTGCACCTGGTCGCCAGCGGTGGAATCCGCGATCAAATCGCTAAGAAGCGGTGCGCTGATGCCGCTGATGACGATTTCCGGCTTGCTGGCAAGAAGCTTCACTTCAAGTGCTCCGCCGTCCCGCTTGTAGGTGATGGTCGAGCCGTTTGCTCCAACCTCATACAAGGAGCCGCGAATCGTACGCTCTACTCCCTGTTTTAATTCAATGGATTGAATAACGTTGTTCCTGATCGTGTAATTAATGGTCGAGCCCGCTTTCAGTTCAGACGGAGACAGAATCTCATTCTGGTAACTGAAGAACGAGTTGGCATCCCAAGTGTAGCTCTCGAGATTGCCCGCGTCATTTTTGATGACGAGCGACTTGGTGGCCGTATCGATGCTCTGCAGCGTTCCGGTGCCCGTCTTGTTCACGATCCCCGATTTCACTTGAACGATGACCGTTTTCTTGGCGGAGCTGAACGTTTCACGAGATACCGATACCTTGCTGCCGACCGCGATGACGGAAGGATCGATCTTCGCACCGTTCTGATCCAGGAACGTCGTGCCCGCATCATATGTAAACTGCTGGAACGTGCTGTTCGTTTCGATCCAGAGAATGTTCCCCGGAGACAGCTTCTGGAACGTTCCTTCCGTACTTTCCAGCTGAACGGTTGGATCCGTCACTTCCACATACCCTGCCTTCGTCCCGCTGCCGATGACCATCACTTTGGTGTACGGCTTCAGTTCCGTAAAGGCAATCTTCGTTTCCGAATCCTTTGTAAAATATCCGGTTGACGCATCAAGGGCGTAGCTCTTCACACTGCCGTCTACATACAAATCAAGCTTATTATCGCTCAGCCCGGTGATGATGCCTTCGGCGGAGTTGTCGTACTTAATGTTGTTGTAGGCTTCGGCCCGGCTGAAAAAGGTCGCCAGCTGGGCACGCGTAACCGAACCTTGCGGATCAAAGCGGTTACCATCCACACCGTTCGTCAAGCCCAGCTCCAGCGCAACGTTCACAAAGCCGCGTTTTGAAGCGGAAATTTTGCCGTTATCGGCAAACGTCGTGGCCTTCGAGGCTGCGGCGGAAGCTTGGCTTTCCTTGCCCAGAGCGCGGACCAGCACTTCGGTGATCCACTCCCGGCTCGCCTTCCGCTCGCCCCAGGTTCCCTTTTGACCGGTGGCCGCGCTTTCGGACGCCTTGTTCAGCATGCTTTGCTGGAAAGCGAGTGCAACGTATGGCTTGAAATAATTATTTACGACGACATTCTCCGGCAGCGCAACGGCCGTGTCCGTGCTCAGCTTGTTCTGAAGCCCGGCAAAACGGATCGCCATCGTAACGGCTTCCTGCTGAGTCACATAATCGTTTGGACGGAACAGCCCTTTATCGCCGAGGATGATGCCTTGGGCAGCAAGCTTGTATATATGCTTCTCAGCCCAGAATCCGCTCTTGACGTCACTGAACTGGCCGACGGAAGCTGCTGTTACGCTCGCTCCGGTCGTCGCCGGGGTATCCGCGAATACGGCTGTGCCCGAGCTTAATGCCATCATACCGACCAGGACGGCGGAGACGACTTTTTTAGAAGGTAAGGAATGATTGCTGCGTTTCTGAACCATGATAGTGCCCCTCTCTGAAATAAATAGAAAGAACTAAAGCGGAGTCGCCCGTTCCCCGGGAATCATAGCTCCCACAAAGGATGCGCAACGCTCCAACTTTAGTTCGTTACTATCAGCCATGCTCTAGCTGTATATAATTCGACATCCAGGAGCCGAGCTCCTGCTATATTTCCTGAATTTCCCCAAAAAAATCAGTGTCTTGTCATCGGATGCTCCAAATCGACATGCCCCATCAGGCTTTCCACCTTGGCGCCGTCAACCAGCAGCTCGATCGACTTCACTTCGTCAAACTGAAACAACGTGTTGTCGAGCGCGTCGAGGGCGAACTGCTCTCCCCCTGCACCGAGACGAGCTTCATCCGGCAGATGAATGTCGATGGTAAGCTGACCGTCCTTCATGCTCAGCGATTTAAGTTCCACCTTGCCCCAGAGAGGGACCAGGTCCGATTTGTCGCTGGCCTGCAGCGCTTCGAACGCCTTCTTATACTTTTCATCATCGCTGCTGAAGTTGATTTCCTTCTGGGCTTTGTGCAAATCCAGTTCCTCAGGATCTGTATAATAGACATCGATATTCAAGCTTTTTTGGTTCGAATTCGTCGTTTGCGTGGACGTGGATTGGCCCTGGCCAGTCGCCTCTTGACCCTGTCCTTGCCCTTGCGAACCGGATGAGGCCTGACCTTGGTCTGAACCTTGGTCCTGCCCGCTGTCGGAAGTAACGGCACCGTTATTGCCTTCGGTTCCCGTTTCTCCGGCTGCCGTATCTCCGCCGCTTCCAGTCACCTGCTGATCGGAGGCCGTCTCCTGCTGCTGATCTGGTGCGGCGGTCGGCTTCTGGCCGCAGCCTGCCAAAGCAACCAACGCCAGAGCCAGAACCCCTGCACACCAAACTTTTTTATTCATTGACTTCCCGCCTCCTTGTTCCTGCGACTCATCATGATTTCACACCCAAATACTCTTTAATACCACTGACGATGCCTTTGGCAACCCGCTGCTGGAAGCTTTCCGAGAAAAGGGCGGCCTCGTCGTTTTTGTTGCTCAGATAGCCGACTTCCAGCAGCACGGCCGGCATCTTCGTTTCGCGAATGACGTGGAAATTACCGTAGCGAACGCCGCGGTCCTTCAGCCCGGTGGCTTGTACCAGGTACTTATGCATCACGTTGGCCAGCGCCTTGCTGGCATCCCGCTGATAATAGGTTTCACTTCCTGTTGCCACAGAGGAGCCTGCACTGTTCGCATGAATGGAAATAAACACATCCGCCTTCAAATCGTTGGCGATCTTTACCCGTTCGCTCAGTTCAAGGAACGTATCGTCGCTGCGGGTAAGAACGACATCGATGTTTGGATCATTTTTGAGCAGAGCCCCTACTTTGAGGGCAACCGCCAAGTTAAACGCTTTTTCTTTTTTGCCGGAAACGCCTGATGCGCCAGGATCCTGATCGCCATGGCCTGCATCAATGACGACGATTTTTTTGCCGCCTCCGCCAACTGGAGTGGAAGGAGTGCCGCTGTCTGATGTGTTCAAGTCGATGATATACATCCCGTTTTCATTGGTCAGCTTATAATTTTTTGCATAATTCAGATCAATGACCACGCGTACCGTGGAAGGATTATCGTTATACAGCGAGTAACGGACCTTGGATACATCCGGATAGCCGCTGACGTTGATTGAGCCGTTATAATTGCTGTCCAGCGGAGAAGAACCGCTGAATTGATCCGAAAATTTCGCGTTCGTCAGATCGATGACGACCCGATCGGGACCGGTCATTTTAAAACTGCTGGCTTTAACCGACCCGCTGGTTGCGATCAGCAGCCGGTTGTCGCTGAAGCTGAGTCCATTGACGAGCCCGACGCTACTGTCGTTATCGCCGCTGCCGTTGCCGGGTACGGTTGTCCCGCCGTTGCCTGCACCGGTGCCGGCATTTCCGCTGTTTCCGGAATTCGAATCCGGGGTAATTAAATATACCACTTTCTTCACATTATCCCAGCTGACGGTCAGTCCCATTTGCTCACTCACAAAGCGAAGCGGGACGATGACCGTGTCGGTGCGCAGAATCGGCGCGATATTAAGTGCAACCTTACTGCCGTTAACCGTAGCATTCTTTTGATTAACAACAAGCTTTATGACTGTCGAGTCCTTTTGTATGGTTACCGTGCCGGTCTTCTGCTCCCATGCGACTTCAAATCCCAGACTCTCTCCGACCACACGAAATGGGATCATCGTATTACCCTTCACATTTTCAACCACTGCATTACCTGTTAGCTTCAGCTCATTGTCATTCAAAAAAATCTTTGTGCTCCCTGCCGCAGCCTGTCCATTATGAGGAAACGCCAAAATGAAGACAAATATAAACGCAAACAAAAAACCAAACTTCTTCATTATTCACCCCTACCATTCTCAAATTTTTCAACTGCTTTTTGACGTTTCGGCTTCGGCATCTTCGACATCACCAGACATTTATTAGACGCGAGCCCCCTTGAAAAGTTGCGAATATATTCCTCTATATGCAAAAGTTTTACTATGACTTTGGATGGACAAAACCGGGATTTTATGTATTATCGATTCAAACACCCCTGCTGAAAAGCATGGTTTCCGCAAAAAAGCATGCCGACTCCCAATAGGAATCGGCATGCTTGTTCGTTATGATTGAAACGATGATCTACTCGCCTCTCTTGATCGGATGGTCGAGATCCATGTGGCCCATCAGACTCTCCACGGCTTGGCCGTCGACGAGGATGTCGATCGCTTTGATTTCGTCGAATTGAAACATCGTTTGCTTGAGCGAGTCGAGGGCAAATTGTTCCCCGCCCGATCCCAGCCGGGCTTCGTCCGGGATATGAATATCCATATGCAGGAGTCCCGTATCTGTGTCCAGCGACATTTTGGTCAATTCGATTTTACCCCACAGCGGAACGAGGTCGGTGCTGCCGCTGTCTTGAAGCGCTTTGAACGCCTCAACGTATTTCTCAAGAGGAACCTGGTAGCTGATCTCCTTCCGGGCTTTCTTCAGCTCCATTTCCTGCGGGTCGGTGTAATATACATCAATGGTCAATTTCTGAAAGCTGGGTTGATCCTTAGCTGCCTCACCGGTTGATTCACCCTTGGTTTCCCTGGTCCCTCCACTGCTGTCATTGCCCGAATTGCTACCTGCCGTGCTGTCATCCGGAGCAGTACCTTCCGTAACCGGCGGCGATGTGCTCTCGTCCGCTTGAAGTGAGCTCGGTTCGGAAGCGCTCGCTGGCGGAGGAGGAGCCGTCTTCGCTTTCTGACCGCAGCCTGCTCCCACAATCATCACGGCGGACAGAAGAACTGCGCACCATATTTTTTTATTCACCATAACACTCCTTTCAGCCAAGTTCCGAATTCTATAATCCCAAATATTCCTTAATGCCGTTCACGATCCCCTGCGCGACCGACTGCTGAACGTTTTCGGAGAACAAGGTTGCCTCATCCTTCGGATTGCTCAGATAACCAACCTCCAGGAGAACAGCCGGCATTTTGGTTTCCCGAATGACGTGGAAGTTGCCGTATTTCACTCCCCGGTCCGCCAGGCCGGTAGCCTGAACCAAATACTTGTGCAGCACGTTCGCCAGCGATTTGCTTGCATCACGCTGATAATAGGTTTCGCTGCCGCTCGCCGCAGACGAGCCCGCGCTGTTCGCATGGATGGATACAAATACGTCGGCATTCAGATCGTTGGCTATTTTAACACGGTCCTTCAACTCGAGGAAAGTGTCATCGCTTCTCGTCAGAACAAAATCGATATTCGGCTCGCTCCCGAGAAGCTGTCCGACCTTTAGGGCAACCGCCAAGTTGAAGTCCTTCTCCTTCGTTTTCGAATAGCCGATCGTCCCGGGATCCTTGGCACCGTGCCCGGCGTCGATCACGACGACCTTCTTCCCGCTGCCCCCGACCGGAACCGACGGCGTCTCTGAAGCTAAATTCAAATCGACGATAAACATCCCGTTTCCGGACGGATCCGGGTATGCGGCATAGTTTTTGGCATAGTTCAAATCAATCACGATCCGAACGGTGGACGGACTGCTGCTGAATAACGAATACCGGATCCCGGAAACGTCAGGATACCCGCTGACGTCCAGCTTCCCTTGAGCGTCGGCGCTCAAGGGGAGTGTCTCGCCCAGTGCTCCTGAGAATTCGGTCTGCGGCAGATCCACGACGATGCGGTCCGGATTTTTCATCGTAAACACTTTCGGGACCACATTCCCATTGCCGGAGGTAGCGATCATCAGGCGGTTGTCGCTAAAACTGATGCCAGTCAGCTCGGCAGTCCCCTCCTGGCCGGTCACGCCGGATCCTTCAGAACCGCCTGACGGAGCGGTGCCTTCCGAATTGCCGCTCCCCGTATCAGGAACCGGTATCGTGCCTCCACTGCCTGCTCCTGTTCCCGGATCGGCTCCCGACGGATTCGATCCATCCGTCGACAGATACACAGTTTTGTTGACGCCATCCCAACTGACCGCAAGCCCCATCTGTTCGCTCACGAACCGGATCGGCACAACGACGCTGCCCTTCTGCAGGAGCGGCGGCTGATCCAAGCTCACCTTTTTGCCGTTCACGGTTGCCGATTTCTGCTTCACGACAAGCAGCATCTTGGTGCTGCCTTTCTGAATCGTGACCTTCTGCGACTTCTGCTCCCAATCTACAGCAAATCCAAGATTTTCACCGACCACGCGGAAGGGAACCATAATGCTCCCGTTCACGTTGACTACCCCTGCGTCCGCAGGCATGTCCAGTTGTTTCCCGTCCAGCACGATCTCAGTGCCGCTTGCCGCCGATACCGACGGCGCCTGGGCGCCGACAATAAAGGCGAACATCAATAAAAACAGTAAAAAGCCGAATTTCTTCATGTTCCACCTCTGACAAACTGATTTTTTGCTGCAGCTCGTGACAAGCCGCAGAATGTATGTATGAAAAAAACATTAACGGAATTTGACCTGTAACAATTTCTGTGTGCTAATCTTATATTCCTGCTTGATTTTACAAATTTTTACCTGTTTTCTTTCCCGATTTATCCAAATATCGACCTCCCTTAACTCCTCCTTCGGCTCCTCGGGTATACTCCAGCGCCCAGCAAAAAAGCCCCCACACTCCTTATCGGAGCATGGGAGCTTATAATGAAGGGCAGTGCCCATCCGGCTGGATAAGTTACGCGAACAAGCGATCCGCGTGCTTTTGCTCATAGGCGGAGATGGCATCTTCATGCTGAAGGGTCAGGCCGATATCGTCCAGGCCTTGCAGCAGGAACTGACGGCGGTGCTCATCCAGGTCGAAATCGATACGCAGACCTTGGGCATCCGTGATCGTTTTGTTTTCCAGGTCAACGTTCAGCTCGTAGCCTTCATTTGCTGCCGTACGCTGGAACAGGTCTTCCACCTGCTCTTCCGACAGTTTAATCGGCAGAATGCCGTTCTTAAAGCAGTTGTTGTAGAAAATGTCTGCGAACGATGGCGCGATGACGCATCTGAACCCGTAATCCATGATCGCCCATGGCGCATGCTCACGGGAAGAACCGCAGCCGAAGTTCGCTCTGGAGATCAGAATCGAAGCGCCTTTATAGCGCGGCTGGTTCAGCGAAAACTGCGGGATGTCGTTGCCCTGCTCATCGAATCTCCATTCATAGAACAGAAATTGTCCGAAACCGGTGCGTTCGATCCGCTTCAAAAATTGTTTAGGAATGATGGCATCCGTATCCACGTTCACCCGGTCCACCGGAGCGACGAGACCTGTTAATTTCGTAAAAGCTTCCATGTTTATTCTCCTCCTTAGCTGCTGACCGCTTCCGTTTTGAAGTTCCAATCACGGACATCCGTGAACCGACCCTTGATCGCTGCTGCTGCAGCCATTGCCGGAGACACGAGGTGCGTGCGTCCGCCGCGGCCTTGACGGCCTTCGAAGTTCCGGTTGGACGTCGATGCGCAGCGCTGTCCCGGCTGGAGAACGTCCGGGTTCATCGCCAGGCACATGCTGCATCCGGCATCACGCCATTCGAAGCCCGCTTCGGTGAAAATTTTGTCCAGTCCTTCCTTCTCTGCCTGGATCTTAACGCGTCCCGAACCCGGAACGACGATCGCCGTTACCCGGTCGGACACCTTGTGCCCCTTGGCTACCTGGGCCGCAGCGCGCAGGTCCTCGATCCGGCCGTTGGTGCAGGAACCGATAAACACGTAGTCGATTTCGATTTCCGACATCGGCGTTCCCGGCGTCAGGCCCATATATTCAATCGCTTTTTCAGCTGCTTTGCGTTCGTTTTCGGTCGGCAGTTCCGCCGGCACCGGCACGCGAGACGTAATGTCCGTACCCATACCCGGGCTCGTTCCCCAGGTCACTTGCGGGATCAGGGTTTCCACGTCAAACTCCACAACGCGGTCGTATGCTGCGCCTTCGTCGGTGACGAGCTGCTTCCACTGCTCCACCGCTTGGTCAAAGTCGCTTCCTTGCGGCACGTATTGGCGTCCGCGCAAGTATTCGAATGTCGTTTCATCCGGAGCGATCATGCCCGCTCTCGCACCGCCTTCGATCGACATGTTGCAGACGGTCATGCGCTCTTCCATCGACAGCTCACGGATCGCTTCGCCCGTGTACTCAATAACATAACCTGTAGCAAAATCCGTGCCATACTTGGCAATGACGCCGAGGATCATGTCTTTCGCCGTTACGCCGGGATTGCGCTTGCCGACGAAGCGCACTTCCATCGTCTTCGCTTTGGCCTGCTGCAAGCATTGGGTAGCCAGCACGTGTTCCACTTCGCTTGTGCCGATCCCGAACGCCAGAGCGCCGAATGCGCCGTGAGTCGAAGTGTGGCTGTCGCCGCAGACGATCGTTTTGCCCGGATGGGTCAAACCGAGTTCCGGCCCCATAACGTGCACGACCCCTTGATCAATCGTATCCAGATCAAAGAGTGTGACGCCGAAGTCGCGGCAGTTCTGCGACAGCGTGTCGATCTGCTGCTTGGAGATCGGGTCTGTAATGTTAAAACGGTCCTTCGTCGGTACGTTATGGTCCATCGTTGCGAACGTCAGCTCCGGACGGCGTACCTTGCGGCCGCTCAGGCGCAGGCCCTCGAAGGCTTGCGGGGACGTTACCTCGTGGACGAGGTGCAAATCGATGTACAAAATGCTCGGCTTGCCTTCTTCCTGATGAATCACGTGGTTATCCCAGATTTTCTCAAACATCGTTCTTTTACTCATCACTGTCACCTCTTCATGGTTTCGTTCCTTGGAAGAGACGCCTGACAGAAGTCGATTCAGCCCGGCAGCCTCTTGAATTACACTAAATATAGCATTTGCAGCTTAATTGATCCAAGATATAATATCTATAAAAGTAATAGGAATTAACTATCAAGAAAAGCGTGTTTTATCCGCTACTTTATAGAAAGCAAAGGAAGGTGTCTCATGGAACTTAGACAGCTGCAATACGCACTCCAAATCGCCCAAGAGCGAAATTTCTCCCGAGCCGCCGAGAAGCTGCATATCGCCCAACCCTCCTTGAGCCAACAGCTGTCCAAGCTGGAGAAAGAGCTCGGGGTGCTGCTGTTCCAGCGCAATACAAGCACAGTAGAACTGACGCATGCCGGGGCTTCCTTTATGGAGCAGGCCCAAAAAATTATGGACGCAGTGGAGCTGCTGCGCCAGGAAATGGCTGATATCTCCCAGCTGAAGAGCGGCAAGGTGGTCATCGGCAGCATGCCGATTACAGGCGCACACTTGCTTCCGCATGTGCTTCCAACATTCAAACGCCAGTACCCGAACATCGAAATCACCCTGCTGGAGGACTCCTCCATGAACCTGGAGAAGCTTACGGCGGGAGGCAAATCTGACCTCAGCCTGCTCTCCCTGCCGCTGCAGGAGCCTTCGCTGACATACGAAGTGATCGGCGAAGAAAAGATCGACCTCGCCGTACCAGAATCGCATCCGCTCGCTGCCAGAGCCAAAGCCGGGAAGCCGATTCCGGTCCGGATCGATGAGCTGAGCGGGGAATCGTTTATCGTGCTCAAAAAGGGACAGGGCTTCCGCAAAATAACCTTTGACCTGTGCCAGCAGGCCGGTTTCGAGCCCAAGGTTGTCTTTGAGAGCAACAACATGGAGACGATCCAGTCGCTCGTCGCCACGGGCATGGGCATCACGCTGGTGCCGCGGTTTATCGCGCGGGCGCCGCGAAGCGAATTCGTGCCGGTATACCTTCCACTTGCCGAGCCGGTGCCTAGCCGTACACTTGTGGTCGCATACCGGCGCGGACGGTATTTGTCCAAAGCGGCGGAGGCTTTTATCGAAACGTTCAAGGATACGCTGAATGATCTGGTCTAAAAAACGTGTAAAGGCCCGGGCGGAGAGCCCGGACCTTTTTTTCATGTGCGGTTTCCGGTTTGAAGATTGAGGTTTGAGGTTACGGTTTACGGTAAATATCGGGGCGGCGGTCCTCGAACACCGGAATCCGGCTCCTCACTTCATCGACCAGCCCAAGATCGAGGTCACCGGTCACGATCTCTTCGCCTTCGCCGCCCTCAGCCACAATCTCGCCCCAGGGGTCGATGATGAGCGAATGGCCGAAGAACTCGGTGCTTCCGCTCACCCCGACGCGGTTGCAGGCGATGACATACATCTGGTTCTCGATCGCCCGGGCCATCAGCAGCGTGCGCCAATGGTGCTGGCGGGGATGCGGCCATTCGGCAGGCACGATCAGCACCTTTACGCCGTTCAGCGCCTGGGTGCGGGCCAGCTCCGGAAAACGGATGTCGTAGCAGATCGAAGCGCCGGCCTGAAAGCCCTCACGCAATGCAAAGCTGACGATTTCATCGCCGGCCTCAAGATGCTTCTCCTCGTCCATCAGCCGGAACAGGTGAATCTTGGAATATTGGGCCGTTGTGTCCCCTTGTTCGTTAAAAACGTACATCGTGTTGTAGATGCCGCCGTCCTTCTTCTCCGCGATGGAGCCGCCAACGATCGTCACCCCGTGCCGCTTGGCAAAAGCCGATAACCATTCCCGGCTCTCCCTGCCATCCGGATCGGCGAGCTCCTGGATCTGCTCCAGCGCGTAACCGGTATTCCACATTTCGGGCAGCACCAGCAGTTCCGGCTTCGGCTCCGCTGACACCGCCCGTTCCAGCAGGTCTTCCATATGGAGGCGGTTCGCCTCCGGCTGGCCGATTTGAATATCGGCCTGTATTAAAGCGGCTCGCAGCACCGCGCGTTCATTTAAAGGCATGATTGGTTCCTCCCCTGGATCATGGCGCGAACGGCTTGATCCGCAAAATCTCATTTGTATACCATCATAGTCGCTGCCCATTCCGCGTGCAAGCAGTCATTTCCCTCTATACAGCCCGGATAAATCGTGATAGATTTAAACATATTATTCTCGAGTCCAGACCGGAGTGATTTGATATGCATTCATCAGAGGACAACGCACGTCCGACATCCGCTTTTCCCATCGTACCCGCCGAAGTGATGACCCAGCTGCCGACCCAGTTTTTCGCTACCCTCGTGCAGAAGGTGAACCGGGAAATCGCCGCTGGGCATGACGTCATCAATCTGGGGCAAGGCAATCCCGATACACCGACGCCGGGACACATCGTGTCCGCGCTGCAAGAGGCGGCAGCCAACCCGCTCTATCATAAATATTCGCCGTTTACCGGCTTTGCCTTTTTAAAGGAAGCGATCGCGAAGCGCTATCTCGAGGATTATGGCGTGGAGCTTGACCCTGAGAAAGAGGTCGCCATTTTGTTCGGCGGCAAAACGGGACTGGTGCAGCTTCCGCAGATTTTGCTCAATCCCGGCGATCTGTGCCTCGTTCCGGATCCGGGATACCCCGATTACTGGTCCGGCGTAGCGCTGGCCAAAGCCGAAATGTCGTTTATGCCGCTGCTGGCGGACAACGCCTTCCTGCCGGATTACAGCCGGATCAACCCGGCGGACCGGGCACGCGCCAAGCTGATGTTCCTGAATTATCCGAACAATCCAACATCGGCCGTCGCCCCGCTAAGCTTCTATGAGGACACGGTCCGCTTCGCCAGAGAGAACGGCATCGTCGTCGCAAGCGACTTCGCTTACGGCGCCATCGGCTTTGACGGCGAGCGCCCCGTCAGCTTCCTGCAGGCACCGGGCGCCAAGGAAGTTGGCATCGAATTTTACACCCTGTCCAAAACGTACAACATGGCTGGCTGGCGCGTCGGATTTGCGCTGGGCAACAGGGACGTGATTACGCTCATCAACAACCTGCAGGATCATATCTACGTCAGCCTGTTCGGCGGCATCCAAGCCGCGGCCGCTGCGGCGCTCACCTCCTCCCAGGACTGCGTACAGGAGCTCGTGCAGCGATATGAATCGCGGCGCAACGCCTTTTTCGACGGTCTCGGCCGCATCGGCTGGACGGCGGAGAAGCCGGGCGGTTCCTTCTTCAGCTGGCTGCCGGTGCCCAATGGCTTTACATCGGAGTCGTTTGCCGACCTCCTGCTGAATGAAGCCAAGGTGGCCGTTGCTCCCGGCATCGGTTTCGGCCGGCATGGCGAAGGCTACGTCCGGGTCGGGCTGCTGACCTCCGAGGAGAGGCTGCAGGAAGCTGCCGAGCGGATCGGACGGCTGAATCTGTTCGTATAACCTTTTGCAAAGACCGCCGCTTCGTGGTATTCTAGGTGAAAATAAAGCGGATGAACCAAAGGAAGCATATATAGAAACATAATGAAACGCGTTGACGGGACCAGTAAGAACGGCCACTCGCGCCCAGAGAGTAAATTCCACCGGCTGAAAGAATTTACCGCGAGCCCTTCCGAAACCTACCCCTGAGCGGCCTGCCTGTGTGCAGGACAGTGCCTTCTGTTACAGGGCCCAAAGCCGGATGATCCAATCATCAATAAAGGTGGTACCGCGGAAGTATAAACTTTCGTCCTTTACTCCAAAGGACGAAAGTTTTTTTGTTGTACCAAGAAGTTTTTATGAGGAAAATAAAGCAGTCTTATATTAGAAAAGGAACGTGATATCATATGCCATCTCGAGTCGTCGTCAAAATCGGCAGCAGCTCGCTCACTAGCGTTGAAGGCGGACTGAACCGCGATGCGGTCGCCTTCTTTGCGGGCGAAATTGCAGCACTCATCAAAGCCGGATGCGAATTGCTGCTTGTCACCTCCGGTGCCGTCGCGGCCGGCTTCCGGGCGATCGGCTACAGCTTCCGGCCCAAGCTTCTGCACGAAAAGCAGGCCGCGGCCTCCGTCGGCCAGGCGCTGCTTATGCAGGCGTACCAGGAAGCATTCGCCTCGCACGGCATCACCGCCGCGCAAATCCTGCTAACCCGCACCGACTTTTGCAGCCGCAAGCGCATGAACAATGCCAGCATGACCGTCGAGGAGCTGCTGAAGCAGGGGGCGGTCCCCATATTCAACGAGAACGATACCGTTTCGGTCGATGAGCTGAAATTCGGCGACAACGACACGCTGTCGGCGCTCGTCGCCAACCTGGTCAAAGCCCAGCATCTGCTGATCCTGACCGATACGGACGGTCTCTATACGGCCGATCCGAGGAATAATCCGAATGCGATCCGGTTTGACCATGTCGGAGAAATTACCGAGGAGATCTACTCCATTGCCGGCGGCGCCGGTTCATCCGTCGGTACGGGCGGCATGCGCTCCAAAGTGGATGCCGCCAAAATCGCCACCCGCGGCGGCGTGCCGGTCTTCGTGGGCCGCGTAATCGAGAACGGCGATCTTCGCAGCGCCATAGAAGGCCGCGGCAAAGGAACCTACTTCGACACCGAGCTGCACTCGCTGCCGATGAAGAAGCAGTGGCTCGGGTTCATGTCCACCCCGCTCGGCACTCTCTACGTGGACCGGGGAGCGGAGGAAGCGCTTGTTCATGGCGGCCACAGCCTTCTCCCCGTTGGCGTGAAGCAGGTCGAAGGCCAGTTTCATGCCGGCGACGTCGTCGAGGTGCTGAACCTGGAAGGGACGGTCTGCGGCCGCGGCATCGTCAATTATGACGATGAGCAGCTCAGGCGGATTCAGGGCTTGGGCAGCGCTGAAGTGATCCGGACGCTGGATACCGTTCACCGGCTCGAAGTGATTCATCGGGATGAGTGGATTACCTTAAAATAGGTTACTCACATAATAAGGACAAGGAGGCATTTATGATATGAGTGAAGTAAGATCAAAAGCAGAACGCGCCGGCGCTGCCGCCGCCGTATTGAACCGGCTGAGCACCGACGAGAAAAACCAGGCGCTGCTTCGCATGGCCGAGGCGCTGCGTCAGAAACAGGATGAAATTATCGCGGCCAACGCCGAGGATCTTGAGCGCGGCCGCCAGCAGGGAACTTCATCCTCGCTGCTCGACCGCCTGGCGCTTAATCCGCAGCGGATCGACGCCATCGCCGCAGGGCTCGAGCAAATCGCCGAGCTCCCCGATCCGGTCGGCGACGAGCTGGAGAATATCGAACGTCCAAACGGGCTCCGCATCCGCAAATACCGCGTACCGCTTGGCGTTATCGGCATCATTTATGAAGCGCGCCCGAACGTGACCGTCGACGCCGCCGGCCTGTGCCTGAAGACAGGCAATGCCGTGGTGCTGCGGGGTGGTTCCTCCGCCCTCTCCTCCAACCGCAAAATCGTCGAGGTGCTCCATGGCGCCCTCGCCTCCACCGCCATTCCGCCGGAGGCGCTTCAGCTGATCGAGGATCCGAACCGTTCCTCGGTCGACGAGATGCTGAAGCTGAACGGCCTGCTCGACGTCGTCATTCCACGCGGCGGCAGCTCGCTCATCCGCACTGTAGTAGAAAACGCCACCGTGCCGGTCATCGAAACCGGCGCCGGCATCTGCCATACGTATCTGGATGAGACAGCCGATCCCGTGATGGCCGAGGAGATCTCGATCAATGCCAAAGTACAGCGTCCGTCGGTCTGCAATTCGATGGAGACGCTGATCGTGCACCAGGCGTATGCCAAGGAACACCTCTTGGCGCTGGCCGGAACATTCAAAGAAGCCGGCGTCGAGCTGCGCGGCGACGAAGAAACCCGCAGAATCGTCGACTGGGCTCTCCCGGTCACAGAAGAAGATTATGCAACGGAGTACAATGATTACATTTTGAACGTAAAAATTGTAGAATCGATAGATGAGGCCATGCAGCACATTGCTGCTTACGGTACCAAGCATTCCGAATGCATCGTTACCGCCAATCAGCGCCATGCCGACCGTTTCCTTCAGGAAGTGGACGCTGCCGCCGTATACCATAACGCATCCACCCGCTTTACGGACGGCTTCGAGTTCGGATTTGGCGCGGAGATCGGCATCAGCACGCAAAAGCTGCACGCCCGCGGCCCGATGGGCCTGCCGGCTCTGACTTCCACGAAATACATCATCCATGGAAATGGACAAATTCGCGGGTAATACCGGAGCTCTACAATACCGGCTTGCCGCGCAAGGAGGAATTATAATGAGTCAACAACAGGCCATGATTGCCCAGCCCATTACCTTTTACGGTGCAGGAGCGATGGCGGAAGCCATCGTCAGAGGATTGATCGGAAGATCGGTCGTCAATGCCGGAAGCCTGACTATGCTGAACCGCTCCAACTCGGGGCGGCTCGAAGAGCTCAAGCACCGCTACAATGTCAAAACGAACAATGACCCGGCGGAAACCACGGAAATTTTGCGTGAATCTCCGATTATCGTGCTCGCTATCAAACCGAAGGATGCGGCTAACGTGCTGCGCAAACTCGGTCCGCTGCTCTCCGATAACACGCTGATCGTATCCGTCATCGCAGGGCTCACCATCCGCACGATCCAGGATCTGCTCGGACGCAAGCAGCCCGTCGCCCGGACGATGCCGAACACCTCCAGCTCCATCGGCCTCGGCGCAACCGGCGTCTCCTTTTCCAAGGAAATCAACGACCAGGACCGCCAGACGGTCATGACGCTGTTCCAGGCCGTAGGTACGGTAACGGTCGTGGACGAAGAGAAGCTGGAAATTCTGACCGGCATCTCCGGCAGCGGCCCCGCTTATATCTATTACATGATGGAAGCGATGATGGCTGCCGGCATCCGCGGCGGTCTGACGCCGCAGCAGTGCAAGGAACTTACGGTGCAGACGGTTCTCGGCGCCGCACGGATGGTGCAGCAGACCGGCGAGGAGCCTGCCGCCCTCCGGGCGAAGGTGACATCGCCGAACGGCTCCACCCAGGCTGCACTGGAGACGCTTGATAAAGGCGATTTCTTCGAGACGGTGATCGCCGCCGTGAACCGCTGCGCGGAACGCTCCCGGGAAATGGGGGCCGCGCTGAAGGAGGGAATTTCATGAGCCGCTGCACAGCCACGTACCGGCTGTATGACGACAAGGCCGACTTTCGTAAAAAGGCCGAATCGATCGCCGTTGGCATGACCGTCGGCAGCTGGACCGAGCTTCCCCAAGCGAAGCGGGAATCGATGCAGAAGCATCTTGGCGAAGTGCTCCAGGTGGACGTTCATGAGCCGGAAGGCGCAGCACCCGGCGAGCGTTACGCCGACGTCACCATCGCGTACCCGGACATCAACTTCAGCCGCGACATTCCGGCCCTGCTTGTCACCGTTTTCGGCAAAATCTCGATGGACGGCAAAATCAAGCTGAACCGCCTCGGCTTTTCAGATCATTACGTCCAGGGTTTCCCCGGCCCCAAATTCGGCATCGCCGGCATTCGGGACATTCTCGGCGTCCATGACCGGCCGCTCCTGATGAGCATTTTCAAGTCCGTCATCGGCCTCAATGCGGACGAGCTGCGCGAGCAGTTTCTGAGACAAGCCCTCGGGGGAGTCGACCTGATTAAAGACGACGAGATCCTGTTCGAAAACGAACTGACGCCGATCGAAAAGCGCGTGGAAGTATGCCTGAAGGCTGCGGAAGCAGCACAGAAGGAAACAGGCAAGAAGCTGCTGTATGCGGCCAATTTGACCGGACCGACATCCAGCTTGAAGAGCCAGGCGAAGAAGGCAATCGGTGCCGGCGCGAACGCGCTGCTGTTCAACGTCTTGTCCTACGGCTACGACGTGCTGCATGAACTGAGCAGCGATCCGGAGATCAACGTTCCGATCGCCGCGCATCCGGCCCTTGCGGGAGCCTTCTACCCGTCGCCGCATTACGGTATTTCGGCCTCGGTGCTGCTGGGCCAGCTTATGCGGCTCGCCGGGGCGGATCTGGTGCTCTTCCCTTCCCCTTACGGATCCGTGACGATGCCTAAGGCGGAAAACATGGCGATTCGTGACGAGCTGATCAGCCGGGAACTGCCAATGAAGGCCAGCATGCCGGTGCCTTCGGCGGGAATTCACCCCGGACTCGTGCCGCTCATCCTGCGGGATTTCGGAACCGACGTGGTCGTGAACGCCGGCGGCGGCATTCACGGCCATCCGATGGGTACGGAGGCCGGCGGACGGGCGTTTGTGCAGGCGATTGCTGCGGCGCAGCAGTCCATTCCGCTCGCCCAGTATGCCGAAGACGGCCATCCTGAGCTGAAGGCCGCCCTGGACGCCTGGGGGGGCGAACGATGACAGCTAAGAAACGCGTAATCTTTTGCGATTTTGACGGCACGATCACACTGTCGGATAACATCGTGGCGATCATGAAGCATTTTGACCCGGCCGGGTACAAGCCGATCATGGAAGATACGGTCAGCCAGAAGATCACCCTGCGCGAAGGCGTCGGCGCCATGTTCGCCCTGCTGCCTTCTTCGATGAAGGACGAGATTGTCAGCTACGTCTTGAGCCGGGCAGGCATTCGCGACGGCTTCCGTGAATTTCTGGACTATGCTAAAGAGGAAAATATCGACTTTTACGTGACCAGCGGCGGCATGGACTTTTTTATCGATCCGCTCCTCGAGCCGTTCGGGATTCCGTCCGACCATATTTTTTGCAACAGCGCCGATTTCAGCGGAGAGCGGATCGAGATCCTCTGGCCGCACCCTTGCCAGGATCCCTGCCATAACGGCTGCGGGATGTGCAAAACGACGGTCATACGCCGGTTCCCGGAAGACGAATACGAGCGGATTCTGATCGGCGACAGCCTGACAGACTTCGAAGGCGCCAAAATCGCCGACCTCGTCTACTCCCGCTCCATCCTGACGGACAAATGCGCGGAGCTTGGCGTGAAGCATGTTCCTTTTGAAACCTTTTTTGACATTATCGAGGACATGAAGAAGAAACAACGACAAGGAGTGCTGTAGACATGACCTTTGCCGGCATTAGCCTGGAGCATAAGCAGCAGGTTCTCGGGGAGTTGAGCCTGATCAAACAGCAGTTTGCCGCGAAGAACTGGTTTCCGGGAACCAGCGGCAATCTTTCGATGCGGGTGGGCGAATTTGACCCGGAAGCCTTTTATTTCGCCATTACGGCGAGCGGAAAAGACAAGTCGCTGACGACGCCTGAAGACTTTTTGTTCGTGGACAAAAGCGGCCGGGCGGTGGAAACGACCTCACTGAAGCCCAGCGCGGAGACGCAAATCCACTGCGAAATATACCGTCTCACCGGCTGCGGCGCCGTGTTCCATGTGCATACGATCTTTAACAACCTGATCAGCGAATGTTTCGGGGAAGCCGGAGCCGTGCCGGCTCAGGGCATCGAGTTGATTAAAGCTTTCAACATTTGGGAGGAAAATGCGCCGATCTCCATCCCTGTGCTTCCGAACTATGCGGATATTCCCCGCATTGCCGAACTCGTGGAAGGCGTGCTGAACCCGGCCGTACCGGGAATCCTGCTGCGCAACCACGGCATTTATGCCTGGGGCAAAAACGCGTTTGAAGCGAAAAAGCATCTGGAGGCGTTTGAATTCATTTTTGAATATTTGTACCGCAGTATGCTTCTTCAGAACAGCGCCGCCCCGCTTACGCTGGATGGCCGTCGTTAATCAGCGGCAGAAGCAATCCTGCTGCTCATGAAGGAAAGAGCAAAAAATCCTTATTCCAAACCGGATCTGCCGGCGTCGGAGTAAGGATTTTTTTGTCCGGTTAAATACCCGATTCGATTGTTTTGAAAAGGATGGTATAGGCGTTCTCCAGGTTTGAGAAAGGGTCGTTTTGTTCGTCCAAGACCAAGGAAAATGTTTTATTCTGCTCTCCCTTCTTCACATAACCTAACGCAAATTCATTGGATTCGGAAGTATTCTTCCGGAGCAAGCCCTCGCCGCTCAAGAGAGGATCCGGTATATTCGAAGATTGTAAAAAAAAGATCGGAACGCCGTCCTCTAAGTTCAGTTCATTATTTTCCATGAGAGCTTCAAAATGAGACACATGCTTCTTCATGATAAACACGGCATCATAACGGGTTAAATTCGCGGCATCTTTCTCCAGATCTGCTTCTTTTAAGGTTACAAAGGTAACGTTGTTCTCCCTTACGGAAGGCGCCCCTCCAACCACTCCGATCGTTAAGCTTCTGCCCTTATACTCAGGCATGCTGTAAGATTGGGAGACGGAAGCACAACCGGTAAGTAACAGTAGCAGCACTAACAGCGAGCAGCCGATGATTTTCAGGACATGTTCCCCCTTATTCAATACGACATAACCATCTATAGCCCGGTTTCGATCTGCCTGAAGATATCGGAGTAAGCGCTTTTGACATTCGTCTCGATTTTGGTGTCGTTGTACAAACCGGTGCCAAATTGATGCCCTGTCCCTCCATCATATCCAAGTACGAAGAAACCGGGTCCCATGTCAGGCCAATCCTCGTAAGAAATCGTAGCATCACCACACCCCGATCTTCAAGCTTCGGCCTTGATACAGCGGGGAGCTGAACGTATCCTTTTCTGGGCTGCAGCCCGCTAAGATGAACACAACCAGCAGGAAAGCAGTCATTATACTTTTCAATCGAGCGCCCCCTTCAAAAGATGTTACGTTATTTTCTCTCTATATATAACGCTTCAAGTGCAAGGAAAGTAACGCCTGATTCCTTTATGTAGGCCTGTCAAGTCATCGAAGATCCGGGCTATAATGGGATAAAGGAAAATTCTAGCACTGTGAACTTTATTTGATAAACAAAGGGGAAATATATAGTGTTGAAAAAATGGTTTATCGGCGCGTCGAGAGCCTTGGTTCTGCTATCCGTATTGTTGTGGATCATGCTTCAAACCCACCTTCTATACCCGGCTTTTCCGCTTCAAGGGATCGACAAAAAGACGGCATGGAATCAGGGGATGCTGTCCGGTGATTCGACTACAGTCCTGCTGTCAGATGAAAAAAACACTTGGTATATCAGCCGGCTCAATTCACAGCAGAATGGTCAGCGCATCATTTCCATGCTGGAGGAGCAGGGGTGGAACTATAAGGAGCAAGAAGGGAGCGGCTATTTTTTCACGAAAGGAGACCGCACCCTCATCGCCACTACCCAAAGATGGGGCAGCCGGTTTGAGCTAACCAAAATCCCCAGCAATTAAGCCATGTTTACTGCCTTGGCATTCGGGCAGCTGGCACCGTCATCCCTAACTGGTTCGGTGGCGCTTTTCAAAAAAATTTCGTCCGTTCCCGTTGGACCACGACCATACGCTCCCTGCGGATCATTATCGGCCGTTTCAATCACCGGACAGAGCCCGGCGAATACTGGCCCGTGCTTCTTCCGCCACCCCGGCATCCTGGATTTGAACCGCCTGAGCCAAAAGGAGCATCGGAATAAACACGCCGATTAGCCTTGCCAGCAGCCTGGTTTCCTCATCCACTTCGCCGTACTGTTCGAAGAACAGCTGCCTCTCTGCCGGCCCCAAAAAGCTGTAAGCGATATTGAGATCGCAGCCCGGATGGCCGACATTCAGATCTCCCCAGTCGATCACGCCACTGATTTGCCCACGCTCGTCTGCCAGCATATTTTTAAAGTGCAGATCGCCATGGAGCATTACTTCCTGCGGGGTAATCCGGTCCACGGTAACACAGTGGTCCAAATATTTCTGGATAGCATCATGCTCCTCCCTTGGCAGATGAGGCTTCAGGCTGGACAGGATGTCTACCATTTTCATCTTGCGTGAAGTTACGTCCGTCAGGTTCCGGTGGTCTTCAGAAACCCTCGCTTCCCTTGCCGTTCCCACCGGAAACGAATGAAGTTTACGCAGAAAGCTTCCTAAAGAAGCCGCCGATAAACGCCGCTGTTCATCAGTCAGTCCAACGGGAAACGTTCCGGGAATATAAGTGTAACCAAGAAACGGAAACGGATATGCCTCGCTTTCCAGTCCGTAGAACACCGGTTCGGGATAGGGAAGCGTAATGTAATCGCGAAGGAGCGGCAGCAGCCTCCCTTCTGTGCGCAGAAGTTCTACGGCGAAACTTCTTCTTGGAAAACGGAACGTATAGCGGTCTCCCACTTGATAAACGGCGTTATCCCAGCCTTCCCCAATCTGCCTGATCCGAAGTCCGGCCAGATCCGGGAACTGGCTTTCGATCAGCTCGCAGACCATTGCATCCGTGATGTTAATATCGGCATCCCACTGGTTCATATGTACGATAATACCTCCTTCTCAGTCATGTCCTGGGCAAGCTGCGGACTTCCATGATAAAAACCTTCATACCCGATTCCGACCCGAACTCATGCTTGAGCATGGGCTATCATAACATTTCCTGAAACAGGAAAGCAATCGATATCGTGCTCCATTGGTTACCGCTATAAGTCATTTGCTCGTAAGGCCCCAATGTCACCATACTTAGCCTCTTTAATCCCAATAAAAAAACAGCCTGACTCAAGTCAGGCTGCATGAAGGACCGAAAAGTATCTTAGAGTGAATATCCGTTTAAAAATCCCCGTGGCTTCTCTCCCTGCCGTTCGGTTTGGGCCCGGTCAACAGCCGGATGCCTACGCCGATCAGCAGTAGGGCCACGATGGCTGTTTTCAAGTAATGCGAAATCCGGTAATCGATATGGAACTCGGGAAACCGCGCTTCAAGCTCGGGAATGATCAGGCTCGTTGCGATATAGTACACGCCGAGTGCCATCAGGCCTATGCCAAGCCACTTCTGGTGCAGCTTGATGCCTTCAATGACAGGCCGGTCGATGAGGGGCTCCCGCCCGTATCGGCTCGTCTGCTGCAGCCCGTCGAAGAAGGCGTAAAACCAGATGAGCGGAATGAGAAACATGAACAGGGACAGACGCAGCAAATCCAAAATGTAGACGCTCCCCAGGAAAATCACCATCAGCTGCAGCCCTCTTTTTTGCAGGCCTAGATACATATGTCCGGCTCCCGGGAAAGCAGACAGCAGCGTAGCGAGCACTTTGCTGCGGCGTCCTTCCGCCCGGCCGGCCTCCATCTCGTCGAACAGGGTGCGGTCCTCAACCCGTTCGCCAGCCTGCTTGCGGTGAATCAGCTGCACGGCGTCAAACATGCAGTACAGCCAGATGATCGGCAGGATGCCGAGGAACAGCATAAAGAACGCATGGCTGGTCAGGCCGGTCAGGAAGAACATGACGGTCCCCAGCCCAAAAAAGGCGATTAGGAACGACAGACCCCGCTGCATCAATCCCATATGAAGATGTCCAAGCCCTGGAATAAAGGAGAGTAGAATCGTAAAGAAGCGCTCGTTCTCCGGGCTGGGCTGCGGATAAGGGGGGTACGGCTGCTGCGCATACATTCCTTCCTGGGCAAATTCGGGTCCATTCCCCGGAAACCCAGGCTGTCCCTGCCCGCTATATCCTCCAGGATAAGGACCGGCCCCCGGTTCCCAATGCGGAGGATAAGGCTGCGGCGGATACCCGGGTTGCGGAGCAGGCATGCGCACCAAATACACGATCAGGTCCAGCATGCAGATCCCCCAGAGTATAGCCGCACACAGCAGGGTAAAAGCAAAAAACATGCCGCCTTCACCCAGTGCGATCGCCACCATTACTCCAAACAAAATGCCTCCAAAAAACAGCATAGGGTATATAACCCCTCTCAGCTTCCGTCCCATGTAGTAGTGGCCGAGGCCCGGGATGAAATTGAGAATAAAAGCAGCCATCTTACTGCGTTGTGGATACAAAGTCATCGTTCCTTTCCTTGATTCTGAATGGTCATCGATTCCCTCTTTTTATGGCTTCAGCCGGTCCAGCCAGCCTGTCGTCACATGAACGAGCTTTTCACCATACGTCGGCTGACCGCCGGTCCCTGCCTTTTGCAGCGTTTCAGGGCCCAGCTTGTCGAACCATCCGGTCGACAGGAATACGAGCGTAATGCAGGCCGCCACGGCGTAATGGAACATGCGATGTTCGTACCACCGCCGGCGCCAATTTTCGTTTGCTCTGCGCTCCACATCTTTGTCTTCGGAAGGAAGAGCATCCATGACGTTGTCGATGAACCGCTGCTCATATTCGAGATCGGGCAGCTTCGGCCCCAGATCATTCATGACCTGCAAGTATGCCGCCAGTGCCGAATCGTCCTCCAGCAGCAGCGACTCCAGCGAATCCGCTTTTTCCGGGGAGCAAGCCCCCTGAATGTACTCCACCCAGTCCTGCGTCACCGGCTGGGAGCGCTCTTTGTGACTCATTTCCACTCCTCCTCCTTCCAATGGGTGCGGACCCAGCTTCTCGCCCGGTACAGCCGGGATTCCACCGTTTTGACGGCAATTCCCTGCTCCTTGGCGATCTGCTCGTAATTTTTTTCCTGGATATAAAAATGAATCAAAATTTCGCGGTGCTGCTGCGGAAGGCGATGTAACCTTCGCTCCAGCGTCTCCTTTTTCTCCTTCTTGACCAGCTGGGCCAGCAGATCCGCTTCGCCGGATGGCCATTGGTTCAGCTTCTCTGCATCCGCAAGCTGGTCTTCCCTGCGCCTTCCCAGCTTTCTTTTAGCATCGATGGCTTTATGTAAAGCAATGCGGGTCAACCACGTCTTGAATCCTTGGGACCGGTATTCGGAGAGAGATTTATACACTTGTATAAAGGCTTCCTGGGCCGCGTCCTCGGCTTCCTTGGCATCTTTCAGCACCGAGTAGGCCGTATGGAACACATGCTGTCCGTAACGCTCCACGAGCGTGCGGAACGCGCTTTGGTCGCCATCACGAATTTGCTCGATCAATGCTTCCTCGTCAATAACTCTCTCCTCCTTCCCGTATCTATAGACGCCAGCCCTCCGGGTTAACCCTGCATGTTTTTCAAAAAAAATTCGTGCCAATATCATCCAAAAGAAAAACAGCCCCTCCCCGAAGGAAGAGGCTGCCCTAAATTGCCGGTTGAATGAATCCGTGCCTGGCTGCCCCAGGCCAGCTGAAGCGCCGCAAATCTTTTTCTAAACATTCTCCTGCTGAGATAGCTGCTTGATCAAAGCCGGAACCCACGAGCGGATCGGCTTAAACGAATATCCCAGCCGTTCCGCCTTGGAGGTATCCATCGTCCAGGACTCCGGCACGCCAAAAGGAGAAGCATTTTCTTTCGCCGACTCCCGCTGGATGATGGCTTTGCGTCCCGTTTCCTTCTCGATCCAGCCAATGATGTCCGACAGTTTGACATCCCCCTGCGAGCAGGCATTGATCGGCCCCTCCACACGCTGGGTTCTCAGCCAGCTCAGGAAAGAGGCGGCCTCTTCAGAATCGATCAACGACAGCTTGGCGCTCAGATTCGGCATGCCTATCGGCGTACCGCTTTGGATCCGCCGGATATGGAATTCAAGCCGCTCCGTGTAATCATCCTCCCCCAGCACGATCGGGAAGCGGACGGCGCAGACCGGGAAGTCGGCCTTTTGGAAAAAGACAGCCTCGGCGAGCCGCTTGCCTTCCGCATAGGAGAAATCATCCTTGCCTCCCATCGTGATCGGATAAATGTACGGGTTGACGTCCTTCTCCTGATTCTGGTGCGAAGTAGGATCGTACACCGACAGAGACGAGGTAAGTATGTATCTTTTGACTTTTCCCTGAAATACGTCACAGGCATCCTGGGCCGCTTGAGGGGAATAGCAGATGTTGTCATATACGACCTCCCACACCCTTCCGTCTGCCACGGCCTGGGCCAGAGATTCCTTATTCTCGCGATCCAGCACCAGCCGCTCTACCCTGTCGCCAAAGGGATCCGGCGTGTTTCCTCTTGTCGCGATGGTGACTTCATGCCCATCCTCCAGCAGCCGCTCAACAAGCCGTTTGCCAAAAAAACGGGTACCGCCAAGGATCAGTATGTTCTTCATGGATATCCTCCTTTAACGTATAAAAAGCTTACAGCCCAGCTTCTTGAACACTATGAAATATTGTACCATACTCCTGCCTTCCGATCATGTTCCCGCCGCCCGCCGATCCGCCTTTTTTATATGGAAACGTCCATCGAACCGGCACATATTCAGACGGAAACCAAACCGCTTCCAAGCAGCAGCTGTCCTTACCTGATTCAAACACACGGCCTAATCGTTCTGTTCAGACGCTAAAAAAGCGTACCCTTCCGTTTAACCGGAAAGGCACGCTTTCAACTCAACTCTCTGATGTCAGGCTCTGCCGCCGCCGCGGAACTTCTGCGTGTAGGCTCTGGCGTCCTCGGCACTACGCACCCGGTTGCGGCTCCATTCCAGCAGGATCCGGTCTATGTACCGAAAATGGACCTTACCGGCAAAGACCGCCTCCTTCAGCGCCATGCGGATGAGCTCTTCAGGGTAACGGTCCTGGTCCATCCAACCCGATATCGTTTCGCATTCCATCGGTGAGAGAGGACGGCCGAATTCCTTTTCGAAAACGGTAAACATATTGCTGCTGTCCGTCTCCGGCTTGGCCGCCTTCTTCGTCCGTCTATTCGCAGCCTGGGTTCGCTGCTTCTCCTCACTCGCCAGGCACAGGCTCAGCTGATGATACAGTCCGGACAAGTTGTACCGTTCATATTGAATGCCGCGCAACTCGTCCAGCTCCTCATCGATGGCGATGAACCCTGCCCTCATCAGCTTTTGCAGGGACTCCGCAATCGACTGGGCGCCGGATCCCGTAACCTCCTCCAGCTCCTCCATCGTCGGAAAGTCCTTCTGCTCGACCTGCTTGAACGCAATCAGGTGAACGAGCAGCATCGCTTCGCTATCCGTCAGCTTCAGCTTGCGGTAATGGCGAAGCAGCACATACGGAATGACCGCCATGCCTGCCCCGAGTCCGGATGATGCTCCCTCGGCCCATGTCTTCCAACCTGCATTGTCCATGAGCTCCACCTCTTCCGGCATTATGGGTACAAGCGGTACAGCGTCCGCGGGAACGGAATCGTCTCACGCACATGATCCAGACCGCAAATCCAGGCTACCGTCCGTTCCAGTCCGAGACCAAATCCGGAATGCGGCACGGTTCCGTATTTACGCAGGTCCAAGTACCATTGGTAGGCGTCCGTGGACAGCTCATGCTCCTTGAAGCGTTCCTCCAGCAGCTGCGGATCGTCGATCCGCTGCGAGCCACCGATAATTTCGCCGTATCCTTCCGGAGCGATCATGTCAGCACACAACACGACGTCCGGACGGTTCGGATCCGGTTTCATATAGAACGCCTTGATGCCGACCGGATAGTGCGTAATGAACACCGGCTTGTCGTAATTTTCGGCAATCGCCGTTTCATGCGGAGCGCCAAAATCCTCGCCCCAAGGGATATCGAAGCCTTGTCCATGCAAAAATTCGATCGCTTCATCGTACGTGATGCGCGGGAACGGCGCCTGGATGTTCTCCAGCTTGGATACATCGCGTCCCACCGCTTCCAGCTCTGCGCGGCAGTTTTTGACGACGGACTGCACCACATGCGCAATGAACTGCTCCTGCACACGGAGGCTCTCTTCGTGATCCGTAAATGCCATTTCCGGCTCGATCATCCAGAACTCGATCAAATGGCGCCGGGTTTTGGACTTCTCGGCACGGAAGGTCGGTCCGAACGAATACACCTTACCGAGGGCCATCGCCGCGGCTTCCATGTACAGCTGACCGCTCTGCGTGAGATAGGCGTCCTCCTCGAAGTATTTCGTATGGAACAGGTTCGTGGTTCCTTCTGCGGACGTCGGCGTCAAGATCGGCGGGTCCACCAGGGTGAAGCCGTTCTGGTCAAAGAACTCCTGCACAGCGCGAATAATTTCGGCGCGGATCACCAGGATCGCCCGCTGCTTGGACGATCTGAGCCACAGGTGGCGGTGATCCATCAAGAAGTCGACGCCATGCTCTTTCGGCGTAATCGGGTAGTTCTCCGTCAGATGAATGATTTCCACATCCGTGACGGTCATCTCGTAGCCGGACGGACTGCGCGGCTCCTCGCGCACGACGCCTGTGACATACAGGGAGCTCTCCTGCGTCAAGCTTTTCGCGTCTTCCCACACTTTATCGGTGACTTCGCTCTTGACGACGACGCCCTGGATGTATCCGGTGCCGTCGCGCAGCTGCAAAAATTGAATTTTACCGCTGGAACGCTTGTTGTTGATCCAGCTGCCAATCGTGACGGTTTCACCCACGTGCTTGCTTACGTCACGAATTACACATTTGGTGGCCATGCCTCAATCTCTCCCTTAACTTTACTTGCCTGTATCCCTTCAGCCTAGGCGTTCAAGGATTGAACGATCCGGTTGGTATCGCGGGCGATCACCAGTTCCTCGTTCGTCGGAACGACCAGCACTTCCACCTTGGAGTTCTTGGAAGAAATGCGGCGCGGTTCGCCGGAACGGACGGCGTTCAGTTCTTCGTCCAATTCCACGCCCAGGTAAGTCAAATTTTCGCATACTTTTTTACGCAAAACAACCGAATTCTCACCGACGCCCGCCGTGAAGACGATCACGTCCACGCCGTTCAGCGCGGCTGCATATGAACCGATGTACTTGCGCAGACGGTATTCGTACATGTCAAAGGCCAGCTTGGAATGGGCATCGCCCTTCTCCATCCCTTCGGTAATTTCGCGCATGTCGCTGCTGATGCCGGAAATGGCCAATAGACCGCTGTGTTTGTTCAGCATGGAGTTCACTTCGTTGACCGTCAGCTCTTCCTTGTTCATCACGTAAGGAACGATCGCCGGATCCAGGTCACCACTGCGTGTACCCATCATCAAGCCCTCAAGCGGCGTCATGCCCATGGACGTGTCGACCGATTTTCCGCCATCCACGGCGGTTAGGCTGGCCCCGTTACCAATGTGGCAGGTAATGATCTTCAGATCTTCCAGCGGCCGGCCCAGATACTCCGCTGCAGCTTTGCTGACAAAATCATGCGAGGTGCCATGCATACCGTAACGTCTGACTTTGTATTTGTTGTACAGCACTCTCGGAATGGCATACAGATAAGCCGTCTCCGGCATGGTCTGATGGAAGGCGGTATCAAACACGACAACCTGCGGAACGCCAGGCATATTCGCCTCCGTTGCTTTGATCCCCAGCATGGATGCAGGGTTATGAAGCGGTGCCAGATCGAACAGCTGGCGGATTTTAGACTTGGCTTCCGCATCCACCAGAGCGGATTCCTTGAAGAATTCTCCCCCGTGCACGACCCGGTGGCCGACCGCCTGGATTTCATCCACGGATTCGATCACGCCGTTCTCTTTATCCGTCAGCAGGGCAAGCACTTTGCGGATCGCCGTCGTATGCTCCAGAATTTCGCTGACCTCAGTCACGTCCGGACGGCCGGTAGGTTTATGGGTAACGATGGATGAGTCCATGCCGATCCGTTCTACGAGTCCTTTTGCAAGTACACTTTCGTCTGTCATATCATACAGCTGGTATTTCAGCGAAGAGCTGCCAGCATTGATTACCAAAATTTTCACACGCGGTCACCATCCTTGTCATACTTGAAGAAGCCTACTCCCGTTTTCACGCCCAAATGCCCGGCACGAACCATTTTCTTCAGCACGATGGACGGGCGGTATTTCAGTTCGCCGAACTCGCGGAACATGCGCTCCAGAGCGGCCAGGACCGAATCCAGACCGAAGCGGTCCGCCATTTCGAGCGGTCCATGCTGGAACGAATAGCCGATCCGCATAGCATCGTCAATATCCTCCGCGGAGGCGACGCCTTCCTGCAGGATATGCAGCGCTTCGTTAATCATCAGGCAGATCATGCGGCTCGTCACAAAGCCTGGGGACTCATATACCATGATCCCTTTCTTGTCCACGACTTCCTCCACAAAACGCTTCGTTTCCCCGAACGTGGAATCAGACGTCTTCAGGCCGCGGATAATTTCCACGAGGTCAACCTTGCTGACAGGATGGATAAAGTGCAGACCGATGACACGTTCCGGATACATCGTCGTGCTCGCAAGCTCCGTTAAGCTGAGCGTAGAAGTATTGCTGGCGAGAATAATATGATTAGGACACACTTGATCCAGCTGGGCAAATACTTCCTTCTTCGCTTCGAGATCCTCCGAAATGGTCTCAATGACCATATCGCAGCTTCCCAGCTCGGCAAAATGGACCACCTTCTGGATTCGGCCCAAAATGAGCTTTTTCTCCGCCTGGGTGATCGCCCATTTCTCAAGCTGCTTATCGAGACTCGTTTCGATCATGCTGTACGAATAATCGAGTTTCTCCGGCGTTTTCTCGACCAGCAGAACGTCCAGGCCTCTGGCGGCCAGCATTTCGGCTATGCCTTGGCCCATCGTCCCCCCGCCGATAACACCAATTTTTTTAAAGTACATGTTTCTGCTCCACCTTCCATGGTCTTCTATATTTATTGTACCCTTCTTGTCGAAAAATACATTTACGACCTAACTTATAATAATAACGCAGCATTAAAAAAAAGTAAAAAAAAGAGCCAGCGCATCAGGCTGGCAGTAGTGAAAACTCATGAAACAGCTTGCGGAATTGTTCGCCGGACAGCGTTTCTTCTGCCAGCAAAATATCCAGAGATTTGTCGAAAATGATCCGGTGGTTCTCCAGAAGGCTGCGCGTTCTGCCCATCAGGTCTTCCAGAATCTCATTGTTCACCTTCATCAGCTCTTCGGTCGTGACCATATCCATGTTTACGATGCCAAGCGACGTAAGGCCGGATCTCATCATTGTCTTGACGATGTCGAGCGCCTGTTCAAAGTCGTTGCTCGAACCGGTGCTGCGTCCGCCGTAAAAAATTTCCTCCGACGCCGCGCCGCCAAGAGCGATCATGATCTGCTCTTCCAGGAACGATTTCGTATACAGGTACTGCTCCGACTGCGGGTTATGGCGCACGTAACCGAGCGCCTTGCCGCGTGGGCTGAGGGCCACCTGGCTGACACTCCCCGGACGCACCAGCTCTGCCATGATGGCATGTCCAAGCTCATGGATGGCGACGCGTTTCTTCTCTTCGATCGTCGATTCACGGTCGGTGCGCTCACCCATCATCACCTTGTCGATGGACATGGACAGATGGCGCTGCTCGATCTCTTTCAGACCTTCGCGCATCGTGTAGATCGCAGCTTCGTTCATGACGCTCTCGAGCTGGGCGCCGGAGAAGCCGTAAGATTCCTCGGCGATTTTATCGAGGTTGACTTCCTCGTGCAGCGGCTTGTTCTTCGCGTGCAGCTCCAGAATGTGCTTGCGTCCCTTCTTGTCAGGCAGGTCCACCTGAATATGACGGTCGAACCGTCCCGGACGAAGCAGCGCGCTGTCCAGCATCTCTTTGCGGTTGGTCGCCGCAATCAAAAGGATTCTCGGGCTCTCCGAAGAATAAATGCCGTCCATCTCTGTCAGCAGCTGGTTCAGCGTCTGATCGTATTCGCGCTGCTGCCCGCCTTCGCGCTTGCCGCCGATGACGTCGATCTCATCGATGAAAATGATCGCGCTCTGCTTGTTCTCCTTGGCTGCCCGGTTTCTCGCATCGCGGAACAGATCCCGGACACGGCCCGCGCCGACGCCGACGTACATTTCTACGAACTCACTGCCGGATGCGGCAACGAATACCGAATCTGTGTAATGTGCGGCCGCCTTGGCCATCAGCGTCTTCCCTGTTCCGGGAGGGCCTGTCAGCAGAATTCCTTTCAACGGGCGAATGCCGAGCTTCTGGATTTCATCATGACGGATCAGGAAGTCCAGTGCCTCGCGCAGCTCCTGCTTGGCATTATCCTGGCCGCCGATTTCTTCAAAAGTGAGCTTCTTCGGCCCGCCCTTTTTACGCTTGCGTTCCGAAGCAGCACCTACCGTCAGTCCGCCTCTCATGTTGGTCATAAACAGGAGTCCGCCGATCATCAGGCCGGCGATAATAAGAGGGATGACATTGACCCCTACAAAAGCTAGAAAAATGAATAATACCGGCACAAATCCGATCAAAACTTCCTTCAGCAATCTAGGCATTATTCCCACACTCCCATCTTGCCGGGATCACGGGGCAGAACAAGAAACTTGCTTGAGCTGCCGTCCGTCAGCGTAATATAGACATTTTTCGTGTCCATTTCGGCTTTCGTCTGAATTCCGGTACCCTTAGCCAGATCCTGCAGCTTGACCGGAATTTCCGTATAGCGCTTGTTTTCCATCGCTTCGGCTACAGAGAACATCGCTTTATCCCAATACTGGTTCAACTTGTCTGATGAATGATCCACAAAATCGAACTTCAGCGCCCGGGTGCCGACGACGGATTTGCCTTCGGTGGAGATTTTATCCGCCAAATCAGCCAAATTTACATTCGGCTTCAAATCGAGTTTCAAATCCACCTGATCGCGGGTAATATTAAAATGTGCGTTATTCACGCCCTGATAATTGCTGACGATTTTTTGCAGCGGACCCTGCAGGGTCGTTTGCCGATAAAAGAACCAGCCGCCAAACAGTACGGCTACCGAAACCACAACAGTTATAATAATAGGCAATGGACGCAATTTCACTTGTTGTCCCCCTTTCGAAATGGCAAAGCAAAAAAAAAGTAAACTTTAGATGACAAAAATAAATATTTCGTTAGTGGTTCAAGTCCATTGGTCGGTCACCATGCTTCTGTTCAGTCCGATTCGATGGATGGTTTTGCGCTTGTCGCGAAACACAAGCATCTCTTCGTTGAATACACGCATCTGACCACACTTCTATATACCATGTTTTTCAATAAAGAGCAGAAAAATCATCTTCCAAGCTGAAGCGGGCTCCTGAATTTTACTGAAAAACGCTGTCCTCTAATTATAGTACAATCCGGGCTGTTCGTCATATATATCTCTTCAATACAAATAAGAGTATATCACATTGTATATACTAAATCGAAGGTAAAGTGTGAATATATTTTAAATATTATCCTTTGTAAGCCAAAGAACCCCATTTGAGGATGGGGTTCTTTCTGCATGATATGGCCGTTTAAACAAAATCATCGATTGGGCAGCGTGAACGGGCTGCCGATTTCCGCTCCGTCGCTGAACCGGTAAAATTGATAGTAATAGTGATCTTTCACCTTGTAGAACAGCTGCCACACGTATTCTCCGTTATAGACACCCGGTACGAGGCGCATATCTTTAATGCCGGGAATGGAGCTTTTGATTTTGGCCTTCATCTTCTCTTTGGACATACCGCTGCTCAAAAGCTCTTGATGCACAGTATTCTGGCCTTCCTTGGGTTTTCCCTGATCGGTGAACTGCACCCAGACCATGACCTCCTGGCCGGTCTTGTTCGTCCCTTCCACGACCCAGTAGATGCTGTTCTGGTCCCACACGGACTTTTGGGCATCGGCGACCGACATGATTCCGGCTTCCTGCTTCGCTTTGGCAATAGCGGTGTCCTTTTCGCTCCATTGGTCCTGCAGCACGTAAATAAAATAACGGTAAGCGCCGAAAATGATCAGCAGCAGGGCGACAATGCCGAGAAAGATCCATTTTTTCTTGTTCTTCAACCTGAACTTCCTTTCTGAAAGGTGAGCTAATCATCCCGGTCTTATCGGGAGAGAAGACCTTCAAAAGCCGCTTGGGCTTCCCTGCGGATGCGTTCCTCGTCCAGGGTGAGACAGCTGCCGTGCTTCACGACCTGCTTCCCGTCCACCCAGACGTGCTCTACGTCCTTCGCGCTGGCCGAATAAATGACGTGTGAAATGAAGTCCGTACGCGGCAGAAAATGAGCCTGGTCCGTATTCACCGCGATAAAATCCGCCTTCATTCCGGCCTCAAGTGCACCGACTCCCTCCAGGAACAAGGATTGGGCTCCGTAGATCGTGCCCATACGCAGCGCTTCCGCCGCGGGAACCGCCGTCGGATCTCCCGAGACGCCTTTATGTATCAAAGCAGCAAGGCGCATTTCTTCAAACATGTCCAAATTGTTGTTGCTCGCCGCACTGTCGGTTCCCAGGGAAACCGTAATGCCTGCCTGCATCATGTCGGTAACGCGGGCCACACCGCTCGCCAGCTTCAGGTTGCTGCCAGGGTTGTGTGATACCGTCACGTGATGCTTCGCCAAAATGTCGATTTCCTCGTCTGTCAAATGGACCGCGTGTGCCAGAATCGTCGGCCGTGAGAACATGCCGAGCTTCTCCAAATGAATCGCCGGACGCGTTCCATAATCGCGCACATTCTGCTCCACTTCCGCCTTGGTCTCCGACATATGCGTATGCATCGGAAGATCCAGGTCATGCGCCGCCTGAACGAACTTCTCGATAAAATCAGGAGGGCATGTGTATGGTGCATGCGGAGAAATCATCGCAGTGATCCGGCCGTCTGCCTGCCCGTGCCAGTCCTTGGCGAACTGAATGGCTTCGTTCAGCTTGTGCCGCTGCACATCCTCCGGGCACAGGCCGATGACACCGCGGGTCAGGACAGCGCGCATGCCGGATTCAGTCACCACTTTGCCCACCTGATCCATATGATCGTACATATCGAGGAACGTCGTCGTGCCGCCCTTCAGCATTTCGAGCACCGACAGCGAAGTCCCCCAGTAGACGTCACTGGACATGAATTTCGCTTCCATCGGCCACATTTTTTCCTGCAGCCATTCCTGGAGCACCATGTCATCTCCGTAACCGCGCAGCAGCGACATGGCGGTATGTCCATGGGTGTTGATCAGGCCCGGCATAAAAAATAAATGCGTGCCGTCGACGACCTGTACGCCCTCCTCCAGCTGCGGCTCCTCTTCACCGATATAGGTGATGCGGTCGCCCTCAATGACCATCCAGCCGTTCAATACCGGCTGCTCCGGCCGCAAAACGGCAAAGCTGCCGTTCTTGATGGCCCATTTAGGATTGGCGCTCCGGCTGCTCGAGCTCTTCAAATTGTCCGTCATCTTCCGTGTCGTCCTTTCCGTTGTTCAAATAATAAGCGAGGCTGAGCAAATCCGTCGTAAAATCGGCGGCATGGATCCGGATGCTAGCCGGCGCCTTCAGAATCGTCGGCGCAAAATTCAGAATCGCTTCGATCCCGGCCGCAATCAGCTGATCGGCGACGTTTTGCGCTTCGAAATCCGGGACGGTAATAATCCCGATCCGGATATTTTTACTTTGTATCGTTTCTTTCAGCTCATCCATAGCCTGTACCGTCAAGGTGTTGATGCGCGTGCCGATTTTGGACGGATTGGCGTCAAACACGGCCACGATCTTCATATTTTCCTTCAGGTAAAAGTTATAGTTGGACAAAGCTTGACCAAGATTCCCCGCTCCGACCAGCACCGCGTTGATCTGCTGGTCCAAATTCAGAATTTGACGGATCTTCTCGATGAGATAGGACACGTCATACCCTATCCCCTTACGGCCAAAATCCCCGAAATACGCCAAATCCTTGCGGATCTGCGCCGGGTTGAGATCCAGCTTCTGCCCGAGCTCCTGGGAGGAGACCGTGGCCACCTCCCGTTTGTTCAGCTCATTTAGATATCTAAGATATATAGGCAATCTGCGGACAACCGCCTCGGATATTTTCTCCGATTTCATGCATGTTCCCCCTATTGAACGGCTTGAATATTTATTTGGTTATATAGATTGAACTAAAGTTTTGCATTGAACTTCCTGTTCTAACCGCTTTAGTTCATTCTATCTAATGGACTCATTTAAGACACACCGTCCTGATGAAGCCATTCAGAGATGCGCGGAACCATCTGGTCTGTCTGCATATGCTCCATTTTCGGTCCAGGCAGCGAGTACAGGAAGTACTTCCCGTAATACGATTCGATGACGCGCGTATCGTATACGATGACGATGCCCCGGTCATGGGCGGTGCGGACCAGCCGCCCGAAGCCCTGCTTGAAGCGGATGACGGCCTGCGGGACCGACAGCTTCATGAACGGGTTCTTCTTCTGGCGCTGCAGCAGCTCGCTCTTCGCTTCCACCAGCGGATGGTTCGGCGGCTGGAACGGAAGCCGGACGATGGCCAGGCACGTCAGCGCTTCACCCGGGATGTCCACGCCTTCCCAGAAGCTGCTCGTTCCAAGCAGCACCGAAGCGCTGCTGTCCGTAAACCGCCGGATCAGCTTCGTGCGGCTGCCGCTGTCTACGCCCTGTCCAAGCACGGCGATGTCGCTTTGTGCAAGGGCTTCTTTCAGCGGCTCGTATACCTGGCGCAGCATGCGGTACGAGGTGAACAGCACCAGCATTCGGCCGTGGGTCGCGATCGCAGCGTCCGCGAGTGAGCGGGCCAGCGTTTCGACAAACAGGGCGTCCCCGACGCTTCCCTTCACGCTTGGAAAATCCCGCGGAATGACGAGCAGCGCCTGGTCCCTGTACCGGAACGGGGACGGAAGCTGGACCGTCACAAGGCGTCCGCTGTCCTGGTCCTCCTGCAGTCCAAGGTTGTCGATCATATACTGGAACGATTTATCTACGGATAAGGTGGCGGACGTCAGGATGACGCTCTTTTTCTTATCAAAAAACAGCTCCTTGAGCTGCTTGCTGACGTCAACCGGAACAGCGTACAGCTGGAGCGATTTGCTGCGGAAATGGCCGCTCGCCTCCATCCAGTACACGACGGTTTCGTCGTTCAGCGTCATAAAGAACCGGAGATTCTCCCGCTCGGAGCTGAGGTCCTTGAGCAGCCCGCCGATATCGGTGATCAGGCTGTCGGAACCGTAATCATCCTGCTCCTCCTTGTATTCGGACAGCATCTTTTCGCCTTTGCGGACGATTTCCCCTACCGTGACAAAAATCTGGTTTTCGAGCGCCGCCAGCGTCTCCCACTCTTTCGGCTTTTTCCCCGGCTGAAGGCGCAGCGTATACTGGCCGCCGTCGCCGGGAGCAGCGTCGCTCCGTTCCGGAAGCAGACCGAAGAGCAATTCGCTCAGCTTGTCCCAGTGCTCTTTAACATCGACCAAATCCTCGCTCATCCGGTCGATAACGGCGGTCCATTCACCGGCCTGCTCATAGGCCGACGATTGAAGCAGCTGGCGAAGAGCCGGCAGCTGCCCGCTCCGGGCGTCCTTATAGAGCCGCGTCAGCGTATGGACGACCGTAAAGTACTTCAAATGAAGTCCGAGATGCTTGCCGGCAACGTCTTCCAGGTGATGGGCTTCGTCGATCACGAGCCGCTCGTAGGAAGGCAGCAGCTGATGGCCTGCCTTGACGTCCGTAAACAGCTTGGAATGGTTCGTTATGACGACATCCGCGATTCCGGCTTCATGCTTGGCCCGATGGTAATAGCACTTGCGGAACCAAGGGCAGGCACGGCCCTGACAGGAGTCCGAGTCGCTGCTTACGGTCTCCCAGAAGTCTCCCGCACGACCGCCGAGACTCAGCTCCTCGTCATCACCCGATTCGGTCTGGGCGAGCCAGACGATCATCTGGGCGGCTGTGATGGTGTCTTCCTTCGGATTGATAAAGTCTCTTCTGTTTATTTTATGTTCAAATTTTCTCAAACACAAATAGTGCTGTCTGCCCTTGAACACAGCTGCCTTGAAAGGGAAGGGCACGACCTGCGTTAAGAGTGGGATATCCCGCTCCCGGAGCTGCTCCTGCAAGTTGATCGTATGCGTGCTGACCATCACCTTCTGGTCCTGCTTCACGCTCTGATAAATCGAGGGGATCAGGTAGCCGAGCGACTTGCCCGTCCCGGTCCCGGCTTCGATCAGCAGATGCTTGTCCTGATCCAGCGCATTCATCACCTCATCGAACATGATCGTCTGCGGCTCACGTTCCTCGTAATGAGGCATAATATCGCGCAGCCGTTTTTCGATCTCGGCCAAATATTCCTTAAACTCGACGCCTTTGAGCGGATTGTCGTCCACGTCATCTCGCGGCGGGGCCATTTCGGTCCAGTCATCCACCTTAAGCGCCAGCTGGCGGTAAAAGGTGTGGCTGTTCAGGTCTTGAGCGGGTTCCCGCTCCTTTTCCTGGCAGAGGCCGTCGAAATACCAGCCGAGGTCGCTATCCTCATCGGCAAACAGCTCGGCCAGCCGCTGCAGCGTAATCAACGGCAGGCCGTTCAGCTCATCCAGGCACTTCAGCAGAACGTATGCCGTTGCCAAAGCGTCGCTGTCGGCCTGATGCGGCCGGTCATGCTGAAGACCGAAGTGTCCGGTCACCATGCCCAGCTGATAGGAAGTCAGCGAAGGGAAGCATATTTTGAGCAGGTCGAGCGTGTCCAAAATCCGCCCAGAGAACGGCAAATAGCCGCACCGGTCGAGTGCGTTTTGCAAAAAATTAAAATCGAATGCTACATTATGCCCCACCAGGACCACGTCGTCGAGCAGCGGCACGAGCTCCATCATCATTTCTTCCAGGGCCGGAGCTGCGGCCACATCCTCATTCGTAATGCCGGTAAGTCCCGTAATAAACGGAGGGATTTCGATACCCGGGTTGACATAAGAGCCATACACCTTTGAAATCGTCCCATCCTCTTCTATAATGGCAAGTCCAACTTGAATTATTTCGTCTGCGGACTGGTTGCCTGTCGTTTCGAAGTCAAGTACGGCAAATTTCATGATTCCTAAATCCTTTCGTCCAGTCTCCTTAACAGCATAACAGAAGATTTCACATTTGAAAATTCAAGGAAGGAAAAACTTGAACTTCCGGTTCTATAGAAAAAGACGACACCCGGCGCTTTCCGTGCAGCGGGCATCGTCTTCTCACATGCATTACATCAGCGATATTAACTGGCTTCCATACTGAAGCTGACCGCACTGTTGCTGGCAAACCTGCAGATTCATTAACGGATCCGGGAACGAGGGATCATGCGAAAGCGCCAGCGTAAAATAATCCTGGGCCTTGCCAAGCTGCCCTTGCATCGCCTCGACACAGCCAAGCGCATTCAGCACCATCGCCTTCAGCTTGGGATGCTGGGCAAGCGGCAGAATCCACTGGAAATGATGGCGGGCTTCCGCCGGCTCCTCCAGGTGCAAATACGCCATGGCCAAGTACATCCGGGCCAAAAAGCTGTCGGGGAATTCGAGAATCACCTGCGCAAATTGCTGGGCCGCCTGCCTGTACATCAGCAGCTTGAAATATCCCTGCCCCCGGATAAAGGAATCCATCTCGACCTCGGGCGTTTCATGCTGCGGAAATACAGGCGCGATCTTGGCCTGCTCCCGGAAAGCGCCCATTTTCTCTTCAAAAGACAACCATTCTTCTATGATGCCGTCGCTCATCGTTTTGAGCAAATTCCACTTTTGAATCAGCTGGTGCTTTTGGGCCTCCTGCGCTGTGGGGTAATGTTTCACGATTTCGTCTAACATGTTGTTCATTTCCGCGAATACATGCTGAAACATGGCTGCATCCCACCTTAACAAAAATGAAATCAGTGCGGTCACCTGAACTCATTTTTTGTTAACCCGGGCTTTTTCATTCCCGCTCCGGGCTGCCATTCCTTGTCTTAGCTTCCCCGCACATACATGACCAGTCCTTAAATAATCGTGGCGTGAACCTCTTTGCTCATCGTGTTCATCGGCTTGTTGGATTCATTCACAAAAACTACCGTCGGCTTGTGGCTCTTGATTTCCTCATCGGACATGACGGCGTAGGATATAATAATGACGGTGTCGCCGGGCTGAACCATGCGGGCTGCCGCCCCGTTCAAACAAATCACACCGCTCCCGCGGGGACCTGGGATGACATAGGTTTCCAGACGCGCCCCGTTATTGTTATCCACCACTTGGACCTTTTCGTTCTCCAGCAGGTCGGCGGCTTCCATCAAATCTTCATCTATCGTAATGCTTCCCACATAATTCAAATTCGCTTCGGTAACGGTCGCACGGTGGATTTTGGATTTCATCATCGTTCTGTACATCGGTCAATTCGCCTCCTTGGGATTAATTAAACGGTTATCGATCAGGCGCGTCCGACCGAAACGGACGGCTAGGGCCATCAGGACGGCCTCGTCCTTACGGCTGATTTCTTCGTCATCGGGATAAGGCTGAAGCCCAGGGAAAGACACGACCTCGGCGTATTCGATATCGGCCAGTGGAGACTGGCTGATGACGCGCTGCAAGAGGTTTCGAATGTCCCCGGCGGTTACCGCCGTCCCCTCGCTCACAGCGGCCGCAGCCTCGCGCAGAGAGCGTGACAGCACCAGCGCCTGCCGGCGTTCCTCTTCGCTCAGGTACACGTTGCGCGAGCTTAGAGCTAGGCCGTCTTCCTCGCGTACGATCGGGCAGGGAACAATCTCCACGCTCATGTTGAGATCCTGTACCATCTGCTGAAGCACAGCGACCTGCTGCACGTCCTTCATGCCAAAATATCCTTTATCGGGCTGAACGATGTTGAACAGCTTGCTCACCACCGTCGTCACGCCGTCAAAATGTCCCGGACGGGATGCGCCGCAAAGACGGGTCGTAATGTCCGATACCATGATTTTGGTCTTGGTCGGCTGCGGATACATCGTCTCCACCGACGGAAGGAAGACCAGATCCGCCCCTTCCGCTTCGGCCAGTGCCAGATCTCTTGCTTCGTCACGCGGATAAGTTTCGTAGTCCTCACCCGGACCGAACTGGATCGGGTTAACGAAGATGCTAACGACGACAATTCCGTTATCTTCGCGGGCACGGCGGATTAAGCTGGCATGCCCCTCATGCAAATAACCCATCGTTGGAACCAGGCCGACCGTGGCTTCCGGTCCCAAATTTATTTGTAGCGCCCGTATACCGCTGCGCAGTTCTTCGATCGTTCTTACAGCTTTCATACGCGTCCCACCTTCTCCTTTCCTTTGCCGTACAAGTTCTCGACGACCTGATCGTCTGCCGTAAATACATGGGTCTCATCCGGAAAAGAGCGGCTCTTCACGTCATGAACGTACTGACTGATCCCGTCGCGAACGATCGTTCCGATGTCACCATAGGTTTTGACAAAACGCTTGTCGCGATACGGGGATGCGTACTTAAACAAATCATGGAATACGAGCACCTGGCCGTCGACATACCGCCCGGCGCCAATCCCGATGGTCGGAATCGACAGCTGCTCGGAAATAAAGCGGGCCACTTCCTCCGTTACCAGTTCAAGCACGACGCCAAATGCCCCTGCTTTTTCTAGAGCCTTCGCATCTTCCAGCAATCTGGTAGCATCCGCCTCGTCTTTACCTTGAATCCGGTAACCTCCGATCTGGTTCACCGACTGCGGCGTTAAGCCGATGTGGCCAAGCACGGGGACGCCGGCTTTGACGATCGTTTCCACAGCGGTGCAGATCTCGCGTCCGCCTTCCATTTTCACGGCATGGGCATGACCGTCCTGCATCAGGCGTTTGACGTTGTCCAGCGTGCTGTCACTACTTCCGTGGTACGTCATAAACGGCATATCAGCCACGATAAATGTATGCCCAGCGCCTCTGACAACCGATCTCGTATGGTACACCATGTCGTCGATCGTCACCGGCAGCGTGGAATCATAACCGAGCACCACGTTCCCGAGCGAATCCCCGACCAGGATCATGTCCACGCCGGCTTCCTCCGCCAAGCTCGCCGAAGGATAGTCATAGGCGGTTACCATGGAGAGCGGAATGCCATCCGCCTTCATCTTTTTCATTTTCACGATATTCAGTGGTTGTTTGTTTGCCATTGTGCTTCTTCCCCTTTCGATGAGTGTGAAAAATAGGATAAAAACAAAAAAACCTTTTAGTGTGTCACTAAAAAGGTCCGAAAGGGCATAAAGGGTCACTTGCGATCGTCCCTTCTGTCTCGGTCCTTCCGGCTCAGAGCAGAATCCAACGTAACGGCAATATTCCATTTGCAGTTATGAGGGTGTTCTTCAAACAAAAACATGCAGAGTGCAGTTCGATCATTCGTCGATACCGCCTCTACATGTCATTATACCAAAAGTTCATTATATTTTCATCGTCTAAGTTCGACATCTCCGGAAAAAACAGGAATCTGCTCGCCTGAATCGGTACGAACCCGAAGCGCGCCGCTTGCATCGAGCCCGTCGGCCATTCCTTCGATCGGCCCGCGTGCCGTCTGAATCGACACACGCTTGCCCAACGTTACCGACAGCGCCTCCCACAGCGAGGCGACCGGCTGAAATCCGTCTTTGCGGTACAGCTCGTACAGCATTTCAAACTCTTCCATCACCGTAGCGATGAGCGACATCCGGTCGATCGACTCACCCGCCTCGATCTTCAGGGAAGTTCCGACCCCCGTCAGCTCTTCCGGATAATCGTCAGGGTCCAGGTTGGCGCTGATTCCGATGCCGGCAATGCAGTAGCGGACATGCTCGTCCTCCGCCGCCGACTCCAGCAAGATGCCGCAAATTTTCCGCCCGTCGACCAGCAGGTCGTTCGGCCATTTCAAGCCGGCCATGACGCCGGTCACCTTGCGGACCGCCCGGCACACCGCCACTCCGGTCAAAAGGGTAAGCTGCGGTGTGTAATGGAGCGGCTGCTCGGGTCGAAGGACCAGGCTCATCCAGATGCCTTTTCCATAGGGCGAAAACCATTTGCGGCCCATCCTCCCCTTGCCGCCGGTCTGTTCTTCGGCAATGACCAGGGTGCCTTCCGGCGCCCCCTCCTCAGCCAGCGCTTTCGCTTCTTCCTGCGTTGATACCGTCGTCCCCAATATTTTCAGCTGCGATCCCATCACTTTAGACTGTATCCGCTGCGCCAGCTCCTGCTGATCCAGCAGGTCCGGCTTGCTCACAATCCGGTAGCCTTTATGAGGAACCGCTTCAAATTCGTACCCTGCCTCACGGAGCTTGTTGATCTGTTTCCAGACCGCGGTTCTGCTGACCGACAGCCGCCGGCTGATCTCCTCGCCCGAAACAAATTCTTCCGCATCCAGCAGTATATCCAAAAGGGTCTCAGCCTTTTTCATCGGTAACCATCACCCGTCTCACTTCTTCTGTCAAATCCAATTTCGTATTGGGCAGCATGCCTGCCGCCGCTTTAAACAGCAATTGCTTTAGCAGTTCTCCCACCCAAGGTCCGCCCTTCTTGCCCGAAACCGCGATCAAATCGGAGCCGCCGATCTGGAGCTCGTGCAGGTGGAAAATCTTCATTTCGTCCATCCATTCCAGCCCGCGGGCCAGCAGCTCATCCGCTGCCGTCCCCCTGTGCTCCTGCGGCAGTACTGAGCTAAGCAGGAGCCAGCGCCGGACGGTCTCTTTACCGTACTTTAGCACCAAGCCTACCCACTGCTCCCTGAGATTGGTCTCGCGAATCAACCCTTCTACCTCTTCTTCCAAATACAAAAGGGCTTCGACCCTCTCGCGGGCATCGTTGGAAAACGTATACTGGCGCATCAGGTTTCCGGCTTCCTGTCCGGATAAGCCGCAGGCCAACATAAGCAGGGCCCATCTGACAGCGGTCTCCTTGGAAGGGATATCGCCGATCCTGGACAGGAAACCGTCCACGGTGGTAGATGTAAACGGTACCCGGGCTTTTTCCAGCAATCGGCTCCTACCCAGCAGGCTCAGGCCGAGATAAGGATGAGGTCCCTCCATCATTTTATCGAGCTCCGCCCGAATCCGCTCCAGCGCGATATACTGAATTCCGTCTCTTTCCAGGAGAAGGCCTTTCCAGGTGTTAAAGGCAATGCGGTAGCCGAACACCGAGGCAAACCGGATGCACCGCACCATCCGCAGGGCATCCTCCTGAAAGCGGACGTGGGCCTCTCCAACGCAGCGGATAATGCCTTTTCGAATGTCGTTTTCACCATGGTAAGGGTCAACATACCGTCCCTGCCGGTCACAGGCAATCGCGTTCATCGTGAAATCCCGGCGGCGCAAATCCTCCGTCAGATTTCGCACAAAGGCCACTTCCGCTGGCCGGCGGTGATTTTCGTACGAACCTTCCACCCGATATGTAGTAACCTCAAAGGCGTAGTCTCCAACCAGAACGGTGACCGTTCCGTGCTCAATCCCCGTAGGCACCGTCCGTTCAAAGAGCCGTGTCACTTCATCAGGGCGGGCCGAAGTCGTAATATCCATGTCGTTGACCGGCCGGCCCATCAGTTCATCACGCACGCATCCGCCGACCCAATACGCTTCATGCCCATGCGCTTCGAGGACGGACAGCACCTGCTCGGCGCAGCCCGCCATCCCGGCATCCGCCTGCTTCCATTTCATAACTTTCCTTGACCCCCTAAATGAGTACCTCTTATCTGCACACCGCATCCAGCTGGGGCACCTCGCGTCCGAGAACGCGATAATAGATCTGTTCATACTTGCGTGTGATCAATGCGTCGGAAAACTCCCGGCATGCCCGTGTCAGACAGGCCTCGCGGAACCGTGCGGCAAGATCGCCGTCCGACAGCAGCCGCAGCACCTGATCGGCCATCTGGTCCGTATCTCCGATCGGGGACAGGAACCCGGTCTCGCCATGAACCACCAGCTCGGGAATTCCTCCGGCGAGTGATCCCACCGTCGGAACGCCGCATGCCATCGCTTCAAGCGCAACGAGGCCGAAGCTTTCTTTTTCCGATGGAAGCAGAAGCACGTCAGCCAACGAGATGACTTGTGCGATCTCGTCCTGCTTGCCCAAAAAGTGAACTTTATGCTCCAGTCCGAGCTCCTTGATCTTGCATTGGACCTTCGGCAGCTCCGGACCTTCCCCGACGAACAGCAGCTTGGAAGGCATCCGCTCGTTGACTTTGGCGAAGATGTCCACGACGTCACCGACGCGTTTGACCGGGCGGAAGTTGGAAATATGCATCAAAATTCTCTCGTCAGGTTCGGCATAGTCGCCTCGAAGCGAGGACGTATCGCGCGGATAGTAGATGCGCTTATCCACAAAATTGTACGTCAGATCGATATCGCGGCTGATATCCAGCACTTCACGGGTTTCCCGGATCAAGTCACCGGATACCGCCGTGACCGCATCGCTTTCGTTGATTGCCAGGCGAATCAGGTCCTTTAACGATTCGTCCTGCGCCAGTACCGTAATATCCGTGCCATGAAGCGTCGTGACCACCTTCAGGTTGCTTCCTACCATCTGCTTGGCCAAGAAGGCGCACACCGCGTGAGGAACCGCGTAATGGACATGCAAAATGTCCAGCTGCTGCATATTTGCCACTTGTGCCATTTTGGTCGCAAGGGATAAGTCATAAGGAGGATAGCGGAATACGTAATAATCACTGACTTCGACCTCATGATAAAAAATGTTTTTATGGAATTGCCCTCCCAGCCGGAATGGAATGCTGTGGGCAATAAAGTGTACCTGATGGCCCTTTTCGGCCAGCAGCTTGCCGAGCTCGGTCGCGACTACACCTGAGCCTCCGAGTGACGGATAGCAGGTGATGCCAATTTTAAGTGATTGACCCAAGCTTCGTGTCCCCCCTTCTTTACATGCCTTCTCTATATTATGTACCCAGAGAATATTAAAAACGTCTGGCGACGTTTCATTTTACAGCGGACAACCGCTCAACCGGGTATTTCGATTGCGCGCTTTCAGCTTATAAAAAGTCAGAACTGAAATCAAGCCTAAAGATTGGGCGCTTGACTTCAGTCCTGTCTATCGGTCATTATTAGGATCCTGAAATGAACATGTCCACGACGTAAGGCGACTTGATCGCAAAGCCTTCTGCGTAGGGAATGAGCCTGCGCTGGCCGGTCAGCCGGTCGCGGGATCTGACGCGTTCGATATATCCCTGATTCAGCGGGGTAACCACCGTATCCCCTTCAACCGGAGTTATCTCAAACTGCGACCGGTAACACAGGAGCGCCTGTTCCTTCATTTCCTGCTGTGCGGTAATATCCACCATCAAATCGGCTCTGCCCATATCATTAATGAAGTAAAAATACAGCTGCTCCACCTGTACAGGCGGCTTGTCCGGCATGTACCGGCGCAGCTTGGCGTTGAACACCGCTTCCTCAACCAGCTTGCTGCAGGCTACATGATCGGGATGGCGGTCTTCCCAATACGGAGCGAAAACGACCCTCGGCGCATGACGGCGGATTTCCGAAGTGATGGCTTCCACATGTTCCGGCGTGATGAATAGTCCACGGTCCGGCAGTCCAAGGCTGCTCCGCATGGAAAGACCAAGAACGCCAGCCGCGGCTGTCGCTTCCTGCTTCCTGCGCTCGACCGTTCCATTAGAGGACATTTCCGCATAGGTCAAATCGCAGATCCCCACTTTAAGCCCGGCCTGCACATGCTTGATGATCGTGCCGCCCATCCCGATTTCGGCATCGTCCGCATGGGCGCCGAAAATCAGAATATCCAGCCGTTCACTCATATTTCAGCACCCGGCTTATATTTATGTACCAGCTCGCGCCAGGCAAAATCTCCGCGGTCCAGCGCCTTGACCAAAATTTCGGCCGTTGCGATGTTGGTCGCAAGCGGAATTCCCTGGACGTCGCAAAGACGGAGCAGCGCATTGATGTCCGGCTCGTGAGGCTGTGCCATCAGCGGATCCCGCAGGAAAATAATGAGGTCCATCTCATTCTCGGCCACGAGCGCCCCGATCTGCTGGTCACCGCCGAGCGGACCCGACATGAACCGGTGGATTTTCAGGTCGGTGCCCTCCATAATCCGCTGTCCGGTCGTTCCTGTGGAATACAGCTGGTGTCCCTCAAACACATGCTCATAAGCCGTGACAAAGTTGACCATCTCGTCTTTTTTTCGGTCATGTGCGATGAATGCGATTTTTAGCATGTTGTAACCCCTCCTGAACTACTCTATAAAATGGTCAAACCCGTAAACCATACCCTCGTACGTCATAACCTTCTCGACCGCCATTTTGACGCCAGGCATATATCCTGCCCGCTCATAGGAATCGTGGCGGATCTTCAGCGTTTGGCCAAAGCCTCCAAACAATACCTCCTGCTGGGCGAATACGCCAGGAAGGCGGACGCTGTGAATGCGGAAACCGTTATAATATCCCCCGCGAGAGCCTTCAATCGTCTCTTCCTCGTTCGGATTTCCCTGGCGGATCTCCTGGCGGTTCTGGGCAATCATCTCTGCCGTTTTGATGGCGGTGCCGGAAGGCGCGTCGAGCTTCTGATCCCCATGGAATTCCATGATTTCGAGATGTGGGAAATACTTGGCTGCCTGCGCCGCAAATTTCATCATCAGTATGGCCCCGATGGAGAAATTCGGTGCGATCAGCCCGCCGATCCCCTTCTCCTTGCACTGCTTGTCCAACTCTTCGATTTGTTCCGGGGTGAAGCCCGTCGTGCCGATCACGGGACGAACCCCGTGGTTTACGGCCAAGACCGTATTGGGGTATGCGAACTGCGGCGTCGTAAAGTCCACAAGCACGTCCGGCTTACCTTCGACCAGTGCCATCTCCAGATCGGAGGTCAGCTTCACGCCGCATTCCGGCAGCCCGGCCAAAGTGCCCGCGTCCGTCCCCTCTCCGGACCGTCCGACGGCGGCAACCAGCTCCAGATCGGGATCCTCGAGTACCAGTTTGACGACTTCCTTGCCCATTCTGCCTGCTGCTCCTGCGACGGCTACTTTGATGGTTGACATGTTAGCTCCCCACTTTCTCATGATTTATAGAATGAACTAAAGAAAGTCCTTTTCTGACACGGAAAAATGACCCGGGGATCCAGACATTACATGAGATAAACTTTAGTTCATTCTATTTAGGTGGATGAATCGTATAAATACGAGTTTAGCCGGCCTTTTAATTGCTCCAGCATATCCTGCAGGCCGTGGTCATGGGGTTGAAGGGCGATGACTTCCTTGATAGCCGATATGGCAAGCGCGTGCTCGTTCAGCTGGCTGTAGGCAAGCGCAAGCCAAATATACGCCTCCCCGTAGAGTGGGTCGAGCCGCACCGCTTCCTTCAAAATAGATACCGTTTCATACAATTGATTGGCAGGTGCTACATCGGGAGAATCGATCGTTTTCTTCGCATCCTGCACGATGCGCATCGCCTGCAAATGCTGAACATACAAACCGTATTCCGGCTTATCGGGTGCAAGCCTGGAGGCTTCTAGCGCACGTTCCATGGCCTTATCCAGCCGGTTGCTTCTTGCATAAGTTACGGAGCATCTATAATGAATTTCTGCATCCTCGGGGTTTTCGGCGATCGCTGCTTCAAACCAATGAAGTGCTTCTTCAAAATCGTTCTGCAAAATACAATGGTAAGCCTTTTGGACAAAAGGTTCGGACTGCATGGCTGCTCCCCCCGTTCAGGCGGTTTTCCTACAGCATATGTTCATTTCGCCTAATCGGTGTCCTTTTTCGTCCAACGGTCCTTATCACGCGTATTGAATTTGTGCATGACCTTGTCGTGCGCTTCCGTCAGGTCGATCCCCAGCGAATTCGCAAAGCACATCGTTATGAACAAAATATCTCCGAGCTCGAGCTCAATGGAATTATCCGCTTCGGAAGACTTCTTCGGCTTTTCCCCGAACCGGTGGTTCACCTCGCGGGCCAGCTCACCGACCTCTTCGGACATCCTTGCCAGCATCGATAACGGACTGAAATACCCTTCTTTGAACTGGGAGATGTACCGGTCGACTTCCCGCTGCATCTCTGCCAATGACTTCTCCATGATACCGAACCGTCCCCCTCTTTCGTATGTACAATGCTTCACGTCACGCCGGACGCTAGTTTACTCCATATGTTATCGCAAAGCGGAAATGAAAACAAATATTTTTTAATCGCCGGGGAAAAAGGTATACTATGGAATGGAGCGAAGAAAAACCTTTCTTCCTACTTCTGGTATTGCGGGGGATTTCATGAGTTCATCCAAGTTGTTTATTCAGCTCAAGCTCGTATTGCCCATCATTTTGGGCTCTGCCGTATATGCCTTCGGCCTGCTTTATTTCATTATCCCTAACCAGCTGATGGAAGGGGGCGTTACAGGGGTAACGGTCCTCCTGAATTATGCATTTTCCATTCCGCCTTCCCTGTCGACCCTGGTGCTGAACATCCCGCTCTTCCTTCTCGGCTGGAAGATCCTTGGCGGCAGACAGATGATTTATACGGGCGTCGGGATCGCATCGCTGACGTTTTTTCTGTGGTTCATCGAAAAGCTGATCGATGCCGGGTGGATCACGCCGTTTCAAACGGAAAGAGACTACATATTGGCTTCCCTGTATGCAGGCGTCACTCTCGGAGCCGGACTGGGCATCGTATTCCGCTTCGGCGGGACGACCGGCGGATCGGATATCATTGCACGCATTTGCAATCGGCGATTTGGCTGGAGCATGGGACGGGTCATCCTCGTGATCGATATTATCATTATCGGAGCTTCCCTGTTCTTCATCCCTAGAGAGCGGATCCTGTACACCTTCGTAGCCGTCTTCATCGCCTCCAGGGTGATTGACTTTATCCAGGAAGGTGCCTATGCAGCCAAAGCCTTTACGATTATTAGCGACCACGCCCAGGAAATCGCCGACCAAATCACGGTCGAGATGGAACGGGGCGTCACGCTGATTCCGGCCATAGGAGCGTACTCCAAGCAGGCCAAGCATATGGCCTACTGCGTCGTCGGACGCCAGGAGATCCGCAGGCTCAACGATATTGTGAAATCGGTGGACCCGCGGGCATTCGTCATCATTAGTGATGTGCATGACGTTCACGGCGAAGGTTTTAAGGAAGAATAATCGGAAGCACAAAAAAAGCCCGCCGGCTCTTGAAGCTGGCGGGCTTTTCCAATGGACAGCAAATGCGGCCCAGTACCCCCCATAAGAACTACAGCTCTTTGGGCTTCACGCTTTTAAAGCTGTCCCGCTCCCCTTTATATTTCCGGTAACCGGTATAAGTCAGGATCAGGATGATAAACGAGCCGGCCCAGAAGGTCCACGGCCACAGTCCGTTGACCTCGTCAATGGGGGCGAAAGCCGGGTTATCGTCTTTTTTCTTACCGAATAAGCCGTTAAACACTTCTTCGCCGGAAGTCACGACATTCTGAATTTCGGCAGCCGAAGACGATGAAGACTGAACCAAGCCGCCTGCATAAGATACCCAGGCATCCGCTGCTGTGATTTCCTCCGGCTTACGCTGAATGATCACGGCCGGGCGAATGATCTCATAATGGTTCTGAAGGCTCTCGTAAGCCGCTTTCATCCCCCGGGAGTCGGCAGCGGCCGCTCGGGCCTTCATTTCGCTCAGATCCTCACGAAGCACCTTGTAGTACTGCATCCACATCGGCTGCTTGGGGTGACTTAAGCTGTCCGCTGCCAACCGAAATTTGGCCGAAGCGGTCTGCCATTGTTCCTGCTGGATTTGCGCCTGATTCGTCGCTTCCTTCATTTCCACCAAGCTCTCCGACAAGGCATGAAATCCTTCCACACTCGTCAAGCCTTGAAAGGAAGAATGCTCAAATATATCGCTGGCCTGCAGAATTTCCTGCCGGACGAGATTGATGTTACCTTCCAGTACATGCTGATAAAGCGAGTCGGCCAGCATATCTAGCTGCTCCGCCTGCTTCACCGCCTCAGCATTCCCGCCTGAGCCTCCTGCAGCCGACAGCGTATCGGCGTCCGCCGCCACCCAGGATAGACTGCAGCCGAGTCCAAGCAGCACCATGATGACCGCCAGGCTCCATCTGGCAGCCGTGCCTCTACGTAACATGGGACATCCCTCCTACCGTATATGTATGGCAGAAGGGATGTCCCTAGAACTGAACTTGAAGTCAGCGCCTTGCCTGTCTGATGACAAGCCAAGCCAGCAGCGCGCTGAACAGCGTCAAACCGAAGGTAAAATATTGTACGCTCGCGATATCGTCCATCAGCTGAACGGGCAGCCAAGGAAATACCCCGTATGTATAGTCCACCGTATCGTTCAGGAATGTCCAGGCCGCAGCCGGAATCAGCATCGTCTCGCCTAACTTGAACAGGCGGACGTACAGCAGCGCTTCAATGGCCATCGCCGAATGGGAGATGACCAACATCCAGTCCTGCCATACCAGCGGGGATCCCTGTGCATATCCGGCAAATATGATACTCACCGCCCAAATGCCGTATTTCACCGACGTGACAACGGCCAGCGCCTCAATCAGCAGCCGGAATCCGTAGCCGGACTTCGTCTTAGGCGGATACAGCAGCATATAGATTGCGATCGTAAAAAATAAGCTTGCCGTCGGACTGTCCGGAACGAAAATGACCTGCCAGAAGGGATTGTTCGCCACGGTATATTCCATTTGTTCCGCATACCAATAGTAACCGTATACTGTTCCGAGCAGGTTGCACCATAACAGGAGCCATAAAAATCCCCGGTTTCCGAGGAGCGAACGGCTCCAGAAATAAGCGATCGACACGCTTGTCCCTCCTTGTACTCCCACGATCCCTTTGCCGCTAAAGCTGGGCTATTGAGCTTCGTTCATCGTGTTTTTAGCATGTAAGCCGTACTTTCTGACCTCTTAAAAAAACCTGATCGTAAATACGATCAGGTTTTCATAAGTATGGCCGCTTATTGCTCTGCCTTTTGCTTCGAAAGCCATTCTGCCAAATGATCGATGTCTTTGTCGGTCAGGCCTGCAGCGATTGCTGAGTCGTACATGGCAGGCATCTTTCCTTCATAGCCCTCTTTGATGATTTTCAGAATGTCTTCTTTGTTATGTTTGTCGCCGACTCCACGGAGAGACGGACCCGCAGCACCTTTCATATCCGCTGCGTGGCAGGTAATGCAGCCTGCTTTTTTATAAGATTCCATTGCCGGATCTTCTTTATCGACGATCGCAATCTCTTTTTGCTGGTTCGCGCTGGTCGTCGGAAGCCCTTTTGCCTTGTTCTCGGCCGCTTTCTCTTCACGCTGGATGTTCTCCGGAATTTGACCGGTTGCAGCCATTTCTTCTTTGTAGTGATGCCATGCGCTGTTTGTTAAATAAACGCAGGCGATCAAAGACAGCAGCATTAACGAGGATGCGATCGGTCTACGATAGAAGCGGCGTTCTTTGCCTGTGTCCAGAAACGGTGCCAATAGCAACGAACCAAATGCTACACCACTCACCCCGATGACGCCTAACACGACATAATCACCAGATGCATATGGCAGCTTCAGGTATTGATACAGGAACAAGAAGTACCAGTCAGGCATTGGAATAATAGACGCGCTCGGGTTCGCAGGAAACCAAAGTGGAGCAGGCTCCGCAATGGTGAGTACGAGAAATCCGACGAGTACAACAACACCGACCATCCATTCTTTCAAAAGAAAGTTAGGGATAAACGCTTCCGATTTACCTGGATATGACGTGTAGTCCGGCGGCGTAATGAACCCGTTGCCTTTGCGGACGCGCGAGTCGCCTACATACACCACTTTTTCTTTTGAATTGTTTCCGTGTGTCATCGATATTCCTCCCTTCTTATTATAGTGGACCGGAAATGCCCTGTCTGCGGATCATGATAAAATGTCCGACCAGAAGAATGAGCAACACGGCCGGGAGGAAAAAGACGTGAAGTGCGAAGAAACGCGTTAACGTCTCGGCGCCTACGATTGTACCGCCCTGCAGGAATTCCTTAATGATTGGTCCAAGCCATGGAACGGAATTCGCAATTTCCAGCGTAACCTTTGTTGCAAAGTAGGCCTTGTTATCCCATGGAAGGAGATAGCCTGTCAGGCCCAAGCCCAACATGATAAAGAATATCAGCATACCCACAACCCAGTTCATTTCGCGAGGCGCCTTATAGGAACCTGTGAAGAACACGCGCATGGTATGTAGGAACATCATAACGATAACCAAGCTCGCCCCCCAGTGATGCATACCGCGGACGATTTGCCCGAAGGCTACTTTCGTCTGGAGGTACTCAACGCTGGCGTAGGCGTTAATGATGTCCGGAACGTAATACATGGTCAGGAACATCCCCGACAGGATCTGGATGACCGTGATAAAAAACGTCAATCCGCCAAAACAATATACAAACGCAGAGAAATGATGCGCCGGGTTAACGTGCTCCGGCACTTCATGGTCCGCCACGTCTCTCCAAATCGGCGTGACATCAAGACGTTCATCAATCCAGTTGTAGACATTCTTAAACATCCGAATCTACGCCTCCTATTTCACTTCAGTATTTGGCTCTACCCCGCCCAAATAAATCCAACCGTTTTCAATTTTCAATTTGTAGGTGTCGAGCGGCTTCGGTGCTACAGCCAAGTTCTTGCCTTCTTTGGTATAACGTGCCCCGTGGCATGGGCAGTGGTATTCATCCGGGAAGCTTTTATCATTGTTCCAGCCGACCGTACAGCCCAAATGCTTACAGATCGGGGACAGCGCATAGATTTTCCCCTGTTCATCCTTGCGTATCCAAGCGGTTAATGTAGCAGTGCTTGCATACCATCCATCCTGCTGCTTCAGCTCAAAAGAGAATTCTTGAGGCTCGTCGGTAATTTTGCTTTCTTCGACAACTTTAATGAACTCTCCCTCGCCCTTCTTGTGCAGGATCGGATCCACAGCAAAACGCACCATCGGCAGGACTGCACCGGCTGCCATGTAAGCAGTGGCACCGCCCAATGTATAAGTCAGAAATTGTCGACGGGACATTTCTTTACGACCGGGTGGTTTGTGAGATGGTTCATGGTGCTCATTTTGGTTGCTCATAATGTCTTCAACCCCCTTTGTCAACCAAGTCTTAAAGTGCTTTCAATGATTATTATCACACGACTTACTAGGACATAATAATAATATATTAGCCTTATAAGACCGTCAAGAATATCCAACTCTTTTATGAGGCGGAAGAAGATTTACCCAATTAAATTGTTGAATTTCTGTCACATTTCCATCTTGCTGTCACGCTGCCACATTTCCTGTATTTTATCCTTAATCTGGCCTGCTATACCTGCTCCGCCCGTTTCTTCATTGAATACTACTTTCCGGGACAGAACCAAATCGCAGCCTTCAATCTGGCCTTGGATCAGCTCGATGTCTGCTGTCATGACAATGACGTAAGCAAAGCCCGCTTCCCTTACATTGTGACAAACTTCCTGCAATAACGACAAATCCTCCCCTTGGCCGTATTGTACGGCCGGATATGTAATGATCCTCCCTTTAAACGGGATCTCGACCAGGTCCATAAAATCCCGCAGCCGCGCCAGTGCCTCCGTCGCTTCTATGGGAGACTCTTTGCCCGACAGGCCGGTGTAAGGGATGAGGCAGGTGTCGTAATAGGGGGAGAGCTCACTCCATGTTGCCTCTTCCACTTCGCTGAACTTCATTCAAGGGTTCACCCTTTCCATTATTTTTCACCATTCCATTCTATAATATGCTTGTTCCCGTGTCAGCAATTTGTAAAATTCATTGGCGCAGGCCATCCCAACAAAAAAGAAATGCAGCATGGATGTCTGCATTTCTTTTCATTTATTCCACTTAATTAAGCAACTTCAGTTCATCCGTCAGGTTACGGAAAGCCGCCTCGTCTCCGGATGCCAGAGCCCTGTCTATTTCGCGGTAAAGCTCTTCGCTCCGGTGTTTTCGCAACGCTTCGTCCCATACCATTTCAGCCGCCAGCCCCAACATGACTTCATAAGTAGCTTTCATCTTATCCATTAGGATGCACCTCCGAACCTTTGATTAGAACATCCTATACTCTTTACCCTTGTCCACATAGTTTTGAGTGGTACGATACATTCTGCGCAAGTCTTCTTCGGTTAATTCACGGACCACTCTCGCCGGCGAACCCAGAGAAAGCGTATAGGGTGGTATTTTTTTGTTTTCAGTAACGATAGATCCTGCCCCTATTAAAGCATATTCACCAATCTCGGCCCCGTTCAGTACGATGGCCCCCATTCCGATTAATGTACCTTTGCCTATTGTGCAGCCGTGAACGATGGCGGCATGTCCGACAGAGACGCCGTCCTCTAGAATCAGCGGCTCGTCCGTATTGACGTGACCTACCGCTCCATCCTGAATGTTGCACCGGTCACCGATCACGATGGGTGCCATATCACCCCGAAGCACGGCGTTAAACCATACGCTTGATTGCTGTCCAATTTGAACGTCACCGACAATTTTGGCACCCTCCGCAACATAGACGGACGGGTGGATCTTTGGCAGATGCTGGCCGTAAGGTAACAGCATATTTTCATCACCCCTTAACTTTGGGAGTGATTGTAACAAGGCGGCTATGACTTGTCAATGAGCGGTTCCAGCTCGCCGCTTCCGAGGTTCAGGCTTTTGCTGGCCAGCTTTTGTCCGAAAGCAGTCATTTTCAGAACCATGCCGCTCTCCGGACTTTCTCCGATGCGGATCAGCCCAAGATGCATCATCATCGCGATAATTCTTTCATTTAATATCGACTCTGCAGTGTCGTAATAAAACGGTTTGATCAGCCAGCCCAAAGCATCATGCAGGGAAGCGGCGGTTACCCATTCCTTGGCGCATTCCCCGGTCCAATAGACGAGGGATGCCAAGTTAGGTATGGCGCTTTTATAAAGTTTTAACCAAAAGCGGAAAATTTGTACCATGCTCTCTTTCGTCCCGCTTTCCAGCAGCTCTGCGCCCTTGCCCGACAGCTCCAGCCGGCTGCCGTTTTCTTCGATATATCTGTGGTAGAACGCATAGTCATACAGAAGCGCCATCCGGTTGGGGTATGCATTGAAGCTCCTGCCGTAGCCAAAGCGCCATCCCCCTTTGGTCAGCAGGGGCTCGCTGACATGGAACATGTCCATTAACTGCTGCTGGTATCGCTTGTACATCACGAATTCCTGATTCAGCTCGATCTCCTGCTGGTCCACATACTTCAGCATGTACATCAGATCCTCGGCGCACAGATCCTGCTCTTCCCGGTAAACCGGAGGCTCTCCGGATTTAACGACCTTTCGCTTCAGCGTGTGTCCAAGCTCGGCCCGGAACCGGTCCTTCAGATCGCTCGGCATTTGAAACAGATATTTGGTGCTGGATGTCATCCCGTTGAACAGCCAGCCGCTGCGCTTATAGCGGGCGATAGCTTCCCTCGGAGTCTCATGCACCTCGTTTGCCGGGATGTCAAAAGTCGTCTGCCGGACGACAGCCGCCAAATCTTCTACGCTGTAAAACGATCTGCTGTCAAACAAGACTGAATTCAGAAAGCGTAAATCTTGAAGGGAAACCGTGTTGACCTGCTGCGCGATAAACTCCCTCCGGTTCAGCGTGACCAGGATGCTCTGAATCAGTTCATGCTTGGAATTCCGTTTGCACTGGCATTGGTAGTGGCTTGCAATGGTAGTCAGCTGGCCGATATCCGCATACGAAAGCATATCCGCTAAATTCATGTCATCATCGCCTCGCCGTTTTACTACCATTATGGGAATTATTACAATTTTTATTCGATCCGGGCAAAAAAAATAACCCGGCGCTTGTCCGAGTTATCCGTTCTTTTCCGCCAGATGGCGGGTGCAATTATAGAGGAGCGGCACCCAGTCGATATCCTTTTTCTCCAGGATCGTAAGCGACAGGTTGCCAATCCGTTCCGTATATTTATCCCTGTACAGTGACTTGTACAGCTGTGCCAGCAGCCCGCCGTGACTCACGACGAGCATGTTTTTATCGGGGTAAGCCGTCCACATATCCTCCATAAACGCCAAAGCTCTAGCCTCAATCTGCTCGATTGTCTCCTGTCCCAGGTCATGCACGTCCCACTGCTTGCCCCAGCGGCTTTCCCGCTCATCGGCCGTCAGTCCCTCCGCTTGCCCAAAACTCCGTTCATTCAGCCGCTCATCGGGCTCAAGGAGCGGAATGTGGAGCTTGTCGGCCAGAATTTGCCCGGTTTCCCGCGCGCGGGAGAGCTTGCTGCTGATGATAAAATCCCAGCGGTACGGTTCGTGAAGCAGCCTTTCCCCAAGCCGTTCCGCCTGCTGCCTGCCCTCTTCATTTAAAGGGATATCGCTCTGTCCCTGAATTTTGCCGAGCTTATTCCAATCCGTCAGGCCGTGGCGGATCAAACCGATCATCATACGCGTACCCCCTTTCTTCTATATATATATGCGAAAGAACCTATTTCCTGATACGGCTGACCCTTCCCAATGAAAAGAGGGCCATTCCTACCCCGAGTACCGACAGAATCATCCAGTACTGTGGATGGGTCGGACCCATACCGGCGACAAGCGGCTCGATAATCCCGCTGTTCGTCTTCGGGATCACATAACTGACCTGTTCCGTCACCACGGACGAACCCGCAACGCCGGTCGGAAGAATCCCGGTAGGTACAGCTTCGGCTGTCTCTTTAACAAACGGCTTATCCATGATGGCCCAATACAGAAAGCTCACCAAAAATACCATGACAAACCCGGCAATCCACCAGGACATGCGTTTTCGGGTAGATGCAGGTACAGCAAAAGGTTTGCTCTGATCCGGAATCAGCCACGGAGACTCCCGGTATATACGGTCCATGACGTTCCGGTTGATTTCCTCCGCCTGTTCTTCCGTCGGCTCCTCCTGCAATTCCATCATGAGAAGCCGGCTTTCCTTCCATAACGCCAATTCTGCTTGGCAATCACTGCAAGTGGCTGTATGCTGTTCGAGCTCAATCCGTCTCGGATCGTCTTCTTCCAAATCCAAAACGATGCCGAACAGGCTGTGAGCCTCATCGCAATTCATTTGCTTTTCATCCCTTCATATTCTTCATACGTCAGCTCGTAAAAATACGGCTCCAGCTGAACTTTTACACTGGACCTTGCCCGGAATAGAAGAGATTTAACAGAGCTGACGCTTTGACCTAAAATGTCGGCAATCTCCTGGTAATCGAGCTGATCGTATTCCCGTAAAATGATCGCGGATCGCTGCTTTTCCGGAAGGTTGTTAATGGCCTCGCGAACCAGCTCCACCTTCTCGGTGCGCAAAATGGCCTGCTCCGGTGCCACCTCCATCGGTGCAACCGGTGTAACCCCGCTCTCCTCCAGCGGCACATTGGCGCTGCGCTGCTTTCTCAGCTCGCTGAGCACCGTGTTCCGGGCAATCGTATAGAGCCATGTGGAGAACGACGCGTCGACCTCACGAAACGAATGCAGGCTCTTGAAAGCCTTATAAAAAGTCTCTGAACACAGGTCTTCCGCCATTAACTCCAAATGTGAACTTTTAAGCATATGATATACAAAAGCCAATATTTTCCGCTGATAACGGCGCATCAATTCAGAGAAGAGCTCAACATTGCCCTTCTTGATGTCCTGTATCATCTGCGAATCCGTCATTTCCATTGTGACCTCCTCGACCGTACACAAGCATCCCCGTTCGATTCAGTTATATGTTTGTACTGAACAGGTGATGAAAAGTTGCGGTATTTACGCCACCGCGCGGCAGTATAAACGTCCAAAAAGCTATGTATTCGGCAAAATCGGCAACGATTCTACAAATATATCATTTCCATTGTAACATATTAATTCCTGCTAGTCAGTCGAACCTCAAACGGAATTGCCAAATCCAAGGAGATATTAACGCTTTTTGGGACACGCTGAATCATCACTAATCTCTTAATAGACGAATTTCGCCCCGTAAATGTTGCTAGATTATAGAAAAAAATGGCCGCAAAATAAAAAAAGGCAAAAAAAAACCACCCGCATCGGGTGGCTGCACAAAGTGCCATTTATTTGGATAGGAGTGGAGAGAAACCATACTGTACTTTTATTATATGTATACGTTTTCATTTTGTCAACACTAAAGTAAGCGTTTTTTTGTAAACGTTTTAAAATTTACTGCGATACCTGATAACTCATGGATTGCAGCAGTTCCTTGGCCCGCTCCAAATCATGTTCCTGCCTGAAGGACAGGCGCAGAATGCCCGGGACATCCTCCCGGCTCTCGATGATCTGCATGTTGCTGAGGTTGATGTGCCTAACGCCCAGCTCTGTGGCGATTTTTCCGATAATACCGGGCGTATCCGGTACGTCGAGGTACAGATCAAAACTAGGCGTAATCATGCCCTTGCGGCGTTCCGGAAGCTCGCTGCGGAAATCGTTCGCCTTGGCAAACGCCTCTTGAATGGCCTGTCCATCGCCCTCTTCCAGCATCTCTACGAACGCGGCGATGCCTTCATTCCAGTCCTTGAGCTGTCTGAGCAGCACGTTTTTGTTGCCCAGCAGAATGTCGCGCCATATCAGCGGATCGCTGGATGCAATCCGGGTAATGTCACGAAAACCGCCTGCCGCCAGCAGCCGGTATAAGGAATTGGAATGATTATAATCGCACACCTGGTTCACCAGCGCCACTGCGATGATATGCGGCAGATGGCTGATCGCCCCGACGATTTCATCGTGCAGGACCGGATCCACCTTGACGATTTGGGCGCGGGTGTAAGACAGCAGCTGCGCCAGCGCATCATAAGCATGATCAGGCGTGCCCGGAGGCGGAGTCAGCACGTAATACGCGTTCTCAAACAGCAGCGGCGTGGCCGCCTCTACACCGGAACGCTCGGAGCCGGCCATCGGGTGCCCGCCGATGAAGTAAAAGTCCTTGAAATCATGCGCACGCGCCGCCTGCGCGATGCTTGCCTTCGTGCTGCCCACATCGGTGATGATGCAGCCCTTTTTCAATGGCAGGGCGCTTAACCGGTCCAGGTATTCTTCCAGCATACCGACAGGAACGCACAAAAAAATGAAGTCCGCATCAAGTGCGGCTTCTTCCATGGACAGCGTCGCTGCGTCGACGACGCCGCGGCTCATATATTTGTCGGCCAATTCAGGGAGATGGGCATGGCCCACGACGGTTAAGCCGGGCTTCCCTTTAAAGCAAAGCGCCAGCGAACCGCCGATCAGACCCACTCCAAATATAGCAATCTTCGTTGTATTCATGTTCCCTCACTCGTTTGTTCGCACTTACTGCACTTGGGCCTTATCTTCGCTCAATACTTGCTCCAATGCGTGAATAAATGCTTTATTTTGTTCCTCGGATCCAACGGTTACACGAACATGATTCGGATACTTGCCGAATCCGGCGCGAACGATGATCCCCTTCTGAAGCAGCGATTGGAACATTTCCACCGCAGGCTTACGCACATTGACCATAATAAAGTTGCCGTGCGCAGGGAAGTAATCGAGGCTTAGCCGGTCGAACTCAGCCTGCAGCTGCTTGATGCCCTCCGCGTTCGCGGTGCGGCAGTTGGCCACGTATTCCTGATCGGCAAGCGCCGCTTTGGCCGCTGCCTGGGCTGCCCGCGTCGTGTTGAACGGTTCGCGCACCCGGTTGATCAGCTGAATGACTTCAGGCTGAGCTACGCCGTAGCCGATCCGCAGGGAAGCCATGCCGTAGATCTTCGAGAAGGTCCGGAGAACGACCAGGTTTGGATATTGGGATAGGAGCTTGCTTCCGTCCGGATAGGAGAGGTCGGTTACATACTCGAAGTAAGCCTCATCCAGCACGACCATCACATTCGATGGAACTTGATCCAGGAAACCAGTCAATTCGGTTTCGGAGAGAATGGTTCCCGTCGGGTTGTTCGGATTGCAGATCCACACGATCTTCGTCTTGCTGCTGAGCTTGGCGAGCATCGCTTCAAGATCATGCTTTCCGTTCACCAGCGGAACCTCGATGCTGACGGCCCCTTCGATGTCGGCGTTGCTTTTATACACGGAGAAGGTTTGATCCGCCATGATAGTTTCGTCGCCGGAAACCAAGAACGCGCGGCAGATCAAGGCGATGACTTCGTCCGATCCGCAGCCGAAAATGATTTGCCCGGGCTCAACACCCAGGAAGCGGGCCACTTCAGCCGTAAGTTCCACCGCGCCTCCGTCCGGGTACAGACTGATGTTGTCGAGCTCGGCAAGCACCGCCTCCTTTACACGCGGCGAAGCGCCGTAAGGATTTTCGTTGGAAGCCAGCTTGATGACTTCGCTGAGACCAAGCTCCCGCTTGACTTCTTCAATCGGTTTGCCCGGCTCATAGACCGGAATGTTCACTATCTGGGATTTTGGTTTCACCGTATCCCCCCTCACTTTCAACTCAAGATTATGGTTTTAATTGTGCCACAAATTCACGGATTTGCAAAAGGCCCTGTTCATGCGTATCTCCGCCCTGCAGCAGCGGAATGGCTTCTTCGACCTTGCGGACGATGGCGCTGCCCACGACGACACCGTCGCAGATCCGGGAAAAGCGCACCGCCTGCTCCCTGTTCGAAATACCGAAGCCAATAGCTACCGGAATGTCCGTATACTTCTTCACGCTGGCGATGAAATCTTCCACGCCTTCGTGGAAGCTCGCCCGCTCACCCGTCACGCCGAGCGAGGATACGCAGTAAATGAAGCCTCTGGCTCCTTCCACGATCGATTTGATCCGCTCATGGGAGGTCGGAGCCACCAACGGAACGACATGGATATCCGAGCGCTCGGCCCGGGTGCGCACGTCGGCTGACTCCTCGATCGGCAGGTCCGGAATGATGATGCCGCTGATGTCATGCGCTTTGACCTCTTCAAAAAAGCGGTCCAGCCCGAACTGAAGCACCGGATTGTAATAAGTAAACAGGATGAACGGCAGCTTCACCCCGGCCTTTCGTGCTCTGACCGCCGTTTCCATGCAGGTTTTGATCGTTACCTGATGCTTCAGCGCCCGCTCGGAAGCCCGCTGAATAACCGGGCCGTCGGCCAAGGGGTCCGAATACGGCACGCCCAGCTCGATCATGTCGGCACCGGCCGCTTCGAGACCGGCTATAATTTCAACCGACGTATCGGGATCCGGATCACCGATGGTCAGAAACGGAATCAGAGCCGTTAGATTCTCCTGTTTAAGACGGGCAAACGTTTGATCCATCAAATTCATGCCTGTTTACCTCCCGTATAAGCCATGATGGACTCCACGTCCTTGTCTCCCCGTCCGGACAGGCAGATGACAACAATGTCGTCCTCACTGAGCCGCGGCGCCATCTTCACCACTTCAGCGATCGCATGTGCGGATTCCAGGGCCGGAATGATCCCTTCCGTCCGGCATAGCAGCTGAAGCGCATCGAGCGCTTCCTGGTCCGTTATCGGAACGTATTGGGCGCGCTCAATATCCTTAAGGTAAGAGTGCTCCGGTCCGACGCCCGGATAATCCAGGCCGGCCGATATGGAGTGGGCTTCCTGTACTTGGCCGAAATCGTCCTGCAGCAGATAGCTCATGGAACCTTGGAAGACGCCATGGGTGCCCTTGCTCATCGTCGCCGCGTGGAAGGCGGTCTCCACGCCTTTACCTGCGGCCTCCACGCCGATCAACCGGACGTCCTTGTCTTCGATAAACGGATAGAACATGCCGATCGCATTGCTGCCGCCGCCGATGGCTGCCACTACATAGTCCGGAAGACGCCCTTCGGATTCCTGGATCTGGCGGCGCGTCTCGTCGCCGATAATCCGCTGGAAGTTGCGCACCATCATCGGATACGGATGCGGCCCTACGGCAGAGCCAAGGATATAGAACGTATCGTCGACATGGCTGACCCAGTACCGCAGCGCCTCGTTGCCGGCATCCTTCAGCGTGCGCGAACCGGATGTAACGGGTACGACTTCGGCGCCCAGCATCTGCATCCGGAATACGTTCAGCGCCTGCCGCTTCGTATCCTCTTCCCCCATGAACACCTTGCATTCCATGCCCAGAAGTGCGGCTACGGTTGCCGTTGCCACACCATGCTGGCCTGCTCCCGTCTCGGCAATGACCTTCGTCTTGCCCATTCGTTTGGCGAGGACGCCTTGTCCGAGCGCGTTGTTGATTTTATGGGCGCCGGTATGATTGAGATCCTCCCGTTTCAGGTAGATCTTCGCCTGCCCCAAATGCTTGCTGAGACGCTCCGCATAGTACAGGGGCGTCTCACGGCCGGAGTACTGCTTAAGCAGATAGTTCAGCTCCTCCTGGAAGCTTGGGTCGTCCGAATATCGGTTGTATGACTCCTCGAGCTCGATCAGCGCGTTCATGAGCGTCTCGGGAACGAATCTTCCGCCAAATGGTCCGAAGCGCCCGTTCTTGTCTGGTAATTGTGTTGTCATGCCTGCTTCACCCTTCCCACAAATGCTGCGATTTTGTCTATATCCTTCACTCCGTCACTTTCCACGCCGCTGGAAACGTCTACGCCGTCCGGGCTGTACTTATCAATCAGCTCGGCCACGTTGGACGGCAGAAGGCCTCCGGCTACAAACAGCGGAATCCCTTGGGCTCTCGCCCAATCGCGGTATGCCGGTATCTCCTCCCAGGCAAACGTGCTTCCCGATCCTCCGCCATACACCGGATCGAATGTATCAAGCAGCAGGCCATCGATCACGCCTGCGTAAAGTTCATGATTTATAGATGCTTCGGAATTCTCATTAAGGGATTGAACTGATAGTACCTTGAATACCCGGGTCCCCAAGCGCTCCTTGACCTCCCGGCAAAATTGCGGGCTTTCCTGTCCATGGAGCTGAACGACGTCGAGCTGGGCCTCCTCCACGATCGCGGCAAGCTCTTCCAGGTCCGGGTTGACGAACACGCCGACGCTTTGCGGAATTTCGGGCGTCTTCCACGCCTTCAGCTGCGCTGCAAGCAGGGCAGCCTGCTCAGGCGTTACCCGGCGCCGGCTCGGTGCGAATACGAATCCGATATAATCCACAGGCAAGTTTACCATTGATTTTAGCACTTCAACGTCCTGAAGTCCACAAATTTTTACCGCCGTCTCACCCACGATGCTTCACTTCTTCCCCGGATAAGGTCGGCCCCATCAAGTCACGGACCGCCTCCGCGATGTCATCCCGGCGCATGAAATACTCTCCGATCAGCACGCCGCTTGCTCCCGCCTGCTCCAAATACGCCATATCTTCTTTGCCGGCGATACCGCTCTCACTGATGACCGGAATCCCTTGTGGAATCAGCTCCCGAAGCTTTGCCGTTGCCTCCAGGGAAGTCTCGAACGTATGCAGATTCCGGTTATTGATCCCGATCAGCGCCCCTTGATGCAGATCCGCTCCGAGGCCAAGCACGGCTTCGAGCTCTTCCCGGCTGTGAACCTCAATCAGGGCGTCGAGCCCGAGCGCACCCGCCCGCTGCAGGTAAGCGGCGATTTGATCGGGCTCCAGAATGGCCGCGATCAGCAGCACCGCGTCCGCACCGAGGAGGCGGGCTTCATAAATTTGCCGCTCGTCGATGATGAAGTCCTTCCGCAGCAGCGGCAGGTTCACCGCGGCGCGCACATCGCGCAAATATTGCCCGCTCCCCTGGAAGTATTCAACGTCCGTCAGAACCGACAGGCAGTCGGCCCCTGCCGCTTCATAAGCCTGGGCGATACGCACCGGATGAAAATCCGGACGGATGAGACCCTTGGAAGGTGACGCCTTCTTGACCTCGGCGATCAGACCCATGCTCCGCTTGCGTCCTGCAGTCAGCGCCCGGTGGAACCCTTTGGTTGCGGGCATCGCAGCGATTTGGCGCTCCGCTTCCGCAAGTGAAAAATGCTCGGCGAGTCGGGCCACCTCGGTCCGTTTGGTTTGTACGATTTTATCAAGATACATAGCTCAGCTCTCCTGTCATTTGGATCAGTTGCTCAAGTTTGGCCGATGCGCTGCCGTTGTCGATAGCCCGTGCCGCCGCCTGTACGCCTTCCGCGATGCTGTCTGCTATGCCCGCGACATAGATACATGCCCCCGCGTTGGCCAGCACGATGTCGCGGTACGGGCTCTTCTCGCCTGCTAGCACCGAGCGGATAATGGCGGCATTCTGCACCGCATCGCCGCCCAGAACGGCTTCCAGCGGGTGGGCGTCCAACCCGAGATCATGCGGGTGAATCTGATAGGTCCGCACTTCGCCGTGACGCAGTTCGGAAATTTGCGTCGGCCCCGAGATGCTGATTTCGTCCAGCCCTTCCAGGCTGGTCACAACAAGCGCCCGTTTGGAGCCGAGCTCCTTCAGCACGTTTGCGATCGTTTCGGTCTTGTTCCGGTCGTAGATACCCAGCAGCTGACGGTCAGCTCCGGCCGGATTCGTCAGCGGTCCGAGCATATTAAATACCGTCCGCACGCCGAGCTCCTTGCGCGGAGCGGCTGCATGCTTCATGGACGGATGGTAGATTTGGGCAAACAGGAAGCAGATGCCGATTTCCTCGAGGCACTGTTTAGCCTGTTCACTGCTCAAGTGAATGTTAACGCCGAGTGCCTCCAGCACATCGGCGCTGCCCGCGCGGCCGGAGGCCGAGCGGTTGCCGTGTTTTGCCACCCGGACCGAAACGGAAGAAGAAATAATCGCCGAGACGGTGGAAATGTTGAATTTGTGGATCCCCGATCCGCCCGTTCCGCAGGTATCCAGCAGCCTAGCGTTATCGGTCGTTACATGGCTCGCGACGCTTCTCATCGCTTCGGCAAACCCCGTAATTTCCTCCACGGTCTCCCCCTTGATCCGCAGCGCCGTCAGCAGCGCCCCGATCTGGGAAGATGTCGCCGCTCCTTCCATGATGCACTGCATCAGTCCGCGGGCTTCCTCCCTTGAAAGATCCGCGCCTCCGATCAATTGTGACAAACTCGCATGTATCAATTCGCTTGCGCTCATGCTCTTTCCTCTCCTTTCCGGTCCATTAAGGTGTATATTCAAAGAAATAATCCTGATTGGTCACTTCCCGCTCCAGTTTGACCGGCGGGAACATCGCTTCCGCCGTCCGGATCGATTTCAGGAGCGCTTTGGCTTTGTTCACCGTCTCCTCATACTCTTTCTCCGGAACGGAGTCCCACACGATGCCCGCGCCCGCCTGCACGTACGCCTTGCCCTTGCGGAATATGATCGTCCGGATCGTAATACAGGAGTCCATGTTGGCGTTAAAGCCCAGATACCCGATAGCGCCGGCATAAGCGCCCCGCGCCTCCCGCTCCATCTCGGCGATGATCTCCATCGCTCTCAGCTTCGGTGCTCCGGACACCGTTCCCGCCGGCAGGCAGGACAGAAAGGCATCGAAGAAATCTTTGTCGTCCCGCAGCGTTCCCGACACATTCGAAACCATGTGCATCACGTGCGAATACTTCTCAATTTCCATAAAGCTGTCGCATTTCACGGTGCCGAACGCCGACACCCTGCCAAGATCGTTGCGTCCTAAATCCACGAGCATCAAATGCTCGGCGCGCTCCTTCTCGTCGGCGAGCAGCTCGGCGGCAAGACGGCTGTCTTCGGCCTCATCGGCCCCACGCGGCCGCGTGCCTGCGATCGGCCGGGTGCCGACCTTGTTGCCGTCGACCTTGACCAGCGCCTCGGGTGAGGTACCTACAATGATTTCTTCATGCATTTTCAAATAATACATATAAGGCGAAGGATTCAGTGTTCTCAGCACCCGGTACACATGCAGCGGGGACACTTCCGTCTCGATATGAAAGCGCTGGGACAGCACCACCTGAAAAATGTCCCCTGCGCGAATATACTCCTGCGCTTGGCGAACGTTCGCCATATACTGCTCCTTGGTCATGTTCGACTTGATTTCGCCGAGGTCGATATCCACCGGAATGCTGCGGCCGTTGACATTCTCTCGCGGCCCCTGCTCTTGCAGCTGCCCCGCGATCTCCTCCAGCCTGCGGTCCACCTCGTCATACGTTTTGCGGATCGCTTCGTCGTTGTCCCCTTCCTTTACATGCACGTTGCCGACCAGCAAAATTTGCTGCTTCACATGATCGAACACGATGACCGTGTCGCAGAACATGAAGCGGATGTCATCCATTCCCAGATCGTCGACCTGATGCGCGGGAAGCTTCTCATAATACTGCAGCAGATCGTATCCAAAGAAGCCGATCGCTCCTCCCGTGAACGGAGGAAGATCATCGAGTTTCGGGCTTCGATACGAGCGAAGCAGCGCTTTGAGCTCCTCAACAGGCTTCCCTTTCATGAGCTGCTTCTGTCCGCCCTGCTCCAGCACGATTTCCCCCTTCTTGCCGGAAATCATCATGAACGGGTCCGTCCCGATAAACGAATAACGGGCCCACTGGCTTCCTCCCTCCACACTTTCAAGCAGAAATGCGCATTCCCGCTGGGCATAGCGCTGAAATATACGGATTGGTGTTTCCATATCGGCCAGCAGCCTCTTGACGACCGGGATCAGATTGTACTGTCCGGCCAGGGCGATGACCTGCTCTTTACTAGGATTCAACATCGTGTACCCTCCTTCGATTGATCAGGACTTTGTTGAGCAGCAGACGCGAAAGCAACAAAAAAACCTCTACCGAAGTAGAGGTTTGGATTTCAATAAGTATATGAAAGAGTCCGACAGCATGAACCGCATCAGCATTCACGCGTCCCCTAATACAAGGAAACACCTTGACTGCCACAGCACGGACATGTTGACGAAATATAACATGCAACCCTATGGACTCTGCTCTTCTATACTTAACTCATCTCATCTAAACTCTACTCATCTCAACTACCTACACTATACAGGAACATTCCCTGTTATGGCAACCATGTTTTTCAAATCAGGCTTTAGGTGCGGCCAAATCCGGGCGCAGCTTCTTAGCTTCATTCAGGTAGACGTGGTTGATCTCTGCCTGGCCCTTCTCGGTATTGACCGTCACCATAAGTCGGATACAGCGAGGCAGGCTTCCCTTGACAGGAACCTCCATCGAACACATCAGCGGCACAAGCTCCCAGCCTTCCAGCTGGCGGATCGCTTTGGCAGGAAACGCTGCATCCAGATCTTGGGTCAGCGTAATCCAGATGCTGCAAATGTCTTCCGGATTGATCTCGTTGCGGTCGGCAATTTCCTTCATCAAACGAAGGGTTTCATCCAGAATTTCCTGTTCGTCGTTGCGGGTTACTGTCGTTGCTCCCCGTATTCCCCGGTTATACATGCTCAGGCTCCTTTCTTCTCAGCTCTTCGATCACTTCGCGGACCAGAGCCTCCGGAATGTCTTTCACAATGCTGACCTCCCCGATCCGATCCGGGACGATAAACACCATAGTACCTTCCGTAAATTTCTTGTCATGCTTCATCGCCGCGATCAGTTCATCCGTGGACAAGTGCTCCGGCAGTACGACCGGAAGCTTCAGTGCCTTCAGCATGGACACCGTTTCCGGATAGATGGAGGCATCGCGTCCCAGTTTGACAGCCAGCAATGCCGAGCCCGCCATCCCGATGGAAATCGCCTCACCGTGCAAAAATTCCCCATAGCCGCCAACCGCTTCAATCGCATGGCCAATCGTATGGCCCAGATTCAAAATGGCGCGCAGGCCGCCCTCGCGTTCATCGGCCGACACGACATCGGCCTTGATGGAGCAGCCGCGTTCCAATCCGTACGCCAGCGCCTCCCGGTCCAGGGACAGCAGCTCAGACGCGTGGTCGCGGCACCAGCCGGCAAACTCCGCATCCCGGATCAGGCCGTGCTTGACCATCTCGGCAAGACCGGCGGATACTTCGCGCGCCGGGAGCGTCTGCAGCGTATCCATGTCGTATAGCACCAGCTCGGGCTGGTGAAAGGCGCCGATCATGTTTTTCGCGAGCCGATGGTTGACGGCTACCTTCCCGCCGACGCTGCTGTCATGCGCCAGAATCGTGGTCGGAATCTGTACGAATTTGACGCCGCGCATATATGTAGCAGCCACGAAGCCGGCAAGGTCTCCAACCACGCCGCCGCCGAGCGCCAGAACAGCCGAGCTGCGGTCCAGACCGCCCTGGATGGCCGTCGTCATCACTTCTTCATACACCGTGAGGGACTTGGACGTTTCCCCCGACTTGACAATCGAGACGACCGCTGTATATCCCCGGCTTTCCAGACTTTGCTTGAGGGTGTCCAGATGGCGGGCCGCAACCTGCTCATCCGTGACGATCAGATGCGTGCTTTTCTTGGTCAGCCCATGCTTCTCCAGATAACTTCCTGTTTCGGGAAGAAGGCCCTGGCCAATATAGATCGGATACGAACGGTCGCCAAGCTCCACTTGTACGGTTCTCATCATCAGTACCTCTCCACTTGGGCAAGGTAATTTTCATAGTTGGCTTTGATTTCGTCCATGGAATCGCCGCCGAACTTCTCCAGGAACGCCTTGGCGATTTCCCATGCGACCACATGCTCCATCACCACGCTCGCCGCCGGAACGGCGCAGGCGTCCGAACGCTCTACCTGAGCGGTATACGGCTCTTTTGTATCAATATCCACGGTCTGCAGCGGTTTGTACAGCGTTGGGATCGGCTTCATCACACCCCGGACGACAACTGGCATGCCGTTGGTCATGCCGCCCTCAAAACCGCCCAGGCGGTTGCTGGCCCGGGTATATCCCTTGCCTTCCTCGTACAGGATCTCGTCGTGGACCTGGGATCCGCGCAGCACGCCGGCCTCAAACCCGATGCCGATCTCGACGCCTTTGAACGCGTTGATCGACATGACCGCCTGAGCGATCCTTCCGTCCAGCTTGCGGTCGTACTGCACATAACTCCCGAGACCGACCGGTACGCCCTCAACGACGCACTCCACGATCCCCCCGATGGAATCGCCTTCTTTCTTGATTTCATCGATGTAGGCTTCCATCTTCGCTTCCGTCTCAGGATCTACCACCCGAACCGAGGAAGCCTCGGTGCGTTCGATCAGTTCGTCGACGCTCAGGTTGTTGGCCGGCGCTTCAATTTCGCCGATCCGAATCACCTGGCCGGCAATTTTGATGCCGAAAGCTTCGAGAAACTGGCGGGCGATCGCCCCGCAGGCAACGCGTGCCGCCGTCTCTCGCGCGCTGGAGCGCTCCAGCACGTTCCGCAGGTCTTTATGGTTGTATTTCAGGCCGCCGTTCAGGTCGGCATGTCCCGGGCGGGGACGGTGAACGCGGCGTTTCTCTTCATCCGACCCTTCGATCGGCTCCACGTTCATGATGCTGCTCCAGCTCGCCCAGTCCTTGTTCTCAACCACGAGGGCAACCGGAGCTCCCGTCGTATAACCGTGCCGGACACCGCCGACAATATTCGCCGTATCCTTCTCGATTTGCATGCGGCGCCCGCGTCCATGCCCCTTCTGTCTGCGTGCAAGCTGAAAATTGATGGCTTCAAAGTCCAGTTTCAACTGGCTCGGTAATCCTTCGATAATGGCCGTGAGTTGAGGTCCGTGCGTCTCCCCCGCCGTTAAGTAGCGTATACTCATGGTGCTTTCCCCCTTTAAACTGTTAAACATTAACTGGCTAAAATCCGCAGATATCTTTTGCCATTATAGTATAGGTGCCACGCTTTGACAAGAAACCCCTATAGCTATATGCAATGTACTAAAGCCAGGGAAAACACTTCGGTTGTATTGAAGATGGATCAAGGAGAAGCTTGGTTCATATTAGCCCGTTATATTGAAATCCCACGATCAAGGCCAGCTGTTCGGTTCGTTTGCAACTTCAGTCCTTTGCATGGGGACACCCGAAAGAATAGCCCCGTAACCAAGCACAAAAAAGCACCGCCTTTCCTAATGAAAGTACGGTGCTTATTAGCGCCAGCTTCCGCCTGCCTACCGGCTGACCGGCTGACTGCTTCGCTGCGTATTCTTCTGACCTTCCAGGGAATCCTGTACCAGGCGGCTCAGCTGGACGCTCTCAATGCCCAGAATCTGTCCGCATTCCTGAATGGTAATAAACCCGCGCTGATACGCGGTAATTACCTTTCGTTTGTCCATGATGTGCAAACCTCCGCTTTGTCTGATGCCGTAATATAATCGTAGTATCGCAAAGAGAAGGTTTGAATATACCTTGACACCTTAAGCGTCGGCCTTTTTCCGGTAAAAAAAGGTTTCGGTCGGCTCGAGCCCGTATTGGCCGGGCGTAAAAATTTGCTCAGTGCTTCCCACAAAAAGATATCCCCCGGGACGCAGGGCAGCGGCGAATTTATGGTAAAGCTTGGCTTTGGCTTCTTCAGTAAAATAAATCATCACATTCCGGCAGACGATGAGATCGTGATTCTGCTCAAACGTGTCGGTCAGCAGATTCTGCTTACGGAATTGGACGTTTGCCTTGAGTCCTTCGCTGAACTTGTACATCGGACCTTCCTGGGAAAAATACCGGGCCGCGACTTCCTTCGGCACGTCCTTCAGCGAACGCTCGAGGTACAAGCCTTGTTTCGCTTTGGCCAGCGCGCCCTCATCGATATCTGTGGCGACCAGCGTACTCGTCTGCAGCAGCCCTTTGCCGTCCAAAATCATGGCCAGCGTATAGGGCTCCTCTCCCGTGGAACATGCGGCGCTCCACACCTTAAGCTTGGACCGCGCACCTGCGGTCAATTCCGGAAGGATCACATCGCGCAGCACTTCCCAGCGGTTCGGGTTGCGCCAAAATTCCGAGACGTTGATCGTCATCCGGTCCAGAAACTCATGAAACAAGCGCTTATCCTTTTGCAGCGCCTCGAAAAATTCCGCAAAACTGCTATATCCGTTCTTTACCCTGAGCGTCGTCAGCCGCCGCTTCATTTGGGCTTCCTTATAGTCCGAAAGGTCGATTCCCGTGCTTCGCTTAATATTCTGGATAAACCCTATGTAATCCGGGTCGGGCGTCCCTGGCTCTTCCGACGCGCCGCTATTATATAAAACAGGCTTTACATCCACGGCGTAATGCTGCGGTCGTAATCCACCAGTTCATGCGCTTCGAAGAAATTGGCGATTTCGCGTGCGCTGCTCTCCGGTGAATCCGAGCCGTGAATCAGATTATGGGGCGTATGGGAAGCGTAGTCCCCGCGGATGGTGCCCGGCAGAGCCTCCGTGACTTCTGTTTTGCCCATCAGAATGCGGGACAATTGAATAATGTTATCCCCTTCCCATACCATGGCGAACACAGGGCCGGACGTGATGAACTTTACCAGGTTGTCATAAAAGTCCTTGCCCTCATGCTCCGCGTAATGACGCTTGGCCTGCTCGTCCGACACCTGCACCAGCTTGCCGGCCACCATTTTGAAACCTTTGTCTTCCAATCTGCCGATAATTTTACCGATTAAACCACGCTGCACTCCATCAGGCTTGATCATTAAAAAAGTTCGCTGCATAAACTCACTCTCCATTTCCTCAAGTCATTGCGAATGTTGTACATAGTTATGATTTGTATTGTAAACAGAAAGTCGGATCAGCGGAAGTATCAATACGAACGTTTGGTCACAAAATGGGCGATATCGCGCAAATTTTTCTTCGTCCGCTGGTTCGGAAGCCGGTCGAGCGCCTCCAGCGCCTTGTTGATATAGCGGGTAGCCAGCTCCTCCGCCCGGGCAATTCCCGTGCTGGATTTGATGAGCGAAACCGCTGCGGAAACGTCGCATTCCCCGTTCTGTTCCCGGATGACGGCGATCTCCTTCAGCAGCGGTTCCCGAATCGCCTCGTCCTCCAGGGCATACAGCACAGGCAGCGTAATGTTGCCCTGCCGGATATCGCTTCCAGGCGGTTTGCCGATTTGTTTCTCCGTTCCGCACAGATCCAGGAGATCGTCCTGAATCTGGAATGCCATCCCTACGTTGTAGCCGTAGCGGTAGAGCAGGTTGCCTACCTTCGGCTCCGCGTCTGCCGCTACCGCTCCCAGCTGGCAGCTGATCGCGATTAGAAGGGCAGTTTTGCGCCGGATACGGAGAAGGTAACGACGGATGCTCTGTTCCGTATTGAAGAAGTCCCGGATTTGCTCCATTTCCCCGATGGACATCTCGACCATCGCTTTGGAGAGGATTTGATGAATCTTCGGGTTCTCCAGCTTGGTGGCCAGCAGCAGCGCCCGGGCGTATATATAGTCCCCCGTATACATCGCGATTTTATTATCCCACTTGGACTTGACGGTCAATTGACCGCGGCGCGTCTCGGCGTCGTCAATGACGTCGTCGTGCACCAAGGAAGCCATGTGGATCAGCTCCAGGGGAACGGCCACATGCTTCAGCTTGTCCAGGTCATAGCTGCCGAACTTGCCGCCCATCAGCACAAACACCGGACGCAGCCGCTTGCCGCCTGCCTTCAGCAGGTGCATGGACGTCTCGTTCAGCAGCTCGTGATCGCCCTCAATGCTGCGAAAGAGCTCTTGTTCGATTTGATTCATATCTTTTTTCAGTAAGCCGAATATGTCTAATCTCTTCATTCCTTCACCCGTATCAGCGTAATGTTACTCCGCATTTCCCTGTCCGTTCATGTTCAAATCATCGGCTTGAGCATGGCCCGCATAGCAGAAACAAAGAGCACTGGCGTTCTTCCATTCATTTTCATCTTATTTTAAATCATAGCATACAATTCGTGCTGCACGAATGGGTTTGGAGGACTGTCTATTGTTTGGTACCGGACTCTGCAGCTTTGGCCTGTCCGGCCAGCCCGCCGTCCCAACGCCTGAACAGCTCATGCTCGATCCGCATCATATCAAGCACCTTCCCCACCTGGAAGTCGATCAAATCCTCGATCGTCCGGGGGTGAAAGTAAAAAGCCGGCATCGCCGGAATCATCTTCACTCCGAGCCTGGCGAGCTTCAGCATATTTTCCAGGTGAATGGCATGAAGCGGCGTCTCACGAGGCACCAAAATCAGCGGCCTTCCTTCTTTCAGCATGACGTCTGCAGCGCGGGTCATCAAATTGTCGGACGATCCGTTAGCTACAGCGGACAGTGTCCCCATCGAGCACGGCGCAATCACCATGCCCTCCACCTGATAGGAGCCGCTGGCAATCGTTGCTCCGATATCCGCCACCGGATGGTAATAGACGCTGCCCGGATGGCCGCCAAATTTCTCGCTTAGCACAAGCTCCCTTTGAGCTGTTTTCCAGCCGAGCTCTTCGCCGAGCACCCGCCAGCCTGCATTCGAGACGACGATGTGCACGTCATAGCCCTGCTTCAGAAGAACCTCCGTTAACCGAACCCCATACACCGAACCGCTGGCGCCGGTAATCCCGACGACCCAGCTTCTTCTCTTGTTCTCCGTCTGCGTCACAAGTACTGCACCACCAAATCAATCAGGGTGAATACGAAAACGAGAATGCTGAGGACGCTGTTCATCGTAAAGAAGGCGACCTGCAGCTTGCTCATGTCATTCGGGGACAAAATAAAATGCTCGTAAAAGAGAATAATATAGGCGATCAGCATCCCGGCAAAATACCACCAGCTCAGCTCGGTCGTAAAGAACAGGATAACGAATCCGATCGCGGTAATGAAATGAAAATACCGTGCGATGAGCAGCGACTTGCGGACGCCGAAGCGCGCCGGAATGGAGTACAAGCCTTCCTTCTGGTCAAAATCGATATCCTGGATCGCATAAATGATATCAAAGCCGGCAGTCCAGAAGGCAACCGATACGTACAGAACGATCGACGGCCAGTCGATTTCGTTGGTCACGGCCACCCAGCCGCCGAGCGGAGCCAGGGCGATCGTCAGACCGAGTACGAGATGGCAGAGCCAGGTAAACCGCTTCGTATAGGAATAAATAACGAGAAGAAACACGGCGATCGGAAGCAGCTTGAGTGCCAGCGGAGACAGCTCATAGGCCGCCCACAGCAGAAGCAGGAAGCAAACAACTGTAAACAGGATCACTTCCGCACTTTTCAGCAGCCCTGCCGGAATGGCCCGGTTTGCCGTCCGCGGATTTTTCTTGTCGATCACCTGGTCAATCATCCGGTTCAGGCCGAAGGCTGCACTTCTGGCCCCGAACATGGCTAACAGGACCCAGCCGATCTGGGCCCATGATGGAAGGTGACCATTTACGACGACCGATCCGAGGATCGCGCCCATAAACGCAAAAGGTAACGCAAATAATGTGTGCTCAATTTTGATCATTTCTAGAAAAATGCCGATTTTCTTAAACATGCCGATTCTCCTTGATCCCAATATGTAATGCTGCGACGCCGCCAGTTAGGGGATAGGCTTCGACATTCTGAAGACCGATGCTGCGGAATATGCTTGCCAGTTCCTCTCTTCCCGGGAAAAGAGCCAACGATTCCGGCAGCCATTTGTACTGCTCATATCTTTTGGCCAACACCTTTCCGAGTCCAGGCAGTATATACTTGAAATAAGAATAATAAATTCCTTTAAAAGGCTGCCACGTCGGCTTGGATACCTCCAGGCATACAACCATGCCTCCAGGCTTGACCACCCTCTGCATTTCTTTCAGCACCTGCACCAGGTCAGGCACGTTCCGCAGACCAAAGCCGATGGTGGCGTAGTCAAAACGGTTATCCTCAAACGGCAAATTCATGGCATCCCCCTGAACCAGCGTAATCTGATCCTCGAGGTGTCTCGCCTTGATTTTGTCCATGCCGACCTTCAGCATGTTCGGGCTGAAATCGAGGCCGACCATCTGCCCCGTGCCACTGGCTTCCGCCATGCTCAACGTCCAGTCGCAAGTCCCGCAGCATAGGTCAACCGCCGTATCTCCGGGTTTCATCGCCATTTTCTTCATCGTGAACTTCCGCCAGGCTTTGTGCCTGCGAAAGCTTATAATATCGTTCATCACATCGTACTTCGGTGCAATGCTTTCAAAAACGGATTGGACATGTGAGTATTTGTTTTCCGTCTTCGTGTCCCGTTCACTCATGCTGGTATTCATCCTCTCGCCAATCCCTCCCCTACAGCGGATCCCGGTGTGTTAAGCTGACGAAGGAACGGGTCAAGCACCTGTCCGATCTCCCGGAACATTCCGTCTCCCTTAACCATTTTCAGGATGGACTGCACGCTGTTCACCGCCTGCTGCAGCTTATCCGCCAAATGTTCTCCGGCCTTGTACTTAAGCAGCATCTTCTTCCAGTCTTTCGGCTCAACCCGGTTTTCCTTCAAGGCCAGCTTGTCTTCATCCGAGGCCACATCCAGGATGTGCCAGAACGAATAGCTGTACAAGAACGGCTCCGAGCCGGAGCTCAGATGCATTTCCCGAACGACCGTTTCGCATTCGCTGAAGCCGCGGAGAAGCGATTTCCACAGTTCCTTTAACGAGTCATCCAGAAAAGGGGTAAAAGAAAGAAACAGCTGCATATTCAGCTGTACCCGTTGCCGTAAGTATTCCTCCGCTGACAGGAGAAGGCTTTTCATTTTGCCGTACAGATTCATTTTCAAAATATTCACATCGCAAATAGCCGCGCTCAGCGTCGATACAGCCTCGATTTGCCCCTTCTGGGACAGAAGCTGATAGAACCGGCTGCTGAAATAGTCTCCCGCGAGCACTTTAAGCTGACGGGAACGCATTTCTCCCTCGTTCTGTTTGCCCTGGATGGTGTCGATCGTTTCATGCGTGTCAATACCCATCTGAACGAGCGACGTGACAAGCGCCAGCAGCTCTGTATGCACGGAAGGCTTGCGGCTTCCCTGGTTCAGAAAAATATATAGAAGATGAACACGGGCATCCGGATAGGGCGGCAGCTCCGTATGAGTTTGGATCATGTCGTAATCGACATATTTCTTTGCTAGTTGGGGTATGCGGTACGGTTTCATCGTCAGCCTCCGAGCCTATAACTTTCTCACTTCTATGTCGTCTGTTGCGAGCAAGAACTTTTGTTCACAATCTTTTTTATTATAGCACAACTTGTCAGACCACGCACAGTATGCTTACTTCTTTTTACCCGTTTTCCTGCGGATCGAACCGGTCTCTCCACAGTTTCGTTTCGGTGAGGTGGAATCGGGCTTTGATGTCGTCCGCAAGCGGGCCTTCTCCCGCTTCGCCAAGCGCCAGTTTCAGCTCCGGACTCCACTCCGTCCGCCGGACATCGGCAGCCAGCAGCAGATGCCGTGTGCCGAGCCATTTATCTTCTGCGACGAGCCGAAGGAGAATCTGGTCGACATTGGAAGTGCCGTCAAAGCTAAATGAGAGGATCTCGGCGATATTCGAATAGATTTCAGACACGGACACCTCCGGTGTGGCCACCTTCAGGTCGACCGTCAGCACGCGGGATTCCCACTCCACCTTGCGGATTGGCAGCGTCAGGGGAAGGCTGTCCAGCGCATCCACGATATTCGCATTGTCGAGCGTCCAGCCCGATTGGGGATGAAACGCGGCCAAAGCCCGGCTTTCCCGGGCAAATGTATGCTCCGCATGATACAGCGCAGGCAGGAAGAGGACCGAGCCCAGCGTAACGGCTAGCACCAGGCCAGGAATGAGAAATCGTTTCAAGTACAGCCCTCCCATCGTCATAGTATCCCTTAGTTTCGTCCGGACACGTGCTGTCCATACCTCATTCTACAACGAAAAAAAGCAGGCTATGCCTGCGTTTGTACAGATTGCGCTTAAGGTAAGTTGCCATCCCCTGACCAGCAGCTAATTTGCATTCAAGAGCTGTTTTTCTGAGCTCCTTGCTATTAGCTGTCGCTTTCGAGACTTCCGTGTTTCGTCCACACTTCGGCTTTGCCGCGAATTTTAATGGCGGAGGTATGGTCCGTAAACTGGGCGATCAGCACTTCGCCTTTGTCTAGCTTCTCCGTGTGATGAAACCGGGTATCCTGGCCTCGGGTTAGTCCAATGACCTGCACCCCTTGATCCTTCGCCTTGATCACGATAAAATCGCTATTCCCCGTATTCCCTTTATTCTCCATGAGTGTATCCTCCTTTCTTCAGCGAGCCTTACACACAGCCTATAATTATTTTAAAATCCTGTGGCTATACTACCCAATGTAATAAAGTCCAAGGAGTTGAGAACATGCAATATGAACCGGCGCCCCTGCGGGAAGGGCAAATTTCCAAGCTTCGCGAATACGAGCAGCAGCTGACCCAGCTGACGGGTTCTCCCGTCATCCTGATCGCCTATTCGGAAAAGGACGACAACGGCAATCCTCTCGAAGGAGATGTCAGCCCTACCCCTACAGAAAAGAAAAGGCCGTGAACGAGCGTCACGGTCCTCTTCTTGCGTATGGAATATGTAGAAATCTTATTTAATTCCGTCTTTGAGCGCTTTACCAGGCTTGAATGCCGGAATTTTGCTCGAAGGGATTTCGATTTCTTCACCGGTTTGCGGGTTGCGGCCTTTACGTGCGGAACGCTCGCGCACTTCAAAGTTACCAAATCCAACGAGTTGGACTTTGTCCCCGTTTTGCAGAGCCTGTGCGATGGATTCGAATACAGCGTCAACCGCTTTCGTCGCATCCTTCTTGGACAGTTCTGTCGTTTCAGCTACTTGGGAAATCAGTTCGGACTTGTTCACTATCATTTCACCTCCCAAAATAATAAATCGATGTTATCAATCTTTCCGTTTTGCCGTAAAATATACGTTCATCTGTGAGATTTACAGATAGAATCGCCATATAGACCGTATTCAGCCGCAGGCGCGGAACAAACTTATAGTAATACAGCAACCGCAGAATTTCAAGAGTTTTACGTTCGCGAGCGGTTCAAAACGTAAAAAGTGACGGCGAGAGCGAGGACAAGAACGATCCCTTTGACGATATCATGTGTAAAATACTGCAAATTCATCATGGTCAGTCCGTTGACCAGTACCCCGATCAATACCGACCCGATAAATGTGCCGATGACGTTGGGCTTGCCGGCGCCAAAGACCGAAAAACCGACGAACACAGCCGCCACGGATTCCATCAAGAGCGGCGATCCCGCGTCAATTTGACCGGATCCGACCCGGGAGGCGTAAATAATCCCGCCAATCGCGGCGAACACGCCGGAAGCGACGTACGCCAGCGTACGCACCCTTTTCACCTTGATCCCGGACAGTCGCGCCGCTTCCTCATTACCGCCCGTGACGTACATTTGGCGGCCGTATTTGGTCCGCGTCAGAAAAATATGCACAAGCGCCACAGCGATAATGAGGAGGACGGCCGAAATCGGAATGCCGAACCATTTGCCCTGTCCAAGCTGCAGGAAGGCGGCGCTCATCTCGCCGGGGGCTTTGGTGCCGTCTGGGAATTCCATATGGTTGTAAATCGTGTAGCCCGCGGCATACGTTTTGTGAATCCCGCCGACAATGTACATCACGGCAAGGGTCGCCAGAAGATCCGGAATCCGCAGCTTGACGATCAGGAATGCGTTAACGAGCCCGATGACGGCACCCAGGATGAGCGGCACGATGATGACGACCCACAGCGGCTGCTCATACCATATCATCAGCGACGCGGCGCCTACGGTGGTCAGCGACACGGTTGAGCCTACCGACAGGTCAAAGCCGTCCACGACCAGCGACAAGGTCACCCCAATCGCCACAAAGGTCACGATCGTGATCGAGCCCAGAATGTCGGTCAGGTTCCCGTACGTGAAGAAATAAGGCAGTCTGAATGAAAAAAATGCAATAACCCCGATGATAACGACAACCGCCCCGTACCGGAACGCCAAGTTTAACAGTTTATCCTTCATGGTCTTCCTCCAAGCCTCCGCTCGCATAATATAGGAGCTGGGCTTGCGTCGCTTCTCCCCGAGCAAATACTTTGCTGATGGTTCCGCCGCTCATGACGGCGATCCGGTCGCCGATTCCCAGTCCTTCTGCCAATTCGCAGGTAAAATACAAAATGCCCTTGCCGGCATCCGCCAAATCTCCGATGATGCGGAATATATCGCTTTTCGCGCCGATATCGACCCCTTTGGTCGGTTCATCAAAAATAAAAACTTCCGCCCCGCTGTCCAGCCATTTGCCGATCGCCAGCTTCTGCTGGTTACCGCCGCTCAGGAACTTCACCAGCTGGCTGCCAGAGGCAGCCTTGACCCCGAGGGCCCCGATCATTTTGGCGGATAAAGCCTTCTCCTTCTTCCGCGAGATGAACCCCAGCCTGCTGACTTGGTTCAGCACCGGTATGGACAGGTTCAAATCCACCGATTCGTGGATAAAGATTCCCTCTTTCCGGCGCTCCTCCGGGATGGAGACGATTCCCGCGGATACCGCGTCCGCCGGTTGCTTAAGCGACAGCTTCCTCCCTTTCAGATGGATGCTTCCCTCGTCCGGCTGATCCGCACCGCTCAGGATCCGGGCCAGTTCGGTTTTACCGGCGCCCACCAGGCCGACTACAGCTACAATTTCACCGCGGCGGACCTCAAGATCCGCGCCCCGCACCTTGTGTCCGCGCTTGACGCCTTCGGCCTGAAGGAGCACGTCCCCGATCACGGTATCCTTTTTCGGAAACTCTTCTTCAAACGTTTTGCCGAGCATGTGCCCGATAATGCCTTCCCCGGTGATCTCCTGTGTCTGGCCGGTGTAAACCTTCCTTCCGTCACGCATCACGGTCACCATATCGCTGTGCTGCAGCACTTCCGGCAGGCGGTGTGTAATAAAGATACACGCCACACCAGAGTCTTTCAGCGAGTGCATCATCCGGAAAAAAGCCTCGCATTCGCTGTCGCTCAGCGGAGCGGTCGGCTCGTCGAATATAATCACCTTGGCGTCCTGGGACAAAATGCGGGCCAGCAGGACAATCTGTTTTTGCGCAAGCGACAGCTCGTACACCTTTTTATGAATGTCTATACTGTCATCCAGCCTGGACAAAATCGCCTTGACCTGTTTGTCCATAGACCGGTAATTGACCCACATGCTTCCCCGGCCTGAAGACAAGGCGTCCAGCATGACGTTTTCGGCGACGCTCAGCTGCGGGACGAGGGCTGAATCGACCTCCTGATACACGCAGTGAATGCCGTGCTGCTTGGCCGCGGCCGGAGAGGTAATGTGCAGCTCCGTGCCGTCAGCCGCAATGCGCCCGCTGTCCGGCTGATAAGCGCCCGACAGAATCTTCATCAACGTGCTCTTCCCGGCGCCGTTGGCACCGAGCAGCGCATGAATCTGGCCGCCGCGAACCATAAAATCCACCGTATGCAGCGCAGGAACGCCGCCAAATTGTTTGCCGATTCCGCTCATTTCCAGCTGAAATGATGATGTCACACGGCATTCCTCCTTCAAAAAGTAACCCCACAAAGTGGAGTGAGGCTAAACCCCTGTTCCTGAAAAAGGGCAGCGCCTCAGCACCACCCCAAGACTTGCATTTGCCGGTTTGACCGGATCTTTTTTACTTGCTGTACTCGTTCATCCAGTCCTGAAGTCCTTGCTTGCTGGCACCCCAGCCGTCTACGTATTGGGACAGCTCGGTGGTGGAAATTTGCTCCTTAGGAAGCGCGTCGCGGGATACGTACACCGGATTCAGAACGACTTTGTCCTCGGTTTGATCCCCGTGCAGCTTCTGGTAGCCATAGCGGACCTGGATGCGTCCGATATCCTTTGGATCGACAGCGGCGGAAGCGACCCACGGGTTGCTAGGATCCTGGATCATTTGCAGGTCCTCGTCACTCATATCGATACCGTACACCTTGATTTCATCGCGTCCGGCCTGCTGGATGGCGCGCGCCGCCCCTTTGGCGAACTCGTCCCATGCAGCCCATACGGCCGAAATCTGGCCCTTCGGATACTGCTTCAGAATCGCTTCCATCTGGGTCTGCGTGTCCAGTGCCGGGTTATTCGCCGTGCCGAACGTAGCGATTTCCTTAATATCCGGATTCTCTTTCATAAATTTCGCGTAAGAGGTTTGGCGCCGTTCCATCGGTGCGAATCCGGCCACCCATACTTTAACAATGTTGCCCTTGCCTCCGATGTCCTCCTTCATCTGCTGCAGCGTCAAGTCGGCCATCTTCTGGTCGTCCTGAGAGAGCACGGTTGCGCCGGGAACATTCACGTCAGCGTCGAAGACGACGACAGGGATCTTCTGCTCCACCGCCTTGCGCAGGCCCGGTTCGAGGAGCGAATCACCGTGGTCGGTCAGAATCAAGTCAAAATGCTGCGTGATGGCCGAATCCAGCAGAGACGCCATTTTTGCTTTATCGTTGGCGGCCACGAATTTCGTCAGCTTTCCGCCGAATTTCTCCACTTCCTCGGTTACCCCTTGAACGTATTGCTGGGAAAACGTCCCTGTGTTAAACTCCATAATAAGCGCTACTCGTTTGCCTGCCAGAGGCTTGTCCGCGTTTGCACCGGATGCACTCCCCGATTCCGCTGCCGGCGGCGCGTTATGACCGCAGGCACTCATCACCATCGACAGCACCAGCAGGACGGATGCCAACACGAAACCCCTTTTTTTACCTCTTAAACGCATTTCTCTCTTCCCCCTTAAAAGCTTCACTATGTTAAAATGTTATACACTAATATAAAGCCTATACCCAAGTATGTAAATAGGTTTTTAAGAGTTTGTATAAATACTTTCTTTTTTTCATAAAAAACCTGCTATAACGGTCCTTTAACTCGGCTCCGAGCATCCATATGCTTATTTTTATGTATAAAACAGGAATTGCTATCAACAGGTATCCATTGCTGCATTCAAGCACAAAAAAAACCGCAAGCAAGCGAGCGCCTGCCTACGGTTTTGGCTTAATTCTATTACGATTACAAAATAATCGCGATCAATCCGCCAGAGCCTTCATTGATAATGCGTCCAAGCGTCTCCTGCAGTTTATATCTCGCATTATCCGGCATCATGGCGATCTTGCCTTGAATGCCTTCCCGTACGATAGAGTGCAGCGATCTGCCGAAAATGTCTGAATCCCAGATCTTGATCGGATCGTTTTCGAAGTCCTGGATGAGGTAGCGCACGAGTTCCTCGGACTGTTTCTCCGTACCGATGATCGGCGAGAATTCCGACTCGACATCGACGCGGATCATATGGATCGAAGGCGCCGTCGCCTTCAAGCGAACCCCGAAACGGGATCCTTGGCGGATCAGCTCCGGCTCATCGAGCGACATTTCGGCCAGCGACGGAGCGGCGATGCCGTAACCGGTCGTCTTGACCATCTCCAGCGCCTCGGCGAACCGGTCGTACTCCCGCTTGGCATGCGAGAATTCCTGCATCAGCTGCAGCAGGTGGTCCTTGCCGCGGATTTCCACGCCGACCACTTCCATCAGGATTTGATCGTACAGTTCATCCGGAGCGAACAGGTCGATCTCGGCTACCCCTTGGCCCATATTCATGCCGCTGAGCGCCGCGCGGTTGATGAAGTCGTAGTCCATGAACTGGGTAACCACCCGGTCCACGTCGCGCAAACGGCGGATATCCTTGACCGTATCGCGTACGGAATTTTCATAGTTGCTGCGCAGCCAGTGCTTCTCGTTCAGCACCATAACCCAGCTAGGCAGGTTGACGTTGACTTCGTGCACCGGGAATTCGTACAGCACTTCGCGCAGGACGCCGGTGACATCATCCTCCGTCATTGTCGCCGCACTGAGCGCCATGACCGGAATGTCGTATTTCTCGGCAAGCTCATTGCGCAGCTGCAGCGTTTCTTCACTCCGCGGCTTCGTGGAGTTGATGACCAGCACAAACGGCTTGCCGACTTCCTTCAGCTCGGCGACGACGCGTTCTTCGGCTTCCACATAGGAGTGGCGCGGAATTTCGGCAATCGTGCCGTCCGTAGTCACCACGACGCCCAGCGTGGAGTGCTCCTGAATCACTTTCCGCGTCCCGATTTCGGCTGCCTCCTGGAACGGGATCGGCTCCTCGAACCATGGCGTCGATATCATGCGCGGACCGTTTTCATCCTCATAGCCTTTGGCGCCTTCCACCGCGTAGCCTACGCAGTCCACAAGGCGGACGTTCACTTCCAGACCTTCGGTGACCTTCAGCTGCACCGCATTGTTCGGTACAAACTTCGGCTCGGTGGTCATAATCGTCTTCCCGGCAGCGCTCTGCGGGAGCTCATCGACCGCTCTGGCGCGGTCTGCTTCGCTTGCAATGTTCGGCAGTACGATTGTTTCCATAAACCGTTTAATAAATGTTGACTTTCCTGTGCGGACGGCGCCGACGACACCCAGGTAAATGTCCCCGCCAGTTCGTTCGGCAATGTCTTTAAAAATGTCCACTTTTTCCAAAAGAGATCCCCTCCTCATTTACTCCGAAGGAAAAATGCTTTAAGAGCATCCGCTTCGTGTTCCATCTGGAGCCTCGAGCCATTGCAACGGATTGGAGCCTTACAATGTCGTCAGTAGTCCGCCGCCGGTAGTCAGGTAGGATGGGAAACGGCAAAGCGGCGTTACTCCGTAGGCATTTGGACTAGTATCATAGTATGTACCTATTAAAAACAATATGACGGGTATTCGGAATAAAATTCATATAATCCTGCGTCGTTCGCATGCCCCTCGTCATCCCTCTCAGATATATGCCGGGGCAGAAATAAATATGTATATGAAGCATGCAGCACAACATAACTACTTGCGCACAGCCGCACAGCCACACAGCCGCTCATCCGCTTGTTGATGCTGTTTTGCTAGCGGGAATCCCGAAAAACATAGCAATACGCATTAAAAAAGACCCGCTGTTTCCAGCAGGCCTTTCTCTTCCAATCTGTACGTTCAGCTTCACGCCCCTATCTCCGATTTGGCGACTGGCGCATCCCCTGACCACTCGTACGGCAGCGACTTCACCGGCACATAATCGGAAGACTTGATCAGGTAATCTCGTAAATCCTCGTCTTTGGAAGGCTTCACGCCTTCCTTGTCAATCATCTGCATAATATCAAACGCATAATCCGCATAAACCACGCCCTTGGCATCCATGATAAAGCTCATGTCCTGACCCGAATATACGCTCTTCAGCTCAACATTGTTTGTGCCGGCCAGATCCGGGTCAACAGTATGGATCCCGGGATAAATTTCTTCGCCGGCCGGCAGCTTCCCATCATGCTTGGACTTATACAAATCGACCGCCCGCTGCACGTCGTTGACCTTTTGCACCGTGACGAGATCCATGACCTTAACGGTCGGGTCGGTCTCTTCGTTCTGTACTAGAAAGTATGCGCTTCCGCCTTTCTCAAAGGCGGTCGTTGGGATATCGTCCAAGTAGCCCCGTTTTTGGAGCTGGTCCAGGTCGATGCGGAACTTCTCAAAGCGCGGCGTCGTTTCATCCGCATTGATGATCGGCAGGATCCCCTGATCCTTTTGAAAATCGTCCATCGCGGACTGGATGCGCTTCACGCTTTCACGGTAGGATACCCTCGTCTCACCGCTCTTCTGATCCGGATACATGCAGGCTGTGGCGGTCATGATCAACAGCAGCACCATGACAGCCGTCGCCGCCTTCCGGGCTCCCTTCATCATCTTGTTGGTCAAAGCCGATGTCATCAACAAATATCACCCTTTGCATATAGTAAAGCCGATTGATACATCAAGCAGCCTGTAACGTGTTTGTCCTGCCCGCCGCTACCACAGGTCGTCCTCCCTGTCACGGTTCCTTGCTGCTTCCAGCTGCTTGCGGACCGCCGCCTTCAGTTTGTCTTCCGGGACTGTCACCGTCACAGCCCCGCGCACTCTGGCTTGACAAGAGAGCCTGGTGCCGCTGCGGATCAGGGAGCCGAGCTTGCGCTTCTCCGCCTCGGCGGGAGGGGTAAGCTGCCCGGCGCTGGCGGCGTCAACCTGAACTTTGCACATCAAACAGCCCATTTTGCCCCCGCATCGCGTGGGTATGTATACACCTGCATCCCTGGCCGCATGGAGCAGCGATATGCCTTCGCGGACGAGAACGCTTTTGCCTGACGGCTGGAACGTAACTTTATGGTTCATTGGCTTTCCCGCCCGGCATGGCCTGAATCCCGCCCGCTTACCGCAAATCGTACTAACGACTCGGTATGGAGCAGTTGGGAAATGATCTGAATGTGCTCGGATTGGAACTCATTATCCGTGAGCAGATCCTCCAGGAGCGGTAAATGGGCCTGCAAATCTGCCCGCATGGCAGCGGCAATCGCCGTGTACCGGTCCTCCCGGTTCCGAAGCACATTAAACAGCAGCTCATGGCTGAGCGGCATCAGCGGAATCCGTATTGTGTTTGGTTTCGCATGGACGCCCGCAGGGGCCAGCTTCCGGTTAATTTCAACCTTATAATGCGAACCCTCCGCCTGAACTTCGAACCCTCCCACCAGTTCCAGCGTGTACCGGCTCAACTTATAATGGCTTAACACGGACCTGTATTGATCCGTAACGCTCAGGACCGGCTGATCCACCGCCCGCCCTGCAAGGGCATGATGAAGCTCCGATACGGAGGCCGAATCGGCGTAGATGTCAATATCGCGTGGCGGTTTATCCAAATGCACGTCCTGCAGCAAAAGCCCGCAGCTTCCGCCAATTAACCAGCAGGATGAGGTTTGCGACAGCGCATGAGAGGCGTCATGCAGCGCTTGCTGTAATTCGGCTGGGATCTGCACGGCACACACTCCAATCTTCCGGTCCATTTAAAAATACGTTTTGTTTCGGGCAACGATTTTACCCGCCGTCTTGACCACGGCTTGGCACCCTAGACGATAGCCCTCGTCAAACTCTTCCGGGTCGAGGCGAAGATGTTCCGCTTTCGTCGGTTCCTCCAGGTGCTCTGCCCCCTCGGAAATCAGACAGCGGCAGCGGGCACAGGTACCGCGGGTGCAGAGGTGCTGCCAGTCCACTTTGTTGTCCTTCGCATGCTGAAGGATGCTTTTGCCCGGTTCAGGCACGACGGTTTTCTCGATTGTTCTTCCAATTAGCTGTAATGCTGCTTCCATGTTCGTTATCCACCGTTCCTTTGCTACATTAATGCTGCCATTCCGCCCAAAAATCCGACCACCATAATGACAAATGCGACCAAAGAGAGGGCTCCCCGAAGAACCCCCTTTGTTTTGGTTCGGGCGAAGGTAATGAGAAAGACGGATAGCCCCATAATCAAGATGGCGATCAGGGATACCCACATTTTTGTCATTGGATCCATACGCTAAAACTCTCCAATCTGTTCCATCATTAACCGTATTATAACACGAAACTTGTCCAATTTCGCAAAATGCGCCCACAAAGTAAGGCTCGGTCAGCAGTCCCCGTACTTCTTCCTCTCATCGGAACGGCACAGACGATTTGACACATATAAAAAAAGAGCGAAAAGCCCTGCAGCCTCCGGCTCCAAAGACTTCATGCTCTTTTTTCGTCTGACCTATATGATTATTTCTTCATCATCATTTTCATCAACGCTTCCATGTTTTCTGGATTCATCCCGCTTTTCTTCACGGCGCTGATGATATCCTTGATGGTTTCCTCGCTGACGGGAACGTTAGCCATCGCGGATACTTGTTTAATCAGCTGACGGAGCTGGGCCTCGTTTTGCATGGTCGACGGCTTAACCGTGCTGGCCAGTTTTTTGACGGCACTTTCAGAGATGTTTTTACCCGTTTTCTTATTGATCGCCTTCAGCGCATCCCTAGAAATGTTTTTGCTCAATGTCTTCTCCCCTCCTCCGGCATTCCTCAACCCTAATATATGAGGAAGTGCGGAAAAAGGTGAATAAGCATTAACGGTGCCACTGCTCCCACGTTTCCAGCTTCATCGTCTCCATTTCGGTCTTCGGGTCCCGGCCCATGAGCGCCTCGACGGCAATGCGCGGATTCCGGTTCAAAAAGAGCACATGGTACAGCTGATCGGCTATCGGCATCTGTACGCCGTATTTTTTTGAGATGTCATGCGCCGCTTGGGTCGTCCGGACACCTTCCACCACCATGCCCATCGAATCCAGCACCTCATCGAGGTTTTTGCCTTGACCAAGCATGGAGCCTGCGCGCCAGTTCCGGCTGTGCCTGCTCGTTGCCGTGGCCACCAGGTCCCCGACGCCCGCGAGGCCGGAGAACGTGAGCGGGTTCGCTCCCATTTCGACGCCGATCCGGGTGATTTCAGCCAAACCTCGCGTCAGCAGCGCCGCTTTTGCGTTGTCCCCGAAGCCAAGTCCATCCGACATGCCCGCGCCGAGGGCAATGATATTCTTCAGCGCTCCCGCGAGCTCGACCCCGACCATATCCCGGTTGGTGTATACGCGGAAGTCGGAATTCATAAACAAGTCCTGCGCGGCGACCGCCTCGCTCTCGGTCAGTGAAGCGACCACAACGGTGGTCGGGCACCGCTTGACGACTTCCTCCGCATGGCTTGGACCGGACATGACTACGATTCTTCCCTCTTCGCAGCCCAGCTCTTCAGCGATGACCGTAGACATCCGCTTCAACGTTTCGGTCTCAAAACCTTTCGTCGCATGGATCACGAGCATTTCCTTCTGCCAATGAGCGCTTAAGTCCCGCGCCACCTGCCGCATCGCTTTGGATGGGGCAACGATAACTACGGCCTTCGCCCCCGACACCGCTTCCCCCATGTCGCTTGTCGCTTTCAGATTGACCGGCAGCTGAGCGTCCGGCAGATAGCGGTTGTTGGTATGCTGCTCATTGATTTCCTTGACCTGATCCGGATTTCGGCACCACAGCACCACCTCCGGATGGTTTGCAGCCAGCACGCTGGCCAAAGCCGTTCCCCAGCTGCCTGCGACCAATACAGCCACTTTATTTGACAATCCCTTTACCCCCTTTGGGCCCTCCGGATCCGATCTTATTTTCCCGGCCCTGAAGAATTTTCACAATATTGCTCCGATGTCTCCAGAAGGCAAATAAACAAATAATGAGACTGGTCCAAAAAATCGGCCAGGCATAACCCAAAATGAGCAAAAATACAGGCGTAAGCGCCACGAACACCAGCGATCCCAGCGACACGTACCGTGTAACCACGATCAGCAGAATGGCGATAATGCCGGCATACAGTGCTGGCAGAAAGCTCAGTGTCGCCATGACGCCAATAGTCGTCGCAATGCCTTTACCCCCACGGAAGTGAAAATACACCGGCCAGTTATGCCCGACGATCGCACCGATGCCGCATAATGCGGGAACCCATGCCTCGCCTCCGCCCAACCACACGCCGATCCAGACCGCCGCGATTCCTTTGAGAACGTCGAGCGCCAGAACCAGAACGGCCGGACCCTTCCCCAGTATGCGCAGCGTATTCGTCGCTCCCGCATTACCGCTGCCGTGCTGGCGGATGTCGATCCCTTTCAGCAGCTTGGCAAGGACAACGCTGAAGCTGATGGAGCCGAGCAAGTAACTCAGTATAATGGCGATGATCTGTAGAACCAAGCTATTCTCCCCTAACTTTCATCCGATTTGCGCCGAGTAAAGATGCGTATAGGCGTTCCTTCAAAATCAAAAGCAGACCGGATCTTGTTCTCCAAATAACGCTCGTAAGAGAAGTGCATCAGTTCCGGATCGTTCACGAAAATGACCATCGTCGGCGGCTTGACCGCAACCTGCGTCGCATAGTTGATACGCAGGCGGCGCCCCTTGTCCGTCGGAGGCGGATTAATCGCCACGGCGTCGGATACGACGTCATTCAAGAGATGCGTCTGCACCCGCAGCGAATGCTGCTCGGCGACGTGCTGAACGACCGGCAGAAGCTTGTGGAGCCGCTGCTTCGTTTTGGCGGACAGAAACAGAACTGGCGCATAGGTCATAAACAGGAAGTGATCGCGGATCTTTTTCTCAAACTGGTGCATCGTCTTGTCATCCTTCTCGACGGCGTCCCATTTATTGACGACAAAAAGAGAAGCTTTGCCGGCCTCGTAAGCGTAACCAGCAATATGCTTATCCTGGTCGATGATCCCTTCTTCGCCGTTAATGACGACAAGCACCACATCCGCTCTTTCGATAGCGCGCATCGCCCGCATAACGCTGTACTTCTCGGTCGTTTCGTATACTTTTCCGCGTTTGCGCATACCGGCGGTATCGATCAGCACGTAACGCTGCCCGTCCCGCTCAAACGGAGTGTCAATGGCATCCCGGGTCGTTCCCGCAATATCGCTGACAATGACGCGTTCTTCGCCAAGGATCGCATTAACGAGCGACGATTTGCCGACATTCGGCCGTCCGATCAGTGCAACCCGAATCACGTCCTCATCGTACTCATCATCCGTCAGATCTGGCAAAATATCTACAATAGCGTCCAGAAGATCGCCGATCCCGGTTCCGTGACTGCCGGATATCGCGATCGGGTCCCCAAAACCGAGGCTGTAAAACTCGTAAATGTCGTCATTGCGCTGCAAATTGTCCACTTTGTTTACGGCCAGCACGATCGGTTTTCCGGACCGGAAAAGCATCTGGGCTACTTCTTCATCAGATTGGGTTACGCCGCTCTTGGCATCGCACATAAAGACGATGACGTCGGCTTCTTCGATAGCAAGCTCAGCCTGCATACGGATCGATTTCAATATTACATCGTCACCGTCAATTTCAATACCTCCCGTGTCAATGACACTGAAAGGTTTGCCGTTCCATTCGGCAACGCTGTAAATCCGGTCACGCGTCACGCCCGGCTTATCTTCTACAATGGCCAGCCTGTCCCCGACCAAACGGTTAAAAATGGTGGATTTCCCCACATTAGGCCTGCCCACGATTGCCACTACGGGTCTTGCCATAGTCACTCCTCCTGTCAATTCTTACGATAATCATCATAGCAAAAAACGTTTCTTTTGGCTAACCTTTCATAGGAATAGCCGAATGTTAATTGTATTTTTCCTAAGCATACACAGAACCATGCATGGCCGATTCTTTGGCTTTAAAGATCGAACATTTTGAACCAATTTGGCCCAAGTCAGCATACTTGCTGATCTAAAAAAAAATCGGTAAACCCGTGTAAGGGTTCACCGATTTCAATTTTGGAGGCCCAAATCATTTAAATTTGCTGAGTTTGTCTCCAAAACGTTCACCGAGTGTAATGCTGAGGCCTTGGTTGCTGAGAGATACGTTCGGGTTGTCTTTCAGATCATCCTTGTGCGCGCTGCTCTTCGGTGCTCTTTCCGGTCTTGGAGCTGCCGCAGGAGCTTCCTCGGTTTCCTTGATGCTCAGGCTTACGCGCTTTTCAGCCGTGTTGATGTCCAAGATTTTGACTTGAACTTCTTGACCTTCTTTGAGCACTTCATGCGGTGTGCCGATGTGCTTATGGGAAATTTGCGAAATATGAACAAGTCCTTCGACACCTGGCGCCAGCTCAACGAAAGCACCGAAAGTGACAAGACGCTTCACTTCGCCTGTAACTACATCGCCGGTATGGAACTTGTCGGCTGCGGATTCCCATGGTCCTGGCTGGGCAGCCTTGATGCTCAGGCTGATTTTGCCTTTTTCCGGATCAACTTTGAGCACTTTTACCTTCACTTGGTCGCCTTCGGACACGACATCGGAAGGTTTGTCAACATGATGCCAAGCCATTTCGGACACGTGAACCAGTCCGTCAACGCCGCCCACGTCAACAAAGGCGCCGAATTGAGTCAGACGCTGCACTGTACCTTCGATTTCTTGTCCTTCTTGGAGTTCACCCATCACTTTTAGCTTGTTGGCTTCGAACTCTTCTTCGAGAACGTCTTTTTGCGACAGGATCACTTTGTTGTTCTCACGGTCAAGCTCTTTTACCTTCACGCGCAGCGTGCGGCCTTTATAGTCGCTGAAGTCTTCAACGAAATGACGCTCTACCATGGAAGCCGGGATAAATCCGCGTGCGCCTACGTCTGCGACGAGACCGCCTTTCACCACGTCAGCTACGGTAACTTCGAAAGCGTCCTGAGCTTCGAAATGCTTCTCTAGCTCATCCCAAGCATTCTCGCTGTCGATCGCGCGCTTGGAAAGAACGAGTCTTTCCTTCTCGTCGTCGATGCTGACAACCTTGCATTCCACTTCCTGACCAACCTGCACCGCTTCGGATGCGTTGTCAAGGTGTACGGAAGACAGTTCGCGGACCGGAATGACGCCGTCATATTTATATCCAATGCTTACATAAGCTTGGTTGTCCTCCAGTTTGACGATCGTGCCTTTCACGGTGTCCCCTTTTTTCAAGGATACGAATTGATCCAATTCCTCTTGGTTTACCGCTTCTGCAGTTTCTTGATTTTTCGTTTCTTCCGACATGTCAATACCCTCCTCAATTCAAAAAAACCCATTTATTCAAACCTGCTGACGCAGAGTTCAAAACATCATAAAGCAGTACGAATCATATGTTTCCAATAAGTGCTTGTGTTCATGCACGCCCGGCTAATTCCCCGAAGGTCTTCCGGTCTTCTCCATTTCATGGATCCGGTCCATGATGCGTTCTGTCACCAGCTCGAGCGGATCGCCATCCACCTCGCCGCTTTTCAGGTCATCCAGGACGATAGGTTGTCCATACACGATTTTCATTTTTCTGAAAATCTTGTAATCGCCGATAATCGCGGCCGGCACGACGGCGGCATTGCCGCGAAGCGCAAACATGGCAGCCCCTTTCTTGGCGGCGCCAGTATCGGAGAAGCGCGTGCCTACCGGAAAGATGCCCATGATTTCACCGCCGCGCAAAATGGAGATGGAGGTCTTGAAGGACTCTTTGCTGACTCCCCCCCGCTTGACGGGAAACGCTCCAAACTGGGTGATCAGCCATCCCAGTATGGGAACTTTGAACAATTCTTCCTTGGCCATGAACTTGACCTGCCGCTTCACCTTGATCCCGACGGATATCGGATCGAGCAGACTTTTGTGATTGGAGCAGAGCAGCACCCCGCCTTCTTTGGGGATATTCTCCGTGCCGACCGCTTCAAAGCGGTACAACAAGGTGAATATTGCCCTAAGGATATCCCGGCAAAAAACGTAAATCTTCAATTCTTCTCCCCACCCCTGTACGTTTTGCAGTAATCAACGATGGTGTCGACAACCTGAGGTATATCCATGTGAGTCGTATCCAGGACAATGGCGTCATCGGCGCAGCGAAGCGGCGAAATTTCGCGCTCTGCGTCCAGACGGTCACGTCTTTCGATATCCTTCTCAAGCTGTTCAAGTGTCAATCCTTCCGCATCGTTCATTTCCTTGTACCGGCGGAGAGCACGCTCTTTGACGCTTGCCGTCATGAAAATCTTCACTTCGGCATCGGGAAGCACGGTCGTTCCGATATCTCGTCCATCCATCACTATGCCTTTGTGCAGAGCCATCTGCTGCTGCAGCGCAACGAGGTGGCGTCTTACTCCTTCAATTTGCGAGTATTGGGATACCATCCCGTTCACCTGCAAAGAACGGATGTAAGGGGTCACATCTTCGCCGTTGACCAGAACTTTCTGCCCGTCTTCCCCGGGTATTAATTCAATCACCATCTTTTGGGTGAGTTGAAGCACTTTTTCAGGAAATTCCGGTCCAATTCCTTGCTCCATCATAAACCACGTTACGGCCCGATACATGGCTCCGGTGTCCACGTATATGTACGAGAGGGCTCTCGCCACCAGGCGGGCAATCGTGCTTTTGCCGGCCCCGGCAGGTCCATCGATCGCAATGTTGATTTTCAAGTTATCCTCTGTCCCCTGCCTAACCAAAGGGGCATTCCTCCTCAAACATAAGCCTCAAGAAAAAAGCAGGCATTGCCTGCGTCGAGAAAATTATACCACACAACCTATTCCGATGCAAAAACGTCCACCCATTTTACTCTTTCCAATCCCTGACATCCCGCTCTTTGACAGGGATACCGTCAAGCTTGTACACCGGGGACAAGTAAGGTCTGACCGGCTTGATATGAAGCGCCCCCTGTATGAGGATCAGCATAACGACAAGCACAATCAAAGCCCTTTTCACCCATTTGGACAAAACGTCAAAGCATTCCCCGAACAGCCGGAGATACTGCCGAACGCGATCCTGTTCATCCATCAGATACACTCCCTGAATTTTCCTACTAGTGTATCCTTGGCAAAACAAAATATTCCCTCACCCGATCTCTCAGCGGTTCCGAAAATCAAACTGGCGCTCGAAGCAGTACCGGATCAGCTTTTGCCGTTCCATATCCGTAATCGCTTCAAACTTCAGCATCACGATTTTCCGACCGTTTTCGAGCTGCTGGATCCGAACGACGCTGCCCTTAAACGGAACGTGCTCCAGGTTTCCGTTCTTATACGGTACGAGCACCCAGCAGGACAGCATGTCCCCTTCACGGATCGCCTTGTCGGCGTCGCTATAAAAAGAAATGCCGCCCCCGCCGACATCTTCTGTACGCGTGACGAAGCGGATATTGTGTTCGGTCTGAACCGCCACCTCCAATCCGGCATTGACGCGCAAAAAACTTCGTCGCTGGACTTTGCCGATCGACTCGGGCTCAGGCCTGCGGATCCGCACCATGCGGACGACGTCTTCCTTGAAGCCGAGCACGTAAGTATTGAAAAAATTTTTAACGCCGCCGTCGGTCAAAAAATACACCGAAAGCTCGTCACCCATGTGCAGTCGCTTCAGCTGCCCGGTCTTTTCCTGGATGGGCACCTCCATCAGAATGGACTCGTCATCCAAATCCGTGATGCGGGACTTGTACTCCATCCCCGCTTCTTTCTGGTCTCCGGAATCCACGGAGATAAACAATTGATCGCTGATTTTAGGAAACAACAAACTCACCGCCAGCCTGTAAAATAGCATTCTATCCTGATTATACCATGTCTTTGTTCATAGGTAAGCAGTGTTTTTGCGCAATATAAAAAGCCCCTCGGCTGATCCGAGAGGCTTTGCTCATCACTTGATCCTTGCAACTTTTTGCCTATTTCACCGCTTTTTTATCCGAATCCTTGAGCTCCTCTACGACCCGTTCAGAGCCATCATTGGCATCCAAGTATATCCGGTATCTGGAGCCGTTAATGTTGCCTCCGAATTCGTAGCAGAGAGCTTCCTGGCCTGAATCGTCCTTGATCAGCGCCAGCCGGTTGTAGTTTTCCTTAAACTCGGGATTCAGCTTTTTCCGCGCCTGGCTCAAGGTAAGCTTCGGTTTTGGAATTTTACGCGCCTGGGATTGCTCGTAAACGAGATCGCTGGCCTGGAACCCGGTCACCTCGCCGTTATCGAGCCCGACCCGAACCGTCATTTTTTCCGGGTACACCAGTACGCCGTCCTGCTTGCGCACATATGTGAAGTTGCCCATATTATCATACTGGTCTGCTGTAACGGCCGTCATATCCTTATAGCCTTTACTTTGCAGAAACTGATCGGCCTTCTTGCGGGCTTCTTCCATCGTAACCGCCTTCGGTCCGACCTCCCGGTTATCGGAAAAGGAAATCAAGTGGCCGCCTTGACGGGTGAAGTTCAGCGACAGCGGAGCAGGCCGGTTGTTGGAGCTGACGGTGGCGGTGTACGACGCCCATTCGGTTCCTTTCCCGTTTTCGGTTACTTGAACGTTGGACTGGCCACCTCTCGCGCCGGCAAACTCGGCTGCTTTGCGCTTAATATCGTCGGGAGATACCGGCTGTGCCGACAGCTTTTTCACCGACCGCTTGTCATAGATGCTGGATACCGAAGGACCCCAGTTCAATTCCGGGTATTCGCCGACCCTTTTGTCTACCGTTTTGAAGCCGTCAATAATGGTGTTGTCCAGCTTCTTGTCTTCCGTGGCCATCGCGCTTTCCACGTCCATCCAGCGCAGCCGGTTGCTGATCACCTTGGACTGCACGTCCTGGAGATCCTTGGTGATTTGTCCGGAGTTGGCATAGAGTGCCTTCAGGTTTTTGATCTCCTCATTTGACAGCGGCTCTTTCTCCAAATTCCGCATGGAGGTCTGGTAGGAAAACTTCGATATTTTGGACAGAAACTCTTCGGTTTTGTTAAACGGCAGCATGGTGAGCGGCAGCTGGTTGATTTCGTTCTGCGCTTCGCTTGTCAGCCGCCACACGTTGACCAGCCCTTTCCGGTGCATCGCATTGGAAGCCGAGCTTACGGCCAGCGTATTGCCAAGCTCGCTGTGCAGGCGGTCCATATGATAGGACAGGTCATGAAAAGCCCGCTGATACTGGTTTTCCGCCTTGATCAGCACGGCGTTCTTCTCCTGGTTCTCTTGGTACCCCCACACAAACGCTCCGATCATAAACAGGGTGACTATGGGAAATAAAACAGCGCTTAATCGCTTGTACATGTGAAGTCTCCTTTCATCAACTTAAAGCTGGTGTTAGTTTGACTAGAAGAAAGGAGTCTTATGCATCGTTTCCCAGGTATCGGTTCAAAACGGGTCTTCTTCGATATCGAACTGGCTTTGGTTGTTGCACAGGCACTGCTTGAAGCCGGTTTCGATCTTCCCGCGTTCTTTTTTGCCGCGCAGCACGTAGCGTTCCCCGCATTGCCTGCAGACGATTTTTACTTTGACACGCAAAAAAGGACACCTCCATCCTAAAAAGATTGTATCCGAATGCGGATTGTAACTTCTTAGGATAAAGTGTGCCCAATTTAATTACGTATTAACCTCTTCCTCCCGCTTCAGGAAACGGAACGGGGAGCGGTTGTTGGCCCGGTATACCTTGCCCATGCCTCCGTACCATAGAAAAGCCATCAGCGGGACGATAAACCAGATCCAATAATGCGTCATCGTGCTTAGAATAAAGTCGTAGACCCCGTGCCAGAACCACGGGATGATCATCGAATAGACCAGAAAACGCTTGGCCTTGGCTCCGGTCGAAAACCTCGCTCTGCCGAGGTAATAACCCATCATCACCCCGAACATGGCATGCCCCGATACCGGAAGCAGCGCCCGCAGGAACATCGCCCCGAAGGATGCGTGGCTGTACCAGGCATACATCACATTCTCCACAGTCGCGAAACCAAGCGAAATCGCTACGGCATACACGATCCCGTCGTACGGCTCGTCAAACTCCGTATGGTTGTATATCATGTGAAACAGCACGAACCATTTCAAAAATTCCTCAACAAACGCCGATATGACAAAAGAATCCAGATACGGATTGCCGCCGAGCCCCGTTGTAAGGCCCCGCTGGATGATCATGACCGGAACCACGATCATAAAACCAAGCAGAAACACCTTGATCACCATAAGCAGCGGTTCCTGATCGTATCTGTCCTTTAAATAAAAATAGGTCAGTAGGGCAAGACCCGGCGCCAATGCCGACGCAATAACCGAAAACAAAAGCACCGTTCTTAATCCCTCCACTTCCTGGCAGTGACCTTAGCGGCCCTGTCGAATGTAACTCCAGCTTCAAAGCAAAGTTCATCCCATGAAGATGAATCCTCATGGGATGTCTCAATCAGGATAACGGTGTTAATCCTGGCGCTTGAAATGTGTGCAAATGACGTCAACCGCGTTCTCGGCAATGACGACTTTGCCGTATTCCTCAAGTACGGCTTCCGTATAGGATGCAGCTTCTCCGAACTCAGCAAGAACCGCGATCAGCGAAGGAAGCTGATTAGCGTCGATTTCTTCTGGGTCCATGTACAGAACCCATTTATCTCTATAATGATAAAGCCGCCCGGCTTCGGTGATATGTCGTTGAAGTACGTGTGCAGCTTCGATCAGCACTTCGAAGTCGTTAAAAGCATACACGATGGAGTCGCTTTGTTCAAGCGTGACTTCCATTTCGTAAACTTCTTCAGGGAGTTCATCTTCACCCAGTTGACTGTACTGATGATGATCGTATTTCCCCCGGGTCACGATGACGACCATTCCTTGAGCAGGAAGGGCAAACACTTCCACGGCGAGCGGTCCCGTTGCATCAAAGCCCAGTTCGTTATAGGCCTGATCCATCATTTCGGTAAACAGCTCGTGCACCTTCGGGATTTCTTGCCACATGTCCTCCTTCTGGATGCCCCGTTCACTCAGGTCGTCAAACGTAAGGAAAATCCGTATCTTATCTGAGCTTAAGCGTTCTATTTTCATGACAGGATCCTCCTTGTAAGCATTGTTATAACAAATTATGATGTCTCCCATAATATGTGCTGAAAATAGTTCTATGTAAGTATGTTATCATTATATAACCATAAATGCACGCTGTAAAATGGACAAAAAAAGAATCATTTGGAGCGGATAACCGCCCTTTAAATGATTCTAATGGGTTTGACGCGTTTACAATCCAGGTATCACCGTATTTGTCTCTTTCAGAATCATGTCCACTTCCCGCTTGACATCCGGATTGGTTCGGATAAAATCTTTAATCTGGGTAACGCTCGATCCCTTGGAATACGAATCGTTGTGAGAACCATGAGCGTCGTGACGATGGGACGAGCCCATGCCGATGTTCGCCATGTCCATCATTTTGTCCTTGGCATTGCCGCCCATGACGGACGTAATCATGTTGCGTCCCCGGTTTCTGGACAACAGCGTCGTTGCAGCAGCACCAATCAAAATACCGCCAATAAAAGCAGAAGTGTTCATTTAGGTACAACCTCCTTATGGGATGAAGTCGAATATATTTTGAGCGAATACGGTCCTGCTCATGCGGCATAAATTCAGGAAAGCGAGATGAAATCATGGTTAAAATCACGGCGGCGCTGGCTCTATGCTCACTGCTCATCCTTAGCGCCTGCGGAAACGAGGGACAAAAAGACCAAAAGGCGGTCCCTCCGGCTCAAACAAGCGAAGTACATAAAAATAATTCAAGCGGTACCACAACAAACGGGACGACCGGCACTCAAACCGACGGATCGGGATCGGAAAATTCTCCGGAAACGAACAAGAATCAAACGAATAACGATCAAACGAATCAAGGCAGCGCATCCAAGCCGGATTCCAAGGATCAGCAGCCCTCTACAAAAGCGGTAACGGTGCAGTATCGCATGAATAAAGCCTACGATATCGTTCCGAGTGTTGAAGGGATTCCGAAAAAAGTCGTACTGCTAACCTTCGACGACGGCCCTAAAAAGGCAGAAATGATCAACGGGTTGATCGATACGCTGGACAAGCATCACGCCAAGGCGATATTTTTCGTCAATGGATACCGCGTCAAGCAGCATCCCGAGCTGTTGAAATTAATAGCGGAACGCGGGCAGACCATCGGCAACCACAGCTGGGATCACATCATCCTCAAAAATAAGCCCGAAGCGGAAGTACGCAGGCAAATCGAGGATACGCAGCAGATTGTCAAGGCAACCGTTGGCAAAGCGCCTGTATTTTTCCGTCCCCCCAATGGGGCTGGCGGTGATACCGGCAAGAAAATCGCCAAGGAGAACGGTCTCCTGTACATGACCTGGTCCAACGGCTCGCTCGATTGGACGATGAGCTCCAAAAGCAGCAGCAATGCCGACAAGGTTGTCTCGAACGTGCTGGACCAGCTGCACAGCGGCAGCAACATTTTAATGCATGAGCTTCCGTGGACCGTCGAAGCGCTGGATACGCTCCTTACCAAACTGGAAAGCAAAGGCTACACCTTTGTAGATCCCGAAAGCATCGATACTCAAATCAAGTAAGGAATCATGCAATGCACAAAAAAGCAGCCGGCATTTCGGCTGCTTTTACTCGTTTATCTGTGTTTTTCTATGGGTTCTGTCCTTAGCGTAAGGACATGCATTTCTGCAGGGCAGCACAGGCGGAGCGGAACGCGTCTTGTGCCGAAACCGCGGCTGATCAGCATGCGCGGCCGGCGGACCTCCGCTTCCGGCTGCTCCCATTCAAACCATCCCGAAGCATACTTGCGGTAAAATTGATTCAGCCGGACCGGTCCGAGCCAAGGCAGCGTAATTTGTCCGCCATGGGTATGGCCGGCAAGCACAAGGTCCGCCTGGATCGTCTTCTGCTTCTGCAGCCAGGCCGGGTCATGAACGGCTAGGATGCGGCATTCCGCACCGGCATCACGGACAGGCAGCTGTGGAACCGGAGGATAATCGTTTCGTTTGTACCGCGGATAATCAACACCGGTTAACCAGATGCGCGCGCCGTTTCGCAGCAGAGGAACGTTTTCATCCCGCAGCAAAGTGACTCCGCATGCGTTCATCAGCTTTTCCAAACCTTCGGGATCGGCCTTATAATCATGGTTGCCGTATACGGCATACACCGGGGCGATTTCGGCGAGCAGCCTTAAGTTGTGCTCTACCTGGCTCAGCGGTACATTCCGTTCCATAATATCCCCACCAAGGATCACCCAATCAACCGTTCCAGCCAGCTGCCGAATCGTCTTCCCCGTCAGCCTTCTGCTATGCAGATCCGATATGAACAGGAGCTTGCAGCCGTCAAAGGGTTTTGGCAGCCTCTCCAGCCTCACGTCGGCCTGCTGAACCAGCTCCAGCCTCGCCTCATACGACATCCTGGCGTAAAGCGCTGCAGCCGCAGCCACGACGCCTGCCCCCGCCCAGACGAGCCAGGGGGCTACCATAGATCCTCCAGCGGGGGGGCGCCTTTAATTCCCCAATAAACAAGAAATGCCGTTAAACCGATAAATAAAAAGATTAAAGAGTTCGTAAAATATTTACTGATCTTGATGCGTCGAGAACCGTAAGTGTCCGCTCTTGCCGGAACGGCGGATTCGCCTTCCGTCTCTCTTTTTCCGGCAGTCCGGTTACTCCGACGGGACTGCGGGGCTGCCGCCGAGCCGGAAGCGGCTGCAGCAGTTCTGGCGGCCGCCGGCCGCTTCCCTGCATTTCCTTCCGTTTTTCCGCGTCTCAGCGTTCCGGCCGCCCGTGTTGAAGACGTCTCTGCTGCCTTGGACTTGGGCGGAGTCCGTTTACCGGCACCGGCTGAAGGCGCCTTTTTTACCGGTGTCTTCTTCCGATTTTTTCTGTACGTTTCAACTCTGCTCAATTCGCTGTTCATGCTTCCCTCCGAAATCGAATCACTAGCCCGGATACACAATCAATCATAAAATGGCATAAGACCGGGGCAAGCAGTGTTCCGGAATGTATGTAGATATATCCGAGGCCGTAACTGCTCAAAAAAACCCAGCCGGTTGGAATCCAGTGCTTCAAATACCGGACGTGAATGACCGCAAATAATATACTGGTCCAATACGGACCGAACGCATGCTGTACGGCTCCACGGAACAGCAGCTCCTCGCATACCGCCACGACCGCGGAGATGACTATAATATGCCATACGGGACGGCGCTGGAACAGCATGTTGTTGATTCCGCCGTCATCCATCACTTCCTCCGGTGTAATCCGGGAGACGAGGAAATCGACGGCAAACATAACGGCGGCCAGCCCAAGCCCCCATGCTGCAACTTGTCCGGGATGCTGAAGCTGAAACAAGGCAAGCGGATTTCTTCGCTGCAGCAGAATCCATACGAGACCGATCAATAAGGTTAGGCCCTGGGTGATATACAGATTGATCAGAAGTAGACGGTCATTCAGCTGTTCAGGCTTAGCCTGCTGAATTTTGGGTAATTTCCATTTCCTTTTTTTCATGATGAGGCCTGCCTGTCTATTAAGTTTCTGTTACTAGAGTGGTTGCAAACATCCCACAACGTGAAGGTTTTACTCCAACATCTGTTTGTGTTCTGCGGGACCCCCGAAATATACGATTTAACTTTGTTAAAAAAGTCCTCCCAGCATTAGAATCATAGCAGATTAAGAGCAGAACATTCAAGGGAAGCACTTTTACCTATTGACACGCCTGATAGGCCCGTGATACATTATGGAAAAATTAATTGAGCGAAACACGATGAAGGAAAGAAGAGGCTTTATCGTCTCCAGAGAGCCGGTGGTTGGTGCAAACCGGTGACAGAGAAGTCATCTTTAGCGTTCCAGAGCAACTGCATTGAACTACTCAGTAGGTGCAGTCGGATGATTCCGTTATCAATCAGGTCTTCAATCGGAAGACCTTGAGGCTGCCGTTCGCGAAGACGGCGGTGAATTAGGGTGGCACCACGATAACTCTCGTCCCTTACTACGGAAGTAGTATGCGGATCGGGAGTTTTTTTGTTGTTCAACTAAAGAATAATGAGAAAAAATGCGGTCAGCTGCACGTTCATCCTTTGGCACAGTACCGCGTTGCTTTACGGAATGAACTTAGGCGTCCGCCTGATTGCCTCCCATAGGCTCAGCGGCTCCACTTTCGGCTTCACGGATATGTTCCTATCGGACATGTCCTTATATATAAGCGTTCTAGATATTTAAGGAGGATGGAAACCAATGTTTAAAGTGTTAGTATCGGATCCGATCAGCGATCTCGGAATCCAGCAGTTAGTCGATGCACCTGATGTCACGGTAGAGAAAAATACAGGGCTCTCCGAAGACGAGCTTGCGGCGATCATCGGGGATTATGACGCCCTTCTCGTTCGCAGCCAAACGCGTGTTACCGAAAAAATTATGGCCGCGGGAACCCGCCTGAAAGTCGTCGGCCGCGCCGGCGTCGGCGTGGACAACATCGACCTCGAAACGGCAACCCAACGCGGCATCATCGTTATTAATGCCCCTGACGGCAATACGATAACCACCTGCGAGCATACCTTTGCGATGATGATGGCACTGGCCCGTCACATCCCACAAGCTTATGCCAAAACGATCGGCGGAACATGGGACCGCAAATCGTTCCTTGGCGTCGAGCTTCGCAACAAAACGCTCGGCGTACTAGGTATGGGACGGATCGGCAGCGAGGTGGCCAAACGTGCCAAAGCGTTCGGCATGAACATTCTGGCATTCGACCCGTTCCTGACCCAGGAACGCGCCGAGAAGCTCGAAGTGAAGCTGGCAACGGTGGATGATATTATCCGGAACGCCGATTTTATGACAGTGCATACGCCGCTTACGCCGGAGACCCGCCATATGATTTCCCGTCCGCAATTTGAAGTGATGAAAAAGGGTATGCGCATCATCAACTGCGCCCGCGGTGGCGTCATTGACGAGATGGCCCTGGTTGAAGCGATCGACGAAGGCATCGTTGCAGGCGCCGCATTCGACGTGTTTGAATCGGAGCCGCCGCAGCAGGACCATCCGTTCCTGAACCATCCGAAGATTATCGTTACGCCTCACCTCGGCGCTTCCACCATCGAAGCCCAGGAGAACGTAGCCATTGACGTTTCCGAAGAAGTGCTGCATATTCTGCGCGACGAGCCGTTCAAGAACGCTGTCAACATGCCGCCGGTGGCACCGAGCATCATGAGCCGTCTGCAGCCTTACTTCTCGCTCGGGGAGAAACTGGGCAGCTTTGCCGCCCAAATTACGAAAAACCAGGCGATCCATGAAATTCATGTGGACTATGCGGGAGATTTGTCCGACATCGACACCCTTCCGCTGACTCGCTATATCGTCAAAGGCGTGCTTGCCCATCACCTTGGCAGCGAAGTCAATATCGTCAACTGCATGCATCTCGCCAAAAACCGTGAAGTCAACGTGGCCGTATCCACGGCTCCTAAATCCAAAGGCTTTACGAACCTGCTTACCGTTACCCTCAAAACCTCCGAAAACGAAGAGCGTCTGGTAGCGGGCACCCTGCTTAACGGCTATGGCGAGCGGATCGTGCAGCTGAACAAGTTCCCAGTCGATATCGCTCCGGAGGGTCATCAAATCCTGATTTCCCATAACGACAAACCGGGTATTATCGGCCAAGTCGGAACGCTGCTCGGCAAGAACGACGTTAACATCGCTTCGATGCAGGTCGGCCGGAAAATTATCGGCGGCGAAGCCATCATGATTCTGACCGTCGACAAAGGCGTGCAGAAAGAAGTGCTGAATGAGCTGACGACGATTCCGGAACTCAACAGTGCCGTCGAAATCGTCCTTTCCTAGTCGGTCCATACTTTATTAAGAACAGCGTAAGCAGGTTCAAGTGAGCCTGGCTTACGCTGTTTTTTGTTGGTGGGTAAACAAGCTGATGTTCCACGTTGAACAAGATTAATCTTTTTTCTTCAACAAAAAAACACCCCGTCAGAGGTGTTTCCTGTTCTTTTTCCATTATTTACGGCTTTCGACAGGCAGCAGCATCGTAAAGGCCGTTCCTTCGCCCAGGATGCTGTCCACCTGAATGCTGCCCTGGTGCGATTCTACGATGTTCTTAACAATGGCTAGCCCAAGACCCGTTCCGACCGATTCCCCGCGTACCCGTGCCTTGTCCGCCTTGTAAAACCGTTCAAACACGAACGGCAGGTCCTCCGGCGGAATGCCTACGCCCTCGTCCTTCACCACGATTCGGATCATCGGCTTGTTGTCCGACAGGACACGGTCGGCAAGGATGCTGATCTTCTTCTCTTCAGGCGTGTGCCTGAACGCATTGTCCAGCAGGTTGGTCATCACCTGCTCTAAACGGTCTTCGTCGGCCTCCTCAAGCACCATATCCTCCGTCTTGCGGTCATAAAGGAGCTCGATATTCCGCTCCTTGGCCCGTACCGTAAACTTGCGGTATACCCGCTCCAGCAGCTCGTTGAGGTCAAGCTGCTTTTTGGCCATGTCGACATGCCCCGCTTCCATCCGCGCCATGTCAAGCAGATCCTTAACTAGTCGCCCCATGCGAAGGGATTCGTCATGAATGACCTGAATCAGTTCCTGGCTCTCCTCCGGCGACGCCGCCATGCCATCCAGCAGCGCTTCGCTGTATCCCTGCATCATGGACAGCGGTGTACGGATCTCATGCGACACGTTGGCAACGAAGTCCTGGCGCATTTTCTCCAGCTGCACTTCCTCGGTTACGTTGCGGAGCACCGCAACCGCCCCGCGGATGTCGTTATCCGAATACAGAGGCGCCATATGAACCGACCAGACGCCCTGCTTGACGTGAAGATTCGTGCTCGTGTCGCCGCTTCCCTCCAGCATATTGTCGAACAGGTCCAGCAAAGGCTCGGGTACCTGCTGTTCTTCCTCCCCTTCGGCGTCCTCCTGGTCCAAGTTCCAGTGGATATCCTTCCATTGGGTGATCAGCTTCTGTCCCGGTGGATTCGTCAAGATCACCTTGCCTGAAGTATCGAACGTAATAACGCCGTCGCTCATACTTCGAAGGACGCTCGCCAAATGCTCCTTTTCCTGGTTCAAATTGCGGATGTTGTCTTCCAGCTCAGCCGCCATATGATTGAACGTGTTCGCCAGCTTCCCGATCTCGTCGCTCGTATTGATCGACAGGCGCGTGTTGTACTCGCCTTTACGGATCGCTTCGGTAGCCTGAATCATCTGCTGCATCGGCTGCGTAATCTTCGTCAGCAGAAACAGCGCAAAGAAAGTCGTCATCGAAAACCCGATGATCGCCGTGTACGTAAACAGCCGCTTGATGTCCCCGGAGTTCGAATAATTCATATCGATGTATGGAAGCAGAAATAACCCGAGAATAATCAGGATGCATGCTACCAGGCAGATGATGGTCGCCCAGAGCTTCCCGACAAGAGAGGTCCAGAAATTCATGTTATTTCGGTACCTCGAGCTTGTAGCCTACGCCCCAGACGGTGGTGATCATCGCCGCCGACTCAGGTGAGACCTTGTTCAGCTTCTCCCGCAGGCGCTTCACGTGCGTGTCGACCGTCCGCAGGTCACCGAAAAATTCATAGTTCCATACATCCTTCAGCAATTCTTCCCGGGAAAAAACTTTGTCCGGCGAGACCGCCAGGTAATGCAGCAGCTCGTATTCCTTAGGCGTCAAGCTGACCTCTTGTCCGTTCGCAGTCACCCGATGGGCATCGTGCTCAATCACAAGATGCGGAAACACGATGTTGTTGCTCGAATTCGTTTCCTTCGACAGGTACGCCGTTGCCGAAGAGCGCCGCAAAATCGCTTTTACCCGGTAAATGACTTCCCTCGGGCTAAATGGCTTCACGACATAATCGTCGGCGCCGACTTCAAAGCCTTGAACCCGGTTGATCTCCTCGCCTTTGGCGGTCAGCATCAGCACCGGCGTCGATTTGAGCTGGCGCAGCCGATTGCACACCTCGATGCCGTCCATGCCGGGCAGCATCAAGTCCAGCATGATCAGGCCATAATCCTGATTGGATGCTTTACGGAGCGCGGTTTCGCCGTCCTCGGCCTCCTCGACTTCATAGCCTTCCTTCTCCAAATACATTTTCAGCAAGCGGCGGATCCGTTCCTCGTCGTCCACGACCAGGATCCGGTTTGTATGTTCTGACATAAGACAACCTCAACCCCTTCTATGTTTCTGTGAAGAACTTGTCATAACTCCATGCTAATCTTAACAAAAATCCGTTTCAACATCCAAGCGAGCAATGTGAAACGGATTATTCAGTGCTAAATGGATTGAACTAAAGTAAGAATGTACTCTAGTTCAATCCATATAAAATTGTCATATTCGAATCAGTTTGTACCCGCATAGGAGTGAAGTCCCGCAATGACCAGGTTCACGCCGACGAGGGTAAACATAACCACCAGGAAGCCGAGAACCGACAGCCATGACGACTGGCGCCCCTGCCAGCCGCGGGACAATCTGAGATGCAGATAGGCACTGTAGAACAGCCAGCAGATGAGCGCCCACACTTCTTTCGGATCCCATCCCCAGAAACGTCCCCAGGCCACCTGAGCCCAAATCATCGCAAAGATCAAGGCGCCGAGCGTAAAGATCGGAAACCCAATGGCGATCGCACGGTAGCTGATCTCATCCAAATCATCGGGGTCGATCCCGTCCAGAAACGGAGAGGCCGCACGTCCAAGCGGCTTGCGCGCGATCAACCGGAGGATTCCGTACAGGATAATGCCGGAGATCACCGTCCAAATAATCGTGTTGAACTTGCGTCCCGCGTTGATCCCGTTCATCCAGGACGGAGCGCTGAACAGCGGCTTCGTCATGCCGAGGAACGGCTGATAGCTTTCGATCTTGCTGTGGTACGGCGCAACGATCGGCGGCAGCTTGTATTCGACGGTCTGCGTAACGCTCGTCGTTTGCCCGGCCGTTCCGGAAGCCTTCGTCTGGGTGAACACGGATTCATAACCGGCTGCACGGAAGGCAAAGACCGTAATGATAAACGAGATAACCAGAATGATCGAGAAAAATACGATTTCGACCCAGCGCTGCTGGCGTCTGTCCTTTTTATCCGTGCTGCTGAAATTCACCGTGCGCAGCAGGTACATAAAGCCTGCTGCAAATGCGATCGCGAAGAACGACTCCCCGGCCGCCGCCATCGTGACGTGGATTTTCAGCCAATAGGACTGCAGCGACGGAATCAGCGGCTGCACCTCCTGCGGAAATACCGCGGCGTATGCCATGATGATGATCGTGATCGGAACGGCGAACAAGCCGAGTATCGTTTTGCGGTAAATGAGATATACCACCGTAAACGCCACCATGACCATCATCGAAAGGAATGACATGAATTCGTACATGTTGCTGACGGGAATATGTCCGCCGCCCGCCCACCGGGTAAAGAAGTACGTTAGCTCCAGCACCAGGCCGAGGGAGGATACCCCGAACGCGATATTCCCCCACTTCCTGCGGTGCGACTCCGGATCCCTGTTGCTCCACCGCCGGCCCATAATGGCGACCGCGAACAGGATGAACGCCGCGCAGTACAGGAAGAATGCGACGACGAACATGTTGCTGCTGAAATTTAACAATCCACTCATGAGTGATTCCCTCCGTTATCCAAGGACTTCTCGTCCACTTCCAGATTCATTTTGCGAAGTATTGCCGCAATCTCCCGGCGGATGCCGAACCAGTTCTTGCTGGTATGCGCACCGAGGGTCAGGTTCCCGTTGTCAATCCGCAGCCAGATCCGGCGGTGCTGCCAATAGAAGCCGAGTACAAGTCCAAGCATGACGATGGCTGCGCCTACCCAGACAAAAGGCATCGCTTTGTCCACCCGGATGTTCAAATAGGTGGTCGACATCGATAAGTCCACATTTCCCATTCCTTTGACATCCAGCTCAAGCGGAACGCTGCCGCCGTTCATTTTGGCGTTGATGGCATCCTGCTGGAAGCGCTCCTTGTCGATTTGTTTCGGGAAATAGAAATAATGTACGCCTACGGCTGGCAAATTCGGCCCTTTAATCAGGAAGAGAAAAGCCGGCGCGTTTGGATTCGGAGTTTTCGTGACAGGCTGACCGTTCTCGTCCAGCCCAAAATCGTTGTACTTCTCCTTCAACTCAAGCGAATATGGCCCCACCTTGTAGTTCCGCTCAGGATCCTTGATCCTCAGCTGGAACGTTCCGTAATCTTTGCCGGTCTTCTTGTCCACCAGGGAAGGCTTGACCGAACGGAGGACCGGTGTCAAATCGTAGTCAAACTGATAGGCCTTCAGGCCTTTGTAATCCATCGGGTCGTTAACCTCGATATTGTGATGGTCAACGGCCTTGAGCGTAGGCTGTTTGGACGGATCATTGCAGTTGGCCGTACATTCGTACAGGGTCGCCTGCGTCTTGAACAGTTTTGGAAGCACCTTGTTTTTGCCCTGAAATTCCTTTGGCAAATCTTGCTCCGAGTAATATTCAACCGTAAACTTCTCGTTCTTCAAATAATACGACGTATTCGGAATGTGCTTGATTTCGCCTTCTGGAAAAGCGACATGCTGATCCATGTGCAGACCGGGCAAGCCGCGTGCCAGCACGGCCAGCAGGAAAATGATCAGCCCGATATGGATGACATAAGGTCCCCAGCGGCTGAAGCGGTACTTTTCTGCGAGTAAAGCGTTATCCAAGGTATGTACACGGTAGCCTCTTTTCTTGATGTGGACGGATGCCTGCTCCACCCATTCCTTGGACTCCAGCTCTACCGGTCCCTGATACACCACGCGCTGACGGGTCAGGAACTGCTTATGCTTCAAAATTCTTTGCTTGGTAAGCGCTTTGTACAATGGCAGCACCCGGTCCAGGCTGCAGATGACCAGCGACGCGCCGATCATGACGAGCAGGAGGATAAACCACCAGGATTCGTACGTATGCGACAGGCCCAGCTTGTAATAAATCCATCCGGCCGTGCCGTAAGTTTCCTTGTAGTACGTTGAGGGATCGATGTTCAGAAATGTGTTTTCCTGGGGGAAAATCGTCCCGAGCATCGATCCGAGCAGGGTCAGGATAATCATGTATACGGCGATCTTTACAGACGAAAAGAAGTTCCAGATCCGGTCTATGAAATTCGGGTTGGCACGCTGAGAGCGTCGTGCCATCCCGTCATAGCGCATCTCCAGAACTTCGTTGGACTCGCGGTCTTGTTCTTCCAATGGCCTTCCGCAAGCCTCGCAGAGCACCGTTCCCACGGGGTTTTGGTGCCCGCACTCGCACTTTGTGTTCTTGAATGCAATAACTTCCTTCATCATCAGGAATTCACCAACTCTTCAATTTGCTGATCGAGAGTTTGCAAATCCAGCTGTCCCAGATGGATCTTATTGATCTTCCCGTTAGGCGAGACAAAAAACGTCGTAGGCAGCGGGGATATTCCGTAGGATTGAATGGCGTCCTTCTCAGGATCCAGCATTACCGGGAAGCTGACATGGACCTGCTTCACAAAATTTTCTACGGCCATCTTGTCCTCGCCGGCGTTGATGCCAACGATGACGACATCCTTATCCTTCCACTTATCATACTGGGCCTGCAGAGCGGGCATTTCCTTCACGCATGGTTCGCACCAGGTTCCCCAGAAATTGACAACAAGCGCCTTGCCTTTATATTCATCGAGCGTATGAACCTTGCCGTCCAGCCCGAGCAAGTCAAAGTTCGGCGCCTTACTGCCTTCCGTCGGTTTGCCATTAGAGCCCGAAACCTGTGTCGTAATGGCGTAACCGCCCAAAATGACAATCAACAGCAGGATAATGATTTGAACCTTTTTTCTAGATTTACCCATGCCAAAAGCTCCCTTTCCATGACAAATCACATATTTTAAGCGCAGAGTTTGAACAACCTATGAACAATTATAGCGAAATAATGTCACAGGTGCTCCGGGAGTATTTGAAAATTATGTGTCCTTCCGTTCTATCTTTTGTTTAAATTTCCCGATTTAGCCATATTTAATAAACTTTGTACTTCATCCTTTGTCAGGTGGCGGTACAAACCGCGCTTCAAATTGTGCAGCAGCAGGTCACCGAACGCTATGCGTTTCAGCCGGATCACCGGATGTTTGATCGCATCAAACATCCGTCTGACCTGCCGGTTGCGGCCTTCATGAATCGTGATGCTGATTACGGCTTCGTTCTTCCCCGTGTCGATATCTTTATATTCGACTTCAGCAGGGGCCGTCATACCATCCTCCAGCTGAATGCCGGCTTTGAGCTTGTCCAGATCGCTGCCATGCGGGATCCCCTCCACCGTCGCCAGATACGTTTTGGGCACATGATGCCGCGGGTGAGTCAGCAGATTGGCAAATTCGCCGTCATTGGTCAGCAGCAGCAGACCTTCGGTATCGTAGTCCAGACGGCCGACCGGATAAACCCGCTCTTTGATGCCTTTCAAATAATCGGTTACGATTTTTCGTCCTTCCGGGTCGGACGCGCTGGTAATTACCCCTTTTGGCTTGTTGAAAACGATGTAAATCTTCTGCTCGTGCTTGATCGGTTTGCCGTTCACCTTGATGATATCTTGATTCGGGTCCGCCTTGGTCCCCAGCGTGGTTACGGTTTCCCCGTTAACTTCCACTTTGCCGGCCAGAATCAATTCTTCGCACTTACGGCGCGAAGCGATACCGGCCTGCGCTAACACTTTCTGTAATCTCTCCATGTTCAATAGGTCACCTCAACCCTAATGATAACCATCAACAGGATAAATCACAAGTTCGTTCCATGGAAAATCCGCTCCTGGGCAGGTGTCGGAGTGAGGATACAAATAGAGGGGGGAAATGTTGTAGCGGCGTGCCAGCTCCATAATAAGTTTGCTGGCCACGAACAACTGCTGTTTTTCGGCAGCGCGAAACAGGGTGTATTCGCGGTTAAAATCACCCTGGAGGCAAATATGGATATGGGACGGATCGGTGATGTAAGGGGAAGAAACGACCGAGGCATCCTCCCCGATCCAAAAATCATACCCTTTCCCGTTGATGGAAGGGCATGCAGAATGATGGATGATAAAGCCTTCGAATGTCATGCGGATCACCTCATTTAAACTAGCCTGAGCTTGTTACAGTATATGAGGTGTCCATGAAACCGTTCCACACGGCTGGCCGGTTATCCGAAGAACAGCAGGCAGACGGCAATGGCCGCTGCAAATCCTACCGCATCCGATAAGAGACCGACCTTAAGCGCATACCTCCCGTTGCGGATCCCGACCGCACCCAAATAAACAGTGAGCACGTACAGCGTCGTATCCGTACTCCCTTGTATCGTTGAAGCCATCCGTCCGATCATGGAATCCGGGCCGTACACCGAGATCAGATCAGTGGCGAATGCGAGGGACCCTGTTCCTGTCAGCGGCCGCAGCAGACCCAGGGGCAATATTTCGCTCGGAACGCCCAAATGCTGAAGGAAGGGACCTGTCCAGCCCACAAAAAAATCAAGGGCCCCTGAGGCCCGGAAAATGCTGATCCCTACCATCATCCCGACCAGGTTAGGAATGATTTGAATGGCCGTTTGAAATCCCTCTTTGGCTCCGTCGACGAAGGACTCGTACACCGGCACCTTCTTAGTAAAAGCATAAAGGGGAATAAACGCGATCAGTACCGGGATCGCCCAGGCCGATATCATATTGATGAACGCCACCATACGCCCTGCTCACCCTTTCAGCTCAGATTGGGAGGAAGAAACGGGACCCGCATGCACCGGCGGCTTCTTCGGCCTGCTGCGCATAAATTTGCGCCGGTACCAGCGGTCCATCACGATGGCGGCCAACGTGGCCACGGCGGTCGCCATCAGCGTGGTGCCAACGATATCGGTCGGATTGGCGGACTGATAGTTCATCCGGATCGCAATCAGCGTAGTCGGAATCAAGGTGATGCTGGCCGTATTAAGCGCCAGCAGCGTGCACATCGCCGGACTGGCGGCCGTCTTATCGGGATTCAGCGTCTGCAGCTCCTGCATCGCCTTGATGCCCATTGGCGTAGCTGCGTTGCCTAGACCGAGCAGATTCGCGCTCATATTGGACAATATGTAACCCATCGCAGGATGGTTTTTCGGCACATCCGGAAATAAAAAGGTGACGATCGGGCTCAGCAGCCGGGCTATTTTTTTCAGCAGGCCCGAATCTTCCGCAAGGCGCATCATACCGAGCCAGAAGACCAGCACGCTGATTAACCCGAAACATACTGTCACCCCAGTCTTAGCCCCGTCGAAGGCCGCAGAAGTGACCAGTTCAATTTTCCCCTGGGCTGCTGCAAAACCGAATCCAATCAGAATAAGCCCCAGCCAAATCGCATTGATCATTTCGTATCCCCTCTCCCCAGGTTGTTACGTTAACATCAGGCACCAGGCTGAAGCAGACGCTTCAGTACCACGTTAAACCATTGTCCCCAATTACTTTGGTGAACGGGTGCCATCGTCTGCTTAGCAGATGTTCCGGACGCCGTTCGTTCCGGCAGCACGCTTCCTTTTCTGTAGACCGGAATTTCTCCGATCTTTTCCCCTTTCAGCGACACCTCGATTTTCCCTCTCAGCCCGAATCTCAAATCCGGCGATCCTTCCTCAGCTTCAGGATAGAGCACCAGCTTCTTGTTGACCTGAGCTTCCTCACCATCGGCAAAAGGGTACTGGAACGTTTGGCTGACCACCAGGTCCTGTCCCTGTACCGACTCCCCTTTTTCGGTCAGCTGTTTCAGCGGGTAGTATTCAAACCCGTAATCCAGCATTCTGCCGTGGTCGTTCCAGTCGTCCCCGTCATTCAGTGTCACGGCGACCAGCTGCTGGCCGTTGCGGGTTGCCGAGCTGACCAGGCAGCGGAACGCCTTTTTGGTATAGCCGGTCTTAACCCCGTCCGCTCCTTCATAAAGGCGGAGCATTTTATTTTTGTTATCCCATTTGTAGTCCCATGATTCATTCGGATTCGGAACCTTCTTCGTCGGCGTCTTCACGATTTCCTTAAAAACCGGATTATGCAGGGCATATGCCGTCAGCTTGGCCAAATCGTTGGCCGATGAATAATGGCCTTCCTCGTCCAGTCCGTGCGGATTCATAAAATGCGAATGGGAAAGGCCCAGCATACGGGCTTTCTCGTTCATCAAATATACAAACCCCTCCACAGAACCGCCGACGTGCTCGGCAATCGCCGTGGCCGCGTCATTGCCTGAACGCAGCATCAGCCCGTACAGCATATTTTCCAGGGTCATTTCTTCCCCCAGCTTGAGATAGATGGAAGACCCTTCTTTGCCAAAGGCGTTTTTGCTGACCTTCACTTCGCTGTCCAGCTTGCCATGCTCAATCGCTACGATGGCGGTCATGATTTTCGTCAGGCTGGCGATCCGGAGCTCATCGTCCCCGTGGCTGGAATACAGCAGCCTGCCTGAAGTGACATCGATCAAGGCTGCGGCCTGAGCGTGGGTACCGAGAGCGGGTAAATTTTTCGCGGCCGATACCCGGCTTGTACCGGCAAAGCCGCTGGCGATGAGCGTGATGACCGCAATCCAGCTCCATATTCGTTTATGCTTGATCCACATGTTATCTTTCCTTTCGGTTCGGAAAATCTTGTACAAGTATATGCTTGGCCTAACTCGGGTATGCCAAACGTGCAAACCAGAAAAAATCGATGCCCTTTTTCAGAAATCGTTTCTTCACAAAAAATCCCTCCCGGCTGACGGAAGGGATTGGCACAGGCTTAAAACAATGAAGGATTGATCTCCGAAGTCGTCGTTTGGGCTGGATTGACTGCACCAGCACCCGTTTGCGTATTCGTTTGGAACATCGACGTGATTTTATCCACCATGGACGGTGCGGAATCAATTAATTTCTCGAATAAATGCGTTTGATTATCGAGCGGAACGATATTCACGCCTGCTTTGCCGACAACGAGAAATGCGATCGGACGAATCGAAACTCCGCCGCCGCTGCCCCCGCCAAACGGCAAGGACTTGGATTCATGTCCGGGAGCCGCGCTCACGCTTTTACTGATATCATCCGCGTTAAAATCACTTCCTCCTGCAGCAAAGCCAAAGCCCACCTTACTGATCGGAAGGATGACGCTGCCGTCAGGAGTTTCTACAGGGTCGCCGACGATTGTGTTGACATCAACCATGCCTTTGATGTTTTCCATCGCAGTCTGCATTAAGCCTTGAATCGGATGCTCTGCCATGTTGATTCCTCCTAGTGTGTTGATATTAAGCTCTGAGCCACAGATGTTAGCTTGCCCATATCCCTTTGAAGTATGTAGGCCCGCCTGCACGGCTGGTACCGTTAAATTAAGTAAGCCTTTGCTATCGCAGAACCTGTTTGGCCAATCTGAACCAATGGATCGGACCTCCCGGTACTTTGAGAATTCGGGCCATCAACATGATGCCGGCATACAAGGCATAACCGCAGGATATGCGAGCGACGCAGGACAGCTCGGTGGCAAACTGCGGCTCATCCTTAAACACCGGAACGACAAAGAGCCTAGGATTGTTTCGCATGCGTACTTTAAAGGAAAGCCAGCCCACCAGGGTCGTTTTAAGCCCCCACACGGTTCCCGTTGCAATCGCAGTCCAGGCTGCATCGCCTGTTGATAAATTGGTGGACCAATCCAGCTTCATGATGTTCACATGCTGCATGGTACGGTTAAACCATTCCTTTAAAGAAGCCGTCGACTGGAGCATAATCCTCACTTCATCTGCCCAATGGTCAATCCGTCTTTTGTTAATATGCGCTTTTCCGGCGGTTTGGCCGCTACGAAAACTGTTTTTACTTTCAAGCCGGAGCATAAAGCCCTTTTTCATATTGGCAAACACCAGGGAAGGCATCTCATAATGCATCTTTACGATTCCATACAGCATCTTGACGTCCAATACGGCTTTGTCATCCTTATTGTGCTTGCTGTACCATAATGTAATGGTAATGCTTGACATTATGATGGCAACCAGCAGAATGATCAGGATAACAATAATGGCGACTACAATCCACACGTATAAACCCCCAAGTCTGTCCTTAAATCTTCCTGTGCATAGTATGGCATTCCCTAATGGAAAAGATTCGGCCACAAGCTTTTTTTGAACGCCAAAAACCCACCCGGGGAATCCGGATGGGTCTTGTTGTTTATGCAGTTTTACGGCACATCGTCAAACGTCAGCTGTCTTCCGTCCAGCTTTTCGAACAAGAGCTGGGTTTCTTCCTCCAGATTATCCGTATCTTCAAATATGGCCGGCTCCGGGAGCGCCTGAAGATTCGGCAGGCCAAAGTAATCGAGGAACGACTTGGTCGTACCGTACAAAATCGGACGTCCGATCGCCTCCGCCCGTCCCGTCTCCTCGATCAGGTCCTTGTTGACCAGCGTCTGGATCGCCCGCTCGGATTTGACGCCGCGGATCTCTTCGATTTCCACACGGGTAATCGGCTGCCGGTAGGCCACGATGGCCAGCGTCTCGAGAGCCGCCTGCGACAGCGAGGATCGGGATGGGGAATAAGCGAGCCGCTCAAAATACGGGGCGTGATCGGGCAGCGTAGCCAGCTGATAGCTGCCGGCAATCTGGACGACCTGGATCCCCCTTTTCTCCCTGACAAAATCCTCCTTCATTTCTTCCAGGGCGTCGGTCACCAGCTCGGGACGATGCTCGACGACCTCGGCAATCTGCTTGGCCGTCAGCCCTTCATCCCCCGCCAAAAAGAGCAGACCCTCAATAATCGATTTCAACGTCGGAAAGTCCATTCGAGAGACCTCCCCCTTTCCATTCCATCACAATGTCGTCGAACAGCTTTTCCTGATAACAAATAATTTGTTTCATCTTCATCAGCTCCAAAATGGCCAGAAACGTCACGACGATTTCATGCCGTACCATCTCATCATGCAGCAGCTTGGAAAACAATAGCTTGCCGCCGGGCCCGCTGGATTCCAGGGCATGCACCACCTCGCGGATCCGATCCTTCACCGAAATTTCGTCCCGCTGGATTTTGGCGTAGCTGGTCCGCTTCGACGCCTTGCGCAGCGCCTTCTGAAAAGCCGCGACCAAATCGGAGGCGTGCAGGCCTTTGACCGGATTGTCCGACACACGCGGCACCCACGGCGTTAGATCCTCGGGCTCCTTGGAGTAGATCAGGCTCCGTTCAAATTCCTTTTCCTGCAAATGCTTGGCAATCCCTTTATATTTGCGGTATTCGATCAGCTTCTGCACGAGCTCCGCCCGCGGATCGATTTCTTCTTCTTCATAAAAGTCAAACTCGTCCATTTCAAATACCGGAGGCTTCGGCAGCAGGAGCTTGCTCTTGATCGACAGCAGCGTGGCCGCCATAACCAGAAACTCGCTGGTGATATCCAATTCGAGCTCCTGCATGCTCTGCAAATATTCCATATATTGATCGGTAATCTCACTGACGGGGATATCCTGGATGTCGATTTCCGCTTTGTCAATCAGGTGCAGCAGCAAATCAAGCGGTCCTTCAAACGTCTCCAGCTTGTATAATACAGTGTTCACGGCTTATCCTCCCGTCACTTAAAGTACGCCCGCCAAGCGGGGCTGTGTCCCAATGGCGCTTAAGGCACTTTGCGGACATAAAAAATGCAGTACCCGTAAAAAAGGGTACTACATTAAATAAGCACTATTTTAACTGTTTCGTCAAGTTGGCCATTTCAATTGCCGCCACCGCAGCATCGTATCCTTTGTTTCCGGCCTTCGTTCCGGCCCGTTCCACCGCCTGCTCGATGTTCTCTGTCGTCAAGACGCCGAAAATGGTAGGAACGCCGGTTTTCAGGTTGATCGCCGCCACGCCTTTGGCCACCTCGTTGCACACATAGTCGTAATGGGAGGTTGACCCCCGGATAACCGTGCCGAGCGTAATGACGGCGTCGTACTTGCCGCTTTCCGCCATCTTCTGGGCAATCAGCGGGATTTCGAAAGCGCCCGGAACCCATGCCACGTCCACTTCTTCTTCCTTGGCGCCGTGACGCTTAAGGCCGTCAAGTGCGCCGCCCAGCAGCTTGCTGGTGATGAACTCATTGAATCTTCCTACCACGATGCCGTATTTTAATCCTTCGGATACCAAGTTTCCTTCATAAATATGTGCCATGCTTTATCAGCCTCCTGTAATTATTCGGTAGTCGTCGTCAATGAATCGGGCTGCTCAAATTTCAGCATGTGCCCCAGCTTCATTTGCTTCGTATGCAAGTAGTTCTCGTTGTCCTTATTGGCCTGCATTTGGATCGGCACGCGCTCGACGATTTCCAGCCCGTAGCCTTCCAGGCCTTTGATTTTGCGCGGATTGTTCGTCAGCAGCCGAATTTGGCGAATGCCGAGATCCTTCAATATTTGAGCTCCAATGCCGTAATCGCGAAGATCCGCTGGGAATCCAAGCTTCAGGTTGGCATCGACCGTATCAAGGCCCTCTTCCTGGAGCTTATAGGCTCTCAGCTTGTTAAGGAGCCCGATACCGCGTCCCTCCTGGCGCATGTACAGCAGCACGCCGCGGCCTTCTTCGTTGATCTGCCGGAGTGCGGCTTCAAACTGCGGGCCGCAATCGCAGCGATGGGAATGGAACACATCCCCTGTCAGGCATTCGGAATGGACGCGGGTGAGCACCGGCTCCCCGGATGCGATGTCCCCTTTGACGAGCGCCAAATGTTCTTTATTGTCCACCGCATTCGTGTAGGCGACTACCTGGAACTCGCCGAAGTCCGTCGGCATCCGCACCGATACCTCGCGAGTAACGAGCTTTTCCTTATTGTTGCGGTACTGGATCAAATCCTTGATGCTGATCAGCTTGAGGCCATGTTTCTTGGCGATTTGCGCGAGGTCCGGCAGCCGTGCCATCGTCCCGTCCTCTTTGATGATCTCGCAGATCACTCCGGCCGGGAACGATCCGCTGAGACGGGCGAGATCCACCGCCGCTTCGGTATGGCCGGCGCGTCGGAGCACGCCGCCGGTTTTGGCAATCAGCGGAAACATGTGGCCGGGGCGCCGGAAATCTGCTGCAGTCGCTTCCGGGTCGGCCAGCGCTTTGGCGGTCAGGGACCGCTCATAGGCGGAGATGCCCGTAGTCGTCTCCTTGTGGTCGATGGAGACGGTAAAAGCCGTGCCGTGATGGTCCGTATTGTTCGATACCATCGGCTTCAGGCCGAGCTCTGCGGCTCTTTCCTCGGTAATCGGCATGCAGACCAGTCCGCGTCCTTCCGTGATCATGAAGTTGATGACTTCAGGCGTTGCCTGATCCGCTAAGGCGATAAAATCTCCTTCGTTCTCGCGGTCCTCGTCGTCTACGACGATAACGACCTTGCCTGCCGACAAGTCAGACACCGCATCTTCAATGCGGTCAAACACAAAATCCTCCTCCATGGGTTTCCCTCCTATTCCTGCATGGGCATATTGGCCTGTCTGTCCTCTTGCCTGCCTCATGCAAATCCGTGTTGTGCTAGCAGCTCCAGGCTGATTCCTGAAGGTTCAGGACGCCCATTCCCTTCCCCTGTTCGGTAGTGAAGCAAATGGTCCACATATTTTCCGAGAATGTCGCATTCCAGATTCAGGGCACTTCCAGGCTTTCTGTCTGCCAGACTCGTCTCCGCAAGCGTATGTGGGATAATGGAAACGGTGAATGTTGTGGCGCTCGTCTTGACCACCGTCAAGCTGATGCCGTCCAGGGTAATAGATCCTTGCGGGATGATATAGCGGAGCAGAGCTGTATCTTCCGGCTCCACTTCGATCAACACCGCATTCTGATCCCGGTCCATCGCCCGGATCGTCCCTGTCCCGTCGGCATGTCCCTGCACGATATGTCCGCCGAAGCGGGCGCCCACCTGCATGGCGCGCTCCAAATTCACCCGGCTTCCAGCCCCCAGCGATTTCAAAGTGGAATGGCGGTACGTTTGCGGCATGACGTCCACCGCGAACGAACGGGCTCCAATCTCGACAGCCGTGAGGCAGACGCCATTGACCGAGACGCTGTCCCCGATTTTGAGATCGCCCATAATCCGGGAGGCCTCGATATGGAGGATCATCGCTTCCCCTTTGCTGGAGACGCCCCGCATGACGCCGACCTCTTCAACCAAACCGGTAAACATCGCAACCGCTCCTTTCTGTCCTGTAAAGAAGTATTTCATACGATTCATATCGTTAACCGTGTGCAGCTCATTAAATAGTTAAGTATCGTTTTTCCGGATCATGTCATGCCGGCCAAACCGGCTTTCCGCTGATGCAGACGTTATCCCCGAGCACTTCGGTCTCTACGTCTTCTAGCCGGACGGCGTCCGCCATCTTGTCGGCTCCTCGCAGCGAGAAGTTGACGGGGGCCGCCGTGCCTCCAACGATTTTCGGTGCGAAATAGAGTACGATCCGGTCGATCAGCCGGGCCTCCAGCAAGGCACCGTTCAGCCGACCGCCGCCTTCCACCAGAATCGAGCCGATCTCACGTTTGCCCAGCTCCTGCATCGCCAGGCGAAGATCGACCTGCGGGCCCGATCCGCAGCGGATCGTTTCTACGCCGAACTCCTTAAGGGCATCCGCCTTATCCAGATCGGCGCGTTCCGTCGTCAAAATGACGGTCGGCGCAGCTCCATCCTGAACCACCTTCGACTCAAGCGGAATCCGCAGCAAGGAATCGACGACGATCCGTACAGGATTCAGACCGATGGCGCCCTGCAGCCGGGTAGTCAGCTGCGGATTGTCCGCGATCACTGTATTTACGCCAACCATAATCCCTTGATGGCGGTGGCGGAGCGTATGAACCTGCTCCCGGGCCGCTTCGTTCGTGATCCATTTACTGTCTCCCGATTCGGCTGCGATGCGCCCGTCCAGCGTGCTTGCTGTCTTGACCGTCACATAGGGAAGCCCGGTCGTAATATACTTGATAAACTTTTCGTTCAAGCGGCGGGACCTGTCACCGAGCAGCCCAACTTCCACCTCAATCCCGCTGCGGCGGAGCAGCTCAATTCCTCTGCCCGCCACCTGGGGGTTGGGATCTTCGCAGGCCACGACGACCCGCTTCACCTTCTCGCGTATAAGGCGTTCGCTGCAGGGCGGCGTTTTTCCGTAATGGCTGCAGGGCTCCAGCGTTACATAGACCGTACTCCCTTCCGCACGGTCACCCGCCATATTCAGCGCATGGACTTCCGCATGGGCGGTTCCCCGCTGCAAATGCGTGCCAAGCCCAACCATAGCCCCGTCTTTAACGACGACGCAGCCAACAACCGGATTGATCCCGGTCTGACCCTGTGCCCGCTCCGCCATATCGAGCGCAAGCGCCATATAGAATTCATCGTTGATGATGCCGTCCATTCATCTCCCCCCTTGTTCGTAATCGGGACATCCCCTCAAAGCTAAGTCTCGGCTTCGGGCGCTTTGCAGATACTTCACAAGTTGTAAATTCCATGGTAAATAACCTTACCATGTGCATCTTTAGCTCCGCGCTGTTCAAACCGGTACTCTCCGGGGATGCCCAGGTCTTTGTAAAAAAGCAAAAAGCCCCGGGATGGCTTAAACCATCCTCGGGGCTGTGAGAGACAAGTCTGATACACTCCAATAAGGCTGCAGAATCCCAAAATTCAGGATCAGCCAAATAAGTCATCGGTAGCGTAAAGTCGTCAACAAACAGAAGCCATCCCTCCAGGGACAACCTTCTACTATGTGAAAACAACCACGTACACGTGACATCTTATTGGACAGCTGCACTCCGAACTGAAGTGCACGCTTTCTCTCCTTCTCCCATCCAGACTATACTGTCGGTCCCGGATTTGCACCAGGTCCACCGTACGCTCAGCGTCAAACGAAGCGTCCGGGTCACGGACTGAGACGGGCGCCAGAACTGATCTGCCTGCCGCGTCATCACCGCCGGTAGGGAATTTCACCCTGCCCCGAAGGATATAACCAATATCAATATGCAATTGCCAGATGGAATGGCTGCCTAGTGGGAGCCCCATCTATACTAGGAAATGTTAACACTGCCTCGGCAAAAAATCAATACGCCTCTTTTCCCAGCCCTGAACAAAAAGCCGCTTGTCCCTTTTGGAAACAGGGAAAGCGGCTGATAAATCGTGCGCGACTCGCAGATTAAGCTTCGTATACTTCGACCGTCTTCATCACGTCGCGGCCTTGGAACGCGTCGACGTATTCCATACCCTTCGTCACTTTGCCGAATACGGTATGTTGTCCGTCGAGATGCGGCTGCGGTTGGTAGCAGATATAGAACTGGCTTCCGCCTGTGTTGCGGCCGGCATGTGCCATCGCCAGCGATCCGCGCTCGTGTTTGTTCGGGTTGATCTCGCAGTTGATTGTGTAGCCTGGGCCACCGGTACCGGTGCCGTTCGGGCAACCGCCCTGCGCAACGAATCCCGGAATGACGCGGTGGAACACCAGACCGTTGTAGAAACCGGAGTTTGCCAATTTTTCAAAGTTCGCCACCGTGTTCGGAGCGTCTTTTTCAAACAGATCGAGCAGCACTTCGCCGCCGTTTTCAAGAGTGATTTTTGCTTGCTTGGCCATTATGTCAATGACTCCTTTCATGTCTTTCCTGAGTGTTAACAGACATCTTCTAGTTTACTATGAAATCCCGGGCGAAGCAAAATAATTCCGCATTTCTCCTCGTTCTATAAACGCGCAAAAGGACCCCTCTGCATTCCCCAATACAGAGATGATCCTTTATACTGCGCACCAATTCACTTACCAGAGGCGCTGGCGAACAGCGCCTGTCCCCTTAATGCATCTCCTTACTTAAGCACAGCCTGCTTTGCGATCCGCTCAGGAATGACATCGTGGCCGATGATATCCTGAAGGCTCTCGCGGCGAACAACCAGGTCGCTTTGACCTTGGTTCACGAACACGACCGCCGGTTTGCGAATCCGGTTGTAGTTGCTCGCCATGGAATAGTTGTAGGCCCCTGTGCACGAAACGGCGAGCAGGTCACCGTTATTGACTTTCGGAAGCTCTGCATCCCATATCAACATGTCGCCGCTCTCGCAGCATTTGCCCGCAATGGACACGGTTTCTTCCGGCTTGTCGTTGGCACGGTTGGCCAGCATGGCCTCATACTTCGACTCGTACAGCGCCGGACGCGGGTTGTCCGTCATGCCGCCATCCACGGCCACGTACTTGCGCACACCCGGAATATCCTTGCTGGTGCCGACGGTGTACAAGGTTGTCCCCGCATCGCCCACGATGCTGCGGCCCGGTTCCACCCAAATTTCCGGCAGCTCGCTTCCCCACTCGGCAAAATGCGTTTTCACCGCGTCGGTAATCGCCTTCACGTACTGGCTGACTTCAAGCGGCGTGTCGCCTTCAACGTAACGGATGCCAAAGCCTCCGCCGAGGTTCACTACTTTGAACTGCACGCCCAGCTGTTCTTTGACACTCTTGGCAAATTCGGCTACGCGCTGAACCGCCATCTGAAATCCGTCGACCTCGAAGATCTGCGACCCGATATGGGAATGGACGCCAAGAAGCTCCAGATGCTCCTGAGCGGCAGCTGCTTTGACGGCTTCAAACGCAGAGCCGTTACCGATGTCGAAACCGAACTTCGAGTCGGTTTGGCCGGTTGAAATATATTCATGCGTATGAGCTTCAACCCCTGGTGTGACACGGAGCAAAATGTTGACCTTCACCTTTTTCTCAGCCGCCACCGATTCCAGCACATGCAGCTCAACAAAATTGTCTACGACGAAGCAGCCGATGCCGGCGTCGATCGCCATTTCCATCTCTTCCACTGTCTTGTTGTTGCCGTGGAAATGGATGCGCTTGGCCGGGAAGCCTGCCTGAAGCGCCGTGAACAATTCGCCGTCGGACACGACGTCTAGAGACATGTCCTCTTCCTCTGCGATCCGGCACATGGCCATGACGCAGAACGCCTTGCTGGCGTAAGCCACCTGGAACTTCAGTCCGGACGCGCGGAACGCATCGACGTATTCGCGGCACCGCGTGCGGACCAGCTCCTCGTCGACGATATAAAGCGGCGTACCATACTGCTTCTTCAGCTCGGTAACGTCACAGCCACCGATTTCCAGGTGACCGTCCGCATTGATTTTACTTGTACCATGTAGAAACATATTATGCATCCCTTCGCTTTCCTTGGAAATGTAAATATTCCATGTGAACTTTTACATCAGTATACCAGACAAGGGAAGAGAATGAATGGATTTTTTTGCACAACATTTGTGTTTTCCTACGACTGTTCGCGGTTGTCCGGGTTCTTCGCCATCCGCGTATTATCCCTCGTTTTGTTGAAAGACGGCCTTTTCTTGCTCTCAAGCACCGGGAAGCGCAGCAGCACTTCAGACAGAGCCTTTGCATTAAACGGTATAAACGGCCATAGATAAGACGAGTTGTAAGACCGGTGCAGCGTCAGCAGCAGGATCAGCAGCGTCGTCCCGACAACGAATCCCTGCACTTTGAAAATAGCCACCGCGACCAGCAGCACAAGCCTCACCATCCGGTTGGCCAACCCCAGCTCATAGCTCGGCGTGGCGAACATGCCGATGGCCGCTACGGCCATGTACAAGACGACCTCATTGACGAACAAGCCTGTTTTCACCGCTATGTCCCCGACGAGGATCGCCGCGATGAGGCCCATGGCCGAAGCCAGCGGGGTCGGCGTATGCACAGCGGCCAATCGGAGGAGATCGACGCCGAACTCGACCAGCAGAAACTGGGCGATAAGCGGAATTTTGCCCGTATCATGCGGCCCGATGAAATTTAATTCCGGAGGCTTCAGATGCGGATCGATCACAAGCAGCATCCAGAGCGGAAGCAGAAACATGGAGGCGAAAATGCCCAGAAACCGAACCCACCTGAGGTACGTCCCCATAAAGGCCGTCTGCCGGTTCTCTTCGGCATGCTGGCACAGGTCGAAAAACGTAGTCGGCATGACCATCACGCTCGGCGAGGTGTCCACGAACACCACTACCCTGCCTTCCAAGATATGCGAAGCGACCACGTCCGGTCTCTCTGAATATCTGACCAGCGGATACGGATGCCATCCCTTATTGATAATGACTTCCTCCAGCTGCTTGTCGCCTTGGGGAAGGCCGTCGATGTCAATACTTTTGATTTTCTTCCGGATGGAGTCCACCTGAACCTTGTCTACAATATCGTCGATGTAGGCAATACAGACGTCTGTCCTCGTTCGCCGCCCGACCTGCACAAGCTCGCTTTTGAATCCGGGGTCGCGGATCCGCCGCCGCACGAGGGCGATGTTGGTAAGCAGCGTTTCGGTGAACCCGTCGCGCGCGCCCCGCACCACTCGTTCAATGCTAGGTTCTTCGGGACTACGGACCGGATAATTCCGGGTATCTAAAATGATGCACGCCCGTTCTCCCTCGATGAATAGTGCGGACATCCCCATCAGTACTTTATTGACTGCCGCGCTGAGCTTGTCGACAATCTCGACCTGAATATGCGGGATGTAAAATTCAAAAAAGGACTTAAGCGCATCCGAATTAAGCTGGTCGGCGGACAAATAGGTGAGCCGCTTCAGTATTTCCAGCATGATGTTGTCTTTGGCAAAGCCGTTAATGAAGAACAATCCCGTGTTCTGGCCGGCGAGGGTCATTTCGCGAAACACGATGTCAAAGGATGAACCCAGGCCCACCACTTCCTTGAGCGTGTTTTTGGTCGTCTCCAGGCTTTCCGGAATTTCATCCTTATCCTGCCAATAGATGATGGATTCCTCGACGGTGTCGGACCTTTCCTGGTCGCGTTTTTCCTGCATCCGCTTATCTTCTCCGCCGTCACCCGCTGCCTTATGCTCACCCTCAGCCTGTTCTTCGCCGCCTTCACGCCGGCCCGCCGTCCTCCGGGGCTCCTTCCCCTCCTCCGACGGATGAGAAGCGTCTTCCTTCTTCTCTTTCGATTCGTCCCCGTACTGCATGATCATCGCAATGCCGGCAGGGTCCTCTACGTTGATTTCCTGATCCTTGTCATCTCTCACGAAGCGTTCCTCCTTACTTTCTGTAAACAAACCAGTCAAACAGGGAACCCGCCACTTTTCCCGTGACCATCGCCATCAAAAAACCGAACAGGTAGCGGGTCATCTGCAGCCTTTTAGCCAAAATGGGCAGCACGTTGAGCACTTCGGTGAGCGCGGCGGCCAGCATACCGACGAATATCCCGTTATACAGCCCGATCAAGAGGCTGGCCAGCGGTCCCAAGGATAGTTTCCAGTTCCAAAAGTCGAACACGGTCCCGACCAGCGACCCTGTTACCATCGCCCCTTCGTACCAGTGAACCCGGTTATAGGATGAAGTCAGCTGAGCCAGCCTTGGGATCATGTCCAGAACGATGAACAGCGCAATAACACCGCCGCCAACCGCAATTCCCCCGGCAATCCCGAGCAGTATTTGGATGATCCAGCCGACCAGAATCAAGACGAATCCCCCTGACGGCTCGCGGTTTTCATCCGTTTATATTCCTCGGCAACGACGTACTGGTCGATATTTTCCTGGTACAGAAACATTTCCACTTCCAGCGGGGTCGGCTCCTCGTTCCACTTCTTTTTGAATAAATGGTTGAAGAAAACGACCATGCCAAACCCGATGCCGAAGGAATAAGCCGTCTGGAACAAGTAGGGATGCTCGTCCCGGCGGCCGGTCACCATTTCCACCGTACGGATTTGCACCTCCTGCATGTTCACGTCCGCATGGAAATTCATGATCGTCAGCGCTGACCCGAAGAAAAGGAGGAGCCAGACGAGGATGAATAGGATCAGTGACGGTTTCTTCTCCTTTTTTACCACTTCCACCAGGGAGTGCTTGTTCCCCATCGACTCAATGCGGACGCCCGGAATGAGCTCCTGGATCTTCGGTATGATGTGCATCATGTCAATTAACAACAAATTTCCATCCCACTTATGGGGATGAACCAGCTCCAGGCTGCGGAGCGAAGATTCCCACTCGGGGTCGCATAAAATCCGGGCGATGTGGCCGAGGGTCACGACCCTTCCATGGGAAATCGGTACGCGGCTGCGCAGCTGCAGGTAGACCGTAGGCAATCCGTGATCAGACATCCAATCACTCCTTTTGCTGCTGAATTACCGTTAGTATAGGAAAAAGGTCTACTTTCTAGTCCGATTTGCATCGCTGCCCAAAAAAAGGAACCGCCTTCCTTTACGGAAGACGGTTCCTTGTTCACTGGGCAATCTGATCGCGGATCAGCTGCAGTATTTTTTTCTCGAGGCGCGAAACCTGTACCTGGGATATCCCGAGCCGGGTGGCTACCTCCGATTGGGTCTGGTCGCGGTAGTACCTTAAATAGACGATCAGCTTTTCCCGCTCCGACAGGCCGTCGATTGCTTCGTTCAGCGCCAGTTTATCAAACCAGCGTTCCTGGGATTCGTCGGCGATCTGGTCCATCAGCGTGATGGGATCCCCGTCATTTTCGAACACGGTCTCGTGGATCGAGGTCGGCGGCTTGTTGGCCTCTTGGGCGAACACGACTTCCTCCGGCGTTACCCCAAGCTCCTCGGCCACTTCCTTGACGGTCGGCAGTCGGTCCAGGTGCTTCGACAGCTCGTCCCTTTTCTTGCGTACCTTGTTGGCCATTTCCTTCAGTGACCGGCTGACCTTCAGCGTTCCGTCATCGCGGAGAAAGCGCTGTATCTCGCCGATAATCATCGGAACAGCATAGGTGGAAAACTTGACGTCATAGCTTAAATCGAATTTGTCGACCGATTTCAGCAGGCCGATGCATCCGATCTGGAACAGATCCTCGGGTTCGTACCCCCGGTTCATAAACCTTTGCACGACAGACCAGACGAGGCGGATGTTGCAGTTTACCAGCGTATCGCGGGCCAAGCTGTCCCCGGTCTGGCTGAGTGCGATCAGACGTTTGACTTCGGCATCATCCAAATAAGTCTGCGAACCTTTCTTCACATCAGCATCCATGCGCCCAACCCCTAATTATACAAAGCTTTCTTAGATTCGATCCTCTTCTTCATCTTGATTGATGTTCCGGAACCGGGCTCGCTGGATACCTCGAATTCATCCATAAAGTTCTCCATGATCGTAAAGCCCATGCCCGACCGTTCCAGCTCCGGCTTCGACGTATACAGGGGCTGCTTGGCAAGCTCCAGGTCTTCGATGCCTCTTCCCCGATCCTCCACGGTCAGAGTAACGGTATCTCCCACAATTTCCGCAGTGATCGTGACGATCCCCTCGGGATCGCTGTCGTACCCGTGAATGATGCTGTTGGTCACCGCTTCGGAAACGACCGTTTTCAGGTCGCTCAGCTCATCCATGGTCGGGTCCAGCTGTGAAATGAAGGCGGCCACCGTCACACGGGCGAACGATTCGTTTTCCGACTTGGCTGCGAACTGCAGCGTCATGAAATTGCGTTCCATGGCCTTTTCTTTACTCATGACACGACCTCCAGACCCGAGAGCGCATGACCCTCGTTATCGTAAATGGGCATAATTTTGAACAAGCCGGACATATCGAGCAGCCGGTAGACGGTAGGATTGACGTCGCACACCGCCATTTTGCCGCCCTTGGCCTTGATCAGCTTATACCTTCCGAGGATCACACCCAGGCCTGAGCTGTCCATGAACTGTAAATTTTTCAGGCTGAGCACCAGATGGTCTGTCAGTCCGCGCTGGATCGTCTCATCCATTTTCATGCGGACATGGTCAGCCGTATGGTGATCGAGCTCTCCCGATAAGCGCACAATCAAGATGTTGCGGTGATGCTCCATTTCCACTTGCAGATTCACGTTTGCTCACTCTCCTCCCTGTCATGAACAACGATTTCTACGGAGTAAAACCGGATTCCTGCATCACGACAAAACTAGAAGAAAACCGCTATCAATCTACAAGAAACAATTTTGATGTCGTCCGTTTGAACAGCTTCCACCATCCGGCCTTGCCCACCGTCTCCGGCGATTTCAGCTCAAATTCCTTCAGCACCTTGCCGCCTTCGTAGACGACCAGTTTACCGAGAACCTGTCCCTGCTGGACCGGAGCCTTGATCTCCTTCGGTACGACCATTTCGTGGCGGATGTCTGCTGCCTTGGCGTTTTTCTTTGTCAGAACGCTGTAGGTTTGTCCGGCCTTCAAGGTCAGTTCCTTCGTATTGCCCTTGTTCACCTTCACCGTACCCATCACGTCACCCGGGTTGAAAATGGTGTGCGTGCTGTACTGGGCAAACATATAGTCGAACATTTTGGACACTTCTTCGTTCCGCGTCTTGGTGTTAGGCTCGCCCAGCACCACGGCGATCGCTCTCAGGTTGCCGTTCTTGGCCGTAGCCGAGAGGCAGAACTTCGCCTCGGAGGTATACCCCGTTTTGAGACCGTCGGCCCCAGTATAGAAGCGGACCAGCTTGTTCGTATTCACGAGCCAGAAGGGCTTTTCGGAATCTTTTCGCAAATAGTCCTGATAGGAGCCGGTGTATTTCGTAATTTCCGAATGCTTCAACAGTTCACGGCTGATCACCGCGATATCGTGCGCCGAAGAGTAATGGTTCTCGGCAGGAAGCCCGTTACAGTTCACGAAATGGGTATCCTTCAGCCCCAGCTCCTGTGCCTTGTCGTTCATCATTTGGACAAAGGCCTGCTCCGTGCCGGCGATTTTTTCGGCCATCGCCACCGAGGCATCGTTGCCGGAAGCCATTGCGATGCCCTTGAGCATTTCGTTGACCGTCATCTCTTCACCCGGCTCAAGGAATATTTGCGAACCGCCCATAGACGCCGCATATTCGCTCGTCCGGACCATATCGGTCATTTTCAGCTTGCCCTCGTCGATGGCTTCCATGGTCAGCAGCATGGTCATAATTTTCGTAATGCTTGCTGGCGGAAGTTTATCATGGCTGTTCTTCTCATAAATGACCGTTCCTGTATCCGCATCCATAAGGATGGCTGACCTAGCATTCGCCGCCAGCTCCACGCCCGGAGCCTGACCGCCTTTTGGCGCTTCCTCGGCATACCCCAGATAAGGCAGCGCCACCGTGGACAGCCCGAAGGACAGCGCGAGCGCCAGTATCGTTTTTTTCAAAATAAGTCCCCTCCTGACCTATTGTATAGATTGAACTAAAGCTTTTTCATTGAACTTCCTGTTATTAAGGCCTGATACGGCCTATAACTTTCATTTCTTTAGTTCATTTCTATATGGTTCAATTGAAATGGTTACTGTCTTTCAGTTTCGTCAGGATCACAGGAAAATATTCCATGCCAGGGGCGGCTTACGCCGAATTATTTTTGATACACGCAAAAACCCCCGCAGGAGTCTCCTGCGGGGGCTGCTTTGAATAAACGGCCGTGCATATTACATATGAGGGATGACCGCAAGCACTAGGCCGAGGAACTTCTCGCGGACTCTCTCGGTCGTTTCCATGACCTCTTCATGGGACAATGGCTGGTCCAGAATGCCTGCCGCCATGTTGCTGATGCAGGAAATGCCGAGCACTTCCAGGCCGGCGTGCCGGGCCACGATCGTCTCCGATACCGTCGACATGCCGACAGCGTCTGCACCGATCGTACGCAGCATGCGGATTTCGGCCGGCGTTTCGTACGTCGGTCCAAGCAGGCCGGCATATACGCCTTCGCGAATCGGAATGTTCTTCGACGCAGCCGTGTCCTTCAAGAGCTGACGGAGCCGCCGGCTGTACGCCTCGGACATATCGGGGAAGCGGACGCCAAGCGCCGGTTCGTTCGCGCCGATGAGCGGATTTCGGCCGGTCAGGTTTAGATGGTCGGTCAGGACCATCAGGTCTCCCGGTTCGAAAGCCGTGTTGATCCCGCCGGCAGCATTGGTCACCAGCAGGCTCTTCACGCCGAGCTCTTTCATGACCCTTACCGGGAAAGCCGTCACTTCCGGGCCGTAACCCTCATACATGTGGAAGCGTCCCTTCATTAAGACGACACTTCGTCCTTCAATCGTACCGAGCAGGAGCTCTCCCGCATGGCCTTCCACCGTCGACACCGGAAAATGAGGGATATCCTCGTAGGCAATGGATATGCCGTCCTGGATCAGGTCAGCCAGTATTCCGAGACCGGAACCGAGTATGAGGCCCACTTCCGGTTGAACGCCTCCCTTGCTCTGGATAAAGGCGGCTGCCTCTTGAATTTGCTTCAGCTGTGTCGTTGACATGCGTATAATCTCTCCTAATCGGTATTGGAATGATCCCGTCCACGGGGATGGTGCTCTTCATAAACGTCCTTCATCGTTCTTTTCGTGCTTGTGGTGTACATTTGGGTCGTCGCCATATCGGCATGCCCCAGCATCTCCTGTACGGAGCGCAGATCGGCTCCGTTCTCCAGCAGGTGTGAGGCAAATGAATGCCTGAGCGTATGCGGCGTAATCTCGCCTTCGATCTCCGCATCGGCGGCGTATTTTTTCAACACCTTCCAGAATCCTTGGCGCGTCAGGCGGCTGCCGGTCAGGTTCAGGAACAGGGCTCTGTCGTCCGAGGAGGTTTCCCGTACGAGCGGATCCCGCATTCCGGTGATATACTCCTTGACCGCCCCGGCCGAAATCCCATTGATCGGAAGCACCCGTTCCTTGCCTGCGCTGCTTGTGCAGCGGAGGAAATGCATGTCCAAATTGACATCGTCCACGTTCAGGGAGATGAGCTCCGATACTTTCAAACCGGTACCGTAGAGCAGCTCCAGCATGGCTTTGTCCCGAAGCCCCTGCGGCGCGGTAACATCGGGAGCTTCCAGCAGCCGGTTCACTTCCCCGATGGACAGAACTCTTGGAGGCTTCTTCTCCAGCCGGGGAGCGTCGAGTCCAAGACTCGGATCCTGCCGGATGACGGATTCCCGGATCAAATAATGAATAAAAGACCGTACGGAAACCAGCTTGCGGGCGAGCGTCGCCGGGGCCATGCGCTCCTGCTTCTTCAGGTTCAAATACATTTGGATATGCGTCCGTTTGACCTGATCCGCCGAGTTCAGCCCTCGTTCCTCTACAAATTCCACAAACTGACGGACATCACGGGTGTACGATTCAAGTGTGTTACTGGACAGCCCTTTCTCCTCACGGATGTACCGAATGAAGGGCTGTACGTACTGCATCATGTTGTGAAACAGCTCCTTCGGGTTCTTTTTGGATTGACGTATCTTCGTCCTGTTCTACTTCGACAGCAGGGCGGACGTCCCCTGCCGGAGGCATTATTCACCATACCAAAAATAAAAACGGAGCCTGTCCCCCATCCGTTCACCGTTCTGCTTCCCGTCACCGGACTGGAACGCCTTGACGGCATGACCCTCCGGAATGCGGTAATGGTCAACCGGCGTGATCCAAGCGGTGAACAGGGTCAGCACATGGTAGAACATATAGGCCAAAGAAACAAACACGATCAGAAACTTTAGCACGGACAGCCATTTTCGCAGCGGAATGATCATCCCGGAAGCACCTCACATTCTTGAAGGAGACGCCTCTCCTTCCCGTTCATCCTTGCTATATCCAGCATATGAACGTTTGTCCTTATGTATGCCCCAGGACGCCCCGACCAAAAAAGCCCCCTTCCGGCAGCATGCCGGGCAGAGAGCTTTGATCGTCAAGATCATATTATAAAATCGTTGTATGATTACTTGTCATCGCTGCCGCCGTTGTCTTCCTTCGCCTTACAGCGGTAGCATACCCCGTGGAAATCAAGACGGTGGTCCGAGACGGTGAAATTGAATTCCCGTTCAACCCGCTCTTCCAGCGGTCCAAGCCAGTCCTCGCGGATCTCATCCATGCTCCCGCATTTCACGCAGATCATATGATGATGGTGATGCTTGGCCGTATCGGTGCGTAGATCGTATCTGGCTACACCGTCGCCAAAGTTGATCTTCTCGACGACATGCAGCTCGCTCAGCAGCTCCAAGGTACGGTACACGGTTGCCAGACCGATTTCCGGAGCCTTTTCTTTCACAAGCATAAATACGTCTTCCGCACTCAGATGGTCTTCTTCATTCTCCAATAATACTCTGAGGGTAGCTTCCCGCTGGGGTGTCAGCTTATAGCCCTGGGATTGTAACTGTTGTTTGATTTTATCGATCCGTGCTTCCATTGTCTCCCTCCCCACAGGAAAATCTCTGCACCTATCTATAACCGCTTCTCTCATTATATGGGGAGTTGCCAAACAAAGTCAAACGCTTTTGCCTCACATGCCGGAGATGGCCGGAGCGTGGATCAGCATGGGCGTCACCCATCTCATCATCGTGGGAGTCACCCAGGTTTCAAATGAGGAGATGCCGAGCATGATCAGGCCCATGACGAGCGTCATCCCGACATACGATGCAAATGGGCGGGTAATGTTGCCCGGACGCTGGAGCATCACCCGGTTTTTAATAATATGAAGCGAAAAGGCGATCGCCGATACGCTGCAAACGATCAGCACCGGAATGATAAGCAGGTTCGGCGGAGCTACCGACACCAGCGCAAACAGCAGACCGTGCCACGAAAACTGGCCGACCAGGTAGCCAACCGTAAAGCCGACCAGAACGCCTTTCAAAAAATCGAGGATCAGAATGCCCGGCAGGCCGATGACCGACAGGCCGAGAATCCAAATCAGACCAACCCATTTCAAATGCAGCCCGGCGATGTCCCAGTAGGAGTGCGCAGGCTGTCCGGCCTCCGCTCCCTGATTAACGGTTACGAAAAAATTGCCCAAATACCGTCCCAAGTCCTGCTGCTGTTCAAGGGAAAGAGCATTGACCATGAGCGCGCCGAAGATGACTCCAACCAGAAACAGTACGGCGACAAAAATATACAGGATGTTTTGTTCTTTCAGGGCATGGCGGAAAGCTCGCATGCAGTTTCTCCCCTTTCCAATCGCATACCCTTACTGTATGAAGGCAAGTCCCAAACTATGTCTTGGACACGGACGACCCTTCCACTTTCCCGTAAGTTCCCCCTCCGCCTGAGGTCAGCTTCAGGGTGCCGTTTCTGGCCATGACGATCATCCGCGCCAAATCGGTGCCCACAACCTCGGCAATTTCTGCTTCACCCGCATGGTGGAGAATCGACATTTCTGTACCGAACCCCTCCAGCAGCTGCTTCATTTTGGCCTTGCCGAGACCCGGAATGAACTCAAGCGGAACCTGGTAATGATATGCCGGCCGGAAGGCAGGCATGTACGGCTCTTTGCGGTCGGCGATATCGAGGATCCGGTCGAGCACCCCCTGTACCCGCTTGGTGCTGCCGCAGAACGGGCAGCCTGCGCCCCCATGTTCGATGTCCAACACGCGGCTGCAGCCATGGCAATAGGTACGGTGGTACTTGCCCAGACGCGGATTGAGGCCGTAGTTCCCTGTCACGCACCTGCCGTCCACCCTCTCCATCGCCTTGCGGAATTCGGCAAAGGTCGGCTCCGCCAAACGGATCCGGTTGTACTCGCGGGCGATTTTACCCAGGGAATGGGCATCGGAGTTGGTTACAAACGTATACGGATCGAGCTCCGATATCAGTCCGGCCATTTCCGAATCGGAGCTCAGCCCAAGCTCGATTCCGCTCACAAGCCCCGGGTCGAGCACATGCTCCATTCGCGGCGTCATGCTGCCGTACAGGCCTTTATGCGGAGTAAAAACGTGGGCGGGAATCATGATGCCTCCCATGTCGTACACCTTAGCCTGCAGCTCCCGTCCGGAAACGTAAATGCGCTGTGAGCTGAGGTTTACGTTTTTCATATGGCCTGACATCCAGGCCGTAAAGCGCTTCATCGTAGACAGGTCCGTAAAATAAACGAGCAGATGCGCAGCGCCCTTACCCTGTTCATAGATTTCAATTTCGGAGCCCAGAAGAATCGTGGTTCCCCGGTAGGCGATCCCACCGCCCTGCACTTCATTCATTTCACCGGATTCCAGGCAGTCGATAATGTCCTTCTGGACGACCGGCGAGTGGCAGTCGATAATGCCTACCAGCTCGATCCCTTTGCGCTCCGACGCTTCCTTGGCGATGTTCGCGAACGTCAGATTGGAGCTGCCGCTGATTTTGACCGCATGCCCGTCGTTCGTCCTGCCGATATGGATGTGCAGATCCGCAAAGTATTCGCTCAACATATCCGACTCGTATGCAAGCTCTTGGTGACTGACACGTTCCGGACTGCTCATACGCGGAATTCACCCGTCAGCTTGTTCAACTTCCAGGCGTACACCGCCATAAGTGTCTTAGCGTCGCTGATCCGGCCTTGCGAAATCGCCTCCAGCGCCTCTTCCATCGTCAATTCCAGCAGCTCCACGAACTCGTCTTCATCCGGCGCCGCATCGCCCCCTTGAAGATCATGTGCCACGTAGAGGTGGATCACCTCATCGGCAAACCCGGGAGAAGTATAAAAGGAGTGAAGCAGCTCCAGGCGGCCGCATGTATACCCCGTTTCCTCCACAAGCTCACGCTTGGCGGCTTCCATCGGGTCCTCCCCTGGCTCCAGCTTCCCTGCCGGGATTTCAAGCTCGCACCGTCCCATGGCCTGGCGATACTGGTCGACCAGAATCATCCGGTCATCCTTGATGGCCAGAACAGCTACCGCACCGGGGTGGCGGATGATTTCCCGTGAAGCCGTTTTGCCGTCGGGAAGCCGGACCTTGTCAATCTGCAACGATACGACCTTTCCCTGAAAAATAGATTCGGTGGACAGGGTCTCTTCCTCGAGATGTTTGGACGGTTTCTTCATATGTGGCAAAGACTCTTTCATTCTATGATCCTCCTTATTGTACGTGCTCAACAACCTCTTATATTTAAAACCTAGCATTTTTGGCCATGCTGACACATATGGTCTTATTATAACAAACTTCACCCCAAGGAAAGAGGGATCCCTTCATGAAAAGTTACCGTACAGCGAACTCGGTCCATATGGTAGGACGGGCCTGGCAGATTAAAATCATGCTCCGCCAATTGCAGAAGGAATGGAGCCCCGACACGCCGCTGCAGCACATTTTGCAATCGCTCGCGTCCTCCCGGCGGGATCATTAAGGGACGGATGAATCTTTATCCTTTAATATCCCCCGAAATTCCCAGGTTTTTCGGATATGATCTAAAAACGATAAGCGATTTAACTTTTTAAACATTTTTTTAGCATTCCTGCCAACTATTCACTCACCAGGTTGTTCTATATATTGGAGGGTACATTTATGACCAAAGATGAATTGATGACGCTGCTGCAAGCCTACCCGATTTCCCCGTCCCTGCATTTTAAGCTGGGATTATGGTATAAATCGCGCGGACACAACAGTGAGGCGATGACGCACATTCGGACGGCTCTGACGCATGCACATGATAACTCCGGAAGTTTGCCCCATGCTGAAAGCTTTGACGAAGCGCAGGGATGGCTCGAGTACGGAAGGCTCTTATATGCAAGCAGCCGTACCGAGGAAGCCGAAGAAGCTTTCCGCCGGGCGGTCAATCTCGGACAGCATCATCGGAAAACGCTCGCGGAATGGGGAGCACTGCTCTACGATGCCGGAAAGACAGATGCGGAAATATGCCGGCGCCTTCTGGAAATGGTCCCGCTCTCAGACACGACCGAACTGCAGGTCGGCCAAACGCTGGCGGATCTGGGCGCGTACGAGGAAGCCTTTGGCATCCTAAGCCGTTATACGGATGACATACGGTTCAATGAATCCGTTCAACTCATTTATATTTTGTGCCTCATTCACACCCATCAATTCAAGGAAGCGCACGCGCGGCTGACGCAGCGAACGATGGACCCGGACAAGGTCGTGGTCAAGTCCGCTTCCCATTCCGTTACCGCATCCCATGCGGCATATTTGTGCTGCCGTGCGCTTCAGGAGGGCCTTGGATTGCCCGAATTGTCCAGGTTTAACCGGCTGGAAACAGCCAAGTCCGCGATCGTGCTCGGCATGGTGGACATGGGGATGTCCCTTCAGCCCGAACCCTCGTTCCATGAATCCAGCGAATTGATTTATACCCTTTACCGGGAGGGCTATATTGAACAGGCCAAAGCGCTCCTGAACAAACTGGAGGGAATTCCGACGCACGAGAGAAGCCAGAGCTCGCTCGAACTTTGCTTTATCGCCGCTGAAATGCTGTACGATCAAGGTGACTTCGCCAAAGCAGCGCAGCTGTTCGAGTCGATCTATGCAACGGATCCGTCCCACTCCTTGGCACGGTTTGCGGCAGCCTCCTGCTTCCTGGAGGAGACCCGCAGCTCTTTGGATCACAGACAGGAACGTCAAGTGATCGGAAGTGAACTGTATTTTCAAATTGACGAATATTTGACGAATATCACCCTGGCTCTGCAAATTATCCAATCCACCAGCTGGCATACGGTATGGACCCCGGCACAGCGCAGAAATCATCCTGCCGCGGATCGCCGGCGTTATGTTCACTAACTTGTGAGCCTCCCCGTTATCGTTGGCCCGTGAAGAAGGATGAGCCCAGCAAAAAAGCTGTTCCAGCGCGGTTTGCCGCATGCATGGAACAGCCTGTTTGTGCAGGTTCATTCTGCTGTATAGAGTTAAAGCTATGATTTGACAGTTTCCTGAATGATGCTGAGCACCATTTCAGCCGCTTTGACCATATCCTCCGCACGGATCCGTTCCTTCGTCGTATGTATGTCCTCATAGCCGATGGCTAGATTCACCGTAGGAACTCCGAGCCCGTTGAAAATGTTGGCGTCGCTGCCGCCGCCCGAACGGAACACTCTTCCGCTCAGTCCAAGGCGCTCAATTGCACGTTTGGCCAGGCTCACCACAGGATCGTTTTCGTTGAAATTAAAAGCGGGATACACGATTTCGCTCCGGAACTCACACTGGGCGCCGAACTCGCGGACGGTCGTTTCGAGCGCTTCCCGCATGTGGGCGATCTGCTGATCGACCTTTTCCTGAACGATGCTTCGCGCTTCCGCATCAAGCTGGACAAAATCGCACACCACATTGGTCGCTCCACCACCGGAAAATTTACCGATGTTGGCTGTCGTCTCCTGGTCGAGCCGGCCAAGCTTCATTCGCGACACCGCTTTGGAGGCGACCTGAATGGCGCTGATTCCGTCTTCCGGATTCACGCCGGCATGCGCCGATTTGCCAAAAATCTTCATTTGGATTTTAGCCTGGGTTGGTGCCGCAACGGCAATCGATCCGACCTCTCCATTGGAATCGAGAGCAAATCCAAGCTCGGCATCCAAATGCTGCGGATCCATCGAACGTGCTCCCAGCAGTCCAGACTCCTCACCGACGGTAATTACGAATTGGATCTGTCCATGGGGAAGCTGCTGCTCCTGGATAACGCGGATCGTCTCAAGCAGAACCGCCAGGCCCGCTTTATCGTCCGACCCCAGAATCGTCGTCCCGTCACTGCGGATCCAACCGTCTTCTCCCAGGACTGGCTTGATCCCTTTGCCCGGGGCTACGGTATCCATGTGGCAGGTGAACAATAGCTTCGGAGCTTCCGCGCCGCCTTCCCCCTTCCAGGTCACGATCAGGTTGCCGGCGCCATGTCCGGTTTTGGCCTGGGAATCGTCTTCAACAACCTCCAGTCCAAGCTGCGTAAATTTCTGCTTGAGCAGCGCGGCGATCTCCGCTTCATGGCCTGTTTCGCTGTCCACCTGAACCAATTCCATAAACTCCTGTATCAAACGGTCTTGTTTAATCAATGGACTTTCCTCTCCTTCGGCGTTAAGTTACAATAGTACATAGGTTGTCCCGGCTCGACATCGAGCCTTCATTAATGATGAATAAAGGAGCTATTTATGCAACGAAAAAAATGGTTTCGCGTTTTTGTATACCTCATGCTCATTGCCATGGTCGGATCCGTCGTCTTTGGGCTCGTCGAGTCCTTAATAGCCCGCTGAATTCAGCGGGCTTTCCTCTGCCCCTTGGGCTGAAACGGCCTCAAATCCGAATACCTCGGTAAAGAACGGAACAATCTCCTCCGCCACCTGCTCGACCGCGATCGGCTTTCCAATACAGTCCTCAAGCGACGTTACGCCATACTCCTGAATTCCGCACGGTATAATTCCCTGAAAGCCTTCGTTTTGAATGCCGGACGTTATGTTGAAGGCAAACCCATGGCTGGTCACGAACCCTCTTTGGTGTTTGCATTTGTTGAATTTGACCCCGATAGCGCAAATTTTCAGATCGCCTACCCAGACACCCGTATATTCGGGCTTGCGGCCAGCCTCGATCCCGTAATGCGCAAGGTAATTGATAATGACCTGCTCCAGATTACGCAAATAGCCGTGCAGATCCAGTCCTTCCTTGCCCGCCAGCAGCAGCAGCGGATACCCGACCAGCTGCCCCGGACCGTGATAGGTAATGTCGCCGCCGCGGTCGATTTCAAACAGTCCGATGCCCTGCTGCTCCAGCTGTTCCTTGCTGAGCAAGAGATGCTCCGGATGCCGCTGCGATCCGATCGTATACGTCGGTGGATGCTGCAAGAGCAGCAGGGTTTCCTGCTGCTCTCCAAGGTCTATGCGGCCGACGATGCTTTTCTGCAAATCCCAGGCCGCACCATAATCCATCATCGGCGTATAGGATACTTCAAGTTTGGTTGTCATGACTGCTTCACGCCCTTTCAGATGATGACCAAGCTTTCAAAGACTTTTCATTAGTAAACTTTGGTATCCAGCGTATAGCCCTCCACGTTTTCCTTCACGCGCTGCAGGAAGCGTCCGCAGATGACTCCGTCCAAAATCCGGTGGTCCAGCGACAGGCAGATATTCGCCATCGAACGGACGGCGATCATGTCATTGATCACGACAGGCCGCTTCACGATCGATTCGAAGGTTAGGATGGCCGCCTGCGGATAGTTGATAATCGGGTAAGACAGGATCGAACCGAACGAACCGGTATTATTCACCGTAAAGGTGCCTCCCTGCATATCCTCCAGCTTGAGCTTGCCCTGACGCGTTTTGGTCGCCAGTTCTTCGATTTCACGGGCGAGACCGGCAATGTTTTTCTGGTCGGCCCGTTGAATAACCGGCGTCATGACGGAGTCTTCCGTCCCGACGGCGAGGGAAATGTTGATGTCCCGTTTCACAATGATCTTGTTGACCGCCCAGACCGAATTCATGATCGGGTAATCCTTGATCGCATTGACCACAGCCTTCAGAAGAAACGCCAGATAGGTTAAATTATAGCCCTCTCTGCGCTTAAATTCATCCTTCAATTTGTTGCGCAGCAGCACCAGGTTGGTTACGTCGACCTCGATCATCGTCCAAGCATGCGGAATTTCTGACACACTTTGGCGCATGTTCGTCGCAATGGCGTTACGGATCGGGGTGACGTCGATCATCGTCTCGGCGCGCCCGTTCTGGTCCTCGAGTTCCACAGCCGGAATACGCGGCGACTCGGTCATATGCAGACCTGACTGCCGGCTGGAAGCCGGCGGAACCGGGATGTACTGCTCCGGACGGACCGCAGGATTGGCATGCGGCAGCCCTACGAACGGAGAATGAACCTCTTTCTTCGCCGGAGCTTCGGCAGCTCGGCCGGTTTCCACTGCCTCACCGCCGTTTTCGATATAAGCAAGGACATCCTTGCGGGTAATCCGTCCACCCATGCCCGTTCCTTGGACGGCGCTCAAATTCACGCCATGCTCGGCTGCCAGGCTTTGCACCGCTGGAGAATACCGGCCGCGCATCGACTGGTCTCCAGAGGCTTCAGCCTGTACTGGGGCCGGTGTAGTACGCGGCTCCGCCTGCGGCCGTTCCTCCGCCGGAGCCCCTGCAGCGCCTGCCGCCGCAATGCGGCAGATGACCTCGCCGACGGCGACGGTCTGGCCTTCCTCGGCGACCCATTCTCCCATAATCCCGTCCACGGTGGACGGGATTTCCGCGTTGACCTTATCGGTGATGACCTCACAGATCGGCTCATACTGTTCCACTTTATCGCCAGGCTGCTTCAGCCATTTGGCGATGGTGGCGGACACGAGCGATTCTGCCAGCTGCGGCATCACCATATCGGTAAACTTTTGATTTGACATATTTTCACTCCTTCATACGGCAATTCTCAATAAACCGCCAGTTCGTGCATGGCTTGCTTGACCTTATCCTTGCTCAGCATAAAGAACTTCTCCATCGGCGGACTGATCGGCATGGCCGGTACGTCCGGACCACACAGCCGCTTGATCGGCGCATCGAGGTCGAACAGGCATTCTTCCGAAATAATAGCGGACACCTCGGCGCCCACACCGCCCGTTTTGTTGTCCTCGTGTACGATCAGCACCTTGCCGGTTTTGCGGACCGCCTCAATGATGGCGTCACGGTCCAGCGGCTGCAGGGAGCGCAGATCCAGAATATGGGCCGAGATGCCTTCTTCTTTCTCCAGCTCTTCGGCGGCTTGAAGGCAGAAGTGCAGCGGCATGCTGTAGCCGATGACCGTAATGTCGGTCCCCTCGCGCAGCACGTTAGCTTTGCCGATCGGTACAGTATAGTCGTCCAAAGGCACGTCGCCCTTGATCATGCGGTAGCATTTTTTATTTTCAAAAAACAGCACCGGGTCCGGATCGTTGATCGCAGCTTTCAGCAGTCCTTTCGCGTCATAGGCGGTAAAAGGCGCTACGATTTTCAAACCGGGGGTGCCGAAAAAGATCGATTCCGGGCATTGGGAATGGTATAATCCCCCGAAAATGCCTCCGCCGATCGGCGCACGAACGACGACCGGACAGCTCCAGTCGTTGTTGGAACGATAGCGGATTTTCGCGGCTTCACTGATAATTTGGTTCGTTGCCGGCAGCATGAAGTCGGAGTACTGCATTTCCGCGATCGGCTTCATGCCGACCATGGCCGCGCCGATCGCAACGCCGGCGATAGCGGATTCCGCCAGCGGCGTGTCGATGACCCGCTCCTCGCCGAACTGGTCCTGCAGGCCTTTGGTCGTCGTGAACACGCCGCCTTTAACGCCGACATCCTCACCGAGGACAAACACGTTTTCGTCTTTTTCCATTTCTTCTTTCATTGCCAGACGAATCGCATCGATATATTCCATTTCGGCCATTAGTATACCCCCTCTTCGCTATCGCCAGCATACACATGCTTCAGCGTATCCTCGGGTTTCGGGAACGGAGCATTGTCCGCCGAGTCGGTTGCTTCCTTGATCTCAAGAGCCAACTGCGCTTGCAAGTCCGCATCCTTTTCTTCATCCCAAATGCCGCAGCTGATCAAATATTGTTTAAAACGGACAATGCCGTCTTTTTTCCAGTTCTCTTCTACTTCTTCTTTGGTCCGGTACGCCAAGTCGTTATCCGAGGTGGAGTGCGGAGACAGGCGGTACATCATGGCTTCGATCAGTGTTGGTCCTTCGCCGCGGACAGCGCGTTCGCGCGCTTCCTTCACGGCTTTGTAGACCGCGAGCGCATCGTTGCCGTCCACCCGGATGCCCGGAAACCCATAGCCGAGCGCCCGGTCGCTGACTTTGCCGCTGATCTGCTTATGAAGCGGGACCGAAATGGCATACTGGTTGTTTTCGCACATAAAAATCACAGGCAGCTTATGAACGCCCGCAAAGTTGGCTCCCTCGTGGAAGTCCCCTTGATTGCTCGATCCTTCGCCAAAGGTTACAAACGAAACGATATCCTGTTTTCTCATCTTGGCGGACAAAGCTACGCCTACGGCGTGGGGCACTTGGGTCGTGACGGGGCTTGAGCCCGTTACGATCCGAAGCCGCTTGCTGCCAAAGTGTCCGGGCATTTGCCGCCCGCCGCTGTTCGGATCCTCAGCCTTCGCAAAAGCCGACAGCATCAGCTCGTACGGAGTCATTCCTACCGATAAAACAAGTGAATAGTCGCGATAATAAGGCAAAAAGTAGTCCTTTTCCCGATCCAGCGCAAACGCCGCAGCGACCTGGGCCGCCTCCTGACCGATTCCCGATACGTGAAAGTTAATCTTGCCAGCCCGCTGCAGCAGCAGGTTACGCTCGTCAAATTTGCGCCCGAGCATCATATATCTGTACATGTCGATGACTTGGCCGTTGGTGAGTCCAAGCTGTTCATGCTCATGTGGCGTGTGAACAGTACCCTGATCATTCATGGGAGGTACCTCCTTATTTTAGAGCCTGCAGTCTGTCCCTGATCTACTATTAAAACCTGGTACTAAGACTTGGCTTAACCCTATTATAATCATAACTGCGGTGAAAAGAAAAGAACCGATTCTAAATTTTGGTCTTACATTCCGATGGATTTGCCGTCAACAGCCAGCATCGCCTCTCCCAAAATTTCCGAGAGCGTCGGATGCGGATGCACCATCTGTCCGATCTCCCAAGGGGTTGCATTCAGAAACTGGGCCAATGCCGCCTCGCTGATCAGGTCGGTCGCATGGGCTCCAATCATTTGCACGCCTAAAATGTCGTTTGTCTTAGGATCAGCTACTACTTTTACGAATCCTTCCTTGCTCCCCTGTACCAATGCCTTCCCGATGGCCTGGAACGGGAATTTGCCGACCTTAACCTCGAATCCGCGGCTGCGGGCTTCCTTCTCGGTGATGCCGACGCTGGCCACTTCGGGTCTTGTGTACACGCATTTTGGAATCAGATCCGCATCCCCCGGGTGAACTTCTTCACCTGCCAAATGGTTGACGGCCGCAATTCCTTCATGGCTTGCCGCATGCGCGAGCTGCAGTCCGCCAATGACGTCGCCGATGGCATAAATATGGGATTCGCCGGTTTGATAATGTTTATTGACAGCTATAAAACCGCGCTCCACCCGGACATCCGTGTTCTCCAGACCAATGTTCTCCACATTCGCATGGCGGCCGATCGACACAAGCAGCTTGTCCGCTTGAAGCCGTTCGGTTTTTTCCCCAACACGCACATCGATGTGCACCTGATGATCCGCTGCTTCGTATGTCTCCGTCTGCAGCTGGGCCCCGGTAACCATTTTGATGCCCCGGCGCGAAAACGACTTCTGAAGCTCACGGGCCACCTCTTCATCTTCTGCAGGCAGCAGCTGGTCCGCCGCCTCCACGACGGTGACCTCCACGCCGAAATCGTTCAGCATCGAAGCCCATTCAACACCGATCACGCCGCCGCCGACGATGATGATGGACTTCGGAAGCTCCTCCATTTGTAGTGCCTCGTCGCTGGTCAAAATATGTATTCCGTCGGGTTCAAGTCCAGGCAGCACTCTTGGACGGGAGCCTGTGGCGATAATCAAATGCGTCGGAACCACCGTCTCCATCTCCCCATCCGCAAGCTCCACAGCAACGGCACCGCTTTTCGGCGAAAAAATGGAAGGACCGATGACTCGCCCTTTTCCATGAACCACCTGAATTTTATTTTTGCGCATCAGGTACTGAACCCCTTGGTGCAGCTGATCTATGATCGCTTCCTTCCGCGCCTGAACCTTGGGAAATTTGAGTGCGGCCCCTGCTGTTTCGATACCGTAGCTCTCGCTTTCTTTGATCTCTGCGTATACTTCCGCGCTCCGCAGCAAAGACTTACTTGGAATACAGCCGCGGTGCAGGCACGTTCCTCCCAGCTTGTCCACTTCGATAATAACGACTTCCTTGCCCAGCTGAGCTGCGCGGATTGCAGCCACATAACCGCCCGTACCGCCGCCCAGAACGGCTACGTCACATGATATTGTCATTGTCCATCCCCCATCTTAACATGTTTATATTGAAACCATTTGGCGCATAACTTATGACAAGTTGTGCCCGGAGTAAGAAGCACTCCATCGCTTTTATATTGTACTCGGTTTTCACCGCATTACAAAATGTTATCACATGTCCGGAAATAGACAAAGATTCGCCGGACGAGTTATGATATAGTGGACTAAAACAGGCCAACAGGAAGGGATTTTTCATGAAACTGATTATTTCCCGCTTTATCGCCATCCTGATCCTCGTCATTCCGGGACTGGCGGCAATGACCGGATTTTTGTTTATGAAAGATGCGGTATTCGAATATTATTCACTCCACGGCGATGCAAGCGTCGCCCATCCGTCGTTTGCGTGGGGACATTTTGTGCTCGGCCTGCTCCTGTTCGTGGCAGGGATGAGCTTTCTCGGCGGCTGGATTCTGTTCCGGGACCGCAAACGAAACTATGTAGGGCCACGTTTCAAGGAGAAGCGCAAGCCCAAACCGCCCGTACAATCTTCATAATGCTGGATTCCATGACCAGGAATCGAACAAAGAACCCCGGACTGCAGATTTATCTCAGAACGGGGTTTTGTTGTTGGTCCGACTCCTCATCGGATTCGCTCGCGATTATGTTAAGGACAGTATCCTCCTTCACCAATCCGTACTCCGGATTCCCCAGCACCGGAAGATTCGTCAGCATTCTGCTCGTTAAGACGACCTTCAGCTCGTTATCGCGGTTATAAAGCACAGATTCGACCACAAAGAAATTGTTCAGTAATCCCGCAATGATGGCGATTTGCTGCGGGCTCAATTTCGGCGGGGGCACGCCGGCTTTAGCGTACTTTACAACCGGCTTTGCCGGCTTGCGCCGTTTCTTGTTATCCGTGGACCGGTTCACCCAATCACCCCGCTTCAATGTATTCCTGCTTACTTTAGGATATAGCGGATCGTGCGAATTGGTGTATCCCAATTTGCCGCGAAAGCTGCAGCAAGCGACTAGACATGAACCGGACCGGATAAATTATTCGTACAGCGCCTCTCTCAGCTTGGTGGACATCCGTGATTCCTTCGATGAAGATTTCAGCAGGGTGAGCCGCAGTTTATGGTTTTGCTGAACCGCTTCTTCGAGGTCCGCGAGCAGACTGCTGACCAGTTCTTCCACTTGCGGATCCTTGCCGAGCTCTGCTGTCAGTTCAGCGATCCTTGCTTTATAAGCTTCTATTTTTTCCTGCATGATGCCGTCTCCTCCAAATGCTCATTCGATCCTTCTTCTATTAACCATACCACGGCCAAACGCCTGCACGCCACTTTCGGTTATTTTTGTAGCCATGTCCGTTTTAATTGTGGTACTCTATAAAAGTCGCAATTTTTCGTGTTTTGTCATCATATAGAACATGAACGGGTTATGCTAACGGGAAAGGAGCAGGCTGAACGTGAATAAAGGACGGATTACCGTAATTACGGGACCCATGTTTAGCGAAAAATCGGGTGAACTTATCCGCCGGTGCCAAAAACTGATCCAATACGGGCGGAAAAAGCTGGTGGCTTACAAGCCCGAGGAGGATCAGCGCTACGCGAAGGACGAAATCGTAAGCCGGATCGGATACCGGCTGCCAGCCATCTCCATTCCGCGGCAGTTGACCGCTGACATCACCGCCAAAATCTTGGCGGAAACCGCTGACGCGGATGTGGTCGCTTTTGATGAGGTTCAGTTCTTCAGCAAGCCGATCCTTGGCCTGGTGGAAGAGCTGGCATACAGCGGGAAGCATGTCATCGTGGACGGACTGAATCTGGACTATCGCGGAAAAGAATTCGGCTACATAGGCGGGCTGCTGGCCATGGCCGACGACATCCAGCTGCTGACCGCCTTTTGTGCGGTATGCGGCAGCCCGGAAGCCGTGTTCACACAGCGGATTGTCAACGGCCACCCCGCTCCGCTGGGCTCGGTAATCATGATCGGGGATTCCGATGATTACGAGCCGCGGTGCCGGTGCTGTTTTGTTCCACCGCATAAGGTCAGTGCCAAAGGAAGTGCCTGATCATACAAAAAAACTCTTCGGGATGATGAGCATGATCGATCAGCACATCATCCGGCGAAGAGTTTTTTTATGATTCCCAAACATCGTCCATCAGCTTTTTGATTTCGTCCGTGCGCCGTTTAGTTGCAGCCGGATCGGTCACCCATTTTCCGTCCTTCAGTTCCACAGCGTCTCCTACCTTCACTTGAGGATCCACTTGTTCACGGGGTACGGCCTGGATGTTACCGTCCACTTCAATGCGGCAATACGGTCCTTCATAGCCTTCGACATATCCCGTCATCGTTCTCACCTTTCCGTTCGGAATGTCACCTTCTGCCCATTCGACTCCGCTTCAATCGTTCCCTGAAGATCGTTACGGTATACCTTGACGCCCTGCTGCTTCAGCCGGTTTAGAATGACGCTTTTCGGATGGCCGTATGTATTGCCTGCACCTACCTGTATAACCGCATACTTCGGATGAACCCGTTTGAGAAATGCGAGCGTGGTCGACGATTTGGAGCCGTGGTGCCCCACCAGCATGACATCCGCCTGCAGATCCGTTCCGGCGTCAAGCATATCCCGTTCGCTGTCCGACTCCGCGTCACCGGTCAACAGAAAAGAAGTGCGGCCGTACGTTATTTTCACCACAGCGCTCATGTTATTCGAGTCGTCATAACTTTTGCGGGGCGCCAGCATATCGACATGAACCTCATCGTCCATATCCCAAGAGATCCCGGCCTTAGCCGTTTGTACCTTCAGTTTGGCATTTTTTACGGCACGCAGAACGGATTCAAACGTTTTCGTATTGGCCTGTGCTTTCGGCATATAAATGCGGCCCACCGGAATGTGGTTAATGACCGCATCCAGCCCGCCGATATGGTCGGCATCCGGATGAGTTCCGATGACCGTGTCCAGCTTGGTGATACCGTATTGCTCCATATATTGCAGCATCAGCTCTTCTTTGTCATTGTTCCCGGCATCAATCAGCATCGTTTTACCGGAAGGGGAAATAATAAGCTGAGAAGCTCCCTGCCCTACATCCAGAAAAACGACCCGAAGGTTACCCCCGCCGGTGCTCGCTGGGGTGCTGTTGTTCTCCGGTGCCGCCGGGTTGATCTCCAGACTGCATCCGCTCAGGATCAGCAACGCCGTGATGACGCCTGTCAGCAGTAAAGTGGTTATCTTGGATGTCTTCATCATCGTTCCTTTCACGGCTGTAGCCTTAACAAGTTAGTAATAACTGCCAGAACGTTATCTTATCACGAACCGTACTCGGGGTACAAGGCTAACTGAGCATCACCTGCTTGTAGAAGACCGTTTTTAAACGTGTAGCTTAAGGTTAAATCGCCGATAAATTCGGCGGGGGACACCTGCACGGCCGTAGTCGCTTTCAGGGTATTCCCCTCAAGGGTATAAGTCATAACGCTTCCGATCCCCGGCGGGTGCTTTACAGGGCCGGACTGCAGTTTGGATATAGGGATGACCGTCCGCTCGCCGCGAATATCCAGCTCAATTTGCTTGTCCGTCACTTTACTGTCGAACTGTTTTAAAAACGCCGTATATGCATCCTCTACAGGTATGGGTTCCGCTGTTTGGGCATACACGAGCGGATTGGAAGTATAAACGCCGGTTCCATATCCTGTCGTTAAAATGATAACAATATCCTTCTTGCCGTCACCCGTCAAATCGGCTCGATCGATGATTGGAGCATAGCTTGGATTGTCCACATTGTACCCAGGGATGTGACGGCTGAAAGTCTGAGTCTTCAGCGTTAAGTTTTCATAGGTTCCCGATTCGCTGGCATCTCCGCTGATCTGTATCGTCTGGTCATCGGATTGTGCAAAGGGGACCTGTTTCTTGTCGTCAATTCGAACCGTGTTGCTTTGGCTGTCATAGGTGACTTGTTTGCCAAAAAGCTTTCCGAAGGTTTGCAAGGGTATCATAATTTCATCATCTATGTGAACGGGTGCCGCTTCAGTCACCCGCTCGGTTCCGTTGAGCATCACTTTGATGGGGTCCGGTTTCGCCATGACCATAATTGACGTTGCCGACAACACCATCGCAGCCGTGGTGGCAATGATCCATCCTTTTGCTTTCAATGTTAAACTCCTTCCCGTATTCGCCCAGCAAGGTTTCCAATTTTTGATAATAACATAAGTGTAAATTTAATCAGGCTTGATATCCAGATAAAACTTTGTAACTATATGGAATGAACGAAGAAACTGCAAAATTTTAGTTCAATTTATATATCATTACCCTTTTCAAAATGAAAATAATGGATATCGGAATTTTTTTGGAACAGATGGATCTTCATCAAATAAAAAAACGCCATACTATGATCATCGTCATAGTATGGCGTATTCTTTAGGTTGATGCTATTCCTTTCACGACACCTTATGCTCAATGCGCAGCTTGTCGGCCACCATCGCGATAAACTCGCTGTTGGTCGGCTTCGATTTGCTGATGTTGATGGTGTAACCGAACAGATGGCTGATCGAATCGATGTTGCCGCGCGTCCAGGCCACCTCGATCGCATGACGGATCGCCCGCTCGACCCGGGATGGCGTCGTTTTGAACTTTTCGGCGATCGCCGGATACAGCGTTTTGGTAATGGCACCGAGAATTTCGATGTTGTTGTACACCATAGTAATCGCTTCGCGCAAATATTGGTAACCTTTGATATGGGCCGGAACGCCGATTTCATGAATGATGGACGTAATATTGGCGTCAAGGTTTTTCCCTTTCGCCATCGGAACCACATTGGATTTGTTCATTGATACCGTCATATTGCCTGTCGTGATATGCTGCTGCCCCACGAGCTGACGAATACGGCTGGCTAGAACCTCCATGTCAAACGGCTTAAGAATGTAGTATGAAGCACCGAGTTGTACCGCTCTTTGGGTGATGTTCTCCTGGCCGAAAGCAGTCAGCATAATGATTTTAGGCTGCGTGGACAGATTCATCTCGCGCAGTCTTTCGAGAACGCCCAATCCGTCCAGATGCGGCATAATAATGTCCAAAATCAGCACATCCGGTATTTTTCTCGATTCACTGATCATATTTAGCACTTCCTCGCCATTATAGGCGATTCCCGTTACCATCATATCGTCTTGCTCGGTAATATATTCCGCAAGCAAATTCGTGAATTCCCGGTTGTCATCCGCCAACAATACCTCTATTTTTTGCACTGGCTGCTTCCTCCTTAGAATCGTATTCCCTTATTTTTCTGCAGAGATAAGTTTTCGACACCCAGCATTAAATTCCTTCTGTCGAAAATTATTTTTGTTTATTTTTTTACCTTGTTGAATTATAATTAATATTTTCATCCATTATTCTAACTATTTCGCGATGAAACGACAAAAAGTCTTAAGGCTACACGGCCTTAAGACTTTTTTGAGTACTTCTCGATTGAGGGAGAACTCCGGAATCCTGAAGCATCCACTCGATGAAACATCCGTAACCGGACCGCGGATCGTTAACGAACACGTGGGTCACCGCTCCGACCAATTTGCCGTCCTGCACGATTGGGCTTCCGCTCATCCCTTGAACGATGCCCCCGGTCTTCTCCAGCAGCCGCGGATCAGTAATTCGGATGACCAGTCCTTTGGTGGCCGGTGATTCCTGCTTCGCCACATGTACAATATTGACCTTGAAACGTTCGACCTGCTGCCCATCCACCACAGTCAAAATTTCGGCCGGGCCTTCTTTAACCTCCTGGGCGAATGCTACCGGGATGCCTTCTTTATACAAGCTGTGCTCCGGATTCTGGTTCATCTTGCCGAAGATTCCGAAATGCGTGTTGCGCTCAATATTACCGAGGATTTTACTTTCCTTGAGAAAATGCGCTCTCTTCTCGCCAGGCTCGCCATCTTGGCTCTTCGATATCGAGGTTACGCTGGACTGCAAAATTTCACCGCTGCCGACGGAAATCGGCGTCTGCGTGTTCATATCCGTAATGACATGGCCCAGAGCCCCATAAACGCCTTGATCGGGAGCATAGAAAGTTAACGTTCCGACGCCTGCGGCTGAGTCGCGAATATACAGTCCTAATCGCCACACCCTGTCTTCCAGGTCATATGCGGGGGACAGCTTCGTGCTCATCTCTTTGTTTCCGCGTTTGAATTTGATTTCGACCGGTCGCTTGCTTTTGCCCGCCTCTTCGACTACTTTGGCAACTTTTGCGACATCGTCCATCGGAATCCCATTCATGTGGGTCATTAAATCACCCAGCTGGATTCCGGCATTCTCACCAGGGGACACCTTTGTATCGGCATCCACGCTGACCAGGTGATGCCCAACGACCAAAATGCCCGCCGATTTCACCTTCACTCCAATGGTTTGTCCTCCCGGTATAACCTTAAGTCCGGGTACGACATGGATCTGAACGGTTTTAAAAGGGATGGTTCCGAATAATTTCAAGGTTACTTTCGCCATTCCGCTGTGCTGCGGCGTCAGCTGCAATGGACGCCCTGGAGTCACCTTGGCGGTGACGGCGGAACCGTTGAGATGCAGAACGCCCGGACGGTCGACGGTAGCTTGGGCTGTCACCGGCATGGAGAGCGCTTGTGCCGTTCCCGCAAACATCCTGATTTCATTCGGGATGGCGGCCAGGCTTTGTACCGGCTCTGTTGTTCCTAAAAAACAAAGAAAGAAGACAATGAAAAGACCGAGCATTTTATTCCTGAGGCTGGAGTTCAATGGCTGTCACGCTCCCTTTTGCTTCTTTCGCTTGACGAAAGGTGGTCGCCAATTGCGTACCTTTAAGATTACCCCGCCTCTAGGCTTTTATTACTGTCAATCATTACTCTGGTGCGGATTTGACGGCTTTCCGCTCGTCCGCCAGCTTCAGCATTTCTTGGGCATGATGGAGCGTTTTCTTCGTAATTTCCACCCCGCCGAGCATCCGGGCAAGTTCTTCAACCCGGCCCTTCGTCGAGAGCTCTTCCACGTGCGTCATTGTACGTCCTTCATCCACATTCTTTTCGATTAAATACTGATGATCCGCCATGCAGGCCACTTGCGGAAGATGGGTAATCGAAAACACCTGGCAGGTCTCAGAGAGCTTGTTCAGCTTCTCGGCGATGGATTGTGCCGCTCTTCCGCTGACCCCCGTGTCCACTTCGTCAAAGATCAGGACCGGAATGCGGTCATGGCGGGCAAAGATGCTCTTCATCGCCAGCATCATCCGGGATAACTCACCGCCTGACGCGATCTTGCTGAGCGGCCGCAGCGGCTCGCCCGGGTTCGGGGATATCATAAACTCAGCGGTATCAAGTCCCTGTCTGGTGAGCCGGATCTTCCGGCCGTCGACCTCGAGCCCCCGCGGATCATCAAGCCGCTCCAGACGGACTTCCAGCGATGTTCGCTCCATGTGCAGGTCCTTGAGCTCGGCCTCGACCTGTCGGGCGAGATCCGCAGCACACTGCTGCCTTGCTTCGCTTAGCTCCAGCGCGGATTCAACCAGTCCGTTCAGCAGTCCTTCCCTTTGGGATTTCAGCTGCTCCAGACGCTCGTCCTTGTTCTCCAGCAGGCTCGTTTCCTGCAGGATCGATTCGTAATAGGCCAGAATCTGCTCCACGCTGTCCCCGTATTTACGGCGGAGTGTGGAGATGAGATCCAAACGCTGCTCCACCTCTTCCAGCCGCTCAGGGTTAAACTCCACCTGATCCCGGTAATCCCGGAGCTGAAAGGCAGCGTCCTCCAGCTGGTAAAAGGCGGACTGCAGCTGCTCAAGTACCGGCCTCAGACCCTTCTCATCATACTTCATGACGTCTTCCAGACGGGAAATGGCCGTGCTGATCACGCTGATTCCCTGATGCCCGTTCAGCAGCTCATAGGATCCCGATACCGCATCCATCATTTTCTCGCTATGGGATAGCTTGACCCTTTCTTCGCCCAGCCATTCATCTTCTCCGGATTTTAATGAAGCGGCTGAGATTTCTTCCAGCTGGAAACGATATAGATCGAGCATCTGATACGCTTTCTGGCTGGATTCCATCAGCTCCCGGAGCTCCTTCTCCACTTTGGAGAACGCCGCATACCGTTCCTGATATTCCCGTTTGATCGGTCCGATCAGCGTATCCCCATAAGTATCCAGCAAGCTGAGATGCCTGTCTGCGCGCAACAGGTTCTGATGCTCATGCTGGCCATGTATGTTGACCAGCTGCTCGCCGACTTCCCGAAGCATCGTCAAGTTAACGAGCTGCCCGTTGATTCTTGACGTGCTTTTGCCCTGAGACGTCAGCTCCCTGCGGATGATTAAATGCTCTTCATGACTTCCTCCGACACCGATCTTGGCCAAGGCCTCCCACACGGGATGGCCTTCCTGCAGCTCGAACATCGCTTCAATCTCCGCCTTGTCGCAGCCGTAGCGGATCAAGTCCGCCGAGCCTCTTCCTCCGGCAATCAGCCCCAAAGCATCGATAATGATGGATTTCCCGGCACCAGTCTCCCCGGTCAGGACGTGAAAGCCGGGATGAAAATGGACGTCGACGGATTCGACGACCGCCAAGTTTCGGATACTCAATGTTAAAAGCATGATAAAAAGCGCACCTCCGCTAAGGCAAATCTATAATTTGTACTATGAAATAAAGCTGTTGATCATCTGGACCAGCCGCTCGCTGTCCTCATTCGTCCGGCAAATGATCAGCGCCGTGTCATCGCCGCAGATCGTTCCCATGATTTCGTTCCATTCCATGTTATCCAGCAAGACGGCAACGGCATTGGCCGTTCCCGGAAGGCACTTCATGACGACCAGGTTGTTCGTGTAATCGATGTGCACGAAATTGTCCACCAGTGCGCGCTTAAGCTTCTGGATCGGATTGTAGCGCTGATCCGTCGGCAGTGAATATTTATACCTGCCGTCATCCATCGGCACCTTGATCAGCAGCAGTTCTTTGATGTCCCTGGACACGGTTGCCTGTGTCACCTGAAAACCCGCTTCACGCAGAGCCTCCACCAGCTCGTCCTGGGTCTCGATCTCCCGCTGGGTGATAATCTCGCGTATTTTGATATGGCGTTGTCCTTTCATAGTGGCCTCCCAAATGTTAGTTGCTCATATTTAATCATCATAACCATTCCAGTCCTCTTCATCCCAATCAAAATGAATACGCCGGATTTCCCCTTCGTCGGCATCGACGAAGAGCACGCCGCCTGAGCCCGGATACAGCAGAAAATAGGGCAGCAGACGGTCGCGCAGACCGGATCCGGTCCATTCCAGGGGCAAACGCCTTCTGGCGACTTTCACAAGGTACAATACCTCGTCATCGTCCCTCACGACATAATCGATAAACAGGCGGCTGTGATATTCCTCCCCGTCCGCCTCAAACAGCAGCGGGATCTTGATTTTGCCGCCGATCACTTCATAGCCTGCCTCCTCCAGCAGATCTACCGCGGGATGGTCATGTATCTGTTCGTTAATCGGCATTTCCGGTACGCGGGCAGGCAGAGGGTTAAACAGCCATGATCTCAGACCGTACGCGATCCAAACGATCAAGAGCACGCCGATCAGCACCATGACCAGCAAGTCTGCACGTCCCTCCATCCTCATCACCTCGCCTTGGTATTCGCGGAAATGCGGAAGAATCCCTTTTTTAAATGTATAAAAATCCGTTTTTCGAATGTATAAACGCATATAAACAAGCTCATTATAACCCAAACAAACGTTCTCATCAATCGTTATTCCAAAGTTTTTGTGTCAGTAGAATGATGACCGTCCCTACAAAAAGAACTCATCCCTTGGATGAGTTCCCTGTAAACGTATGGCGTGCCTGCGCAACTACATCAGAAACCAAAGCCTGCAGCTCTTCTTCGGCTACAGGTTGTCCGGCTGTATCCGATGGGCTCGCGGGCACATGCCAATGAGCGAGAAATTCGATATTTCCTTCACCGCCGGTGATCGGCGAAAACGTTAGTCCTTTTAGAATAAAGCCTAACTCAGCGGCAAAAGACAGCACGTTCATCAGTACCTCGCGGTGAACTTCAGGTTCCCGGACGACGCCGGACTTTCCGACCTTCTCCCTGCCGGCTTCAAACTGCGGCTTAATCAGCGCGGCCACGTCGGCCGGTTTGTTCAGAAGCGCCATCAGCGGGGGCAGGATGATGCGCAGCGAAATGAAGGATACATCGATGCTGGCAAAATCCGGGGAAGGGCCTTTCAGATCCTCGGGCGTCATGTAACGGAAGTTGGTCCGTTCCATCACGCACACCCGCTCGTCGTTTCGCAGCGACCAATCCAGCTGATTGTACCCGACATCAATGGCGTACACATAGCCGGCTCCGTTCTGAAGCGCGCAATCGGTAAAGCCGCCGGTGGATGACCCGATATCCAGCATCGTTCTGCCGGTCAGATCGATCCCAAAGGTTCGGAGCGCCTTTTCCAGCTTCAAACCGCCGCGGCTGACATAAGGATGCACCGCTCCCTTGACCCTAAGCGGCGTATCGCGCGGAATTTTAGTCCCCGCCTTTTCGACCGGTTCTTCTGCGGCTAAGACCAGCCCGGCCATAATCGCCGCTTTGGCTTTTTCCCGGCTCTCATAAAAGCCCTGCTCAACGAGCAGGACATCGATTCGTTCTTTAGGCAAATTCATCGTTATCTCCTGACTGCACGGCGATTTCGGCGTCCATTAGGAAGGAAACTGGGTTTTGCCGATCTCGTAAGGATGCAGGGACATCAGCTTCTTGATCTCGCCGACTACTCCTGCCGCCGTAAGACCGGTCTCCTCCCGCTGCTCCTTCACGCTGCCATGCTCGATAAAGCGGTCGGGCACACCCATCAAGGACACTTTCGTGTCAAATATATGCTTCGAAGCATAAAACTCCAGTACGGCACTGCCCAAGCTGCCCGCTTCGCTGGCTTCCTCAAGCACCACCATATTCGTGCCGTTCTCGGCAAGCTCCAGCAGCATTTCTTCATCCAGCGGCTTCATGAACCGGGCGTTGACCACCTGCAGATGAATACCTTCCCGTTTCAGCTGGTCCGCTGCCTCAAGCGCAACCTGAACCATCGGGCCGCAGGCCAAGACGGCGTATCCTTCGCCTTCACGGACGGTTTCCCATTTGCCGATCGGAATCGGCACAAGCTCCTCGTCCAGATGAACCCCCAGGCCGTTAATCCGCGGGTAGCGGTAAGCAATCGGTCCGTCGTTATACTCCAGGGCGGTTTTCATCATATGTCTCAGCTCGTTTTCATCCTTCGGCATCATCATGACCATATTCGGAATGTGGCGCATAAACGCGATGTCAAACACACCCTGATGCGTCTCACCGTCATCCCCTACGTAGCCGGCCCGGTCGATGGCGAACATGACGTTGGCGTTGTGGCGGCAAATATCGTGAACGATCTGGTCATACGCACGCTGCATGAACGTGGAATAGACGGCGAACACCGGCTTCATGCCCTCCATCGCCAACGCGGCGCACATCGTCGCCGCGTGCTGCTCCGCAATGCCGACGTCGATCATGCGGTCCGGAAACCGTTCGCTGAACGGAATGAGACCGGAGCCTTTGGGCATTGCAGGCGTGACAGCGATGATGCGGGAATCCTGTTCACCTAACTCGATCAGCGTCTTGCCGAACACGTCGGTGTACATCGGATTTCCTACCGATTTAAGGACTTGGCCAGATTCGATTTTGTACGGCGTAATCCCGTGCCATTTATATGAATCCGCTTCTGCGGGTTTATATCCTTTGCCTTTGGTGGTAAGCACATGCACGAATACCGGTCCGCGCACGTTGTCGGCCTGCTTGAACGTTTCGATCAGCTTGTGGATATCATGGCCGTCCACCGGTCCGAGATAAGTTAAGCCCAGCTCTTCGAACAGCACGCCGGGAACCATCATGTATTTGAGGCTTTCCTTCAGCCTGGATCCGGTCTTGGCCAGCATGCCGCCGATCGCCGGGATCTTCTTCAGCATCATCTCAAGCTCGTCTTTTGCACGCAAATAATGGCGGTCCGAGCGGATTTTGCTCAAATAGTTATGCATGGCGCCGACGTTCGGCGCAATCGACATCTCGTTGTCGTTCAGAATGACCATCAGGTCCTTCTGTTCATGTCCGATATGGTTCAAGGCTTCGAAAGCCATGCCGCCGGTGAGCGCACCGTCCCCGATCATGGCGATCACTTTGTTGTTTTCCCCTTTTAAGTCCCGGGCAACGGCCATGCCGATAGCCGCGGACAAAGAGGTGCTGCTGTGCCCGGCTTCCCAGACGTCATGCTCGCTTTCGCTTCGTTTGACAAAGCCGCACATCCCCTTGTATTTCCGCAGCGTGTCGAACTGATCCATTCGGCCCGTCAGCATCTTGTGAACGTAGGCTTGATGTCCTACATCAAAAATAAATTTATCGCGCGGGCTGTTGTAGCAATAGTGCAGGGCCAGCGTGAGTTCCACCACTCCCAGATTTGATGCGAGATGCCCCCCGGTGACCGACAGCTTCTCAATCAGAAATTGACGGATTTCGGCCGCCAGAGAAGTGAGCTCGTCAACCGATAGTGATTTCAATTGTCCTGGCTCGTTAATTTGTGGAAGCAGCACGGCAATCTCCCCGCTTTCCTTCGTAATTAGTGATATGGTTATCCATGACATTCTTCCATGATTAGATTCTTTTCGCCATTATATCATAAAATGCCCATCATACATAAAGCATCATGCTCTAATGGTCCCTGTGCATTAAATAATCGGCGATCTCCAGCAGGCGCTCCGGATCCTGAAAACCGGCGTTCAAGACAGCCGCTTTGGCTTCACGGGTCAGTGACTCGACCTGCTGCTGCGAAGCTTCCAGACCGATAAAATAAGGATATGTCACCTTCTCCTGCTTGATGTCGCTCTGTGTCTTCTTACCCAGTTTTGCCTCGTCTCCAACCAGGTCCAGGATATCGTCCTGAATTTGAAAGGCGAGCCCCAGGCGGCTGCCAAACGTACGCAGCGCTTCCAGCTCGCGCTCCGAGCCTCCGGCAATCCGTCCGCCGGCAAGGAGGGAGAAAATAATCAGATCGCCCGTCTTGTGCTGGTGGATATACTGAAGATGCTCCAGATCCGTGACTCCCTGCTCCCCTTCCATATCGGCCGCCTGTCCGCCAACCATGCCTCTTGGACCGGCCATCTCCGCGAGGTCCTGCACAATGGCCAAAATCGGGGCCGCATCAATGCCATGCTTCGCCGAGATTCGTGCGATCGTGTAAAAGGCATGCGTCAGCAGGGCGTCTCCGGCCAGAATGGCGGTAGCTTCGCCATATACTTTATGATTGGTCAGTTTGCCCCGGCGGTAGTCATCATTATCCATAGCCGGCAAATCATCATGAATGAGCGAGTAGGTATGTACCATTTCAACGGCGCATGCCGCATCAAGGGCCGCCTCCCCGTTGCCTCCGAGCGCTTCGCAGGCTGCAATCACCAGCAGCGGACGGAGCCGCTTTCCTCCGGCCATCAAGGAATACGTCATGGATTCCTTTAAGGAAGAAGGAACCTGCCAATGATGCGGCAGGCTGTCCTCCAACGAGGCGGTTACTTTCTCGGAAATCTGCTGCATGTATTCCTGGAACGAAACCCGGTCACTCAAAAACTTCACCGCCGCTCTGATCGAGCTGTCCGCCGCCGAACGGCTTCTTGCGAAGCTCCCCATCCTCTTCAACAATCATCTCGATTTTCCGTTCCACCTGTTCGAGCTTCTGCCCGCACAGCTGGGACAGCTTCATCCCCTGCTGGAACAGCTCGATCGCCTTTTCGAGCGGAACGTCGCCGTGCTCCAGTTCTCCGACGATATCCTCGAGCTGAATCATTGCGTCCTCAAAGCTGAGCTCTTTTTCATTCCCCATGTTCCTGTGCATCCTCCTTCAGTTCCCATACCTGGCAGGATAACTGGCCGTCGTTCACTTTGATCTGGACCACGTCGCCAGGCTGTACCTCATGAATCGATTTAATTAAACGCTTCTCCTGCTCGTCATAAACGAGGCTGTAGCCGCGGGCCATGACTTTCAGCGGACTGAGGGCATCCAGTTGGCGCACGCCGGAAGTAAGCTGGGATTTCTTGTCTTTCAGTATGTTCTGCATCGACTGAAGCAGCTGCCGGCGCGCCGCATCGTTGCGGCTCCGGGCCCCTGTGAGCTGCTCCTGCGGATTGTACCGCATCAGCGCATGGTACATGCGGCTTCTCTTTTCCCGGTTCAGCTGCACCCGGGAACGCAGGTTGCCGCTAAGCCGCTGGCGCAGCATATCCAGGCGCTCCGCATGCTGCAGCATGTAGCGCCGCGGATGCAGCAGCACGGGCGAGCGCTGCAGTGACGCCAGCTGCTGGCGGCTGCGCTTCACCCGCTGCTGAAGCAGCTGGAGCAGCAGCCGTTCCCGCTGCTGCAGCCGCGCCTTCAGCTCGCCTGCATGCGGCACGGCCAGTTCCGCGGCCGCGGTCGGAGTCGCCGCTCTCAGGTCTGCGGCGAAGTCCGCGATCGTGAAGTCGGTTTCGTGTCCGACGGCCGAAATGACCGGTATATGCGAGGCGCGGATCGCCCGCGCGACCATTTCTTCGTTAAAGGCCCACAGCTCCTCCAGTGAGCCGCCGCCGCGGCCGACGATCAGCACGTCCGCTTCATCCAGCTCGTTCATCGTGCGAATGGCCTTCACGATCGAAGGAGCGGCCCCTTTTCCCTGGACCAGGACAGGGGCGAGAATGATCCGCGCCCGCGGGTAACGCCGCTCAAGCGTCGTCATAATATCGCGTACTGCCGCACCTGTCGGCGACGTGATGACGCCGATCGTCTCCGGAAACTCCGGAATCGGCCGCTTGCGGTCTGCAGCAAACAGCCCTTCTTTCTCCAGCTTTTCCTTAAGCTGCTCATAAGCCAAATACAGGCTGCCGATCCCGTCGGGCTGCATTTGGGTGGCATAAAATTGGTACTGCCCATCCCGCTCGTATACCGTAACATTCCCTCTAGCGATGACCCTTGAGCCCTCCTTGGGTCGAAACGGCAGCCGCTGGTTGTGGGAGGCAAACATAATCGCTTTGATGCGGCTCCCTTCATCCTTGAGCGTGAAATACATATGCCCGCTGGAATGGTGGGTAAAATTCGATATTTCCCCCCGGATCCAGACGTCGGACAGCAGACTGTCCGAGTCCATCTTCATCCGGATATAACGGTTCAAGTCCTTGATTGAAAAAATACGCTGCGGCTCCATGGCATCCGCTCCGTTATGCCAATCCGTGATGGCGTTTGGCCGCGATCAGGGTGTTCTGCATCAGCATCGTAATCGTCATAGGTCCTACGCCGCCAGGCACCGGCGTGATCGGGCCCGATACTTCCTTAACGCTTTCGAAATCCACATCTCCGGCCAGCTTGCCGTTCTCCAGCCGGTTCATGCCCACGTCGATGACGACGGCACCCGGTTTGACGAAGCTCGCATCGATGAAATTGGCCCGACCGATCGCAACGACCAGGATGTCAGCCTGACGCGCAATATCCGCCATGCCGATCGTCCGGGAGTGGCACATCGTCACGGTCGCGTTTTCGCGCTGAAGCAGCAGCGAAACCGGTTTGCCGACGATATTGCTCCGGCCGATGACGACGGCATGCTTACCGGCCAGCTCTACACCCGCACGCTTGATCAGCTCGATGACACCTGCCGGCGTGCATGGAAGAAGGCTGTCATCTCCGATGACCAGATTGCCGACGTTTACCGGATGGAATCCGTCAACGTCCTTGTCTACCGCGATCGCGTTAATGACTGCCTTCTCGTCAATATGTCCGGGAAGCGGCAGCTGGACGAGGATGCCGTCAATGGTGTCCTGCTTGTTCAGCTTGTCCACCAATGCAAGCAAATCCTCCTGAGTCGTCGAAGCCGGAAGCCGGTGAACCTCCGAATAGTATCCGAGATCGTGGCACGCTTTTTCCTTGTTTCGCACATAAACCTGGGAAGCCGGGTCTTCTCCTACCAGCACGACGGCAAGCCCCGGAGTGACGCCTTTGGCGGCCAGCTCCTTGACTTCGGCGGCAATTCCGGCCCGGATATCCTCAGAAACCTGTTTTCCATTGATAATAGATGCTGTCATGTCGCTCTCTCTCCCCTATGTTTTAGATTGGCAAAGCGGACGGCTAAGCGTCCTTATGCAAGACTATGACTTCAATTGATCCAGCTCGCGGATCATGTTCCCCAGAACTCCATTAACAAACTTGCCCGAATCCTCGGTTCCGAAATGCTTGGCCAGCTCGATCGCCTCATTGACGGCAACCTTGGCCGGCACGTCGTCGCGATACAGCATTTCATAGGCGGCGAGGCGGAGGATTTGGCGGTCCACTTTGGAGAGGCGGCTCATTTGCCAGCCCTTCAAATAATTTTCCAGCAGGTCGTCCACCGCTTTTTTGCTGCCCCAAATGCCGTTTACGAGCCCCAGCACAAATTCCTTCAGTTCCGCTTCATCGGTGATGGTCCGCTCGGTATCATTTTCTTCGGCGGCATCCTCCAGCAGCATTTCCAGCGCTTCTTCGCTTGTTGCTTCGTTCATTTCCATCTGATACAGGCACTGAACGACCAGCTCCCTGGCTACACGTCTTTTCATCATGTTCCTCCTAGAACCTTGAAATTTCCTCTTGTCCTTATTATGGGTCACCGCGGGAATAAAAACATCGTGATTTGCACAAAAAAAACCGTGAGCATGTCAATCTCCAGAATATGGGCTTCAAGAAGCTGCAGCTCTTTTTCCGGAGAAAGGCATATCACGGGTTCATTTGAACGGGCGCCAGCGCTCGGAGAGCCACTGACCCATTTCCCGCCAGCGGAAAAAGGAATCCATCCGAAGATCCTTCCTTTTGCCGGCAGAATATCCTATGAACACTACCAATGCAAAGAACAACATATCCCAAAAACCCGCAAACAAATAAATAAAACCGAAAAAAATACCGCCGGCAATACCGGTAATCCGTCCTTTGTGACTCTCCCAAATTTCTTTCCAGATCACTCGGAGAATTCACCTCTATTCCACTCTACTCTTGATCACTGGTGCATGGGCCACATTCGCTATATATACCGCCACGTTAGAGACCGGAATGCCTGTCGTTTCCTGAAGGTGATCATGAACCTGCTTCTGCACGTCGGTGGTCATGGCCGGGATGGACACATCGCCGTCAACGACGGCGCGAATCATGATTTCAAGGCCCGCTTCCGTCACATGGATCCTGGCCTTCAGGTCCTTGACGCCCCGCACCCGCGAAGCCGCCTTGAGGCACAGGTTCTCGATCGTCTCCACCGAGATCTGAATGTCGCCGAATTCGGTCCTCTGGTCAATGGAGTGGACATGCGTTCTGTCCGGGCGAATCGAGATATAGAAGAAGCGGATACTGAGTAAAAAGAGGATCACCGCCGCCACGATGACCGTCAGCTGAAGCTCGGCTGTGTTCAGCAGTTCATCCGGAGACGGAACCAAATCACTCATGAGGAGGATGGCAAATACACATATTACTCCGATACTCAAGCTGTAAATAAACAGCAGAAGTCTGTCCAGTATCTTAGCCACGAACAGCACAGCCTCCTTAAATTAGAGTAAACCCTCGACATTTCGCGTGTCGGGGGTTATGGTGACCAATTGAATCCTTTATTTTACGCGCTGACTGTAATCAACGTCTTCGGCTCTCTCCGCGTTTTTGAAGTAAACATCATGGATATGCACATTGACTTCAATGACCGTAAGGCCTGTCATCATTTCGATGGAGCGTTTGACATTGCGCTGGATTTCCGTCGCCACTTCCGGCAGGCGGTTTCCGTACTCGATAATAACCGAGACGTCCACAGCCGCTTCGCGCTGGCCGACTTCCACCTTCACGCCTTTGGACAAATTTTTGCGGCCAAGCAGCTCGGCGATGCCTCCGGCAAATCCGCCGCTCATGCCGGCGACGCCCTTCACTTCCACCGTAGCCAGACCCGCGATCACTTCAATCACTTCAGGTGCTATTTGAATTTCACCGATGTCCGTACGTTCAAATTCACTCGGTAATGTGCTCATCCCTGAATCAACACACCTTTCAGATAATATATAAAACCGCTTCAGACGAAAGCAGGATTGCCCCTAATCATTCATACTATACCATTTGGGGAACTTTATGACAAACAATCCGAAGCAGGCGTCAGATTTCGTTTTCCTCCAAAAACTTGATGTCAAAATCGCCGCGGTTGAACACCGGATGCTCCATCAGCTTCTGATGGAACGGAATGGTGGTGTGCACGCCCTCGATGACGAATTCGGACAGCGCCCGCTTCATCTTGGCAATCGCCTCCTGACGCGTCGGCGCCCATACGATCAGCTTCGCGATCATGGAATCGTAGAACGGAGGAATGCTGTAGCCCGGATAAGCCGCGCTGTCCACCCGTACACCAGGACCGCCCGGTGGCAGGTAAAATTGGATTTTGCCCGGAGCCGGCATAAAGTTGCGGTCCGGATCTTCCGCGTTGACGCGGCATTCGATCGACCAGCCGTTAATTTGAACGTCTTCCTGCGTAAACGACAACGGGTGACCTTCCGCGACCGAAATCATTTCTTTGATCAAATCCACATTGGTAACCATTTCCGTAACCGGATGCTCCACCTGAATGCGGGTGTTCATTTCCATGAAGTAGAACTGGCCGTCGTTGCCGAGCAGAAACTCGAGCGTGCCCGCACCGGAGTAGTTAACGGCAAGGGCGGCGCGGACTGCGGCTTCACCCATCCGCTGACGAATGTCGGGGGACAGCACCGGACAAGGCGCTTCCTCGATCAGCTTCTGGCGGCGGCGCTGCACCGAGCAGTCGCGTTCGCCCAGGTGAACGACGTTGCCGTGGTTGTCGGCAATCACTTGAATCTCAACGTGCTTCATGCCGGTCAAATATTTCTCCAGATAAACGCCGGCATTGCCGAACGCCTTTTGGGCTTCCTGCTGTGCCGCCGTGATTTGCTTAATCAGCGCCTGCTCGTCCTCAGCGATACGGATTCCTTTTCCGCCACCGCCGGCCGTCGCTTTGATGATCAATGGGTAGCCGATGTCCCGGCCGATCATTACCGCCTCATCCAGATCCTCAACCAGGCCGTCAGACCCCGGAATGACCGGCACGCCGGCGCTCTTCATCGTCTGCTTCGCAACCGCTTTGTCGCCCATCTTGTTAATGGCGTCAGCCGAAGGTCCGATAAAGGTAATGTTGCAGGACTCGCAAATTTCCGCGAAATCGGCATTCTCGGCGAGAAATCCGTATCCCGGATGAACGGCGTCGCACTCCGTCAACGTGGCGACGCTCATAATGTTGGTGAAATTCAGGTAACTGTCTTTCGAAAGCGTAGGGCCGATACAATATGCCTCGTCCGCCAAACGGACGTGCAGCGCTTCCTTGTCGGCCTCCGAATAAACCGCAACGGTGGAAATGCCGAGCTCGCGGCAGGCCCGGATAATCCGGACTGCGATTTCACCGCGGTTGGCAATCAGAATTTTTTGAAATTTCATGCAAGTAACCTCCTCCATTGTGCGGTGCCTATTCCGACTTCACCAGAAACAGAGGCTGCCCGAATTCCACCAGTTGTCCGTTCTCCGCAAGAATCTCGACGATGGTGCCTTTTACTTCTGCTTCGAGCTCATTCATCAGCTTCATCGCTTCAATAATGCAAACCGTCGTTTTCTCGTCAACGCGGTCACCGACGCTGACAAACGGCGCGGCGTCCGGAGAAGAGGCTTTGTAGAATGTTCCTACCATCGGGGAGACGATTTTATGTAGTGAGGAAGAAGCTGCATCCGGTGCTGGGGCCTGCGCATTATCGGCGGGTGCCTGTACGTATTGCGGAGCCTGCTGTGCGGCAGGGGCCTGTACAAATTGAGGCGCAGCCTGAACGCTAACCACTTCGGTTTTGCCCGGCTTGCGGATGGAAAGGCGTGCTCCTTCTGATTCAAGTTCAAGTTCATGTACGGAGGTCTCATCGACCAGCTTGATCAATTCTTTTATCTCGTTCAATTTAAACATTCGCAATTCACTCCTTCAGCTGCGTGGAAGCCGTGGCTTCGGACAATTCATACACATAACGATAAGTATTATAACATAATCGGAAGAAATGGAAAGAGTCCTGGGCTGTCCCGGACTCTTTCGACGATATTTCTGTTTTTCCGCCATTTTACTCGGAGACGACTTTCACGCTGACTTTGTCCTGGGTCACTTTCAGCTCTTTCATCACCAGCTGAACGATGCCCGCTGCCTGCTTGGCATCCATTTTGTCGCTCAGGACGAGCACTTGGTACTTGTCGTCATTTTCCTTCACGAATGCGTTCGCAAAGGAGAATTTTTGCTCCAGCTCTTCCTCGATGCCTTCGATGATCGTCTCTTTGTTTTCGAGCGCCTGCAGTTCCTGGCTCGCCTTGGCCGAAGCTTCGCTGTCCTTGCTCATGTCATTGATCGCCGCCATCAGGTCGTTTGTTTTTTGAGCATTCGTCTGCGACCGCTGCCATTGAAGAGATTCGAGCATGCTGCTGCCTGTCGAAGCCTGTGAAGCCACTTCCTTCAGGATCTCATCGTCCGTTTTCTCCGTGCTTGCGGTTGTCTTGCCGGCGTCTGTTTTACTTGTGGATGCCGTTTTATCGTCCGCAGCCTTGTCGGTTGCCGCTGCGCTCTTTTGTCCGGCGTCAGCCGTATCCTTGGCTGTGTCTTTGGCTGCGGCGTCCTTATCGGCCGTGCTGCCAGCAGCGGCGGTATCCTTCGTCGCATCCTTAGCCGCGTCTTCCTTCGACGTATCCTGGGCTGTATCCTTCGCGGCGGAACCGTCGGCCTTGCCCGCATCCGCGGTCTTGTCACCCGATTGGCCCGATGTCACAACTTCGTCTACGACAACCCCGTTGTCTTTGCTGCCGGCCGAGGCCGTCGTCTTAGCGTCTTTGTCGGTCTTGCTGTCCACCTGCTGGCTGTCAGCGACAGGCGTCTTCGACGTCCCGGAGTCCTCGGTAAACAGATAATAAGCGGACAGGACTACCATCAAACTGAGCATCGACACCAACCAAATCGTTTGTCTTTTACTGTTCATTCGTTAAATCCTCCTCATAAGTCAACTGGATTATATCGGGGAAATCGGCTTACCCCTGCTTGCGCGGAACGACGGAGATCCGGTAATCCGGTACGTTCAGGCCTTTTTCCACCGCGTCCACAATCAAGTTGCGAACCACTTCGTTCTCTGCACCTTTGGCTACGATCAGCACCCCGCGAATTTGCGGCTTTACCTTTTTCGTAATGATCGGCGTCTGCGTTCCCGACTGCTCGTAGGTGACGATCTCGCCATCCCGGGTATACTGGGTCGTATGGCGCTGACCGCCGTTCGCGTCGTTTTCTTCCGACTGCTGCTGGGAGTCTTTCACATTCCGTTGATAGACGATCTCCTCCGTGGAATCCACCGTGACCATGACGTCCACCGTGCCTACGCCAACGATTTTCTCCAAAATGTCCTTCATCCTGCCTTCGGCCGCTTCCTCAATCGCTGCAAAGTCCGAAGTCTGACCTGCCGAGCTCTGGAACGTTTCCTGGGACTCAGCCCCAGCCGGAGGCTCCCTCCCTATATTTTCGTTATCGAGTTTCTTCACATTGACAAAGGAGTTGAACAGCACGATTGCCACCCCGATCAAGCCGACGATAATCAGCCACCTGAACGTATGTACTCGCTTCGTCCCTCCCTGTCCGCCCCCCAGCCATTGCTCAAGCTTCTTCAGCCACTTCCCCATCGTTTCACCTCCGCCTTCATAACCGGGACTCCTGCCCGGATCCGCTTCGTACCGTGATTACTTCCGGATCGATATTCCATTCGCTTGCCAGCAGCTTGCGGACTTCGCCGGCGCTTTTGTCATCCACAGCGCCTGCGGCCTCCTGCGCTTGATCCTCGACCGGATCGGAATTTAGCTGATCTGTTCCTGCCTGGTTCTCATCCGGCTCGATCGTGACCTGTACGTGAACCGGCTTCACCGGCTCGATCTGAATGCCGCTCTCCCCCTGGGTGCTGCCCGAACTGCTCGAACCGCTTTGCGAATGCCTCATTGTAACGGTCACCGCGCTAATGTAAGGCTGTGACTGGCCGGCTCCGGAATTCGGATCATCGTTAGACTGCGGCAGTCCCAGCACAACCTGCACGTTCGCGGGTTCCTCGCCGGTTTGCTGCTTGATCTGTTCCTTCATGGTGGAAGCCACCTGCTCTCCCGCCCACTGGAGCGTTTGTTTCTGCTGCCGATGCTTGATCTGTTCGGCCTCGTCCATAATCTTCTTGAGGCTTGTTTTGGAGCCGCCGCCTCCCGGCTGCCGGTCCATCTTGCTGATCGCTGCGCTCAGCTTGTCGAGCGGGTCGTCGGTCACGATCCGGATCAGGGGATTCAGTAGGGTGACCAGCACGAGCAGGCTCAGGACCAGCTTGACGTATCGTTCCATGGATCTGCTTGGCAGCAGCATATCAACGAAGGTGGCGAGCAGCACAACCATGATGACTTCTTTCAGCCAGTTTCCAAGCCATTCCACGGGCTTCCCCTCCCTTCACCGCATCATGACGGTCACGTTGCCAGCCGTCAGCATGATGGTGATCGCCAGGAAAAACATCAGTCCGACCGCCGCCAGAGCGGCAAAGACGTATATCATGCTTTTGCCGATCGTGTCCAGGCAGGCAGTGATCGGGGAATCGCCGAGCGGCTGCATGATGGCTGCCGATACTTTGTAGATCAGCGCAAGCGTCAGGATTTTGATGGCCGGAAAGGCACAAAGGAACAGGATGATGATGACGCCTGCCAGACCGATGGAGTTTTTCACCAGCAGCGATGCCGAGATCACCGTGTCCGTCGCATCTGCAAACATTTTGCCGACGACCGGAATGAAGCTTCCGGAGACGTATTTGGCCGCCCGGATCGTCACCCCGTCGGTGATGGATCCCGTGATTCCCTGCACGGAGATAACGCCGAGAAAGATCGTCAGCAGCACCCCGAGCAGCCCCACGCTGATGTTGCGCAGCAAGTTCGCCATCTGCGTCAGCTTGTACTTATCCGACAGCGAGCTGACCAGATGAAGCACGGCTGAGAAGAAGAGCAGCGGAAACACCATGACGTGGATCAACGTTCCGATCGTATTGATCATGAAGATGATCAGCGGATGCGTAACCGACACGGTGACGATGTTGCCCATCGAAGCCAGCAGCGCGAATAGCAGCGGTACCATCGCCATCATGAAGTCGATCATCCGGTCGATCGCCTCTTTGGCATAACCGATCGCGACGTTGAAGCTGTTGATGGCCAGCACGATAATAACCATATAGCATAGGGCGTATGCGACTTTGCTCACCGTTTTCCTCTCAAAAGCCGCCTGAAGCGTCTCCAGAATCATGCTCATGATGCTCAGGATGACGATCGTGACGAGCAGCTTGCCGTTGTACAGCACCTCATGCCACATAAAGGTCCCTGCCGCGGTCAGCACCGATTTGAGACTGAAGCCGCTGCCGCCGGGAAGGAGCATATCCATGAAGGATGGTGTTTTCTGGTCCGGAAAAAATCCCCCGTATTCCTTCATCAAGGTGTCCCAGTACTTCTCCACCTGATCCTTCGGCAAATTCTCCGCCTGGCTCTGGATCAGCTGATCCGTTGGTGAAGCCGCAAAGACCCGGGTGATTCCTGCCACCATGAACACGATAAACAAAATAACGATGTGCATCTTGTCCGGCAGCCTCTGCAGTCCCGGCATGTCTTCACCCCTCTCCTTCAGGCTGGCAGCAGCTTAAGCACCGTTTCGATGATAATGCCGATAATGGGGATAGCAAGCACCATGATCAGCACCTTGCCCGCGAGTTCGATTTTGGAAGCGATGCTTTCCTGCCCGGCGTCTCTGACGAGCTGCGCCCCGAACTCGGCGATATACGCGATCCCTATAATTTTCAGTATCGTTTTCAGGTAGATCATCTGGACTCCCGATGCCTCGGCCAGCCGCTGGAGCTCCTGGATCACCATACCGATTTTGCCGATCAGGAACATGAAGATCAGCACGCCGGTCGCGGCGGCCAGGACGAAAGCGAACATCGGCTTGTGCTCCTTGATGACGAGGATCAGAATCGTGGACAGAAGCCCAAGGCCTACCACTTGAATAATTTCCATGGTTAGCAACCCCTACTGGAACAAAAAGATGGTTTTGATCTCCTGCAGCAGGTTATCGAGCAGCCGGACGACCATGAACAGCACCACGACAAAACCAATGACCGTCACCCAATGAGCCATATCCTCTTTTCCCATTTGCTTCAGCACTGTGTGAATCATGGCAATGATGATGCCGATTCCCGCAATCTGGAAAATTGCGTTCACTTCAAAGTTCATTCCTAGGCACCTCGCTAAAAGATCAAAATAACGATCAATGCTCCGATGAGCAGCCCGAGACTTTTACTGATCTTCTCGTATTTGGCCTGGTCGTCCCTGGCTGTTGCTTCTTCATGCTTCAACTGCTCGACGGCCAGCTGGATGTGCTTGATTTGGTCCTGCCGGTCGCTTGTCCCGAGCGTGAAGCTGAGCTGATGCAGCACCTCGCGTTCAGGTGCCTTCATGGAGGTCCGCTTCCAGTTCTCATGGAGAGAACGCTGGAGGCTCTCCTGGGCGGTCAATCCTGTGGCCGGTCCCATCTCACGTGCTGCATTCAGAAAAAAGGTATGGAGAGGCTCCCGCATTTGATCCGCTATTTTGCGAAGTGCTTCCGGAAGTGGGGTAAATCCATAGGTGATTTCGGTCGACAGCCGCTGCAGAGCCAGGATCAGCTCCCGGATCTGCTTCGGCCGGCTGGCAAACTGCCTGGCCTGATGGAATCCGGCCAGTGTGCCGGACAGCAGAATCAGCACAGCGCCAAAAAGTTTAAGCAAGGAAGTTCACCTCTCTCTGGCTGCCCGTCTGAAGCTGCAGCGGCCGGTGCTGCTGGTCGAGGATCCGGCAGCTTAACCCTTGTGCCTTCCTTTTTAAAAGAACGTACCTCTCAAACATTCCGGTTTCCATGAGCCCGGCCAGGGCAGGCCGGTGCTTCAGCTCTTCGATGCCGCCGGCATGCGCCGTGGCGACGACCGTAATGCCCGCATGCAGCGCCTCCGTCACCGATTCGGCATCCTCTCCCCGGCCGATCTCATCCACCATCAGAACGTCCGGTGACATGGACCGGATCATCATCATCATGCCTTCCGCTTTCGGACAGGCATCCATCACGTCAGTGCGGGGTCCGACATCAAAGCTCGGCACGCCTTTGAGACAGCCGGCGATCTCGGAACGCTCGTCGACGATGCCCACCTTCATCCCCGGCAGGCTGGATTTGCCCTGCCCGGGCAGCCCGCTGCTGATCTGTCTCGCCAAATCCCGCAGGAGGGTCGTTTTGCCCTGCTGCGGTGCCGAGAGCAGAAGCGTATGCCGAATCCTGTTTCCTTCCCTATCGATCAGAAAGGGGAGGATGCCGTCAGCGGCACCCTTCACTTCCCGGGCAATCCGCACATTGAATCCGCTGATATCGCGGATATGCTCGACATGTCCGGCGTGAAGCACCGTTCTACCTGCCAAGCCGATGCGGTGTCCGCCGGGAATGGTGATAAAGCCTTTGCGAAGCTCTTCCTCCATCGTGTACAGCGAATGGTTGCTGATCAGATCGAGCAGCCTTCGGCTGACCTCCCGCTGCGGCTTGTACGCCTTGTCCGCATCCAGCGTCAGCGTGCTTTGTTCCGTAACATAGTGGTGTGAGCCTGCGCCGTTGATCTCCAGCGGCCTTCCTTCACGGATGCGTACCTCCTCCACGACGCTCAGAATATGGTGAGGGAGCTGGTGAAGGATCGATTTGACCGGCTCCGGAAATAACTCCAGCCAGTTTGGATTTGTAATAGGACCACCCCCGTGCTGCCTTTCTCCTGCAAGCTTGTTCAACTTCTGATGGATAAACTACTAGATGTTTTCTTACTTATGTCTATGCTTGGCCCCTAAATTTATGACCACTGTAATCTATCATTTTTTGAGAATGCCGATTAAGAGACAGGACACGCCGAAAAAGATCCACGCCATCTTTCCCCAGGAGAGCTTATCAGCCACGCCGATGAGCCCGATGGAAGTCGTCAGGATGAGCACCGTCGGCCCGACGAATGCCAGCAGGGAATTGACCGCCAGCGCCTTATCTACCTGAGCGAGCTTTAGCATCAGCAGCGCGGCGGCGATTTCCAGACTTCCGGAGATAAAACGCAGCGTAGCCATGCTGAGCACGAACTTGTCCACTAAAATGACCCCCTTTTGCGAGATTGTACTTCTAACCTCATAGATATGCGGGACTCTCTTTTTTTAGTTGTCTTTTACAAGAAAGATACGGAAAATAACTTGGCAAAAAGGAGCTGCCGCACTGATTATCAAAAGAGTCAAGTCAAAGCCTCTATTTAATAACTCCTATATTCGGAACAAAATGCTCCGGGCTTGCATATATTGTTTGGTGAAATACCTATCCGCTTGTCAGTTGCCTGGGTTGGATCCGTCTGCAGACAAACTGCCTGCATCCGGCCGACCAAGAGAGGACCGTTCAACCATCGGCATCTTCAGGGCTAAGCAGCTGAAAGAGGTGTCGTATTATTTACAGATGCATAAGGAGGATTTATCCATGCGGGTGGATGTCATTGCCAATGTGGACGAAGTAAGATCGGAGGAGTTTGTGCACAAGAGCGCCGTTGTGATTGACGTGCTGCGGGCAACCAGTACGATGATCACGGCTCTGGCCCAAGGCGCTACCGGGCTGATGCCCGTGGAGACGGTTCCTCAAGCCCAGCAGATGCGGGGAGACCAAACGTTTGTCGGTGGAGAACGGTATTATAAAAAAATCCCCGGTTTTCAAGCCGGGAATTCGCCGCATGATTATATGACCCCTGAGGTTGCCGGAAAGCTGGTGGTGCTGACCACATCGAACGGGACCCGAGGGCTGCTCAAATCCCATAAAGCCGCCAGAATATTTGCCGCTTCATTTATGAATGGGACGGCCTGTGCGTCAGCGCTGTTATCGTTCGGGAAAGATGCCATCCTGCTGTGCTCGGGATGCCGCAACGATTTTTCGCTGGAGGATGGCCTGTGCGCGGGAATGATCATCGATGCGATGGAGTCCATTTCGGAAGCGCCGCTTCAGCTGAATGATCTGGGCCTAGCGATGAAGCATGCGTACCGGCAGTGCAAGGGATCCCTGTTTGAAACCGTAATGGAAGGATGCGCGGCGAAGCAGCTGGTCAAGCTGGGATTTACGCATGACGTCGAATACTGCACAGGGATCGACACGGTCCCTGTCGTGCCGTATGCCAAGTCGGAAATGATCCTGACGCCGTTGTTCGCAATTGCTGCGGACCGCGGATAATCCGAGCCGCGCTGAAATAAACAAAGCCGCCCCCTGCTGTGGGGACGGCTTTTTGTATGAGTATTTGCATTCTGACCTAGCGGCGGTCCTGTGGGCCTCCCACAAACACCTGCGCATCGGTATCGAGGTTGTAGGCGGTATGAAGCGCACTGACGACCTGCTCCAGATTGCCGCCTTCGATGACGCAGGACGTTTTAATCTCGGACGTGCTGACCATTTTAATGCTGACGCCCTGCTTGGAAATGACATCGAACATTTCGGCGGCAACGCCGGGATGGCTGATCATGCCCGCACCTACGATCGATACCTTGACCAGATTGTCTTCCGAGGTGACTTCACGGTACGGAAGGGTGGATCTCAAATCCTTGATGACTTGAAGTGCCTGGCCGCTCTCCGACAGAGAGGTGGTAAAGGAAAAGTCCGCCTTGCCGTCCTGAACGCCGCTCTGCACGATGATGTCCACGTTGATGCCGGCGCCGGCGAGCGCTCCGAACACCGTGGCAAGAACGCCGGGAACGTCTTCCACTCCCAAAATACTGATTCTGGCCACATTTTTATCATAAGCGATACCGCTTACCACTACTCCCTGCTCCATGCTGGTTTCCTCCTTCACAACCGTGCCTTCATTATAGTTAAAACTGGATCTGACGACGAGCTTCACCTGGTGATGCTTCGCGTACTCCACCGCTCGCGGATGAAGAACGGCCGCCCCCAGGTTGGCCAGCTCCAGCATTTCGTCATAAGAAATTTCCTCAAGCTTGCGGGCGCATTTCACGATTCGCGGATCGGTCGAATAAATGCCGTCCACGTCGGTATAAATCTCGCACACATCGGCGCTAATCGCCGCAGCCAGCGCAACGGCTGTCGTATCGGATCCCCCGCGGCCGAGCGTCGTGATTTCCCCTTCTTCGGTCATGCCCTGGAATCCGGCCACGATCACGATGTTTCCTTCCTGCAGGGCTCCAATCACCCGGTCCGGAACGATATCCATGATTCTCGCTTTGCCGTGCACCGGCTCTGTCCGGAATCCCGCCTGCCAGCCTGTCAGCGAAACGGCGCTGCGGCCGAGCTGATGAATGGCCATCGACAGAAGCGACATGGAAATCTGCTCCCCGGTGGTCATCAGCATATCCATCTCGCGTGCAGGCGGATTTGGATTGAGCAGCATCGCCTGATCGATCAAATCATCCGTCGTATCCCCCATCGCGGAAACGACTACTACACACTGGTGTCCTTCGTCCTGTTTCTCGACGATACGTCGGGCCACGCGCTGCATGCGCTCAATATCTCCGACGGAACTGCCTCCGAATTTCATGACGTACAGTGACAACTTCGATTCACTCCCCACTCATTGTACAACTGGGCATTATGCAATCATTTCCCACGCCGGTAAAACCGCCCGATCCTATTTCTATATGCGATCAGCACCCTTTTCGCCAATAGACTGGCCATGGTGAAAAAAGCAGGATCTCATGTTGCAAAATGCTGACAACTGTCTAATTTTACGCTTTAAACTAGTATAATACGAAAGTATGCCCGATTGTTAATGTTTTTTCATGGGATTATACAAAAAATCCTCCTTTCAGAAGGAAAGGAGGATCGGCTTAGCCCTGTCGGGTGTTAAGCAATTCTATCGCCGGCTTTACGCGCGGGAGATATATTTGCCTTCACGGGTGTCGATCAGAAGCACATCGCCTTCATTGATGAACAAAGGCACCTGAACGTTCAGGCCGGTTTCCAGCTTCGCGTTCTTCGTCGCCCCTGTAGCCGTATTTCCTTTAATGCCCGGCTCGGTTTCAACAACCTTCAGCTCGACGCTGGTCGGCAGGTTGATCCCGAGAATTTCGCCCTGGTAGCTGACGATATTCACGTTCATATTCTCTTTGAGGAAGTTCAGTTCCCACTCCAGCTGATTGCTGTCCAGCGTGAACTGGTCGTAGGTTTCGTTGTCCATGAACGTATGCTCTTGACCGCTTGCATACAGATAAGAAACGCCGCGGTTTTCGATGATGGCACGGCCGATCGTTTCACCTGCGCGGAATGTGCGCTCAACGGTGTTGCCGTTGCGGAGGTTTTTCAGCTTCGAACGTACGAAGGCTGCCCCTTTACCCGGTTTAACGTGCTGAAAATCGAGAACGGTAAAGATGTCGCCATCGACTTCCACCGTCAGACCTGTTTTAAAATCGTTAACTGAAATCACTGAAATGCCCTCCTAAAGGTTTAAGTATATATTGCATTTATCACGCCGGTAATACGGTGAAATCTTTAGACGAATGCGTCAAGATCACAATTCCCGTCTCCGTGATCACAATATCGTCTTCAATGCGCACGCCACCGAGACCCGGCAGGTAAATACCCGGTTCCACGGTCACGACCATACCCGGCTTAAGTACATCGTCGCTCAGCTTGGACAGGCGAGGCATTTCATGAACCTCCATGCCGAGGCCATGCCCCGTGCTGTGGCCGAAATTGTCGCCGTAGCCGTACTTCGTGATGATATCGCGTGCAAGCGCGTCCGCTTCGCGGCCGGTCATCCCCGGCTTGATGTTCTGAAGTGTGTGGAGCTGGGCTTCCAGCACAATGTCATAAATTTCTTTAAGCTTCGGATCCGGATCCCCGATCGCAATCGTCCGCGTCAAATCGGAGCAGTATCCGTCAAGCAATGCGCCGAAATCGAACGTGATGAGCTCGTTTCCGGCAATCACCCGTTCGCTGGCAACGCCGTGCGGCATGGCGGAACGCTCTCCGGATGCGACGATCGTATCGAAGGAGGATGAAGTGGCACCGTGGCGGCGCATGTAAAACTCCATCTCCAGGTCGACTTCCCGCTCCGTCATTCCCGTCTTGATAAACCCGAGAATATGCTTGAACGTATCGTCGGCCAAGTCCGCCGCTCTCTGCATCACCTTCAACTCTTCTTCATCCTTGAAGATACGAAGCTTCTCCACAAGGCCGGAAACCGGCACGAGTTGGATTGGCTTAAGCTGCTCCGCGTAAGCGGTGTATCCGGCAAAAGATACGTCATCCTGCTCGAAGCCAAGCTTGCCGATGTTTGCGGAAATCAACAGCTCCTTTACCGTTTCCGTGACCTTCGGCCCGTGCTCGACGATCGTAAATCCCTTCGCTTGCTGCGGTGCCTGGGTCATGTAACGAAAGTCGGTCAGCAGGTACGCATCATGCAAAGTGATGAGGACGTATCCCGATGAACCGGTAAATCCCGTCAAATAACGGCGGTTAATGGAACTGGTTACAAACATGGCTTCCACATTGGATTGCTGCATCGCTTCACGCAGCTTGTTCACTCGATTGATGCTCATCGTTACACTCCTCTCTCATGTACAGCTTTCCCCGGGGAAAGAGGCAGCGACTACTGTCCCTGACTTTCCAAGTGGCGCAGCAGTGCCATCATGCCGAGTTCATAGCTGACAGCGCCGAATCCGGCAATTTGACCTACGGCCACGGGAGCAATCACGGAAGTATGGCGGAACGTCTCCCTTGCGTGAATGTTCGACAAATGGACTTCCACCGTCGGAATTTTAACGGAACTGATGGCGTCCCGGACGGCATAGCTGTAATGAGTCAGCGCGCCCGGATTCAGAACGATGCCGTCGGCATGACCCAGCGCGGCGTGGATCCTGTCAATGATATCTCCCTCATGGTTGGACTGATAAAATGTGACGGACACGCCCAGGGCCTCCGCTTTCTCAAGCAGGCCTTCTTCAATCGACGCAAGACTTTGAGAGCCGTACACGCCAGGCTCCCGGAGTCCGAGCAGATTCAGGTTCGGTCCGTTGATCACCCAAATGGTTCTCAAAATGGTATTCCCACCCTTTGTCGTCAAATAACCATCTGCTATTTTAACATAGGGGATGTCTTCTTGAGAAGTTTTTTTGCTCTAGTGCGCCTTCGCCCTGCCGGGTTCCCGTTTGCGCTCATCCGTAAATTCGAAAGCCGCTGTGTATCCGATGAACAGTCCCCACAGCAGGTACAAGCAAAATTCGGTGATGATCGTGTTCCAGGTCAGATGGTTGAGACGATTCATCATACCGAGTGCGGGACCCGCCACAAACAGGACAGCCCACCAGCAGATACCGTATACAATACCCGGCCACGGACCGGCCAGCTTCCGGAACAGCAGCGTATAGATGACCGCCGCGACCATGGAAAACGCAATAAAAAAGAGCCAGCCAAGCAGATCTCCTGACCCGCTTTTCAAAAAAGAATGCTTGAAGAAAGGCTCGGCCAAAAAGGCCGGGATGACGATGGTGAAACGCAGCCAATGGAAAACCCAGTGGACCGCCCCCCAGAGCAACCCGGCAAAAAAGCCGAGCTCCAGCGAAAAGCTGAGCGGATTGGTATGGCCAGTATTCGTATGCTGTCGGATGGCAGCTCCCTGTGAACTCACTTTGAATATCACCCTTTTTGTTTTTCTTAGTATGTTCATTTGGGCCCGGGGCTAATCCAACTAGAAATCGCACGGGAAATTCGTTACAATAAAGGCATCACAACTAATCATTCGGGGAAGGTGAATTGTTTGTCGGAGCAATCCAAAACGGTCAGCTACGGTGGCCAAGCCGTCATTGAAGGCGTTATGTTTGGCGGTAAGCACGTCAATGTCACCGCTGTGCGGCGGAAGAATCAGGAGATTACATTTTTGGAGGTGCCGCGCGAGGATAAGCCTTGGGTCGGCAAATTGCGCAAAATCCCTTTCCTTCGAGGTATTGTCAGTATTATAGATGCAAGCGCCAAAGGTACGAAGCACCTGAATTACTCGGCGGAATCCTACGCGGATGACGAAGTGGAGCCGGAGGAGCGCGCCAAGCAAAAGCAGAAAGAAGAATCCGGCTGGAGCTTAGGGATGATTATCGGCGTTGCCGCAGTCGGCGTGCTTTCGTTTCTCGTGGGCAAGCTGGTGCTGACGCTGGTGCCTGTATTTTTAGAGAATTTCATTTTCGGCAAGATGTTTGACAACTATATCCTGCATAACCTTATAGAAGGCGGCATTAAACTGCTGCTGCTGCTCGTTTACCTATGGGGCATTTCCCAGACCCCGGTGATCAAGCGGTTGTTCCAGTACCATGGAGCGGAGCATAAGGTGATCAGCACCTATGAAGCGGGTGAAGAGTTGACGGTAGCCAACGTGCAAAAGCACAGCCGTCTGCATTACCGCTGCGGCAGCAGCTTCATGATGCTGACGATCGTACTGGGCGTACTGATTTATTCGCTCGTTCCGTGGGATAATATGACGCAGCGGGTTCTGCAGCGGATCATTCTGCTTCCGGTCGTCATCGCCATTTCGTTTGAGTTTCTGAAACTGACCAACGCGCTTCGCGACGTACCGGTGCTGCGGTATCTCGGTTACCCGGGCCTTTGGCTTCAGCTGTTGACGACGAAGGAACCGAAGGATGACCAGGTTGAGGTGTCCATCGCCTCCTTCAACCGCATGCTTGAGCTTGACGCCCAGATGGAGAAAGCTCCCGGGGCGGAACAACCTGTGAGAAACGGAGTCTTGGATCCCCTGAAAGGATGAGATGACATGAAAAGGCAGGCTGTAATTTTCTGGATTGCCATTGTACTGGCAGCCATCGGACTGCTCGGCAACATTTTGTTTGGCGGTGCAGGATCGCTTATGAATTTGCTTGTGCCCTTGATCGTGTTCGGTGTCGTTTTCCTGCTGTACAAATTCCCGCCTGCCCGTTACAACAAGCGGCCCAAGGTTAAGCCGTCCCAGCGGACGATGGAGAAATACAATGCGTCCAAACGCGGTCAATCTTCGGCCAAGCGCAAAAATTACCCTTTCCAGGTGATTGAAGGCTCAAAGGGTAAGAATGACGATCAACAACCGAAATACCACTAAGCGCAGTTTGAACATATCAAAAACAAGGCATTCGCCCCTCCTTCTAATGGAGGACCAGCGAATGCCTTTTATTTTTTCTTCGATGTCACGGCTTCCAGCCCGCAAAAAACTTTTTCCCTGCCTGCATGCCGGACTCATACAGCTGCTGGCTTTCTTCCGGTGTAATATGAAACTGCGTCGTTCCAACGCCGAGAGTCGGAATTTTGATCGTCCGGAAACGGTTTTCCTGCTCGATATACCGCTCATCATGAGCGGACAGCATCGTTTCAAACATCGCCTGCAGCATGCTGATCGGCCCGCGGATCAGATGCGGCTTGTTTGTCGTCCTGCCGACCATTTGAAATCCGATCGTCGGAACCGGCTTCTGCCCGGCCCCTTCCGCAGCGTCGTCAAAGAGCCACAGCGGGAAGTTGCTGAGCAGCCCTCCGTCTACAATATAGACAAACTGGTCGACGAACGATTTTCCCCTTGCCGCTTCGCCCGTCATTCTCAGCATGACCGGATCAAAAAAGTACGGAATGCTCGTACTCATCCGGATGGCCTTGGAAACCGCAAACCTCGACGGGTTGGCGCCCAGCTTGCCCAGGTCTTCGGGGAGCACCAGAATGCGCCCGTTCGTAATATCCGAGGCGATGATCATCAGCTTGCCTTGTGGGATATCCGCAAACGTCTTGACCCCTTTGGCCGCCAAAATATGGTGGATCCAGACTTCGAGCGCTTCCCCTGAATACAGCCCTTTCTTCAGCAGCAAGCGCGCGGCGGGTCCGATCACTTTGGTACTGAATATGGGCGCGCGGTGAAGAAAGGACTCAAAAGGGGTCGTCTTCACGATCTCGCTCATCTCGTCTGCCGAAAACCCTGCCGCCAACAGCGCCGCCACAATGGAACCCGACGAGGTACCCGCCACCCGGTTAAACACAACGCCGGCTTGCTCCGCAGCCTTGACAGCCCCCGCCAGTGATATTCCTTTCACTCCGCCGCCCTCGAACACCGCGTTGACGATCATAATAAAACCCCCGTGTCTCAATATCCCACAGTAAGATATGAGCACGGGGGTTCATTCATGACAAGGTTCTATGAATTTATCATTGCTGGTAATAGGCGGTCAGTGCCTGAACGATGCCAAGCGGATTTTTGATCAAATCCTTGGCGCTGTAAAAAATGCTGCCTTTGACTGCATCGTATTTGGTATTGTATTGAAGCTGGTTGATGATCTCCTGCGCCGACTGCCATCCAGCCTCAGCGGTTCCCAGCTTGTACGGGGCATGGCCGATATAGAGATCCACGCCGGTGCCCTGCACTTCTTGCGCCCACCAGTCGACGAGCTTGTCGTACTGGGCGTTCTTGAAGGACATGCTCCAATAAATTTGCGGTGCCACGTAATCGATCCAGTGCTGCTTCACCCAGGTTCTCACATCCGCGGACATGGAGTCGTACGCCGTAACGCCCGCTTTGGTATCAGAACCCGTCGGATCGGTAGACTGGTTGCGCCATACGCCGAACGGGCTGATGCCAAACTGAACGGCTGGCTTGGACGCGTGAATCGATTGGCCCAGCTGCTGCACGAACTGGTTAATGTTATCACGGCGCCAATCCGCTTTGCTCAAGCCCTGCGTATTGTATGCCTTGAAAGCAGCATCATCGTTAAACGTTCCGCTCGACGGATAGAAATAATCGTCCAGATGAACGCCATCGATATCGTACTTGCTTACCACTTCCATCACGACGTCGATAATATGCTGTCTCGCCTCCGGAATACCCGGGTTGATGATCAGCTGGTTATTGACGGATACGACCCAGTCGGGATGCTGAACCGCCACATGATTGGCCGCCAGCTTGCTTGTGGTCGTGTCCAGATTCGCCCGGAACGGATTGAACCAGGCATGGAACTGCATCCCCCGCTTGTGGGTTTCCTCGATCATATACTGGAGCGGATCATATCCCGGATCCTTGCCTTGAGTGCCGGTAAGCACCTTCGACCACGGAACCAGATCCGACGGATACAGCGCATCGCCGGCCGTCCGAACCTGGACGAACACCGCGTTCAGCCCCATGGCCTGCAGCTTGTCGAGCAGAGCGGTATATTCCTGCTTCTGCTGCTCGATTTTGCCGTAAGAGGACGTTGTCGGCCAATCCAGGTTGTACACGGTCGAGATCCAGGCTCCCCGGAGCTGGCTGGAGCTGCTTCCCCCGCCCTCAGCAGGCGGCTCGGTAGGTATGTAAGCACTTGATGTTAAGGTAATCGTTCTTGCCACCTGGTCCCAGTCTACCTGCAGACCGAGCTGTTCGCCGACAAAACGGAGAGGGACCAGCACGCGGCCACCCCGAAGCTGCACGGAGGCATCAAGGGCGACAGAGGCTCCATCCACCAAAGCCGTCTTTTTGCCGCTGGTCAACGTAATCGTATGACCTCCGCCCGAAATATCAGCGGTTTTCGCGCTTTGTTTCCATGCGACGGCCGCCCCCAGCCCTTCGCTGATCACGCGGATCGGAACCATCGTCACATTCACTTTTGGCATGATGTACGGAGGGATATCGCTGACCAGCTGCTTCCCGTCCAGGACCATTGTGATGTTGTTTGCAGCCTTCGCCTGCTGCCCCGTAAACGGAATCAGCAGCACCAACAGCAGCGATGCCACAATCCACCTATGAAACTTCCGAAACGCCATTCTACTAATCCTCCACTTTTGATAGATTTGCGGGTAAAAAAATCGGTCATTCGCGCTCTATCTAGAGATCACTAGCCGGCATCAGACAACCTTGGAATCATGATCTGCTGAATAAAGCGCAAACGACCGATCGGGCAGAAAAGCTGTAACCTTTGCTGCGTGTGCAATCCGGGTTTTGCCAGTCTTAGCCCTAAAAATTACCGGATTACGTGCTGGGAATGAAAGAGGCACCTGTCGTTTGAGGGTGCGGACAGATGCCTTGTTTACGAATCGCTGACCAATTCATTATGAATGTTCCGCAGCTCCTCCAGACGCTGTCCATCCCGGCGGAAATACTCCACCAGCGTCTCGATACGCGTTATGGAATCCCAGCTTAAGTGATGCTCGATGCCTTCGACATCTCCATAAATATTTTCCTGCTGAACTCCGATCATCGTCAGGAATTCCTCCAGAAGCTGATGCCGGTCAACCAGGCGTTTGCCCATTTTCTTACCTTTGCTAGTCAGAACAAGGCCTCGGTATTTTTCATAAATCAAATATTCGTCCTTGTCCAATTTCTGGATCATTTTGGTAACGGATGAGGGATGAACCTCCAAGCCTTCGGCAATGTCCGAAACACGCGCGTATCCCTTCTCGTCAATCAATTTATAGATACGCTCCAAATAATCCTCCATGCTGGGCGTTGGCATTATATTCCCTCTTTTCTGTAATAAACGTCAATCATCTGGCCCGATTACCTGCTCTTGTAATGATACATGTTCTCAAGAGGACTTGGCAAGTCCTGCCGCCTGTCGCGCTTCCCATCCTGGTCAGTAATTGCCACGGGTTGCCCCTGCTACCCGCACACATACTAAACCGAAGCACTCATATTTTCCTCGAAAGGAGCCGTTCTATGGGTACTGGCGTTAAAGAAAAACCCAGGCGGACGCTGCGGCCGACCAAGCCGTTTGTCCCCGATCTTGTTTATTTTGAACCGGATGCGCTGAACTATCCCAAAGGCCAGCACATCATGGAATGGGTCAAGTCCAAAGACATCCCTTACCGTATGACCAGCTCTCATAACCGGATCACCAATTTACCAGGCGAAACCGATCAGGAAAAATACAGGAACGCCAAACGAACGCTCGTCGTCGGCGTGCGGAAAACGCTGAAGTTCGACCAGTCCAAGCCTTCGGCTGAATACGCCATCCCAATCTCAACCGGGTGCATGGGTCACTGCCATTACTGCTATCTGCAGACGACGCTCGGGGCCAAGCCCTATGTCCGTGTCTATGTGAACACACCCGATATCATTGGCGCCGCCAAGCAATACATCGAGGAACGCGCGCCGGAAATCACCCGGTTTGAAGCCGCTTGTACTTCTGACCCGGTGGGACTGGAGCATATTACGGGCTCCCTCGCGGAGCTGATTACCTTCATGGCTGGCGAAGAGTTCGGCAGACTCCGGTTCGTGACCAAGTATCATCATGTCGATCCGCTGCTCTCGCTGAAGCATAACGGCCATACCCGCATCCGGTTCAGCATCAACTCGGACTACGTCATCCGCAACTTCGAGCCGTCCACTTCGCACTTCGAGGAACGGATCGAGGCCGCGGGAAAGGTCGCCAGGGCTGGCTATCCACTCGGTTTCATCATCGCCCCGATCATTTGGTATGACGGCTGGCAGGACGGCTATGCCGAGCTTCTGAAGCGTCTGGCGGATACGCTCCCGACCGAGGCAACGAAGGATTTGACGTTCGAAATGATTCAGCACCGCTTCACGAAAACCGCCAAAAACATCATTGAGCAGCGCTATCCCAAAACCAAGCTGGAGATGGATATCGCGAGGCGCAAGCAAAAATGGGGACGCTGGGGCCAATTCAAATACGTGTACCCGGATGAACAGCAAAACGCCCTGCGCGAGTTTATCACAGAGCGGATTTTTGAGCACTTTCCGGAAGCTACCATCGACTATTTCACCTAAAACTTAAGCCATTCGGGCGTGATGGCCTGCAGCCAAATCGTAATTTTGGTCATTTGATTCGTGAACAGCAGTACACCCATAAACAGCATGAGCGCCCCACCGATTTTCATCATCATCCCCGAGTACTTCACAATCCACTTGGTGGACCCGATGAAGAAGGCAAGCACAAAAAATGGAATGGCAAATCCGACGGTATAGGCCGTAATCAGCGGAAACCAAGCACCGGGTTCGGTCGTTGCCAAAGCGATGATCGCCGCCAGGATCGGGCCAACGCAAGGAGACCATCCGGCAGAAAAGCCGATCCCGAAAATAAAAGAACCTATGTAACCTGCGGGCTTGAACTTCAGATCCATCTTAAACTCGCGCATCAAAAAGCGCGGCTGAAAGATGCCGATCAGAAACAGCCCCATCAAAATGATTAACAGCGCCGACAGCTGGCGGATCAGATCCCGGTTGTTGTTAAAGAAGCTGCCGAACAAGCCGGCTCCGACCCCGAGCGTATAGAATACGGCGGAAAAACCTAAAATAAAGGCCAGCGTATGACTCATCGTCCGGTAACGGACTTCTTTTTTGTTCTGCTCCGTCTTCAGCGTCTGTACCGACATCCCGGTAATGTAGGAAATGTAGGACGGATACAGCGGCAGGCAGCACGGAGAAATAAAGGAAGCCAGTCCGGCGAAGAAGGCAAGCCATATATTCAAGTTTGACAAGGACAAGTACCTCCTACGTTGATAATCCCTTCTTGCCCACCATCGTCAAGATCAGCAGCGCAATCAGCAGCAGCACGATGGTTGCTCCCGGAGCCAGGTTCCAAACGCCGGCAATCACAAGTCCCCCCACAACCGCAATCTCCGAAATGACCACCGACAGGATGACGGAAGATTTGAAGCTTCTGGCGATCAGGAGGCTGATAGCGACAGGAATGGTCAGCAGTGCCGATACGAGCAAAGCGCCGACGATTTTGATGGCCGTGCTGATGACGAGGGCCGTCAGGACGGTGATCAGCATGTTCATCATGCGCACAGGCAGACCGCTTACGCTTGCGGCGTCCTCTTCAAAGCTCAGCAGGAAAAACTCTTTGAAAAAGAGCGTAATAACGACCACGACGACCAGCGTCACAGCCCCTACCACGTACAGATCCTGGGTATCCAGCGTATAAATGCTGCCGAACAAATAGCTCATCACATCTGTATTGTAACCCATCCCGAGTGTGAAAAACAAAGAAGCCAGCGCAACACCGCCGGACATAATGATCGCTATCGACAGCTCGGCATAGCTTTTATAAGCTTTTCTGAGCTTTTCTATCGCAAAGGAAGCCAGAACCGCAAATACAAGACCTGCCCCCAGAGGATACAGATTAATCAGAAAACCAAGCGCCACCCCGGCGATCGTGACATGCGCCAGCGTGTCCCCGATCATGGACAGGCGCCGCAGCACGAGAAAAATGCCGATCAGCGGTGCGGTGATCCCGATCAGCAGACCGCCGGCAAGCGCCCTTTGAAAAAAATCACTGAGGATAATTTCTATAGCCAACAATAACGACTCCTTCGGATGCTTTTAATATGTTGTAAACGATCGTGCTTTTATGACAATGAGTGCTGCAGGTCCTGAGCCTCGCAGTCCTGAATCTCATGGGAATGTCTGACGAAAAATTCGATCTTGCCGTTCTTCTGCTTCGGCTTCTCGCCCAAATATCCCTCGATCATGTCCATATCGTGCGACACCATCAGCAGCGTCATATGATGATGCCTGTGCATGTGGGTAATCAGCTCGAAAAATCCGGCCTGCGTCTCCGCGTCAATGCCCACCGTGGGCTCGTCCAGTATGAGCAGATCTGGGTTGTTGATCAGCGCCCGCGCCAGAAAGGCGCGCTGCTGCTGACCGCCGGACAGCTCACCGATCCGTTTGCCGGCGATGTCTTGAATCCGCATCACCTCAAGCGCATCGTCACACTGCTGCTGCATGTGTCTGTTTACCCGGCGGAACAGGTTTTTGTTATTGTACAGCCCGGAAAGGACCACCTCGCGAACAGTAGCCGGAAACAACGGGTTAAACGAATTTTTCTGCGGGACATAGCCTACCCGCTCCCAGTCTTTGAACCTGCGGATCGGCTGGCCGAACAGCCGGATGCTGCCCTGGCCGCTGGGCAGAAGGCCGACGATCATCCGCAGCAGCGTCGTCTTGCCCGCCCCGTTGGAGCCGATAATGCCGACAAAATCGCGTTCTTTCACGGTAAAGTTCAGATCGTGGATGACTTTTTGGTCCCTGTATGAAAAGGAGATGTTCTCCATCTCGATAATCGGTTGATGACAATCGTCAATCATCGGCGTAAACATGCGAAATCCGCCTTTCTGTTAGTTGCTTCATTTATTGTAATGCGAGAATGAGATTATGCAAATTTTTGTCCATCAAGGTAAAATAGTCGTCGCCCTTCTCCTGCTCCTCCTTCGTCAGTCCTTCGAGGGGATTCAGGACGGACACCGTCGCTCCGGTCTCGGAAGCCAGCGTTTTGGCCAGCCGGTCGGAGACCAGCTCTTCGAAAAAGATATATTTGATTCCTTCCGACTTCACCAGGTTCGACAGCTCCACCAAATCGCGGGCCCGGGGCTCGGCATCCGGCGACAAGCCCATGATGGGATGCTGCTCCAAGCCGTAATCGCGGCACAAGTAGCCGAAGGCCTGATGGGATACGACGATTTTGTGATGCGGAACCTGCGACAGCTCCGTCTCGAACTTGCGGTCAAGCTCCTGCAGCTTCCGGCTGAGCTCTGCGTACCGCGCTTCGTAAGCCTGCGCATGCTGCGGATCGGCCTCCACGTAGCTGTTCTTGATGTTCTCGGCCATAATGATGGCCGATTTCGGGCTGACCCAGGTGTGGGGGTCGATGTGATGCTTGTGTCCGGTCCCCATGCCCTCGCCTTCGAGATCATGCCCGCCGTCTTCTTCGCCTTCGATCAGCTGGATGCCCTGGCTGACCTCAACGGCCTTCACCTTGGAGTCCCGGTTCAGCCCTTTCAGAAAATTCGGTACCCAGCCTTCGAGTCCGGCTCCGTTATATAAAAACAATTGCGACTTGGACGTGTTCACGATATCCTGGCTCCGCGGCGTCCAATCATGCGGTTCAACGCCCGCCGGCAGTAAATTGATGACGTTGGCGTCCTCGCCGCCGATTTCCTTGGCAAACTCATAAATCGGATAGAACGTCGTAATGACATTCACTTTATCCGGATCCAGCTGTGCGTTCCCTGAGTTATCGCAGCCGGCAAAAACCAGCATGGCCATCAGAAGAAACGAAGGCGCCAGAATCCGCTTGATCACATTTCTCATATTCACAGATGTACGCTCCCACTAATCGTAACTTTTACTAATAAGATTATGAATGGGCTTATTTTATTTGTCAACCTTGGGTGCAAAATTACCAAAGGAAAGCGAACGATACCTGCCGTGGAGTTCTTTGGAGCTTGTCGTGTCTCCCAAGAGATCGATATAACTGGACGACAAAAAGACGGAAGCCCGCTGCTAACGGGATTCCGTCTTCCTATCGACCATACTTACTTATAGGTGCACTATACTTCGCGCCCTACTTCACGACCGCTCCGTTCGGCATGCTGTCCGGCACCGTCGCTAGCGTCAGCTGATCGCCTTGGGATGCCGCCAGAATCATGCCCTGCGACAGCTCGCCGCGCAGCTTCACCGGCTTCAGGTTGGTGACGCAGATGACCTTGCGTCCGACCAGCTCTTCCGGCGTATAGAACTTCGCGATGCCCGACACGACCTGCCGCTGCTCGAAGCCGAGATCCAGCTGCAGCTTGAGCAGCTTGTCGGCTTTCTTGACAGGCTCGCAGGCGATAACCTGAGCTACGCGCAGTTCGACCTTGGCAAAATCCTCAATGCCGATTTCTTCCTTCAGCTCAGGCACTTCCTGCGGAGCAGCCGCTTCGGCCGCCTTGCCGGCTTCCGCTTCCTTCGCGGGAGCTTCGGATCCGGTCATTGCCTGCTTGATGTACGCCACCTCTTCTTCCGCGTCCAGGCGCGGGAAGATCGGGTTGCCCTTCACCAGCTGCGTTCCTTCCGGAATCAAGCCGAACGTCTTGCCGCTGTCCCATTCGGTCAGCTCGCCTTGCTGAATGCCCAGCTGCTCCCAAATCTTCAGCGGAGCCTGGGTCAGGAACGGCTGCAGCAGGATCGAGCCGATCCGCAGGCTTTCGACGAGGTGGGTCATGACAGACGCCAGCTCTTCGCGTCTCGCCTCATCTTTTGCCAGCGCCCAAGGCTGCGTTTCATCGATATATTTGTTGCTGCGGCTGATAAACTGGCCGATGGCCGTCAGCGCAACGGAGAACTCCATATTTTCCATCGCTTCTTCAACTTTTCCGTAAACATCCTTGGCCGCTTCCTCGAGCGACGCGTCAAACGGAGTTACGCCGGAGCGGTACGCAGGAACCCGGCCCTCGAAATATTTGTCGACCATCGCCACCGTACGGTTCAGAAGGTTGCCGAGGTCATTGGCCAGATCGGAGTTGACGCGCTCCACGAAGCTCTCCGGCGTAAACGTGCCGTCCGCGCCGAACGGAACCTCGCGCAGCAGGTAATAGCGGAGAGCGTCCAGACCGTAACGGTCGATGAGCGTGACCGGATCGACGACGTTGCCTTTCGATTTGGACATCTTGCCGTCCTTCATCAGCAGCCAGCCGTGAGCAAACACTTTCTTCGGCAGCGGCAGGTCCAGTGCCATCAGGATGATCGGCCAGTAGATCGTATGGAAGCGGACGATTTCCTTGCTCATGAGATGAACATCAGCCGGCCAGTATTTGTCGAACAGGCTCGTGTCTTCCGAGCCGTACCCCAGCGCGGTGATATAGTTCAGCAGCGCGTCGATCCAGACGTAAACGACGTGTTTCGGATCGCTCTTCACCTTGACGCCCCATTCGTAGGTCGTACGGGATACCGCCAGGTCTTCCAGTCCCGGCTTGATGAAATTGTTGATCATTTCGTTCTTGCGGGATACCGGCTGAATAAAGTCCGGATGGTCCTCATAGTATTGGAGAAGCCGGTCCACATATTTGCTCATCCGGAAGAAATAGCTCTCTTCCTTCACGCGTTCCACCGGCCGGCCGCAGTCCGGACATTTGCCGTCTACGAGCTGCCGTTCCAGGAAAAACGATTCATCCGGCGTACAGTACCAGCCTTCGTACTCGCCCTTGTAGATATCGCCCTGCGCCTGCAGGCGTTCGAACACTTCCTGAACGACCTTCGTATGGCGCGGTTCCGTTGTCCGGATAAAGTCGTCGTTGGAGATGTCGAGCTTCTTCCACAGCTCCTTGATCCCCGCCACGATGTCGTCGACGAACTGCTGCGGCGTTTTGCCTGCTTCAGCCGCTTTGCGCTCGATCTTCTGACCATGCTCGTCGGTTCCTGTCAAATAGCGCACATCGTAGCCGCGCAGCTTCTTGTAACGAACCATCGCGTCGCCGGCCACGGTCGTGTATGCATGCCCGATATGCAGCTTGTCGCTGGGATAATAGATCGGCGTCGTCAAATAAAATGTTTTCTTGTCAGCCATCGTTCATCTTCCTTTCCAAAATCGGCGTTCCTGTATCTTCTGTGTGAACACAAAATAACCCCACGAAGTGGGGCTTTTGCTGTGATACCCTGTTCAGGTACTGTGCGGGGGCCCCGAGGATACAAAAAACTCCCGCCCCTAATGGGACGAGAGATTCCTCACGTGTTACCACCCAAATTCCCTGCGCCTTCACAGGCGGCAGGCTCCATCAGTACCGGCCTGTCTCAGCCGCGCACTGTCCATTATCGCTGGATCACGCCGCTCCCTTACGCATTCTCTAATTAAGAATGCTGCTCGAAAGCGGTTCCTCCCGGACCATCTTCGGAGACTTCGCTTATACCGGCTCTCAGCTGCCCCGGCTCTCTGCAATAAGCTACCGTTCTCGTACTCATCCGTTCCTCGGAAATGTCATATATTCCATAATATACTGAACCCGGATGCCGCGTGTCAAGTCAGGTGTCCCTCGCTTTCGGAAGGATGAGGGGCGCCTGCGGCCCCCTTCTCCTTCCGCGGGGGAACCAGATCCACGCCCCCCGGATGAAACGGATGGCACTTGGCGATCCGTTTCATGGCGAGCCAGGATCCTTTGGCGGCCCCGTGCACCTCGATCGCTTCCATTGCGTACGCCGAGCATGTCGGGTAGAAACGGCAGGTCGGCGGTTTTAACGGCGAAATGTATTTGCGGTAAATGACGATGGGACATTGGACGATTCTTCGGGATACGCCCATGGCATTAATGCTCCCCGCTGCGCCCGGACACCGGATTGACACTCAGCCCCGCATCCGCAGGCTGCCGGCAGTCTTTACAATATCCGAATACTTCAAATTTATGCTTCACGACCTGAAATTCATCGGGCGTATCCGTCATCGACACCGGGCAAAAGCTGATCGGATACGTCTTCTCGCATTGCAGGCAGATCATGTGATGATGGTGGTGGTCTTCGCTGCAGCTGGCTTTGAATTTGACTCCGTCCTCAAACACGATCTGTTCGAGAACGCCAAGCTCCTGCATGACCCGCAGATTGCGGTATACGGTATCGAAACTGAGTCCGCTGTATTTTTTGCCCATAAACTCATAGACATCCTTGGCTGACAAATAACCCGAATGTTCACCAAATAATTTGGCGAGCGTCTTGCGCTGGTCGGTTATGCGCAGTCCCTGCTCGGACATGGCGTCAATAATCTTCTCCGTCGAAAGCATACGCTCATCCTCCCATTCTATGCTTAAAGCCGTAAGCCACTCTTGTTTACAACATTTGTCTACTATTAATAATGCCTCAAATCCGGGCCTCCGTCAATGAAGCAGGGGACCCCTGACGGAGCCCCCTGTGCGCTTAGATTTTATTTAAAGTAGGATGCCAGCTGGTCTAGCATCAGATTGGCCGCAAGGACCCCGCCTGCGGTGTTCCAGATGGCGTCGTCCACGCGGTGCGCGTTGCCTTTCTTGACCACCTCAAGGTTTTTCCAAAGTTTGTCTTCGGTCCATTCCTTCTCCATCTTGCTGCCTTCGCCGTCGCCGGTTTCATAGGTAAAGTAGAACAAAATGTCGCCGTTCATGTCCGGAATGCGCTCTTTGCCGACATCGTCGGAGAATCCGGGATTATCCTGCACCGCCGGACGGGCGAGGCCCACTTCCTTCAAAATGATGCCGGAGAACGTATCGTTATAGTAAATCCGTGCCTTGCCCGGCATAAACCGGACCATCGACACTTTCGTGCTCAATTTGTCGCCGATCTGCGCTTTCACGTCAGCCACATGCTTATCATAGTCGGCCAGTACCTGGTCGCCCTTCTCTTTCTCATCGACCGCATCGGCCCACAGCTTGAAGTTATCCTTCCACTCACCGCGGAGCGTTTCGGAAAATACGGTTGGAGCGATGGCGGACAGCTGCTCATAAATTTTCTCCTGGCGCATTTTCGTGCCCAGGATGAGGTCCGGTTCGAGCGCAGCGATCGCTTCCACGTTCGGCTGGCCCTCGTCGCCTACATTTTCTACGCCCTGCATTTGATCCTTAATATGCGGATACCATGGATCGCCGGTCCAAGATTTGACGGCACCCACCGGTTTGATGCCCATGGACAGCAGTGCCTCGGTTCCTTCGTTGGTCAAAACGACGATTTTCTTCGGATGTGCGGGTACTTTGACCTGCCCCATAACCGTCTCTATCGTGCGGTCTGCATCGTTCGCAGCTCCCGCTTCCGTACTGCTCTCTCCTGTACTTCCGGAAGCGGTGCTGCCGCTGCCGCTGTCTTTGCCGCATGCGGACAGTACCAGCACAGCAGCCAACAGCATAAGTATAAGGCCGTTCCATTTTCTCATAAGTAAAAGCTCTCCCCTTCTAATCTCCTGATAATGATTCTCAGTATCGTCCTAATCCTAATTCATAGCGCCTGTAATGTCAATAAACTTCCTGTATGGAAGTGCAAATAACAGATATTGAAATTGAGAATCAGCCTCATTGACAAGCCTATGCGCTCCACTTAAACTTTAATATGTTACTTAGAATGAACTAAAGAAATGAATGATATAGGCCGTATCAGGCTCTTATAACAGGAAGTTCAATGCACAACTTTAGTTCAATCTACTTATTTACAGCCTGATTGAAAAGAGGGGTATGCCGTGCAGCCGGAATGGTTACATAGATCATCTGCCAAATGGACCGGTTTGATCGCAGGGCTCGTCCTCCTGCTCTTATGTGTTGCTGCGAGCATCCTCTTAGGCGTGCACAGCACCAATTGGAGGGAAGTTGTCGAAGCCTTTACTTCGTTTAATGGAAGCAATGAGCACATTATCGTCCGGGACGTCCGCGTGCCGCGCGCGCTGATCGCCGCCTTCGTCGGCGGAAGCCTGGGAATTTGCGGCGTGCTGCTGCAATCCCTGACCAAAAATCCGCTTGCGGATGCTGGGATATTCGGCATTAATGCCGGCGCCTCCCTGCTTGTCGTAGCTTCATTTGTCCTGCTCGGCGTCAGCTCGCTCGCTTCCTTCACCTGGATCGCTTTCCTCGGGGCGGCTGTCAGCTGCCTGTTCGTATTTATTCTCGGCTCCGCCGGGAGGCAAGGCTTAACGCCGCTGAAAATCACGCTCGCCGGGGCGGCCATTACCGCCTTCTGCAGCTCGCTGACCAACGGCATGCTCATCATTAGCGGCCGGGCCATGGAGGAAGTGCTGTTCTGGATGTCCGGTTCCGTTGAAGGACGGAGCCTGAGCATTTTGCTGGGGCTTCTGCCTTACATGCTTGCCGCCTGGGTCGTCGCCCTTCTCATCGCGTCGTCCGTCAACACGCTCATGCTCGGCGAGGATGTAGCACGCAGCCTGGGCCAGAAAACCGTACTACTCAAGCTGACCATGGGACTGCTTATCGTCGTGCTGGCAGGCAGCTCGGTCGCCGTCGCCGGACCGATCGGGTTTGTCGGGCTCGTTATCCCGCATATCGCCAGAGCCCTCGTCGGCCGGGATACCCGCTGGCTGGTCGCCTACAGCGCGCTGCTGGGCGGCATTCTGCTCCTTCTTGCGGATATTGCGTCCCGCTTTATCGCCATGCCCAAGGAGATCCCCATCGGCGTCATGACGGCGATCTTCGGAGTGCCATTCTTCATCCACGCTGCGAGAAAGGGGTTGCTTCGCCAATGAGCCGTTCATCCAGACCGAAAGGCCCCATCAGCGTCCGCATGGGCGGGGATGCGGTTTCCTTTCTCACATCGAAGCGCCAGATTGCCATCCTGTGCATTCTAGCCATTGTCCTTTTACTTGCGGTCATCATCAGCATCGGCTTCGGCACCAAATACGTGAATCCCTGGGAGGTGACCCAGGCGATCTTCGGCCAAGGGAACAAGCTGGACGTTGTGGTCGTGCAGAAGCTCAGGCTTCCCAGAGTCATTGTCGGTGCATTGGTCGGGGCCTGCCTCGCCATGTCCGGGGCGATCACGCAGGGATTGATCCGTAATCCGCTGGCTTCTCCGGACGTCATGGGCGTCACGAGCGGCGCCTCTGTCGCGACGACGGCCATCATTACGCTGATTCCGTCGGCCAGCGTCTTCTGGCTGCCGCCGGCCGCCTTTGTCGGCGCCGCGCTCACCACGCTGCTGATTTATGTGCTCTCGTGGAAAAAGGGCGTCAACCCGCTCATGCTGGTCCTGATCGGCGTCGGCATCGGGGCGGTCGCTTCGGCCATCTCCACGATGCTGCTCGTCACAGGCCCGACCGACGTCGCCCAGAAAGCCTTCAACTGGCTGCTGGGCAGCGTGTACGGCAGTTCCTGGAAGCATGTCAACATGATGCTGCCCTGGTTCATCGTGCTGGGCGTGCTCAGCCTGATCTTCGCCCGACGCATCAACATGCTGCAGCTCGGCGACGACTTGGCCGCCGGGGCCGGCAGCCGGGTGGAGCGCGACCGGACGATCCTGCTCTTCACGGCCGTCGGGCTTGCCGGTGCGGGCATCTCCGTCGGCGGAGCGATCGGCTTTGTCGCCCTCCTCGCCCCCCACATCGCCCGGAAGCTGATCGGATCGTCTTACGGCTCCCTGCTTCCGGCCAGCGCTCTAAGCGGGGCCATCATCGTTGTCGTGGCGGATGTCCTCGCCCGCAACCTGTTCAACCCGCTGGATATTCCGGTCGGCGTGTTTACATCGGCTGTCGGCGCGCCGTTCTTCATATTTCTGTTATGGAAGAGCCGCAGCTCTTCCTAGTGCAATACGGCAGCGAATGCATTATAAAAAAGACAAAGAAGACCCCCATCTACCGCAGCTGCAGTGGATGGGGGTCTTTTCATTGCCTATAAGAATAAGAAAGAATAATTGCTGTCTTCCGTAAACATGATCCGTTTACCGCTTTCGTTTACTGCTTCATCTGAGGCATCGGCATCAGGAGCAGGTTAATCGGCAGGTTGCTGCCCGGCGCCGCCGTGTACCAAATTTCTACGCTTTGCTCATAGTTTCCGGTACGGTACAGAACGCTCGTTTCGTTCGGGGCGTTGACATCCTGGGTGTTGTTCGCTGCCTGAACCTGTTGGCCGTTAACCAGAAAAATGCCGTTGTATACGCCGCCGCGAGGGTTAAGCGTAATCAGCGTATTCGGAGCGACGTGGTTCAGCTTGATTTTGTACAATACACCAAAGTTGCCTGCATTCGAAGCTTCGGTTCCATAGATCCCGTCCAGTCCCTTCAGGTTCGGATCGATGTTATTGTCGCCGAGAACGATACGTGTCTCGGTGCTGCCAAGCACTTCGTCGGTCGACATGTTCACGACGGAATTCGGATACGTGCCCCGGTTGTGTACGTCGCGGTCAAGGGCCGGAAGGAATGGCAGCGACTGCAGCGGATCCTTCGTGGCGTCGAGCATAATGACGCTGTATTTTACCGGATAGTTGCTGAATGCGTCCGCCAGAACGGAAATGCCTTCACCCGGCTTCATTTTAATGTTGTTGATGTTCGTCATAATGACCTTGCTCTCGCCAGGGGCGAGGGTGATATCCTGACGGCCCGAACCGCTCGTCATGGAATCAAAGTAGCGCATCACGGATGCTCTGCCGTGGCCCGTCGCATACGGGCTAGGTCCCCCCATGCCGAAGTTCTGGATGTTGATCGTGCTGCTCATATCCAGCATCGTGTTGGTGGCGATGACGTAAACCTGCATGTTTTTATTCGTAGCATTGACATGGTGGAGCATAAACCGGGTGCTTCCGAGCGCCGTTTCCTGATACAGGAGGCCTTCGGAATATACCGTCTCCGGACTGTTGCTGCGGATCAGCGTGGCTGGATCGGAAGTTGTCGTAAAGGTCGCCGTTTTCCAGCTAGGCACCGATCCGCCGTTGAACGTAAATTTGTCTCCCACCGGCGTAAAGAGCTTGTTGAAATCGTCTTCGGTGTACAACGTTTCGTTCGTAATGACGACGGTTTTCTGGAATTCGCTTACCGCGCCGTGTTTGTCCGTTACTTTGAGCCGGATCGTCTGCGGTCCAGGCTGGAAGAACGCCTTGCGGTCGTTCAGCCATTCGCGGCTGACGATCGCGTCTTCATCATCCGTACTCTGGTCGGTAATGGTGATCAGTTCACCCATTTTGTATTGTTCTTTGTCGGTTGTAAAACTGGCCACCGGCGGCTCGTTCGGCTTGATCACGTTCACCGTGATGCTGTACGGATCACTCCACTGTCCGCTGGAATCCTGAACATAGTGAGTCACTGTATGCGGTCCGGCTTCTTGGAAAATGTCCTCTTTCCCTTCCCAGCGCTCGTCAACAATTGGCAGTCCGTTTGGAGAGGTCGCTTGGGAAATGTAGTTCACCGTCGTCTCACCTGCAAAAATTTCAGTTGGACCAACGCTGAACGTGGCTACCGGCTTCGTCGACAGGTTCAGAATGACGCGCTTTCCGGGCTGGTCGACCGTGTAAGGAATGCCAAGCGCCTGTGTGATCGACGTGAGCGGGACCATAAACGTATTTTTGTACTGATACGCAGGGCCCTTCATCGGTTTCGCCGCTCCGTTAACACGGTAGCTGCTGCTGTTCGTTTTGAACCGGAGCTCGTTGTTATCTTTAATAATAATCGTTTCTTTCGTCTTGGCGTCATATGTCAGCTTCAGGCCGACGCGCTCCACCATGGCGCGGATCGCCACGTAAGATACGCCGTTCTTGACGGCCATCGGCTGGCCGGCCAAGTACAGTTTGCCGTCCTGGTACATTTTGTTGCTGTTCATCATGAGGATCAGCTGGCCGGCCTGACCGGTTGTCGTGCTTCCCGTCGCCGTAATTCCCTGCGGATCGGTAGTTGTTGCCGTGCCGCCTGCCGTACCTTCGGACTGTCCTTCGTTTCCTTGCGTGCCTGCATTTTGGCCGTCCGCCGCTTGGCCACCGTCATTCGCGTTCCCGGTGCTGCCATCGGTTTGACCGGAAGTACTTGTTCCGTCTGTCGTGCCGCCGTTCTGGTCAGCGCCTTGCCCAGTGTTACCTGTGTTTCCGGTCGTTCCCGCGGTTCCCGAGCCTGTGGAGTCTTGGCCGGAAGTTGTCGTAGTGGTGCTTGTACCGCTTTCAGTTCCCGTCGTGCCTTTCGTTCCCCCTGCATTTCCGGTTGTACCCGTCGTGCTGGACGTGCCTGCAGTTCCTGTTGTTCCGTCCGTGCTTGCAGCGCCCGAATTGCTGGAATTGCCAGTATTGTTCGTGCTGCTCGTGATGTTATTGGTGACTGCGCTTGCCGCTGCATTGTCTACACCTTGGACCGTTCCCGCATTTTGCTGGACCTGTACCGCGGTTTCCGCGCCGGCCGGCAAGACCAGAGCGGTTTGTGATGCAGCTAACACTGCAATCATGGTCAATTTCTTGAAATTCATCTCCAGACTCCTTCTACTCCCATTTTTAAATCACGTTCTCTTCTAGCGAGCCTCCCGACCCCATACAAAAAAAGAGGCTGAAGCTAGTTCCCCCCGACATCAGATCCATCAAGCTTATTTTTTTTCTGATATCATTGAAAAGACATAGTATTAGACGCTTCATTCCCCGAAAAGTTGCTCTCGATTTTACAGATCTGCAAAAGAAAAAAGGAAGGATATCCCAAATGGACATCCAACCTTTGGTAAATCTATACCGCATACCTTTTTCTTGCGGATTATCACGCTCACTAGGACGCCGTGGTTTGACTGCCAAGGCTAACCGGCAGCGTCCCTCCGGCCTTAGCATGCCCCGTTAGAATGGAAGCCAGCCCTTCCATAAAATAAGGCGTATTTTCGTAGCAGCACAGGTATGCCGGCGAGGCCGGTACCGCCGCCAAATCGTACGGGTTGCGCGTGGAGGCCACCACGAGCCGCTGCGGCTGAAGCGCGATCAGCCCTTCGACGAGCCTGCGCTGACCTGAAGGAAGCTCGCTGCCGGCCGTGTATGTGGCGACGACGACCTGACGATATCCTTGGGCGGCGGCCAGCACCTTTTCGACCTCGTGCAGGTCCGGCTCCGCGCTGATCGTCAGCTCATTTACGTCCTGTATGTATTCCGACAACGCCTGCCCGAGGGTCTTCGCTTCCGTCCATGGCTCATCCACCTGTGTTTCCGAGCGGAGCTCCGGCCACACGACAAGAACCCGCTGGTCCTCCTGAAGCGGAAGCTGGGCTTCGTCTTTGACGAGCGTAATGCTGCCCGCTGCCACTTCCCTCAGCAGCCGTTCAGTTTCCGGCTTTTCGTGCCGTTCAAGAAAGGCTGGCGTGCTTTCATGGGTACCCGAAGGCTGCAGCCGCTTCTCCTTCAGCTTCAGGACCCGGTTCACGGCAGCGTCAATAACGCTCTCCGGAATTCTTCCGCTGAGCACAGCCGCCGTGACCACTTCAATCGCTTCGATTTGATCCTGAAGCGTATGGCTGACCAGGACGATGTCCGCTCCCGCTTCCACGGCAAGCACCGCGCTTTCGCCCACGCCAAAATGCTTGGCAATCGCGTGCATTTCCAGGCAGTCGGTCACGATGACGCCCTCGTAACCGAGCTGCTCGCGGAGCAGGCCGGTGAGCACCGCTTTGGACAGCGTCGCCGGAACCGCCTCCTTCTCGATGGCCGGGAAGACGACATGTGCCGTCATAATGACGTCCACCCCGTCCCGGATCGCCCGGACGAACGGCTTCAGCTCCACCTCGCGCAGCCGCTCCATGCCTTGCTCTACCGATGCCAGCCCCAGATGGCTGTCGACGCTGGTATCGCCATGCCCCGGAAAATGCTTCGCTGCCGCCGATACGCCGTGCTCCTGGTACGCCCGAATGGCGGCCGAGCCGTGCTCAGCCACCTGCTCCGGATCTTCGCCGAACGATCGGACGCCGATGACCGGATTCCGCGGGTTGTTGTTCACGTCAAGCACTGGCGCGAAGTTCATATTGATCCCCAGCGCATGCAGCTCCTGGGCACTGATGGCGGACACCCGGTAGGTAAAATCCGGGTTTCCGGTCGCCCCAAGTGACATGTTTCCCGGAATGCGGCTCACCCTGCGATGGTCGATGCGGGCCACCATGCCGCCTTCCTGGTCGATGGCGATCCACAGCGGCAGCTTCCCCTGCTTCGCAGCCATCTCCTGCAGGGAGGAAGACATCGCGGCCACCTGTTCCGGCTCGCCGATGTTCCGGCGGAAATAGATGACGCCGCCTACATGGTACTCTTCGATCAGACGGCGGATTTGCTCATCCGGCTCCTGCGCGTGGAACCCGCAGATGAACATTTGCCCGATTTTTTGCTCAAGCGTTAGATCCGATACTAACATGACATGCCCTCTCCCTATTCATATATTGCTCCGCCGATACGTCAGCTACCCCGCCGTTCTTCCCTTCGTCTGGTCACGGAATTCGGACGGTGTCAGCCCGGTATGACGCTGGAACACTTTGGTAAAGTACCTCCGCTCCTGGTAGCCGATGCTGCTGCCGATTTGCGTGATGCTTTTGTCGCTGTGGGTAAGGAGATATTTAGCGGTTTCGATCCGCTTCCCTGTCAAATATTCGACAAAGGTGACGCCGAGATGATTTTTGAACAGCAGGCAAAAATAGCTGCAGCTGATGCCCAGGTGTCCCGCCAGCTCCTCGATGCCCAGATCGCTGCCCAGCCGCTCGCCGATATAAAGAATCGCTTCCGACATCAGCTGCTGCGGGGTCTTTCTTGCCCCACTGTCGCTGCTGTCCTCCTCAATCCGGGCGACGGTCACCTGGAACGGATCGCTGCGCCGTTTCCGGAGAATATCCTCACGGGCGGAGCGAATCGTATTCTCGAGCTCCTTGTAGTGGATCGGCTTGCAGATGTACTCCCTGACATTATACTTGATCGCCTGCCGGGCATACTCAAATTCCTGATATCCCGTCAGCAGAATGATTTCGGCGGCGGATCCGCCTTTGCGCAGCTCGCCGATCAGGGTCAGTCCGTCCATCACCGGCATGCGAATGTCGCACAGCACGATATCGGGGGTATGGAGACTGCAAATGTCCAGCGCCTCCTGTCCGCTCCGGGCGGTGTACACCTGCATCTGCATGTCGTTCCACGGAATAACGCTCTTCAGATTGTTCAGAATCGGGGCTTCATCATCAACCAGCAGCACGTTCAGAATCATCCATGTCCCTCCACTCGTTGTCTGGTATGATACATTGGATTATCGTTCCGGTGGTCCCGGACGAACAAATGAACAACCCGTATACATCGCCGTAGTGAATCCGGATGCGGTCGGCCACGCTGCGTACGCCGAGTCCCCTCCGCTCGTGGTTTACCTGCATATCCTTCGCTTCCGGCGGTTCCCCGCCATCGCTCTTCATGTATTCAAAAGCCGCCAGCTGCCGCGGACTGATGCCGATGCCGTTGTCCTGTACCTGCAGAACGAGCCGGCCGCGCTCTTTCCAGCAGGACACATAAATCATGCCCTTATAGCCGATCCCTTCAAAGCCGTGCTGGATGCAGTTCTCGACGAGCGGCTGCAGGGTCAGCTTCAGCACGCTGCGGCTCCGCAGCTCCGGCGGAATATCGATCTCATATTCAAACAAATCCTGAAACCTGAATTTCTGGATTTCCAAATAGCTCTGCAAATGCTCGATTTCCTGGCCAAGCGTAATCTCCTCATTGTCCTGGATGCTGATCCGCAAAATGTTGCCAAGCCGGTGAACCATTTCGCTGACCTTCTCCCCTTCGTTCTGAACCGCAAGGACGTTGATCGACTCGAGCGTATTGAACAGAAAATGCGGCTTGATCTGGGCCTGGAGCACCCGCAGCTCCGCCTTCGCCTTCTGCTTCTGCTCCTTCTGGATCTGTTGGAACAGGCCGTTGACCCGTTCAACCAGATCGTTAAAGCCCTTTGCCAGAATATGCAGCTCGTCTTTGCCCCGGTGATGCACCTGGACATTGAAGTCCCCGCCTTCCACTTTACGCATGAAGCGGACGATGACCGCGATCGAGCCGGTAATCCGGTTCATGAAGACCATGTTGAAGGTCACCGCCGCCAAAAGGCAGACGAGCGTAATGCCGATAAACCATTTGGCAAAGACCAGCGTTTCCTGTGACAGGGAGCTCCACGAAGTGACGGAAACGAGACTCCAATTGTATTCTTTCATATGATAAATCGAAACGATGCTTTTTTCCCCGTTAAACGCCGTCTTGAAGCTCTGAAAATCACCGCCGAACTTGACGTCCCTCTTCATCACGGACTGGATGGGCTGGCCGTCCAGCACTTTATTCGGATCATACAGAATAAGTCCTTTATCGTTCACGAGCATAAAATCGGTGGACTGCATATCTCGGTTTAAAGACAGGTTGCGGAAGATCAGCTCGATATCCCAGTTTTTGATTTGGGTCACCAAAATCCCGATATTTTTAAAATAGCTCAGCTCCTTGATGAGCCGAATTTGTGTAAACACCGGGTCGGATCCGGTGATTTCCGGGTATTCATGCGGTCCGAGCCATTTGGGGACCCCGTTCAAGGCCATAACTTCTTGATATAACGGATGGGCTTTAAACTCTTCGAATGACAGCGTATTAAAGTCTTCTTTGGTGAAAATAGAGACCGTGCTCGACGGCCCGCTGCCCTGCAGGTTGTACAGATAGGCATAACTGATGGCAGGATGGTTGTACAGCAGGCTCCGGAAGTTGCGCTGGCTGTTGTTCAGGTTCAGCTGCTCGGCATCGTTCAAATCCTGTTTGGTCGGGTCCTTGGCGATGAGCGCCATATGAAACACCGAGGTCGCGATGCCGTTATCCGTCACGTTGTCCATCTGCTTCAGCACGCTGTTGATGCTGTAGCTGATGGCTTTAAGGGAATATTCCGTCTGCCGGCTGTATTTGGTCTCAATCGAGTGAGAGGTCACCATAAAGGTGACGACGCCCAGCACGCACAGCGGAACGATGATCAGTGTAACAAATGCCGTAAACAATTTTACCCGCAAATTCATTGGCATTCATCCGTTTCTTCGCATGTTATCCCTTAACACTGCCTGCTGTAACACCTTCAATGATTTTCTCCTGAAGGATCGCGTAAATCACGATGACCGGTACGACGCTGTAGACGATGCCGGCTGACATCTGCGCGTAATTCATCTGGTATTGATCCCGGAACTGCACCATCCCGACCGGGAGGGTCCGCAGCGAATCATCGGAGAGGAAGTAGTTGGCTAGCAAAAATTCGTTCCAGTTGCCGAGGAAGTTCACGATAAACACCGTAACCATGGCCGGAACCGTCAGGGGTACGACAATTCTAGCAAATATACCCTGGGCTTTCAACCCGTCCATGACGGCTGCTTCCTCGATTTCGCCGGGCAGGGACCGCATGAACGCCGCCAGAATGATGACCGAGAACGGGAGCGCGTTGGCGATGTACGGAATGATGAGCGCCAGATGCGTATCCAGGATCCCAAGCTTGCGCACGAGCAGATAAATCGGAAGCATAAGCGCGTTGTTCGGGATGAGCATGCCGACCAGGATCAGGCCGGACAGCAGCGCGCTGATTTTGAAATGCCGCATGCGGGTGATCGCAAACGCAAACATCGCGGCGATCAGGATCGATACGACGGCCGACAGAATCGAGATATACAGGCTGTTGAAAAAATAGGTGCTGATCTTGGCGTTGACCCATGCCTCCACGTAATTACCTAGCGCAAACTGCTTTGGTATGCCGAACGGGTTCAGGGCGATCGCATTGTTATCCTTTTTGACCGAAGAGAAAAGCACGAACAGGAACGGAAAAAGAATAACCAATAAGTAGGCCATCAGGACGATGTGGGGCAGCAGTTTTTTGAGCCTGGTCATCAGTATTCAATCCTTTCGCTGCGCCTTGCAATCAACAGTTGGTACAGGGCGGTCAGTATTAATGTAAAGACGAAGATGAGAACAGAAATGCTGTTGCCGTACCCGTATTTGAAGTTGGTAATGGCATATTTGATCATGTAGGTGGCCATCACGTCGGTCGAACCCGCCGGTCCGCCCTTCGTCATGACGATGACGATGTCCGCGGCTTTCATCGCACCGGCGATGGACAGCATAATGACGACGGAGATGATCGGCTTAATGAGCGGCAGCGTAATGGAGAACGCCCGCTGTACAGCCGTTGCGCCGTCGATGGCGGCGGCTTCGTCCAGCTCGCGGGGAATGGAAATAATGGCGGCGAGCACCATGACGATATAAAAGCCGGTCCACTGCCAGGCATTGGTAATCAGGATGGACAGCATCGCGTATTTTTCGTCGGACAGCCAATATAGCGGTTCGATGCCGAACACTTTCAGGATATTGTTCAGCAGCCCGATGTTCGGCTCATAAATAAATCCCCAGAGGATGCCGATCACGGCCGTGGACATGATCGAAGGCAAAAATACCGCCGTCTTGTACAGCCCCTTCAGTTTTTTGACATGGGCGATCAGAAGCGAAAAAAAGACGATCAGCGGCACTTGGATCCCGCAGGAAAACAAAATGAAATAGCCGTTGTTTCGGACCGCGGTCCAAAACCGCTTCTCCGTCAGCGCCTTCACGAAGTTGTCGAAGCCGATGAATTTCGGATCGCTGGATACGCCGTTCCAGCTCGTCAGGCTGTAACGGATCGAGCTTACAATCGGATACAGAAAAAACATGGCAAACAAAATCAAGCAGGGAAGAATAAACAGGACGTAGAGCGCAGGATTCTTCAATGCTTTGTTCATGGAGTTCCTCCCAACGCGGGCGCTTGGTCGTCCGCCCGAAAAAATGTCATGCTCCCTCAGACTTGAGGGGGTTGAGTAAAAAACAGGTGCCCCGGTTTGACCCGAGGCACACCGCATCAGTTGCCGTTATTCTTCCAGGGAATTCGCTTCCTCTTGTGCCTTCTGGAGCGCTTCGCCCATCTTCTCAGGCGTCGTCTGGTTGCCGATCAGCTTTTGAATCTGAATGTTGCTGATTTCCGTCGTCACGTCAGCCTGTACGAGCGAATCGAATGCCGGGAAGGAGGATTGGGCCGTGTTCAGCACGTCGACGATTTGCTTCATCAGATCGTCGGTAATGCTCGACTCCAGCACAGATGCGTCCAGCTTCATGGCCGGCAGGACCCCGTCTTCCACCAAGCCGCGGATCTGCATTTCCTCATTGAACATGTTCTTGATAAAGGCTTTCACCGCTTCCAGCTTGCGCGGATCCTTGGCGACAGCGGACGAGAAGCCGTAGCCGTTGTTGACGTCGCGCATCAGCGCCGTCTGATCGCCTACGCCGCCGTCCACCGGCGGAAGGTTGAAGAAGCCGACTTTACCGATCATGCCTTCGCCGGATTCCCCTTGCTTGAACACCGAAGACTTCCACGTTCCGTCATACATCAAAATGGCTTCCCCGCTCGTAAATTGGGTCGTGTACTCGGCGTATTCAAAGCCCAGCTCGCCCTTTTTGAAATAGCCCTTGTCGACCCATTCCTTATGCTTCGCAAACGCCTTGACCATGTTCGGGTCGTTCCATTTGGCTTCGCCGGTAGCGAATTTGTTCGTAATGTCCGGTCCCGCGTAGCGCGACCACAGATGGTTGGTCAGCATCAGCGGCACCCAGCCTGCCTTGGAAGCTGCCGCCATAGGCACCTTGCCGTCGGCCTTGATCGCGGCCAGCTGCTCTTCCAGCTCGGCGAACGTTTTAGGCGGCGCCCAACCCTTTTTATCGTAATACTCCTTGTTATAGAAGAAGCCTTCGCCAGATCCGCCGATCGGCAGTCCGTAGACTTTACCTTCGTAAGTGAACGGCTCGAGCGAGCTGAACTTATCCTTGATCCCCAGCTCCTCAATGATCGGCGTCAAATCAAGCAGCTTGCCCTCTTTGGCGTACACTTTGGAATCGGGGCTGCCGAACAGGTCGAAAATATCCGGCGGATTGCCTGCCGCCATTTCGCCGCGCAGCTTCTCTTTCCGGTTGACGTCGGATTCCACGCCATCCAGCTTGAACGTTAACCCTTCGATTTCGCCCTCCGTCTTTTTTACGACGTCCTGCAAAATGGCAAAACGCTTCTCTTTGTCCTGGCCAACCTGCGTATGTCTCAGTGTCAGCTCGAACGGTTCGGCCTTTTGCGCTTCCTCCGTCTTCGGCTCCGTTCCCGATGAACCCCCGCCCGTCTCTCCGGCCGATTTGTTATCGCTTCCACAACCGGATAACGCGAGCGACGCCGCAAAACATAACGAGATCAGCAGCATCAAACTTCTTTTCATCTTCATCTGCTTAAGCCCCCTTAGCAATCTGGTTTACATGCTTAATTATAAGAAGCGGCCGCCAGATCCGTAAGGAGAATATTCCGCTAATGCAGGGGGAAAATCCTCTACACCAAGTGAAAATAATCACATTGTTAGAAATTTGACACTTTTCGCCGGCCCGGCGCGCACTCAGCCGCTCGTATTCCCGCTATAATATGGATAAAGGCAATCACATTACAGAAAGCCAAAAAGGGGAAATGAACGATGAGCACACTGCCTGCACTCGAGGACACGGTCCGGAATACATGCTGCTTCTCGGACGCCAACTTCACACGGATGCTTTCCATGATGACGGAAATAAAGATGCCTGCGGGTTCCCACCTGTTCTGGGAAGGGGATGCTGCCGACAGATTTTACTATATCTACAGCGGATGCGTTAAATTAAGCAAATCCTCGGTCGAAGGGAAAGAGCTTATCGTCTATATGTATACAAGCGGCGATATCGTCGGCCAGGCCGACCCGATCGGCAGCCGTACGCACAGTTATACCGCCGAGGTGCTTGAGGACAGCGTCGTCGGCGTGATCGACCAGCAGGATATGGAATTCCTCATTTGCCAGGACGGCGCTTTTGCGATGGACTTTATGAAATGGATGGGCAACCATCACCGCCTCACGCAGACCAAGTTCCGGGATCTCATGATGTACGGCAAGCCCGGCGCGCTTTGTTCGACACTGATCCGGCTCGGCAATACGTATGGAGAACATGCCGGAGGACGTATCATCATCCATAAAAAGCTTACCAACACGGATCTGTCGAACCTGATCGGAGCTACACGCGAAAGCGTCAACCGGATGCTGGGCGACCTCCGCAGATGCGGTGCGGTGGACATTGTGGACGGCCTGATTGTCATTAACGACATTTCTCATCTGCAGGGCATCTGTCACTGTGAGTATTGCCCGAAGGAAATATGCCGGATTTAAGAGAAATCATCGCTTCCCTCTGCGTGCAGCGCAGGGGGTTTTTCATTGCGCTAAAAGGAGGCTGTATCCCTTCGATTCCTTTCTCCCCCTCTAATTATTCTCTTTTCACCCTTCCAAATACCTATATTCATTAAAGCGCTTTCTTCATATACTATTAAATGATTCTTAAGACCTATATATAATGCGGAATAAAGAACCGATCAATTGGATAGCACCTATTTCCAAGGACTCATCCACTACGCAGATCTACCTATTATGTCGTGGGCCTGCTATCAGACTACAGATCCTTGTAAGGAGGACTGAGATCCGCCAAAACCAGGAACATCATAAGTATTACCCGCTGCCAGATCTGGTCATAAGGAATCGTGTTTGTCGTGAAAGAGGGTCCATCGAATCAGGTAGTACCGCACATCACATAAAGGAGTGTACGATTGTCATGTCAAGTAAATATTCATTGCGTTCAGGATGGATTGCCGCCTTCGTTGTATTATGGTTTGCCGCGGGTCTCTTCCCCGGAAATGAGGCTAAAGCGGAAGGTTACACCAAAGCCACCTGGCTGTGGAACACGGTGCTGATCAAGACGGAAGCCAAGGAGATGCTGAAATTTTCGGCCGATCACGGCGTCCGTACGATTTATCTCCAGACCAACAGCGATATTCCTGCTTCCTACTATAAGAGCTTCATTAAACAGGCCGGAGCTTTGGATATCCGGGTCGATGCGCTCAGCGGCGCCCCGTCCTGGGGACTTACGTCGGAACGTTACAAAATCACAAGCTTCCTCGATTGGGTGAAGGCGTACCAGAACGGCGCTGCAGAGGACGAGAAGTTCCAGGGCGTTCATGTCGACATCGAACCCCACGTGCTGCCTCAATGGAAGTCGGACCAGACCTCGGTCATCCGCCAATGGCAGGAGAACGTCCAGTATTTAACCGATAATGTGCGTGAAATGAATCTTCCAGTTGCCGCCGATATTCCGTTTTGGCTCTGCAACTATACGACAGCGGACGGAACAAGCACGCTGAGCCGCTTCATGATCAGCCAATATGACGCCGTTGCGATCATGTCCTACCGGGATACCGCCGACGGCATCTACAGCACCGCCAAGCGCGAACTGGAAGAGGCGAACTATCTCGGCAAGCCGGCCTTTGCTTCTGTCGAAACGAAACCGAGCAGCGAAGGCGAATTTATTACCTTCTATGAGGAAGGAAAAGCTTATATGGACTCCCAGCTGGGCAAGCTGCAGCAATTGGCGCAGGTCAATACCTCATTCGCAGGGGTGTCCGTTCACGACCTCGACGGCTGGAGATCGCTTAATGACTAACCCGAACCGCAGAAAAGCCCCTGAGTGCCTGAATAAACGGCGCCCGGGGGCTTTGTCTTTATTTATGCGACCGGATCGATCTGTACGGCAGCCTGCTTGCCGCTCACCTGGATGCCTGTTTTGGCGCGGCCCCACTCCTTTAATTCCCGAACCAGGTCCTCCAGCAGGACCTTGGCGGCGGCGCCCTCCTTGCCCTGCACCCGGACCACCAGCATGACGGCATTTCCCGCTTGTAATATTCGCGCGGCCTGCTGCTTCTTCGTATCCAGATCGTGCTCCTCGATGTTCGGGGTCAGCCGGATCTCCTTCACCTTTACTACCCGGTCGGAAGATTTGGCTTTGGCTGCCTGGGCTTCCTTCTTGGCGTCGGCGGCAGCCACCAGCCGGCAAGGCGGCGGACTGCTCATCAGCGACGTGCAGACGAGGTCTACTTTCAGCTTGCGGGCCATGGCCAATGCTTCCCTGGTCGGGACGATTCCGATATCCTCGCCGTTCAAGCCGGTTAATTCCACCTCAGAAGCCTTGATCTTCTCATTCATCCACATAGGGGTACCCTTCCTTTTACACACGACATGTATCATTTAAACCAGACGTTCATTTCACATTCGCTGTCTGCCCAATTCGGGCTTGTCCATTTGCTTGTCCGTTTGCTTGTCGATTTGCTTGTTTTGCTATTATACGCTTGCCCGTTCCAGCCTGATTTCCACTTCATCCTGCGGCGTCAGCTTCATCTCCAAACCGCTGTCCACCAGTTCCTTCCCGTTCACCTTGACGACCCACTTCTCCACCGATTTGGGACTGTACCCCTGGACGGTGTCTACGTACATTTTATTGTCCGTCAGCTTCACGAAACCGCTGTGCGCCATAACGTCTCTGACGCTTTGATTATTGGTGTACGGAAATACATAAGAATGCGTCATATCAGGCTTCATGGACCCGCCGTCCAGCTTCAGCACGGTAAATTCGGGAGCCTTTGCATCTTTCCCGTCCTTTTTGGGATCAGCGTACTGAATGTTGATGGAAATTTCGTCATGGTCCTGCAGCACGGTGTCGAGATTATCTTTGCCCAGCTTCTTGCCATTGATTTCAAATGCCCACTCAAATAAAGGATCCAGGGACACCTGGCTGATCGTCAGGACGCTGCCGTTGTCGCTGAAACCGACGATGCCGCTTCTCTTCAGCCCTTCCCGGACCGTCACGCCCTGCTGCAAATATTGTCGTAAATTTTGGATGACCGCCGGTGAGAAGAAGCCGTCTTTTTCCGAGAGAGAGACCTCCCCATTGACGTCATTCGAATAAACGTTGGCCGATGCCTCCTCCTGGTCGGCTTGTTTGCAGCCTGTCAGCAGCAGTGTTGCTATGATCAACATGATGAATGCAGCGTGTAAAACCGGCTTCCTCATCGAATAACCACCTTTGCTTCCGCAATCTCGCAGGACTCTTCCAAAACGCAAATAGAGCCCTCCCCTGAGGACTCTATTTTACCATATTCGAGCCGGGCCCGCATAATCCGCGCATTCCGGCAGATGTTTCCTATTAATCGATAAGAGGCTCCATGAACGTCCGTGTGCCGTCGGTATTTTTCAAATAAGGGCCCAAACCGAGAAAATTCGCCTGATCCACGTATACGCCTGTCATCCACGTGCCTTCCAGCACCTCTCCCCCAAACTGCAGCATTAGCGGCGGAGCTGAAATATATTCCTGGTAGATCGGAAATTTCGTGTTGTGTTTCTTGTAACTTTTGCCAAGCTGGATCAGAGGGGCTTCATGGACATAGGTAGGCACAAAATAAGTGGAGATGACCTCCAGTTCTTCTTCTGTGAAAAAAGGAGTGTCGCCGAGAAAGGGGTGAAACATGGTGATTTCTTCGTATTGGGACCAGATGATGACCTGCAGCAGCATGCTCTGATGCCGGCCGTTATGAAAGATGTATTCATGCTTGGACGTTCCGTCCGAGGCATGATTTGCATCAAGACTCTCGACATTATGCCGCTCGCAGCCGATGCATTTCCAGCCCGTAGGACCTTGAATCCATTTCTGAAAAATCGTACTGCTCTTGTCTTTGTCTTCGTCGGCAGGTGACGCCTGAGCAGGCCTGTCTAAGGTCCAGCGTTTCCAAATCGATTCCGGCCAATACCGGCTCAGCATGCTGAGTGTCTTGTCGTAAATGCCCCGAACCTTGACCGAAGCGCTTTCAAGCTCGTGTACATCGTCCTTGCCGTACCCGATTCCCTGGGAGAATATGATCTTCCTCATCGTCATCCGCCTCCTTATACGCCGAAAAGGCAGTTTTTTACCAATTATACTACAGACTCCGTCATTTGGTGCAAGTCTTTTCCTATAATTAACAAAAACCCTCCTTAATGGAAGGAAGGTTTGTCGTTAACGGGGTTCCCGCAGAACCGTACCTTACGGACGGTTTTACAGCTCAACCCACTGTTCTGCCCACTCTTGAACCTGCTCCATAACGGGACGCAGCGCTCGGCCTTTATCCGTCAGCTCATATTCGATACGGACAGGCGTTTCGGGATAAACGTGCCGAACCAGAATTCCTTCCGTTTCCAAGTCTTTCATGCGTTCGGACAGCATCTTATCGCTCATCGAAGGAATTAATTTCGATATATCCTTGAACCGTTTCGGACCATCCATCAGGGAAAAGACGATCAAGCCGTTCCAGCGTTTTCCTAATATGGAGAAAGCATTTTCGAATCGCGGACACATGTTAAATTGTTGTTGATTCATGATCTTCACCTCTTTACAGAATCCATGTAAACAGTTACGTCTCATGAACGCTTACATTAAGTTAGTATATTTCATTTTACCACATTTTTGCGCAAAATGAAACAAGACAACTGCTGGAAAGCTCCGCAAATGTTCTTTCCCTTTCAAAACGGGACTCCCGATTCCTTGCTGATCCCATGATTTGCAGATCATCCGAAAATCATGCATGCTCTGCAAGCAAGCAAAAAAGCGGCGGTTGGACCGCCGCTTTAGGCTGATACGCCTTGCGAAAGCTTACAATACTGCCGCCGGCTTCAGCTCTCTGACCGGCTGCATGTTGCCGAATACCGGAGCCGACGTTTGGAGAGGATATGCCCAATTGATCGCGTTGGCGATGACTTTCAGGATTTCCGGCTGGTAATAGGTCGGGAACGTCTCATGGCCTGGACGGAAATAGAAGATCTTCCCTTGGCCTCTGCGGAAGGTGCATCCGCTTCTGAACACTTCGCCGCCTTCGAAATTACTGATAAACACGAGCTCATCCGGAGCCGGAATATCGAAAAATTCGCCGTACATTTCCTCATGCTCGAGAATAATCTTGGCGTCAATGCCCATGGAAATCGGATGGGACGGGTTCACGTTCCAAATGATTTCCTGCTCCCCAGCTTCTCTCCACTTGAGGTCGCAGGAGGTTCCCATCAACGCTTTAAACGGTTTGGAGAAATGGCCGGAGTGCAGCACGATGAGTCCCATGCCGCCAAGCACGCGTTTTACGACACGCGCCACCACTTCGTCGCTGACCTGGTCGTGGGCCATATGGCCCCACCATACGAGCACGTCCGTGGCATTCAGCACTTCTTCGGTCAATCCATGCTCCGGCTGGTCCAGCGTCGCCGTTGTAATCGCAAAGCCGTTGCCGTCCAGCCCTGCGGCCAGTGCGGCATGAATGCCTTCCGGATAGACTGCCTTCACTTCGTCGTGAATATTTTCATGAACGAATTCGTTCCAAATGGTTACATTAATCAATGGTTTATCCCCCTAGACCCACCACATCTCACCGAGTGGCTCTTCAATAAGTACTTGCTGCAGGTTTTGAACGGCTTTGGAGAAGCCTTCTTCAACAGACATCAGGCCGTCTTCATGCTCGATGCTGACGACATAATCATAGCCGACGAGGCGCAGTGCGCTGATAATGTCAGCCCACGTTTTCACATCGTGGCCGTAGCCTACGCTGCGGAACTGCCATGCGCGGTCCAGCATGTTCGTGTAGGACTGCATATCGGTCAGGCCGTATTTGTTAACATTGATCGGATCGATCACGGTATCCTTTGCATGGAAGTGATGGATCGCACCCTCACGGCCCAAAATGTGGATCGCCTGCACCGGATCGATACCCTGCCACCACATGTGGCTCGGATCCAAGTTGGCGCCGATCGTTTCGCCGGCAGCTTCGCGCAGGCGGAGCAGTGTCGCAGGTGTATGCACCGAGAATCCGCCGTGGAGCTCAAGCGCGATTTTTACGTTATGCTCTTTGGCAAACTTCGCTTGTTCGGTCCAGTAAGGGATGACTTTGTTCTCCCACTGCCATGCGAGCACTTCCTGATAATCGTTTGGCCAAGGCGCTACCGGCCAGTTCGGATATTTGGCATCCTCATGGTCGCCAGGGCATCCGGAGAACGTGGTGACCACTTCTACGCCCAATTTTTCAGCCAGCAGCACCGAGTTCACGAAATCCTCGTGGTCGGCCTGAGCCAGATGCTTCTGCGGATGCAGCGGGTTGCCGTGGCAGCTCAGCGAGCTGATCGTCAGACCGCGGGACTCGATTGCGTCCTTGAATTGCTTCAATGCGGCTTCGTCCTTCAGCAGCTCCGCCGGCTTGCAGTGCGCGTTGCCGGGATTGCCCCCTGTTCCGATTTCAACAGCTTTCAATCCTTTGGAGACGACATAGTCCAAAGCGTCCTCCAGTTTGCGTCCACCAAACAATACCATAAATACTCCCAGTTTCAAGTGTACTCCTCCTCATTCTTGGTTATCGTAGCTATAAATAATTGCTTCTATGCAAAGGATGACTATTCCTCAAAATAAACGGCTTTGCCTGTTTTGGCAGACTCGTAAATGGCTTCCAGAATCTGCGTGACCACATAGGCCTGCTCCGGCTTGACCACCGGCTCTTTATCCTCCAAAATGGCTTCGAGCCACAGGCGCTGCTCCTTGTCGGCATCGGTCTCTGCCGACCCGGAGTAGAAGGCTACGCCGCCGGCGTTCAGATCCACCGTAGTTTCATAGAGGCGGCTCATTTTCTCGCCGTTGATGCGCAGGCCGTCCTTCATGTCGGCCCCGCCTTCCGTGCCGGCAAGAACCGTCTTCGCTTCCCCGGTTTCCACGACGTTCAGCGCCCAGCTGGACTCCAGCACGATCGTTGCGCCGTTCTGCATCGTGATGAAACCGAATGCGGAATCCTCTACCTTGAACTCTTCCGGGTTCCACGGGCCGAACGCGTTGGCCGCATTCTCTTTATGGCCCAGCTTGTGGAAGGTGCTCCCGAGCACGCTCTTCGGCTTATAGTTGTCCATCAGCCACAGCGTCAGGTCGAGCGCGTGGGTGCCGATATCGATCAGCGGTCCCCCGCCCTGCTTCTCTTCGTCAAGGAACACGCCCCAGGTCGGAACAGCACGGCGGCGGATGGCCAGCGCTTTACCGTAATAAATGTCACCGAGCTCCCCGTTCTCGCACAGCTCCTTCAAGTATTGACTGTCGTTGCGGAAGCGGTTCTGGTAGCCGATCGTCAGCTTCTTGCCGGTGCGCTTGGCGGCTTCCACCATCGCTTTGGCCTCGGCGGCCGTCTTGGCCATCGGCTTCTCGCACATGACATGCTTGCCGGCTTCCAGCGCCGCCACCGAAATGACGGAGTGGGAATCGTTCGGCGTACATACATGAATGACGTCGATGCTTGCGTCCTTCAGCAGTTCGCGGAAATCTGTATACACTTTGGCGCCTTCTGCGCCGAATTCGGCAGCGGCCTTCTCGGCGCGCTCCTGCACGATATCGCAGAACGCAACCATTTCCGCCTGAGGCTGCTTCTTGAGACTCGGCATATGCTTGCCGTTGGCGATTCCTCCGCAGCCGATGATGCCGATTTTCAGGGTTTTGCTTGAGCTAGACATTTACGGGTCCTCCGTTTCTGGCATAAGATTTGATCCATTCCATGCTGGCTGCAATGCTTTCGAGCGGTGGTCTTTCACAGAAATCCTGCTCCACAACGATCCATTCCACGCCGGCTTGGTCCGCTGCTTCGGCTACGGCTTCCAGGTTGACTTCGCCTGCGCCGAGCTCGACCGTCTGCGGCGTGCCGTCCTCTTTCCGCTTGACGTCCTTCCAGTGCACAATCGGAAGGCGTCCCGCATACTTCTCGATGTACTCCACCGGATCGTAGCCGGCAAAATATACCCAGCACGTATCCAGCTCCACCTTCAGCAGGTCGGCGGGCACCGCTTCGTACATCGCGTCGAACACCGTTTCCTCGCCGCGTGTTTCCGTAAATTCAAAATCGTGGTTATGGTACAGCAGTGTGGCCCCCTGCGCGGCGCATTTCTCGCCGATACGCTTCAGGTTGTCAAACACCTCGTCCCACTCGCGCTGCTCCTCACCAAGGTAAGGAACGATCAGGCTGCTGCTGCCGATCTCCTTGTTATAGGCGATTTCCTCGTCCAGTGCGTTTTGCATCCGGTCATACGGCGTATGGGTCCCGATGGCGACCAGACCGTTCTCGTCCAGCAGCTTCTTGACCTCGGCGCTGGAGCGTCCAAAGAAGGTGTGGAATTCCACGCCCTGATAACCCAGCTCTGCTACTTTCTTCAACGTACCCTCAAAATCCTTTTCCATTTCTTCACGAACCGTATATAACTGCAGGCCAAGCTTCAACATATTGGTTCACCCCTGTGTTCGCTTATAGGTCATCTTATTGAGATGACCGTTATTCATGGCTGCTCGCAAGTACGACATGGCTGCCGCTGATGGATGACTCTTCAAAAGCATACATGGCTTCCAGCACGTGGTAGGCCAGGTTGCCGTTGGCCCGGTGCTTGCGCCCTGAGCGGATCGCTTCGACCATGTCGTTTACACCGCGGCCGCGTTCGTTCTGGGTGCTCTCAAAAACGGGCGTCAGCACTTCCCATTCGCTGGAACCGCTGCGGCGAAGCTTGACGTCGCCGTTAAAGAAGTTCGGATCCGGCAAGCTGAGCGTTCCTTCCGTACCGTAAATTTCAATCCACGGCAGATTGGCCTCGGCTTTAATATCAAAGCTGGTTATCATCGTGGCGATGGCGCCTTGTTTAAAATCGATGGTGCCGGCCAGATGGGTCGGTGTCTGCACCTGAATCTGCTGGCCGCTCTTCGGCCCCGAGCCGATGGTCCGCATCGGGATCTGGGCACCTACCGAAGCGCTGATCCGGCGGATCGAGCCCAGCAGCTCAACCAGCGCCGTCAGGTAATACGGACCCATGTCCAGCATCGGACCGCCGCCCGGCGCGTAGAAAAATTCAGGATCCGGATGCCAGCCCTCCGGGCCGCCGCCCATCATAAATGCGGTTGCCGCCACCGGTATGCCGATCTTCCCGGCTTCGATTGCCGCTTTGGCGGTCTGCACGCCTGATCCGAGGAACGTATCCGGCGCGCTTCCGGCGCGCAGGCCTTTCTGCTCGGCCAGTTCAACCACGCGCTTGCCGTCCTGCAGCGAGGTTGCCAGCGGCTTCTCCGCGTATACATGCTTGCCGGCTTCAAGCGCCGCCAAATCGATGGAGGCATGGCTGCCGGGAATCGTCAGGTTGATGACGAGCTCAATCTCTTTGTCACCGAGCAGCTCATCCACGGTGTATGCGTTTGCAATCCCAAACTCTTCAGCCCGCGCTTGGGCGCGTTCAGTCACCAGATCGGCAACCGCCACCACTTCAACAACCGGGCTTTTCTTTAAATTCTCCAAGTAAATAGCACTGATGTTGCCGCAGCCGATAATGCCGGCTTTCATTTTGTTCTCCACGAAAGTCACTCCTTACGATGCTGAATGCGTATTCAACAATCTAGTAACATGGTATTCCGAATTTATTTATATTAAAATGAATTATATGATCGAAACATGAACAATCTGGTCATTATTTTTTTGATTGCAAAGGGAGCCCTATCATGTCCACCCAAGATTCAGTGCACATTTATACAGCAGGATTTTCATTTCATCATAAACCGTTCTACATGAGCGAGATGGACGGCGTTAAAAATTACCTCATGCGTCTGCAGACCGACGGAAGATGCCGCGCACGGGTAGACGGTGAGCTTGTTCCCGTCGAATCGGGCGATCTGTTGATTTATTCCCCAGACGAGCCGTACGAGCTGTTGATCGGCGAGGAGCCGAACGCTCAGGGCGAGCTTGCCGTAGAAAGCGGCGACTATCATATTTTCTTCGGCGGGGAATGGATCGACCAGTGGTGGGCCAAGCAGAAACGGCCGACGCGCATCCGCGTCCCGCTTAACGAGAGCCTGCTCGGCCTGTTCCGCCAGATCGTGCTGGAACAGCGAAGAATGTCCAACCCGTATCCCGAAATATCAGGATACTACATGCGGATTTTATGCCTCGAAACGGACCGCCTCCTAAGCGAGCATCCCTCCACGACCCCGAGAACGTACCTGGCTTACCGCATGAAGCATTTTATTGAAGAACACGCCTCGTTATCCTTCAAGCTGGAGGATGTCGCTTCACATGTCGGCATCAGCGTCTCGAGGGCGGTCCATCTGTTTAAGGAAGCCTTCGGGACGAGTATTATGCAGTATACGCTGGACGTCCGGCTCGAAATGGCCCGCGAGCGGATCGTGTTTAGTCCGATGTCGCTCGAAGACATTGCGGAAACTTCGGGATTCGGCAGCTATACGTATTTCCACCGGGTATTCCGGTCCAGGTTCGGCAAGTCGCCAAAGGAATACCGCATGGAGAACAGGGAGCAGATCCAGACCGGGATCGGCGTCCGTTCGCCGAACTAGAACATCGGATAAGACAGGCTGAAGCCGGCGCGGATAAGCGCCGGTTTTTTTGTGCTGCCTGCTTCAGCATCCGCCCTTTTTTCCCTTTTTGTGTCAGTTGTCCGTGGGGCAGCTTTCACGATACAACCATACACTGGTATGACACTATGCTAAGGCGCTGAGGAGGGAAATCAAACGCCATGAACAAAAAAAGGAGCCGAGAGCGATCCCGCCGCACCCAGATCCGTTTGCATCCCGTTACCGAGCAGCGCATCGCCAAAATGGTGGTCCGCGTGCTGAAGAAAAACGGCGGAGGAACACCGCAGGTACCGGCTCCCCTTCCCGGCGCGGCAACAAGTCTGCCAGGCCCTCCCGTTTCTGCCGAAACGAAAACAGCCCCTTCCGAACAACCGGACGCGGCGCCAAACGTTCTGGTTGAATTGGACGGAGCACGCACCCCCCCGGGCCCGGTGGATATCAAACAAATGAAAGTTCTTGTGCGGTCGCTGCTCTCGGAAGATAGCCATTGGCATACCGAACAGTCCATTCTTGACGGGCTCAGGCTGGTCACACAGACGGCCGCTCCCGTGAAGCACCTCTGTAACCTGCCCGCAGGACTGACTGCCATTCCGTTCGATCTCCTGCTGGTGCTTGGCAATCCTGATGCGAACTTTTTTGACGAATTGCGGGATCCGGTCCTGTCCGGCTCCCCAGCAAAAGCGGTCTGGCTGGCGGATGCCGCCGCGCCTGCCGAACAGTTGCCTTCGATTGCGGATGCATTCGACCTCGTATTCACGCAAAATATCAATCACATTCCTCTATACCGCTATATGGGCTGCAGACAGATCGTATATTTGCCTTTTGCCGCGGATCCATCCGTGTATTTCCCCAAAACCGTGAACATCGCTTATCAATCCGACATTCTGTTCATTGGAAATGCGGATCCGCGTACCCGGGAGATGTTCGCCGGCATGAAGCCGCTGCTCGCGGACAAAAAAGTGTTTGCCATGGGCTTAGGATGGCAGCCCGAAGACGGCGTAACCTGCGTGCGGCCGCTGGCCGATATCCAGGAATATTATAACGGGGCCACCGTAATCATTTATGCACAGCCGGAGCCCGGGCAGGTTTTGGCCATTGGCGCGTGCGGAGGCTTTCTGCTGGCGGAGAACAATCCCAACCTATACGAGTACATGCGGCCGGACGAAGATATCGTCATCTTCCGCTCCGCCGGCGACCTGCAGGAAAAACTCGGCTATTATTGGGACCGGCCCGAGCTTATGCGGTACGTGTCGACCAACGCTCTGTACGGCAGCAAATACCGCAATTCGTGCCTGCAAATGGTGCTGAAGCTGCTCCATCTCGCCGCCCGGCGCTAAGACTGCACCCCATCCGGGCAGCCTGCAGGGATCAGGATTGAACCGCCGCCGAAGTTGTATGGGAGGTAAGTCAACTTGAAGCTTATCGCGTTTTTACTTCCGCAGTTTCACCCGATACCCGAAAACGATTTGTGGTGGGGAGAGGGTTTTACCGAGTGGACAAATACCCGAAAGGCCGTCCCCTTGTACCCGGGGCATAAGCAGCCCAATGAGCCCTTCGATCAGTATTACTACGATTTGACCGACCCTGCCGCCCGGATGTGGCAGGCGAACACCGCCCAGTCCTACGGGATTTACGGCTTTTGTTATTACCACTACTGGTTCAAAGGCAAGCGGCTGCTCGAAAAGCCTTTTAACGAAGTGCTGCGGCTGGGTGAGCCCCGGATCCCGTTCTGCCTGTCCTGGGCCAACGAGCCGTGGACCCGGAGATGGGACGGCGGTGATCATCACCTGCTGATGCCGCAGGATTACGGGGATGAACGTGACTGGGAAGAGCACTTTTATGCGCTGCTGGATGCCTTCCGGGATGAGAGATACATCCGTGTTCAAGAGAAACCGATGTTTATCATCTATCGGCCCGGTAACATCCCCCGCTGCGAGGAGATGATCCGGTTATGGAACGATTTGGCCCGGGGAAACGGGCTTGAAGGCATCTATTTTGTGCGCACGCTAGGGGGGTTCCCCCTTCCCAACCAAGCCGGCTTCGAAGCAAGCCTGGAGTTCGAACCGCACTATACGTTCGGTCACAGCCGTTCCCAGCAAATCTGGAGCTATGTCAATACGTACGGCGGCGATCCGCACATCGCAGTGGATTATGATCATGTCTGGGAAAACATATTGAACCGTTCGCCTCATCGTGCCGGGGAGATGATTTTCCCGGGCGCTTTCGTCAACTGGGACAACACCCCGCGGCTCGGCGCCAACGGGCAAAGCAGCATGGGGGCTTCCCCGCGCAAGTTCGGCTGGTATCTGGCGAGACAGATCGAAAGGGCAAGCCGGCTGTACCGCAGCGAGTTTCTGTTTATCAACGCCTGGAACGAATGGGCGGAGGGAGCTTACCTTGAACCGGACCGGCATCACGGCTATCAATATTTGAAGGCGGTGAAAAGTGCGCTGGAAGCATCCGCGAGTTATATCGGCCGCAAATAACGCTCTCCCGCCCTATGAGCAAAGAAGCCATGCCCCGGATATGGGGCATGGCTTCTGGGCTGCTTTAACCATTCAATGCTGCAGCCAAAATTGCTGGTGCTTATTTTTTGGATCTCGCCGTGATCGTTTCGGATACGACAAACGCCAAGTCTTCGTTGCCGAACAGCGACAACACGCCAAGCACAGTATCGTCCGGAATCGGCCCGGCCTCCTCTTTAGGTACGGTCAGGTCCAGCACCCGCTGCAGTCGTTCGTTATCACCCTGCTGCGGGTACGCCTGCCGGTACAGCTCCAGGGGGTCCAATCCGTGATTGACGCACCACTGGGCAAAAACCAGGATCATCATATCCTCATCCTGCCTGTAGCTTTCCACGATGCCTTCTTCCAGCGACTTCTGCCGTTCATCCATTGTCAGTTCCCCCCTTCTACTGCTCCGCCAGTCTCGATGCCAGCTCATGGCTGCGCATGACCCGCTCGGCGCGAATAGTACAGTCTTCCGGAGAAGTAAGATGCTCCAGAAAATGATCTACGGCCCCGCTGAAGCCGCGCCGATGCAGGATCGTATCCCAGCTTCCAAATTCGCGGGTCTCGGGCGGCCTTCCCTGCTCACACAGAACCGCACGCTCCAGATTAACGACTTCCGCCGACCGGCCGCTTCCGTGCAGCTCGAGCTTCTCCATATCCGCCCCGGCCTGCCGGATCATACTGTACCTTCCTGTGACGTTCCGGCCGAGGCCCAGATCGCCGGAGGTGTACAGCAGCCGGCCCTGTTCATCTTCACTTAGATGGTGATGAAGCAGCTCGTAGTCACTTCCGCCCAGCCAGAGCAGCAGGTCCAGCATATGGATCAGATCGTCGTAAATCGTGTCGCTGCTGCTCCCTTTCTGCAGGGTGGTCCGGTGCTTGGCTGCGGCGGCCTGGACAAATCCGCCGGTCTCCTCGACCCATGCCTTTGCCCGCACATATAATGGAGCAAACCGGCGGTTAAAGCCTACCGCGAGCAGCAGTCCTTTCTTTGAAGCCAGGGCGGCCAGTTCCCTGGACTTGGCGAGATCCGTCGTCAGCGGCTTGTCGACATAGACGGATACCCCGCTTTCCAAACAGGCTTTGACCACGTCATAATGGGTTTCTGTCGGGCTGTGGACAAAAACGGCATCCAGGTCCCATGACAGCAGTTCTTCCAGATCGGTCGTCCCCTGAGGAAACCGGTAAGTCTGCGTCACGCGCTGGACCGTAGCTTCGGAGCGGCTCATCACCCCGGCAACCTCCACCTTCTCGTGGTGGGCCAGCAGCGGAAGATATACCTTGTGGGCGATATCACCGAGCCCCGCCAGCGCAACCTTCCGCTTACGGTTGATTACATTCATGCCTATGGTCCACCTTTCTTCAATCCAACGAACCTTCCGGACATGCCGGACAGATACCCATTATACCGCTTTTGGCCGGCAAATTTAAGCCGTTACATCGACTCTGCCGCCCGGTTTTCCTTCTGCTTTTTCTTTTTGGTCATCAGTCCCAAAGCAACGACGGCGGCAATGACCACCACTTCAAACCCGTACTTCAGGATCGGGCTGGCAAACCAGTCGTGAATCAGCGGCTCTTCCACCAGCATTTTGGATGCCGTCCAGGCGAGCACCGCCGCACCGATCGTAATAATGACCGGGAAGCGTTCCGTCAGCTTCAGAATAATCGTGCTGCCCCATACCATAATCGGCACCGAAATCGCCAGTCCGATAATGACGAGCAGGAAGTCTCCATGGGCCGCTCCGGCTACCGCCAGCACGTTGTCGAGGCCCATCATGGCATCGGCGATAATGATCGTGCGGATGGCCGCCCACATTTGGTTGCCTGCGGATATGTCATGCTTTTTTTCGTCAATCAGCAGCTTATACGCGATCCATACGAGCGCGATTCCCCCGACAAGCCGCAGTCCCGGAATCAGCAGCAGCTGCACGACGAGCAGCGTGGCGATGACCCGGATGACGACAGCGCCCACGGTCCCCCAAATAATGACTTTTTTCTGGTCTTCTTTTTTGACGTTCCGTGCGGCGAGCCCGATTACAATGGCGTTATCGCCGGCAAGAACCAGGTCAATGATGACGATGGACATGAGCGCTGCCCAAAATGCCATAGTAAACAATTCCATACGATTTCCACCTTTCTGTTGTTTGAGATAGAATGATTAGTCGCCGCACTAAAAAAAGCGCCCCTTACCTTCATTAGGTAAAATGGCGCTTTTTGCCCACCAAAAAAGACCTTTACCTAATGAAAAATCAGGCAAAGGTCTCGCAAAACAACATAATCGTTGCCAATAAAGCCGGGGATACCGATCCCGTAATGACGACTTTATTGCATGAGCTACTCCCCTTTGGGAACTATTCACTTGTTGGAACCATTATAACAAAACTCTAAGGCAATTACTATGATTTTTATTCATTAATTTTTGGTATGATGGAGATTATAGGCTAAGTGGAAAGGAAATCACGATGAAAAAATGGCTGCTGCTCCTCTTGTACATCCTTCTGCTCGTTTGGGCTTTCCTGTACCGGGACGCGATCATGGAGGCGCTGGGCGAAAGGCCGTCATTCCTTCTGCTGGTCGGAATAGCCGCCCTGGTCGCCCTGTTCCCTGTCGTTCCCTATAAGCTGGTCATCGCGGCGCTCGGCTACGCTTACGGTACCCTGTGGGCAACGGTCGTCTCATGGATCGGAACGATGCTGGCGGCCACGATTCTGTACGGACTTGTCCGCTACCTGTTTCGGGACCGGGGCAGGAGGTATTTGGAACGGATCAAGCCGCTGCAGACTTTCACCGCATTCATTGAAACGCATCCGTTTGTCAGTATCGCCGCCGCGCGGGTTATTCCGATCGTTCCGCAGATGGCGGTCAATATATTCGCCGGGGCCGCCGCGCTTCCCTTCTGGAGCTACACCGCCGCTTCCGGGATCGGCAAAGTGCCGGGCATCCTGTTATATGCCTACCTGGGCGGCAATCTATCTGCGCACCCGTGGATCTCCGCCGCTGCGGCCTCAGCTTATGTCCTCTTGCTCGGACTGATCGCGGTAATGTACCGCCGCCTCTCCCGCACGAGACCGAAATAACCGGGCACCTTGGTTCCCTTGCGCGGATGGATTATAATGGAGTTGTACACCTTACTTACGATTTGAAAGAAACGGAGTGATATCATGAGCGACGTACAGCCAGTTGAACATAAAGCCACTTTTGCGGGTGGATGCTTTTGGTGCATGGTAACCCCGTTTGAGGAGCTGCCGGGCATCGTCAGCATCGTGTCCGGATATACCGGCGGCCATAAGCCGAACCCGACTTACGAGGAAGTATGCTCTGAAACGACAGGGCATGTGGAAGCGGTGCAGATTACGTTCAACCCGGACATTTTTCCTTATGAAAAGCTGCTCGAGCTATTCTGGCAGCAGATCGATCCAACCGATGCGGGCGGGCAGTTCTACGATCGCGGCTCTTCCTACCAGACCGCTATTTTCTATCACAGCGAGGAGCAGCGCGAGAAGGCCGAAGCGTCCAAGCAGGCGCTCGAAAGAAGCGGCCGCTTTGACAAGCCGATCGTTACGCCGATTTTGCCTGCCGGCCCGTTCTATGAAGCGGAAGATTACCACCAGGATTACCACAAGAAAAACCCGGGACATTACAAACGGTACCGGAAAGGATCGGGCCGCGATGACTTCCTGGAGAAGCACTGGGCTCCCAAGATAAACAAGGAAGAGCTGAAACAGCGCCTGACACCGCTTCAATACGAAGTCACCCAGAACAACGCCACGGAGCGGCCGTTCCAAAACGAGTTCTGGGATCATCACGGCGACGGCATTTACGTCGACATCGTGTCCGGCGAGCCGCTGTTCAGCTCCACGGACAAGTATGACTCGGGCTGCGGCTGGCCGAGCTTTACCCGGCCGATCCGCGACTACTCCATTAAAGAGAAGCTGGACATGAGCCATATGATGGTACGGACCGAAGTGCGCAGCAAAGGCTCGGATTCCCATCTGGGCCATGTTTTTGACGATGGGCCGGGGCCGGATGGCCTCCGCTACTGCATCAACTCCGCGGCGCTTCGCTTTATTCCGAAGGAAGACCTGGATAAGGAAGGATATTCCGAATATAAAGTGCTGTTTGAATAAACGGCACTGCCGTTCTATTTTGAGACCAGCAAGTGATAGGCGCTGGGTTCGTTCTTTATACGAAAAGAGGGTAAGGCTCGCAGCCTTACCCTCTTTTTCATGCGCGTTCCTTTTTTCCGGCTGCTTTTGGTCAGCTGGAGATAAGCCAGCCGATCCAGAATGCGCAGGGAACGAGCAGGAGCTGGGCAGCAATCGTCCCGGCGCAGCGGGATACGAGCATCAGGCCGAGCACCTGATTCATCCGCCCCAGACGCGACTCTCCCCGCAATGTCCGGTCCGACAGCAGGGCGATCCGCGGATCGACGAGCAGCGTCAGCAGAATCGTCGCCACCCCGTTGATTAGACCGGAGGAGGTCGATGCCGCCAGCCGGGATTCCGGCCATAGATAGGCGGCATACAGCGCGGACAGCACGCCGACGGTATAAATGGCCGTGACGGCCATATTGATCGCCATCAGGCGTCTGGGCAGGCGGCCTTGAAACAGACTGCGCAGCATATGGAGATTCGGCAGCTTGACATACGCCGCCCCGTTCTTCCATTTTCGCCCGGTGGTCAGCTGCCTTACCATTTGCGGGATGGAACCGGCAGCCTCCAAATGGACGACCAGCCGCGAGCAAATCCGCACCACGCTTGGAAACAGCAGCATAGCTGCGGCTGTACCGGCTGTGGCGGCGGCGATGATCCAATGCAGCCTCGACTCCAAATGAAAGGAGGCCGACGCCAGCGCCTTGTCCACCATGCTGCCGACCATAGGTCCCTGCGCCATGTTGGAAGTCCCCGACACGATCACAAGCAGCCCCGACAAGGACAAGGCCAGCGTAATCCGCCGGCTGCGCAGCCCGCCGAGCCGCAGAGCATAGGAAAGGCTGTCCACGGTATGGATGATCCCCGTCAAGAGCAGCACCAGCAGCATCTGCATGATCACGATTCCTCACTCCTTTATTCTCAATCTTTTCCATTATAATGCATATCGGGCGGATGAACATCGTTTGATTCGCGCGGCGCCGGGTAATATAGGGGTAAACGAGAACTGGTTTGGAGGGATGGACAATGCCTTGGAATAAGCATGATTACCCTGTATCCATGAAAAACTTGGAGCCTCGGGTGCGGAATAAGGCGGTCGAAATCGCCAATGCGCTGCTCGAGGAAGGCTATGAGGAAGGGCGCGCTATTGCCATCGGCACCGCTCAGGCGGAAAAGTGGAATGAGGACCACCCTGCCGGTGAGGAAAAGCAATCGAAGCATGCATCTGGCCGTTCGGATGACGAGCGGGACGAGCATGACGAGCACGCCGGCAAGACTTCCCGGTCCCGCAGCGGCCGGGGCGGCGATGCCGACGTCCATGTCGTCACCCATGAGGACGGATGGGCGCTCAAGGTGGAAGGTAAAGACAAGCCCTTGTCGACTTTTGGATCGAAAAAGGAAGCCATGGACGAGGCGGAAGACTACGCCTCGAAACACGATGTCCATGCCATCGTTCACGGCAAAGACGGCAAAATCGAGAGCAATCGAAGTTATTCGTAATGCTGTTCTTGCCAGCGTTCACGCAAGACGGCAAAATCGAGCGATTCGTGGTATGTCTTCGCGGGGAGGCTCCATACGGTGCCCCCCGCCCTGCCATACCTGCCATAAACAGCAAACCGCCTGATTCCCTAAGGAACCAGGCGGTTATCTATCAGTGGACACTCCGAACTTTGTGAACGGGTTTGGCTGCAGGCTGTTTCTGCCCCGCGGTCATCTTAGGTGCGGCATCTCCCACTGCCGGCGAGGTAAGATGCGCACGAAACGAGACCGTATACGTAATCATTTTCCCTGCAATGCTCACGGCCAAAATCGTAAACAACGTTTCCTGCAGAGGCAGGTAGAACAAGGATACGAGCAGGACGGCCGCATCGAGCAGAATAAATACGGTGCCGACTTCAAGGCCGGTGAGACGGCTGAGCAGCAGAGACACGATATCGTCGCCGCCTGTCGCTCCTCCGAACCGCAGTACCAGTCCGGTCGCAAAGCCGGACAAGACGCCTGACAGCAGCGCTGCCAGCAGCAGGTTGCCGTGAAGATTGATGTCAAGCGCAGAGTAGCGTTCCATCAGATCGTAAAAAACGGAAAACGAAACGGTCGCCACAAGCGTGTTCACAATAAATTTGCGTCCATTCAGCAGCAGCGCAACGAGGATCACCGGAATATCCAGGATCAGCACAGTCACTGCCGGGTCAAATCCGAATGCGTACTTGCCGAGCAGCGACAGGCCAACGAAGCCGCCCTCGGACAGATGATTCTGAAAATTAATGTGATAATACGTAAATGCCAGCAAAAAAGTACCTAACATCATAATAGCGATTGGTCGAAGCGTTGAAATTACATGGTCTTTCTTCCTCATACAGGTTACCCCTCATCGTAGTTAGTTGGTCAGGGACGCGACTAACTTCCGCGGGAAGAAACCTGTAGGACCGAGTCCTTCGCATCTTAAGCTTCCTTCTTTCGCGAGAAGTTTGTCACAACCCAATATCCGGGCGCTTGTTCTCTACGATGGAAGCTAAGTGTAAGAGAGATCATAACGTTTCCAAATCGTCCTTTGGGGAATGTTCCTTCGGGGACACATGGTATCCTGATCCTTTCTTTTGTTTGATAACTTCTATACTTATTATACCACAGTTGCACTGCCTGCTAAACAGCTTGCTGAGGAGAATGCGTTAGAAACGTCTTTCGTCGTGCATTCCAAGAAGCCGGACCGCTTTTATATGATAGTTTTGGTTGCGTTATAAGAAAACCAGTCTCCGAAACTTATAATTTTCTTATATCTAAAAGAAGGGCTTCTATGCCGCAGGCGCTGTCATTCAGATTTCAGGAATGATACCGTGATACCGTGTCATATCCTATGCCCTATTCCGTCGGATCATGTATTCAGAACGTAAATTCAAGTTCACACAATGTCAATTTTTTATGTGACTGAAATCACAATAAAGGGTAATCGGCTTTTCTATACTTAACTTATGAAATCGTTAAATATTACGTTGAAAGAAGGAGCCCTTTATGCTGAGCCAACAAACCATTGATACGATCAAATCGACCGTTCCGGTACTGGAAGTACACGGACAGGCCATTACATCCGTCTTTTATAACAATCTCTTCAAGGATCATCCAGAGCTTCTGAACATATTCAACCATGCCAACCAGCGCCAAGGACGGCAGTCGGCCGCCCTGGCGGGCGCCGTCTATGCCGCGGCCGCGCATATCGATCATCTCGAGGATATCATTCCAGCCGTCAAGCAGATCGGGCAGAAGCACCGGGCGCTGCAAATCAAGCCGGAGCATTACCCGATCGTCGGACAGTATTTGCTTGGGGCCATCAAGGAAGTTCTTGGCGATGCGGCCACGCCGGAAATTCTCGAAGCCTGGAAAGAGGCTTACGGCGTCATTGCAGACGCATTTATCAGCGTGGAAGCGGAAATGTACCGGGAAGCTGAAGCCGCACCGGGAGGCTGGTCCGGTTTCCGCCCATTCGTCGTGGAACGGAGAGTGAAGGAGAGCGAAGTGATCACTTCGTTCTATTTAAAACCGCAAGACGGCGGACCGATCGCCTCTTATTTGCCGGGACAATACATCACGGTCCGCGTTCAGCCTGAAGGCCAGCCGTATACGCAGATCCGCCACTACAGCTTGTCCGCTGCGCCGGGCGGTTCTTCCTACCGGATTTCGGTGCGCCGCGAAGATGCCGCGCCAGGTAAACCCGCAGGCGTCGTCTCCAACTATCTGCACGAGCACGCCCAAGAAGGCACCGTCCTCGAAATCAGTGCACCGGCAGGCACGTTTACGCTGGATCAGACCCAAGACATTCCCGTCGTGCTGATCAGCGGCGGGGTCGGCCTGACGCCAATGGTCAGCATGCTGGAGACGCTGCTGAAAGAACAGCCGGCCCGTAAAGTCACTTATGTTCACGCCGCGATTAACGGAAGCCATCATGCGATGAAGGAGCATATCGCCGAGCTTGAAGGCGCGCATCCGCAAATGTCCTCCTACCTTTGCTATGAGACACCGCTTGAGGGCGACAGCTGCCATAAAACCGGATATATCGACGCTGCATGGCTGCGGCAAATCGTCGATCCAAACGCTGATTTTTACTTCTGCGGCCCGGTTCCGTTCATGCGCACCGTCTACAGCGCCCTTAAGGAGCTGGGAATCCCCGCAGAGCGGATCCATTACGAATTTTTCGGCCCCGCAGGCCAGCTCGACTAACTTATCGGCGGCGGGCCACGCTCGGTTAGCTTATCAACTGGCAGCATAACCCGCCTATCGGACTACGGCGTCATTTGAGGCCAATGTAACGCACGGATTGGTCAATGCAATGCGCTGAGTTAGCTAATGCGAATCGTTGATTTAGCCAATGTGATTTCCAAACCGGCCAATACGATTTACTAAAATGCACAAAGGGGCTGCCCCCAGGTTCAGAGAACCTGAATGGGGCTGCCCCTTTGTTTGTTTACCGGACCGTTCGCGTATGGCGGATGGCTGGATGGCGTTATGTTAATGCCCTCGAAGCAGCCGGTTGATCGTTTCCCTGCGTACACCGATCAGCTGGCCGATCTCCTCCTGGGTCAGCAGCTCGGTAAAGTGGATACCGTGGGCGTAGCTGTCCAGCCAATCGGTCAGCAGCGCCAGCCTCTCGGCCGGAGTCCCGACGGTTAGATGGTCGATCCGCTGCTGCATAAAGCGCACCTTTTCCTGCAGCAAAAGGGCGATTTCAAGCGCCTTCTCCGGGTGCTCACGGAGCTCGCGGTACCACTCCTCTGCCGGAATTTTCTCGACTTCGCTGCGCATCAGGGCCGTTGCCGTACCGTGGATATCCTTCGGGGTGATGAGCGAATGGTGAGGCACCGTTTCCCCCGGATAAAGCACATTAAACAGAACGCTGTTCCCGTTTTTATGGAGCCGTGTTACCTTGAACAAACCGCTCTTGATATGGTATAAAAACTCCCCGCTGTCCCCCTGTCTGAATAATATTTCTCCTTTGTTCAAAAACATGATTCTTCCTCCAACCTAAAGTTCCGCGATTCCAAGTTTCTTTTGTTCAATGCCGCTTCTGCGAAGCTAACCAGGGTCTCATCGCAACATATAAAATTTTGGCCTCTGTGGAGCTGACAACCGTTCCCCGGCTATCATTACTGCTCCACACTTTCCCGGTTGTGGTAAAAATTCTAAGAGTGCATTTGATAAACGCTTCTCTTTATTATACCAAATCCACCCGTCCGGACCGAAACGCTGCGCGCTTCCATAAATTCGTTATTGCCTTCCCGGATACTTTTGCCTTAACATGAGTATAATTAGAACGTATGTTCCTATACTGTTAGTAAGGAAGTGCCATGCCTCATGAAAGCATCCCTCTCCCCTCCGGCCCCCTCGGAAGAAGACGGCCGTCTGGTCAAAGCCTACCTGCTGCACGTGGTTTTGCTTGATGCGCTGGAGCAGGACGTTCGCCTGATCGGCACTGTCCCGCTGAAGATGGCACAGCTGTATATCCGGGCCCTGTCGTCCATCCAAGATCAGATTATAGCGAGCCTGACATCGATCCGCCGCGAGATGAAGGCCCGCGGCATTCGGGTCTACGAGGAAACCCGGACCGCCAAGGGCATTGAGGCGTCGTACCTGTGCCGCGGATACCAGCGGCGATTCGCCATGCTCTGGACGTACGTGCAGGCGGAATCGGGCCTCGTGCTCAGCCGTTATCTCGGCATCCGGCTGCCGGATGCCTGAAGTGAAGCCCCCGGCACGTGGGGCCTTTTATATCGGTGTTCGATGTACATTCAACCTTGTGCGGTGCCGAGGCTGCTCTCGATCCACGAAAAAAAGCGTGCGAATGGTTTCCCTCTTCGCACGCCTGATTCCATTTACTGATTGGACTTCTCGGGCTTCTCGTCCGAAGCCGCTGAAGCGATTTTGTCCTGCCAAATTTCATAATGGTGTACCGCCAGTCCGGCAAAGGAAGGATGGCTGTCGCCCAGACTGTTCACAGACTTCATCTCTTCCTCCATCACAGGCACGGCCTTGCCAAAAAACGTGATGTGCGAACCTTCTTCGGTGTCACCCAGCTCCATGCCGATCCATACCGATTTACCGAGCTGGTCCGCTTCATCCAACTGCTCGCGGGCCACATCGTAAATCTTCCGTCCACTGTCCCGGTACGACATGACGGCGACGGCATCAAACTGGCTGATCATCCACCGGCTCAGGTTCCCGCTGCCGTTGGCATCCTTAACGTTGCCCAGCCAGAAGGGAACGGCCGCACTCATGTACAGGCCCTTCTCCTTGCCCTGGGCTACCCATTTTTCCACATTGCTGCTCCATTCGCGCACTACGCCGTCCTGATCCTTCTCCCAGCGTCTTAACTGATAGGGCTCCACATCCAGCTGGATGCCGGCAAACTTCTCGCTTGGGGCTGCTTTTGCATTATAATCAAACACCCACTGCAGAAATTGATCCGCCTCCCTGCGCTGGCGTTCATAGGCCCAATCGGGCTGCCCGTCCAGCGCGTGCACGGCAATGCCTTCCTCATAGGCTGCCGCAATAAAGCGGCGGTAGTCCTCATCGCTAACCTTTTTCTGAACCTGAAGGAAGATCGTGCCTACGTTCTGCTCCCTGCAGAATGCTATAATTTTGCCGGGATCCTTGATCAGCTCGGTATCCCACAGCCAGGTCGCTTTTTGATCTTCCATTGTTGACGATTTTAACAGGAGAGGCAGGAGCAGCAAGCCGCAGATGACTAGGATCACCGGGATTTTCGCTTTTTTGAGCAGCTCTCCCAAACCATCCCCTCCTTTATTATACGATTAACGCCACATCCGGCTCTTCCACGTGCTGCACCGAATGTCCGATTTTATAAATATGAGGCAGGGTGTAGTTTTTGAATGCATTGCGCGTATCGATGATCGGCACGCCCATCGCCGCGATTTCCCCGTAGTCGAGTCCGCTGTGGTTGGTGATCAGCACCATGCAGTCGTATTTTTTAAACTGCGCCGGATCGTAGGCTACGCTGTGCACGGTCTCGCCGTGTTTGTCGCGGAAGCTGACAGCGTACGGATCGTAGTATTCCACGTTCGCGCCGTTCTCTTTGAACAGTTCGTATACTTCAAGCCCTGGAGATTCGCGCAGGTCGCTGATGTCCGGCTTGTAAGCCATGCCGAGGATGAGAATCGACGATTTCTTGATGGACTTCGCGTATTCGTTCAGAATCGTCGACGTCTTGCCGATGACGTAATATGGCATGTTGTCGTTGGTCGACTGTGCCAGCTCGATAAACTTGCTGTAGAAGCGGAAGCCTTTCGCCTTCCACGACAGGTACATCGGATCGAGCGGAATGCAGTGTCCGCCGATGCCAGGACCCGGATAGAACGGCATAAAGCCGAACGGCTTGGTCGCTGCTGCGTCGATGACTTCCCAAATGTCGATGCCCATGCGGTCGCACATCATGGCCATTTCGTTGATGAAGGCGATGTTTACGCTGCGGAACGTGTTTTCCAGCAGTTTGGACATTTCGGCCACTTTCGGCGAAGTGACAGGCACCACCGTCTGTACATACTGGGAGTAGAGCGCCGTTCCCAGCTCCAGGCAGGCCTCGGTCGTACCGCCGATAACTTTTGGCGTATTGAAGGTGTTGAAGCGCACATTGGAAGGGTCCACCCGCTCCGGAGAGAAGCAGAGGAAGAAGTCCTCGCCCACCTTGTAGCCGAGCGCTTCGATTTCCGTCTGGATCAGCTCTTCGGTCGTACCCGGGTAAGTCGTGCTTTCCAGGGTAATCAGCATGCCTTTTTTCATGTGCAGCTTGATTTGATCCACAACGCTCGTAATGTAGGACGTATCCGGATCCTGGTTTTCGCTGAGCGGTGTCGGCACGCAAATGCTGAGCGCGTCGATGACGGCGATCATGCTGTAGTCCGTCGTCGGCTTGAAGCGTCCGCTAGCCACGACCGCGGCCAAGTCTTCGGAAGAGATATCGGTGATATAGGATTCGCCCTGATAGATTTTATCGATTTTCGCAGGATCCACGTCGATACCGATTACGGTGAAGCCCTGCTTGACCATTTCCACGGCCAGCGGAAGTCCTACGTATCCCAGTCCTACTACGCCCAATACGGCCTTTTTGGTTTTAATTCCTTCCAACAACTGCTCATATTCGTGATTCACAAGCACTCAACCTCCATTAGATGTAAGTTTTGGTCTGCTGCTAAGTAACGCTCAAGAAAAGCGGATGATTTAGTGAAAGCACCGGTGTATACGGGCATCCAGCTCTACCGGAGAGAAAGGCTTGGTCACATAGTCGTCTACTCCGTGTTTAAAGCACTGGCTGATGGTTTGCTCCACGCGCTGTTCGGTCAGCACGACGATTTTCGGCGTGTTGTCGACCGGCAGCTGCTGGATTTGGTGAATGAACGGCAGCCCGTCAATCCCGTAAAGGTTGAGCTCCGTCAGCACTAGATCCGGCTCCCATTTCTCGATCAGCTCCAGGGCGGACGTGCCGTCATGAGCGGCAAGCGTCTCGTAGCCCTGCATTTTCAGACGAATCTGGAGAAACTCGCGGACGGTGGCGTCATTGTCGACGATCAAAATTCTTCCGGCCTCTTCCGCAGCCTCCTCTTTCGTAAATATATGAATATCGGACGATGTGCTGAGCTTTGTGGACTCAGCCATCTGTTTGAGAACGCCAGGCGTAGGTTCGACCTGCCCCGGGAATACGGTCAGCGTAATCCGCGGATCGGCATCCTTCACCGTCTCCTGCAGCTGCTGCTTCAGAAGCAGCGCCTGGTAATGGGCCGCATCCAGCGTAAGTCCCGGCAGCAGAATCGCCAGCGTCCGGGTTTGCGCATCCTTCAGCACCTCATAGTCGAGCCCGGAACCATGCTGCAAAATCTCCCGAACCCGCTCTTCCAGCTGCGGGGGGTTCGCACTGCTGTACAGAAACATGATTCCGCAAGTGTCCGGCGACGTTTCCTTCAAACGTTCTCCCAGATGGTGGTACACATCGGTCGTCTGTTCTCTCTGTAAAGTTACGGTTTGCGGCATAATCCACTCCCACCTCTCTCAAATGTATAAATCTTTGAATCGGGGCCCATCAGGCCGTTTTGCTTTCTTCGCTCCAGCTTTGCCGGGTCATCGTTCCCCAGGAATTGTTGTTCTGGAGATACTGGATATGTCCTTGGACGCGCCACAGCACGCCGAGCTGATGGTATCCGAAAAACTTCAGCGCGGAGAACAGCAGCATTTTCCACAGATCGGACAATTTCTTGTATCGCCGGAAGGCGATTTCCTCCAGGATGATGGCACCGACGCTGAGCAGATAGCCGCTCAGGAAGTTCAGAAGGAAGAAAGTCAATAGAATGCGCCAGTGAGTCATGTCCAGCAGCGTATATCCTACCAGAGCCAACAGGCCCGTGATTCTAAAATAAGGGTTTAACGTTTCAAACAGGACGTTGTAAGGCATCGTGATCATACCCATGACCTTGTACTTCGGATTGAACAGCATTCCGCGATTCTCGATCATGTTCTTCAGATTTCCCCGCCCCCAGCGCTTGCGCTGGTTGGAGATGATCTTGTACGTATCCGGTGCCTGCGTCCAGCAGACCGCTTCGGGGCAAAAGGCCACCTTGTACGGAATTTTATGGCTGAGCATATACCGGTGAAGCTTGATGATGATGTTCATGTCTTCTCCCGGATAACCGCCGCGGTACCCGCCGACAGCAATGACATAGTCCTTGCGGAACAGCCCGAATGCGCCGGAGACGATGATCAGGCCGTTCATTTGGCTCCAGCCGATCCGTCCGCCCAGGAAGGCTTTCATATACTCGATGGACTGGAACATCGGCCAGATCTTGCGCGGCAGCGACACTTTCTGCACCGCACCGTTCTCGATCAGACAGCCGTTGGCAATACGCACGTCGCCGCCGATCGCCACCATTTCCTCCGGATTCTCCATGTACATGCGGGCCATGCGGATCAGGGCGTCCTTCTCCAGCAGCGAGTCCGCGTCGATGGAAGAGATCAGCGGATAATGCGACAAGTTGATACCTGCATTCAGCGAGTCGGCCTTGCCGCCGTTTTCCTTATCTATTACAAACAGGGAGGGATAATCGGGATTATGATAAACGCCTCGAATCTCCTGCGTGTCGATCGTCCCCCGGAACTCCGGATTCGGCATTTTCTTCAGCCGGAACTCCTTGATGAGCACATCCACCGTATTGTCGCTGGACCCGTCGTTAATCACGATGACCTCGTAGGTCGGATAGTTAAGCGTCAACAGGCAGTTGACGTTCTCGCTGATGGTCAGTTCCTCATTGAAGGCCGGCACCAGCAGTGATACCGGCGGCACCAGCTCCGAGCCGGACAGCGTATTGTAATTGGAATATTTGGACCTCCGGTAGATGGTCCCGATGTTCCGGTACGACAGGATCATAATGGTAAAGTACAAAATGTTAACGATCATGACGTAATACACGGCGACCATGCCGTAATACATTAGTATGTCTCTAAGCAGAGTAATCCCCTCCTACAGCGGCTACCCCGCCAACCCGTTTGGCCGGCTGCTTCACGCCGAAATAACGGTCGTACAGAAGCCGTTTCTTGTTGTAAGCCACCATTTGTTCGATCGCGCTGTGCTCGCGCTCCTTTTCCATCACCAGCTCGATCCGGTGCAACGCAGCCTCGCGCTGGATGCCGGCGCCGGTCAGCGCGGCCTGGCACAGGGCCTCAAAGCCGGCTTCTCCCAGCTCCGCCAAGCTCTCGGCGCTGTTATAGCGCACCTTCCAGCTGGAATCGCGGAGCGCATCGGTCAGCAGCGGAATGCTGCCTGCGGCGTGCAGCTGGCCAAGCGCTCTGGCCGCCTCGGCCCGGACTTCCCAGCTTCGGTCGCTCATCAGCTGGGCGATCGTATCGTCCTTGAGCGCTGGATTCGTCGTGAGATACAGCTTGACCGCTTCGGCGCGAACGTCCTTCTCTTCCGCACCGACCAAACGTCCCAGAACCGGCATGACTTCCGGTACAGCCTGTCCCCACATGGCCACCAGTCCCACCTTGACCAGCGCGGAATCGGAGTCGTTCAGCAGCTTGAGCAAAATCGCACTTGAATCGAGCCCCGTCTCCAGCATAATATCCGCCGCCAGGTTATGGATCGGCTTGCCGTGAGACAAGAGGGCGCGCAGCATCTGGAGCAGATCCTCGCTGTTATCCGCCGCTTTCGCAATGGAGCGGGCCATAACGATCGACAGCGAGCTGTATTTGCGTTTTTGCAAGATGTTCTGCAGCAGCGGCACCGCCTCCGACGCGCGCATGCCTCCCAAACGGTAGGCCGCCTCCAGCCTCCGGCCGTACCGGATGCTGCGGAGTGCTTTCAGGTCCTCCTCCACAAAGCCGGCCTCCCGGCACAGCTCGATCAGCTTGAGACGGTAATCGCCTTTAAACTGCTCGATCCACTCGATAAATTTATCCTGAATCACTCTCTTCTCAAGCTTCTTCAGCTTGCCGGGCGGAAGCCTCAATTCGACATTGTCCTGCAGATTGGCTTGAACGTACACAAAGTAGTCATGATGCTTCTTCGCATACGCTTCACGGTTCCGAAGTTCCCGGTTATGCGATATTTTCATCTGGAGCAACAGCAGAATCCCTAGGGCAATCAAGCCGAGGCACACATAGATGAAAATATAGGCAACGGTTAAATGAAACATGTTAGCAGGTTCCTCCTTTTTAGAAAGTCAATTCTCCTACTCCTTTTTCTCTTTAGGGCCGGAAATTTTCGTAAAAGCATCCTTCATGATGTAATAGCTCTGCTTCAACTGTTCACTGTACTGCACCGTGTCCCACTGCTTCCAGGTATACAGCGGCAGGCTCTGCACGTTCAGCGTCTTCTGGTCTCCTCCGGGCCAGGACACGCCGCTTCCGTCACGCTGGACGATCCACGGAATAAGCCGTATCCCGTCGGTTGTGGTCGTGCCGAAGTAACTCCGTTCCTTCAGCGGACCGTAGTCGATCACTTGCAGGGAGCTCGGATCCGAGAAGCCCAGCAGCATCCACGGGATTCGCATCTCTATCGAATCACCGCTGTACTGCCAAGAAGTCAGCGAGTCGAACGTCTCCTTGCTGCGGTCCGTCGTCCCTCTTTTCAGCGTACCAATCGTCTTGTCGATGAACGGATGCGAAAACCGCGTATCCGGCGGATTCATGAGCAGGCTGATCGCCAGCTTCCATGGATGGAACGGTGCCGTGTTTCCTGCCTCGGCCTCGGGCAGCATCCAATAACCGTCTTTGCCGTACAGCCGCTGGTGAAAATCATAATCGGCCGCGATTTCCACCTGGGACTCCTCGTCCTTGCCGATTTCGATCAGCGTCTCGGGCGCCCCGCCTTCCAGCTTCCTCCCGGGAAGCTGCTTCGCGGACGGCTGGTTGCCGCCTGTGATCGTGTCGGCACCGATGTAGAGCTTCGACTTGGCCGGATCAAATGGATGATCCAGCTTCATGCCGATGTACAGGTAGCCCTCATCATGCGTAATTTTCATATCCTGGACTCCCGGGATCTTGCCCTGCCAGTGCTGTACTTCCCCTTCCGGGAGCCTGTCCCAGTCGGTGAGATTGCCGTCAATCGTAATCAGCTTCTCCTTGCCCGGCAGCATGCCGAGCAGGCCGAACATTTTCTCATTGGTCAGAACGTTGATCCAATAGGACCTCCGGTCTTCAGGCAGCTCCATCGGCATCGTGTTCCAGGTTTTCTTGAACCATTCGTCCTGCCACATGAACAGGATGGCCCCAGCGTAGCCTTCGTCGTGAATGTCTTTGGTCAGGGATGCATCGATCTCTCCCTGCTCCTGTTCGTTATGGCCGCCCTGGTCGCGCCCTCCGGCGCCAAAATGCGACACGCCGACAGAAGAAGGAACACCGTACTCCGTGACCATCAGCGGCATGTCCTTATACTTGGCCTTTAGCTGACGGAGATAAGCTTTGTAGGTATTGTAGTTCCCCTTGTCGTCCTTGATCGTCTGGAGCGTCGAATCCGTCCGGAAAAAGTCCGGGTAATACGGATAGACGTGATAGGCTGCGAAATAACCGCCTTTCCAGCCGGTAGGCTGAACATGCCGGGCATCAACGCTCGCCATGTCTTCCTCGAACAGCGGTTCGCCAGGGTGGCTGAGCACATCGGTCGTGACCCAGTTCGTGAAAGTCACGGGATGCTCCCAACCGTAATGCTCCTCCTGCTCGGCCGTATAGTCAAGCAAGCTGGCCAGCCAGTTTTCGAACGGAGCCGCGTCTTTCGTACCCGAAAAATACTTGCCCTGATAGGCTTTCACGTCGCTGTGCACCTTGTTCGTATTTTTGACCATACCTGGATCCCATTCGGTTCCAAGATGCCATGCCATCAAGTACTTTCCGGCATTCGCCTTGTACTCCCCGCTTGCCGAACCCTGCTTCTGCGGAATCGTGACATCGCCGTATACCGCGGCAACCGCCTTCTTGATTTCCTCTTTGAACTGTTTCGTAATATCCCCCGAATAGGCGTCCTGCTGCTCGATCAGCTGTTCTTCAGGCGACCAGATCCCCTGCATAAAATACAGAGGGTCGTCCCCCTTATCTTTGTTGTACTTGACGAGAGCCTGATAGAATACGGGCTGGTGAATCGTGTAGACCCGTATGACGTTAGCGCCCATGTCGTCAATTTCTTTAAACCAGCGCAGATAATCTTCCTCGGTCGCCGGCAGCTCCCCCGGAAAATGTCCCGGCACCGTGGCGCCAAGATTAACGCCTTTAACGAATATCTCTTTCCATGTCCCGTCCTTCTCGTACTTCAGGAAACGGTCCCCCTGGGTTTTAAACGTAAATCTCGTACCGTCCGGATCTTTGTAGGCCGCAGCCGTCGGGTTCTTCAACATCAGTCCCGCCGCCCCGCCTCCGGCTATGAGAACCGCAGCCGCCGTGATCCAAATAAATAGTGTTTTACGTCTGATCATCGCCTCTTCGTTCCCACCTCGTTTTCGATTTTTGCCTCATCGGTCCGGGGCTTGGCCTTCGCCTAAATCTAATTTTTAACTATTCGGCCCCGATCTGTAAACTAGGCTAGTAGTTGGAAATTTCCCACCCCGCCGACCTAGCCCGCCACTCCCTCGTGCGGACCATAGAGCCCTGCCATCCCCTGTCAGCCGGCCCCGTTACGAATGACAAAGAAACGTTAACCAAGCCTTGAGCCGACAGGTTAACTGGACATTTATACGCCTCAAAATTGCTAAAGTTGTGGTCTTTTTAACAGCTTTATCCATAAAGATTACAAAATTGATACCATAGTCCGATAAAGCGACAGCGAAAAACCGCGTCACATCAACGTTTGCCAATTTATGTCACATCACAAAAATGAGAACGTAGTCCCGTGTAGGACCTCCTGTCTTTTTTTCACCAAATCATTCCAATTACTGGATTCCAATTACCAGACTTTTCGTTCATTTTTATGGTCCTTCCTCCCCGTTCCCCCGCTCCTTTGTAACTAGGATCATCGGGCAGGTTTTTCAAAAATCAATCGCTATGGGGGCTTTTTTTAAAATCGCAATTTGTTGAAATTTACCATTGGCGGCCTTTCCCCCGCCGAATTGCAAAACGTATGATCCCCCGGATTTCCAAAATAGGAAACAGGCCCCATTCCGTTCCTGGGCGTTCCACTCCCATACCTACCCTGGATCCCGGCGGCTGAACCTGGTAATTTCTGCTGTACGCTTCCTATCCATCGTTATGGCCACAGCGGCCTGGATGTCCGCCGATCCTGATCTCCCCAGGTACGGCACGGCCAAAAGCCCGTTGTCTCCCAGACAAGACAACGGGCTCCATTCGGTTATTTCTGCTTATGATCCTGCAGACGGGCGTACAATGCCGTAATCAGCCGGTCCGAGTACCGTCCGATTCTTACGCTGACCTCCGTGCGCATATAATCCCGCGTGATCGTGAAGGTATCCTCATACCCATGAAACGAATACCGGTACCAGATCATCTCGGTGTCCTTTCCCTCCTGGGTCAGATCGATGCGCTCATCGAGCATGGTTTGCTCCACCTTGGACAAATCCTTCTGGATGTCCTGCAGCAGGACCTGGGCCACCTTCGAATAAAGGTGCTTCAAGGCCTCGCTTGACGCCTCGATCGCCTGGATCCGCTTCTTCACGATCGATATCATGACCGGAAGCAGGATTCTGTCCCGCATCAGCCCCAGGTCCTCCCTGCGGGGCGGCCGGTGCTCCTCCGGCTGCTGCGAGCGCCGCTTCAGCAGTTCCTCCCGGTGCTGTGGCAGCATCATGCGGCTGGATTCCCAAATCCCGTTATTCTCAAGCTTCTTGCTCATTTATAATGCCCCCCGATTTTCATGGACCGCTCCGCCGCCTGGCCGGCGCCCGTAAGGGAAGAGGCTCTTACGATCGCCATGCTGCCGTACCGCTGCTTGATATGGTCCGTCGCCTTTTCCAGAGCCCGCAGCCGCTCCTGGTCTTCAAACAGCGTCAGCTGGTAATTCCGGTCGTCGCTGAGCTCGCTCAGCATGACCCCGGCGCGCCTAACGGGCATGCGGTCCCAATGCTTATAAAAAATCGTTTTTACGGCTTCATACACCTTGTTCGTGTTGTTCGTGGGATCCGGCATCTTCATTTGCCGGGAAAAGCCTGTCGGCGCGTCATAAGGGCTGCACATGCAGCTGACCGTGACGACCGAGCCCATATATCCCTTCCGGCGGCAGTCGCGGCATACTTCTTCCGTCAGCTCCAGCAGGATCGTGTCGACCTCCTTGGGGAGGGCGTAGTCCCGGGGCAGCGTCATCATATGCCCGACCGATTTGGGAGGCTTGTCGAACGTTTCCGGGGTCACCTTGCTGTCGTCCATGCCGTTGGCGGTGCGCCACATCACTTCGGCCTGGATATCCGACTGCTTGCCGAACCGCGCCCGGAATTTATCCTTCAGCTGGGGAAGAGGCGTTCTCGCCACATCCCCGATCGTCGTCATGCCGAGCTTGGCAAAATGGGCCGTCATGCGCGAGCCCACTCCAAACATTTTATGGACCGGCTCCGGCCACAGATTCTTCTCGATGTCGGCTTTGGGCAGTATAAAAATGCCCTCCTTGTTCTTCTTCGCCCAAATGTCGGTGGCGATTTTAGCCAAAATTTTGTTCGAGCTGATGCCGACCCGCACCCAGACTCCCGTCTCCTCCATCACCTTCTGCTGGATTGACTTGGCAATGCTCACGGGGTCGCCGAAGAGAGCCAGGCTGCCGGTCACGTCCAGAAACTGCTCGTCGATGCTGAATATTTCGACCAGATCGGTATATTCCTCGTAAATCCGGGTAATCTGAAGCGAGACATCGATATAATGCTGCATTCTTGGACGCATAATGACGAGATCCGGGCACTTCTTGAGCGCCTCCCCCAGCCGTTCGGCGGTGGATACCCCATAACTCTTGGCGATCGGGCATGCGGCTAGAATGATGCCCGATCTGCGCATCGGGTCTCCGGCAACGGCGAGCGGCCTGTCTTTATACTCCGGATGATCCGCTTTCTCTACGCTTGCATAAAAGCTCTGACAATCGGCCAAAAATATAATTCTCTCCTTTGATCTGCTCAAGCGCACACACCCTCCACATCCACTTTGGCATTTCGTTAAACCGGTTTGGGCCGGGCAGCTCCGAGAAGCTCTAGCTCCCTAAAGACCGCTCGTCGAAAAAAACGATCCGGGCCGCTTCCCTCTCCACGAAGCAATGCTCACTCGGTAAGCGAACGTATATTCGTATTATATACCAAACACATGTTCTCTATGCAAATGTATTTTTTGACAGCCTTCCCTTCCTACTGGCAGACAGGCTGGCGTAAACCGGCATCCCGCGGTACACTGTTTACAACGATCATTCCACAAAAGGGGGAGTGCCTGATGTGCGGCCGTTATACACTGACCGTGTCGATGGAAGAATTGATGCTGCGCTATGAGCTTGAGCTTGCGCTGAACTTTCATCCCCGTTATAATATCGCTCCGGCGCAGAACGTACTGGCCGTCATTCATGATGGAAGCAGCCTTCGCGCCGGTCAGCTTAAATGGGGGCTGGTCCCGTCCTGGGCTAAAGACAGCAGCATGGGGAGCAAGATGATCAACGCCAGAAGCGAAACGCTGGCGGACAAGCCGGCCTATAAGCTGCCTTTTGCGAGGAAGCGGTGCCTGATTCCCGCCGACGGATTTTATGAATGGATGAAAACCGACAGCGGCAAAGTCCCTTACCGGATTACCCTCCGGGGCGGGGGTATCTTCAGCATGGCCGGCCTCTACGACACCTGGCTGCAGGAGGACGGCAGCAAGCTGAGCACCTGCACGGTCATCACTTCCGGGCCCAATGCGCTGATGGCGCCGATCCATGACCGGATGCCTGTCATTTTGCGCCCGGAGGACGAAATGGCCTGGCTGGACCGCGGGCAGACGGACGTAAACGCCCTGCAGAAGCTGCTCGTGCCCTATCCTGCCGAGGAAATGGAAGCTTACCCGGTCTCAAGGACGGTCAATTCGGTTAAAAACGATACGCCCGATTGCATCGAACGGGTGCCGGAAGGCGCGTAACCGTATATATGCAAAAAAAGCGCCGCCTTGCGCGAACCTTTACGGTCCGGCTGGGCGGCGCTTTCTGGATTCTGCCTCCTGTATCGTCAGAAGGCTGTCCGGTGCTCCATCATCTGCTAAGCCAATTTATTCAACAATCAGGGTCCCCTTCATATCACTGTGGCCGGCACCGCACATGACGGAGCAGTGGAACTCATGCTCACCTGCTTGATCGGCGGTAAACTCTGCAGAGCTTGGCTTCTGCAGGTCCACGTTGAAATCGGGAATGGCCAGACCGTGGTTTCCATCTTTGTTCTCCAGCGTAATTTTGACTTTTTCGCCCTTTTTGACCTTGATCTCGGATGGCTCAAACTTAAAGTTTGACGCCGTCACCTTGATTTCCTTCACGCCGTCCGAGCCGCCGGAAGACGAAGACTCGTCCGACGAGCCGCTCCCGCTTCCGCCGCTGCTTCCGCAGGCGCTAAGCACAAAAACCAGCAGCAGCGTAAGTCCTATAAGCATCCATTTTTTCATGTTAAATCCCTCCATTTAAAATAAATAAGTATGTTGTTCTGTTATCCTTCCTGGCGGCGCCCCGCATCTTGCTTCTCCTCATCCTCTTCCGTCAGATGCCGCGCAGAGCTGCGGAATTCGTGAAGCGTCGTCCCCACCGCCTTGCCGAGCTGCGGCAGCTTGGACGGCCCGAACAGCAGCAGGACGAGCAGCAGCAACAGCAGCAGCCCCGGTATTCCGATCGTCGAAAGCATGGTCGATCCCTCCTTTTCCATGAAGTCGCATGGCCGTCACGCAGTAGCCCGAAAGCACTGCTGTTCAGACAAGCATGCCTCCCTGTTTCAAATACTTCTGGATCCCTTCTGCCGCCCGGTAGGCAAGCGCGCCGACGGTATCGGTCGGATTGTAGCCGCTGTTATGCGGAAATGCCGAAGCACCTACCACAAACACGTTTTCCGCTTCCCACATCTGCAGGTAACTGTTCACCGCCGACGTTTCCGGGTCCGCGCCCATAATGACCCCGCCGGTATTGTGGGTGGATTGGTAAGGAACGATATTGTAAGGATCTAGCTTGTCCTTGACCTCCACATGGGAAGGACCCATCTCCTTCATGACCTCACCGGCCTTGTCTGCCAGAAACTTCGTCAGCTCACGGTCCTGATCTTCAAAATCAAACGTAATCCGCAGCAGCGGTTTGCCGTAAATGTCCTTATAGGTCGGATCGAGATCCAAATAGTGGTGCTTCCAGGGCAAGCTTGCCCCCTGCGTCGCTACGGTCAGCACGCGGTTGGCGTACTTCAGCGTGGTCTTCTTCCATTCCTTGCCCCAGGTCGGCGTGCCCTGCGGCGCCGGGTTGTTTTCGATCGGGCGCAGGCCGTTCTGGCTGATCCGGATGCCCGCCCCGTGCAGAAACTTCAAATCGGAATGGTCAAAGTTATCCCCGTTGAAGTCGTCGAACTCCATCCCGAGCGCCCCGGCACCCATGAACGTGCTGAATTCCTCATCATCGTAAAAGCCGACCGCGTGCCCGGAGTTGACCTGATACGCATAATTCCGGCCGATCGTTCCCCGGCCAGTTTTCCGGTCATAGGGCGTTCCGAGCTTGGAGCTCAGCAGCAGGCGCACGTTATTCAGCACGAAGCTGCCGAGAATGACCACATCCGCCGGCTGGGTCACCTCTTCCCCGGTCACCGTGTTGATGTACACTACCCCGGTCGCCTTTTTGCCGTCATGGAGAATTTCGGTCACGTTTGAGAACGTGCGCACCTCCAGCTTGCCGGTGGCCATTGCCGTCGGGATCACTGTCACGACCGGATCCGCCTTGGCGCCGTACTCGCAGCCGAACCGCTCGCAAAATCCGCAGTACTGGCAGGCCGCACGGGAGACGCCGTCCGGGTTTTTGTAGTTCTCGCTCAGGTTGGCCGAAGGGATCATGTACGGATGGTACCCGAGCTTTTTGGACGCCTCCTCGAACCTTTGCAGGATCGGCGTTTTTTTCATCGGCGGAGTCGGAAACGGATGGGACCGTTTGCCAAGCATCGGGTTCGCTTCCGATTCCCCGGAAATGCCGGCCATCTGCTCGAACTTGTCGTAATACGGCTCGATTTCATCATACGTGATTCCCCAGTCCTGCAGCTGCATGCCGGCGGGAATTTTGCCTTTTCCATACCGATCGACCGTCTGGCTGTAAATCTCAAAGTCATACGGCAGGAAGCGGTGCGTCTGCCCGTTCCAATGCGATCCCGCGCCGCCGAGCCCGTCCCCCAGCAGGAAGGAGCCATAGCTGCGCATCGGCAGCGCCCTCATCGATTCCGTATTGCGGAACGTGATCGTTTCCTTGGACAAGTCCTGCATCAGTTCAAAACGCCGCGCATACCGCAGCTCATCATGATCCATGAAATAATCTTCCGTACTCCGGCTTTTTCCGCGCTCCAGTCCGACGACCTGGACGCCCGCTTTGGTCAGCTCGGCCGCAATGATGCCGCCGACCCAGCCCATTCCAACAATAACCACTGGTACTTTAGGTAATTTGGCCACGTCTGATGTCCCCTTATATCTGTGAAATTTATTCGCTCATGTGAGCCTGCAGGCTTTTCGGCTGGATTTGGACCAGCCCTTCCTTCGTAATCTGCTGGGCGTAGCTCATCTGGTTGCCCGGAAAATTCCGCATTTTCCACCCGTTCATATTCCGGTTGCCGCCATAGAGCGGATCGGCGTATACGCCCTCGATCGTCAAATTTTTCAGCATGTTGAAGAAGCTGCTGCTTGTCACCCCGCGCATGGGGAATTTGTCCCCTTTCTCCATAGCGGTCAGCACTTCGTCCTGCTGCTGGCCCTCAAGCTCCGTAAAAGCCTTCTGGTGCTTTTGCTGGCAGTAACTCTTCAGTCCCTCCAGGCCCAGCGTGAACATCTCGTTGCGCTTCAGCCGCGACTGCTCCCCCTGCGTTGTCTGGGCCTGGACAAAAGGACCCATCATATAGTCCCGCGCGTTATACCCCCACGGGCCTGCGAGCTGATGATCAATAAAAAAGGCGACGCCCAGCGCCTTGGCACCAGGACCGTTCTCATCTTCGGGATAAATCCTTTCGACCGCCGCTTCGGTCATTTTAAACTGCTCCTGGTTAAAGAACATCAGCGCATCCTGCAGCGAAGCCTCAGGCTTGCTGTCGGCAGGCGCCGTCTTGGGGGCCTGATTTTTCTCCAGACTGTCCGTCAGGACACCCCCGAACACACCGCCGACGACCAAGCCGCCAAGCGTCATTCCCGAGGCTTTCAAAAATTTCCGCCGGGATTCATCCGGTTCTTTCGACCGGGCCGGCTTGCTGCTCTTCCCCAATTTCAGTCCTGGCAACATGATCCCTCCAATTATGAATATTGTGGATGCAATAAAGAAGACCACTTCGAATCAGTTACCCAAAATTTCTCTGTTTCAAACGCAATATCTGACATCAGACGTCATATTGCGACCAAATGACTAGGACGAACCTCGCGGTTTCCATCACAACCGCCGCATTGATCTTCAAAGGAAGAGAGTCCGCAAATCACCTGACAGCCTAATACGTCAAGAAGCTCGGGCAGGTCTCGCTGCTGCCTGCTTGAGAATACAAAAAAAGCCCCCCGGGTTTCTCCCGGAGGGCTGCATTCTAAGCGCTTGTATGCTTTTTTAGCGGAACATTCCCCACAACTTGATCAGGTGGAACGTATTGTTGGGATCGATCTTTTGGGCGATCACAAACCGGACGATTTGTCCTTCCTCGGCGCCGGTCAGCTTCTCGTTCAGGATGGACGATGCCGACTTGACCAGCCGCTGTACCCTGGCCGGATCCTGCAGGTCCTGTTTGTTTACGCCTTCGATCAATTTTTTAATGCGCTCCTTGGTGGCCGGATTTTTCATCTTCAGCTTGATCCGTGCGACCAATTGGGGGCTGATTCCGTACTGCTGATAACCCATATTGGCACCTCCCGTCTAATGCAGTCCAACTAAGTATATGACGGGAGGTGTTGTCCACTGACCTAATCGACCAAATCTCCTTGAAAAATCTGTTCCTGCTGCAAATAGTCCCGCAGAGGCCCGTATGCCGGGGAGGTCCAAAACGCCGGATCCGCCACCAACCGGGCGGCGTCATCCCTCGCCTGCTCCAGCACGGCAAAGTCACTCACCATGTCCGCCAGGCGGAACTCGGGCAGACCGCTCTGCTTCGTGCCGAAGAAATCTCCCGGTCCGCGAAGATCCAGGTCGCGCCGGGATACTTCAAAGCCGTCGTCCGTCTCGGTCATGACGTTCATGCGCTCCTGACCGACCTCCGACTTCGGATCGGCGATCAGCACGCAGTAGGAAGCGTGCTCACCGCGTCCGACACGGCCCCGAAGCTGATGCAGCTGCGACAGGCCGAAACGGTCCGCGTCCATAATGACCATCAGCGTCGCATTCGGCACGTCCACCCCGACCTCGACGACGGTGGTCGAGACGAGCAGTTGCACCTCGTTTTCGTAGAAGGCCCGCATCACTTCCTCCTTCTCGGCCGGCGTCATACGGCCGTGCAGCAGGCCCACCTTGTAGGAAGGGAACGCCTGCTGCATCTGGACATGCAGATCGATCGCGTTCTGCACGTCCAGCTTATCCGACTCCTCAATCAGCGGACAGATCAGGTACGCCTGGCGCCCCTGGTCCACCTCGCGGGCGATAAAGCCCAGCACCCGGTCGAGCATATTGTGCTTGACCCAGTACGTCGTGATCGGAATCCGTCCTTTCGGGCGCTCCGACAGCGTGGACACGTCCATGTCGCCGAACGCTGTAATCGCCAGCGTCCGCGGGATCGGCGTCGCGGTCATCGTCAGCACGTCCGGATTATACCCCTTGCGCCGCAGAATGCCGCGCTGGTTGACACCGAACCGGTGCTGCTCGTCGGTGACCACTACGCCCAGCTTGCGGAAAAACACGTCCTCCTGGATCAGGGCGTGCGTTCCGACGACGATGTCGGTCAAGCCCATCTGCAGCGAGGCGAGCAGGTCCTTGCGCTTGCGCCCCGTAACGCTGCCGGTCAGCAGGCCGACGGTGATGCCGAACGGCTCAAACAGCTTCTGCAGCGAGCGCGTATGCTGCTCGGCCAAAATTTCGGTCGGCACCATCAGCGCGCCCTGATAGCCCGAACGCACCGACGCGTACAAGGCGATCGCCGCCAGCACCGTTTTGCCGGAGCCGACGTCTCCCTGCAGCAGCCGGTTCATGCAGTGCGGCGAGCGCATGTCCTGTAAAATTTCGAGCTCGACCTTCTTCTGCGCATCGGTGAGCTCGAACGGCAGGCTGCGCACGAACTCGCGCATCGTTTTGTTGTCCACCGTATGGACGACGCCGTCCATACGCTCCCGGTTCAGGGCGCGGAACGCCTGCATTTTCAGCTGAAACAGAAACAGCTCCTCGTAGACCATCCGCTCGCGACCCTGCTGCCCTTCCCCGGTATCCTGGGGCTGGTGGATCGTGGCGATCGCCTTTTTCCGCGGCATCAGATGGTACTTCCGCAGCAGTTCCTCCGGCAAAATTTCCGGGATCATTTCCCCGTACTGCTCGAGCGCCTGGGTCATCGTTTTGCGCATCCAGGTCTGCGTAATCTTGCCCCCGACCGAATAGACCGGCTGCACCGTACCGCTGCGCCATGCCCCCTGGTCCGGAAACTCCGACTCCGACACGGTCAGCTGCATGCGGCGCTGATCCCATTTGCCGACGAGCACGATTTCGCGCCCGGAGGTCAGCTGATCCTTCAGAAAATGCCGATTGAACCAGGTGGCGGTGAACATCCATTCCTCAGCCATCATTTTGCAGCTGAGGCGGGACTTTCGCCCGTACCGCTGCAGTACAGGAACGCCCATCACCTTCGCCTGGATCGTAATTTTGTCCCCGTCCTTCACGTCCTGCAGTGAACGGAGCCGGTAATCCTCGTACCGGAACGGATAATATTCCAGCAAATCCTTCACCGTAAAGATGCCAAAGGCGTGAAGCTCCCCTTCCTTGAGGGCACTCACGCCGCGGACCTGCCGTACCGATATTTGTTCAAGACTCAGACTCATGGTTATCCCTCATTTAAGCGGGCCATATAAACACGGCCAGCGTCCCGGGCCCGACATGGGTTCCGACGACCGGTCCGATGTTCGTCAGAACGACCTCCTGCAGCCGGAAGTCCCGCGACAGATCCTCAAGCACGGGCTCGGCTGAAGCCGGGTCGGCCGTATGGCCCACTGCCACATTGATGTTTTGAACGCCGCCCAAATCCTCCCGAAAACGCTCCAGGATCCGGGCCAGCGCCTTCTTGCGGCCTCTGACCTTCTCCACCGCATAAATAATGCCTTCTTCGTCAATGGACAGAATCGGCTTGATGTTCAGCAGGTTGCCGATCATGGCCGCCGCCTTGCCGATTCGTCCTCCCTTTTGCAAATATTCCAGCGTGTCCACGAGAAAATACAGCTTGCGCTGCCTGCGCACCTCTTCAACGGAACGCACGATCTCCTCTGCGGTTCTGCCTTCGGCAGCCAGTCTGGCTGCATGCACGACCAGCAGGCCGAATCCGTAGGACGCCGATTTGGAATCGACGATCGTAATATCCGGGTCGCCCTCCAGCATGGACTTGGCAATCGTGGCCGATTGATACGTGCCGCTAAGCCCGGAGGAAATATGAATGGAAATAATCGGCGAGCCCGGATATTCATTCATAATTTCTTGATAAACCTGCATATAATCTGCTGGAGAAGCCTGCGACGTGGTCGGAAGCTGCTCGGACTGGACAAGCCGTTTGTAGAATACCTCGGCGGAAATATCCACGCCGTCTTCAAAGGTATCCTCGCCGAACATCAGCCGGAGCGGAACGACGTGAATGTCATGCTGCTTCGCGATATCTTCGGGTATATCGGCCGTACTGTCCGTTACAATTACCGGTTGGGTCATCGAATGGGGCCTCCTTCATTTTCATTCAAACTTCGATCTTCGGTCCCAAGGCTGCTCTTCAAGATTCCACTGAAAAAATGTAATAGTACAGCGGCTGTCCGCCCTGATGCACTTCAATTTCCGCATCCGGGTACTGCTCCGCCAGCCAAGCGGCCAACTCGCCCGTCATTTCCGGGTTCGCCTCTTCCCCGGCGAGAATGGTCACAATTTCGTCCCCGTTCTCCAGCATCTTGGTCAGAAGCTCCTGGCATGCAGGCAGAAGACCTTCGGCAGCCGTCACGATCTTCGAATTTTCGATGCCGATAAACTGGCCGGCTTTAATATCCAGCTGATCGATTTGCGAGTCGCGCACAGCGTAGGTCACTTGACCCGACTTGATCCGGCCGATCGCTTCCAGCATGCTGCTCGTATTCGTCTCCTCGGAATCTTCCTCCGAAAAGGCGAATGCCGCGGCAATGCCCTGAGGCACCGTCTTGCTCGGAATGACCTTCACGCTGCGTTCGCCCTCAAGCAGTTCTCCCGCCTGCTGGGCGGCCAGCACGATATTGGAGTTATTAGGCAAAATGTAAATATGGTGCGCGGAAATGGACGCGATCGCGTTCACAAAGTCCTCCGTGCTCGGGTTCATCGTCTGGCCGCCCGAGAGGACGACATCGACGCCCAGGCTCTTGAAAATGTCCGCAATGCCCTGTCCGGAGGCCACAGCGATAAACCCGTAAGGTGCCAGTTCATCGGCCGGCGGCTCGGCAGGCGCCTCTTCCGGCGTATGGTCCATCGATTCGACCGGAATATCGGCAAAAACCTCCGGCATTGGCGCGATGTCCATCCCGGCCGACAGCAGATCCCGGTGCTGCTCGCGCATATTCAGAATATGAATCTGGGTAATTTCGCCGTAACGCAGCGCCAAATTCAGCACCTCGCCCGGTGCTTTGGAATGCACGTGAACCTTGATGATCTCATCATCGGCAATGACGATAATCGAATCCCCGTTCATTGACAACGCTTTCCTGAATTGATCCTCGTCGAAATGCGTACCTGCCGCATCCCCTAACTTCCGGTTAATGAAAAATTCCATATCATATAAAAATTCGATATCTTCCGTTTCCAGTCGGGACTGCGCAATATCCGGGACTTCTGTCGCCACTGGCGCTGGCTTTACCTGGGTTCTTGCTGCCGCCGGTTGATCCTGGGCAGGCTGTACCGCACTCGGTGCCGCAAAGGACTGGTAGTCATAGCCGCCTTCGCTGACGCTGTGCAAATATTGCAAAAATCCCTCGTAAATATAAACCAGACCTTGTCCCCCCGAATCGACAACCCCCACCTGCTTCAGGACAGGGAGCATCTCCGGAGTCTGGGCTAACGTTTCTTTTGCTTTGGCGAGCACCTGTTCCATGAGCTCCGTAATATCCGGTGTGCGCCGTGCCAAAAATACCGCATGCTTCGCGGCTTCTTTCGCAACCGTCAGGATCGTGCCCTCTACCGGCTTGACCACCGCCTTGTAAGCTGCGTCAACTCCGGTCTGCAGCGCCTGCGCGAACTGAACCGCATTCAGTTCATCATAGGTTGCGGCGTAGCGTCCAAAGCCCCGGAACAATTGGGAGGTAATCACGCCGGAGTTCCCCCGCGCGCCCATGAGCAGTCCCTTGGACAGCACGCCTGCGCTGTGCCCGATCGAATTCGAATTGTTTCTCTTCAGTTCAGCGACACCGGCACCCATCGTCAGATTCATGTTCGTGCCCGTATCACCATCAGGTACCGGAAACACATTCAATGAATTGACATGCTCGGCATGCTGCTGCAATTGTTCCGCCCCAGCCAGAACCATAGCGGTAAAATCAGTTCCATTCAAAGAACGCTTACTCAATGATAAATCCCCTTCCTAGCTTGATCCCTAAGCCATTGGCGTCCTTATAAATACGAATCAATGCACGTTTTCGTTTCGCCATTCGTCCAATTTTCGGATAATCCTATTCAAAAAAATAAATGTTAATTGATCCCATCTCAAAATAGTATGGGCTAATCAACATTGTACTATAAGACACCCCAGAAATAAATGTTTTTGCAGGCGGTTGACGAAGCATTTTTTGCTATGATAAAATATACAAGTATTGTTTTATGCAGGTGTTTGGAGCTAAGGAGGTGTAATCTATGTCTCGCAAATGTTATGTGACTGGCAAAAAACCAGGCAGCGGTAACCACGTATCCCACGCTAACAACCGTAACCGTCGTTCTTGGGGTGTAAACGTTCAAAAGGTTCGTATCCTCGTTGACGGCAAACCGAAGCGCGTTTATGTAAGCACTCGCGCGTTGAAAGCAGGTAAAGTTACCCGCGTTTAGTAATGACATATAAGCAAAAAGCACCTAGTTTCCAGCAGGTGCTTTTTTAATGCCTTTGGCCGGTATCAGTTGGCAGCCATGCCGCTGGCATCTGTCAGAGGTTTTTTTTGAAATATAAGGGTCAATCCGCCTGTGTTCTTATACCGGCCTTATATTTCATCCGCGAAACGCGAGCTCCGCCTGTAAGAAAAACGTCTATTGATGCGCTCTCATGGGAAGACAGACCGCGAAGCAGAAGTTTTTCTTGCGATCATAGAATCGTTCAGCTCACCTGATACTTGTATGTTCTATGATCTTCAGTAAGGCGAAGCCGTTTACGGTTTGTGCAAGCGGCATACCAAAGGGTATCAAGATCAGCTTTTGTGAAACGTGTTTAAAAGAGCCTTCACGAATCCTCCCAAAAACTTTGGCAGCTTAAACGTATAAAATTTCATATCTCACCCTCCCCATCATTCTCATGTCATCACGGTATGGTATGCCCTGAACCAGATCAATGTTAAGACGGAACAAAAAAAAGGTTACATGAGAACCTTGACTCATGTAACCATATGTATGCTCAAAGAGCACGCCCTATTCCTTAAGCCTCAAGCTGAAGCCGGAGACAATTGATAAAATTGGTAGACCGACAGCATAAAGATAAACAGCAGGTAGTACAGGATCGAAAAGATGACGTAGCCGATCCTTAATCCCTTGCGTTCGTTTTTCCGGAAATAATAAATGGCCAGCACCACCGCGATCAGCGAGGCGATGGCATTAAACGGCGATTTCAGAATGGAAAATATACCGAGTAACAGGCCTGTTCCGATACTGGCCAAAGTCAGATACAGCGCATCTTTGAATTTCATGAAATTATTTTCCCCCGACGCTGCGGCGGATGGCCGAAATGGCAGCGGCTCTGTCGGGCTGTGCGTACACGGCACTTCCCGCCACCAGCACGTCGGCACCCGCTTCGGTTACCAGCGGCGCCGTCTCGGACGTAATGCCGCCATCCACTTCGATATGGACGTTAAACAGCGACAGTTCGTTGAGCCGCTGGCGGATTTGGCGGATTTTGTGAACGGTGCGCGGAATGAACTCCTGTCCGCCGAAGCCCGGGTTAACGGTCATGACCAGCACCAGGTCCAGATCCTCCAGCACTTCGCTGATCGCAGACGCCGGTGTGCCCGGATTCAGGGCAACCCCCGCCTTTACGCCCAGCTCTTTAATCATATGCACAACGCGGTGCAAATGCGTGCAGGCTTCCGCATGAACTGTAATGAAAGCCGCTCCCGCCTTGGCGAAATCAGGGATGTACCGCTCCGGATTCTCGATCATCAGATGCACATCCAGCGGCAGGGTCGTGTGGGGGGCAATGGCGCTGACGATCGGCGCCCCCAGCGTAATATTCGGCACAAAGTGCCCGTCCATGACATCCACATGAATCCAGTCGGCTCCGGACTTCTCCGCTTCGGCAACCTCCTGACCCAGTTTGGCGAAGTCCGCCGACAATATCGATGGTGCGATTTTAATCATCGTGTTAATACCTCCGCTTCTTTTCTTTCATTTCCGTATAAAACTGCACATAATGCTCGTAGCGGCTTAATGCGATATCCCCGCTCTCCTTCGCCTCAATGACTTTGCAGCCCGGTTCGTGCGTATGGCTGCAGCCGCGGAATTTGCATTGCTCCGCGTAAGGCGCGAATTCCCGGAAGCAAGTGGACAATTCCTCGACGCCGAGCTCCAGGAAATCGAGCTGGCTGAATCCCGGCGTATCGGCGACAAACCCGCCGTTATCGAGCTCGATCAGCTCCACATGGCGCGTCGTATGCTTTCCCCGCCCCAGTCTCATGCTGATGGCGCTCGTCTCGAGGGAAAGTCCGGGAACGAGCCGGTTCAGAAGCGAGGACTTGCCGACGCCCGATTGGCCCGAAAACACGCTGATGACGTCCGTAAGGCGTTCCTTCAGCTCGCTGCTTCCCAGGCCGGAACGTGAACTCGTAACCAGAACCTCATAACCGATCCGCTCATAGAGCTCCTTGACGGCCATTACCGGGTCCTGGGCATCCGTATCCGCGGCAAGCAGATCCTGTTTGGTGAGACAAATGATCGTCTCCAGGCCGGAATGCTCAATATGGACCAGAAATTTGTCAAGAAGGGACAGGTTGAGATCCGGTTCGCGAACGGAAAACAGCAGGACCGCAAGCTCCGCATTGGCAACGGGCGGGCGGATCAGTTCGGATCGGCGGGGCTTGATCTCATCCACCATCCCCTCACCATTCTCGGTAAGGGAGTACACCACATGATCCCCGACAAGCGGAGAGGTGCCTCTCTTCTTGAAGATCCCCCGCGCGCGGCACTGTACGGCTTCGGCGCTTCCTACGGCTTTTCCGTTCTCCAGCGGTTTGACATAGTAGTATCCGCTCAGAGCTTTCACGATTACTCCATCAGGCATACATTGCAAGGCCTCTCTTTCTTTCCGGCTTCTGCCGGTGAGGCAGGGCCGGAGATAATATGATTTGTAATCCTTAAAATTTACTGATATTGACATCTTTATAAAATGTCCTCGTGACCCGGCGGTTATCTGTAAATGACGTTTTCGGTGTCGGGGCCCTTACCCTTGTCCTTACCTTTGCCCTTTCCCGGGTGGTCGTTCAGAAATCCGGTCTCGTCTGATCCTTGATTATCCCCGTTGCCGGAATCTCCATGATCACCGGGATCACCCTCATGGCCTGGATCACCGGGATCCTCGCCCCCCATGGCTGGGAGCTCGATCGTCGGAACGGTGCCATTTCGTACATCGGTATACCTTACCGAATACGTATCGAACACCTGTCCGTCGCGAAGCACCGTGACGACGGCGTCCCTGTTCGGATCGACCACCAGATCGATCGGCAGCACCTGCGTCGTTTGGATCGTCTTCGTTCCCCAATCGACCGTTTTGCCTTCGGTATGGGCGTCCGAGTATTTGATCTGGATTTTCGTATTTTTGCCTTCCTCGACCGGAGCCACAGGCAGGTTCAGCGTATAGTTCAGGGCATCCGCCGGGTAGCCTTTGCTTATCGTGAGCGTGATTTCGGCGTTCGGCGTGGCCTGGGTATTCGGGTCAAACGGGAACTGCTTGATGACTTTCCCTTTTTCCACCGTATAGCTGTCTTCCTCGACGACCCGCAGCAGCTTCAGCTTCTTCTGCGTTAGAAGATCCTGTGCCTCCTGCAGTGTCTTGCCGATCAAATCGGGCATTTTTACGGTTTCTGGGCCTTGGCTGACCGTCAGTGTAATCTCCTGGTTATCCACATCGATTTCTTCGTTAGCTCCAGGGTCGGAACTGATGATCAATCCCTTTTCAACGTTGTCGCTGAATTCCTGTTTCTGCTTAATGTTAGTCTCTTTGATCCCTTTGGCGAGCAGTGCTTTTCTCGCATCGTCAAATGTAGAACCCTTCACATCAGGCATCGGTACCTTCGGCTTCTCCGTGCTCACCGTCAGCTGAATCGCCGCGCCTTCTTTGACGACCGTGCCTTCCGGTCTGCTCTGCTCATAGACGACGCCATTGCCAAAGTCCTTGTTGTACTTCCGGATGACCGGATCTTCCACCAGCAGCCCCTTGTCGCTGAGCGCTTTGCGCGCCTGATCCTCGGTCATGTTAATGACGCTCGGCACGGTGACGTTCGGCACGACAAGCTTCTGGTTGACGTACCACACCACACCGGCCAAAGCCAATAGAACGACCAGGGTCAAGCTGATCCACAGCGCCGCCCTGCCCGACTTTTTCTTTTTTGGCTTGCCTTTGCCGACCATCGGCTCGTCCGCCTCGTCATCGTCCTCCACGGCCTGCGCTTTCGCTCTCGAAATGGAGCGCGGCTGGGGCTTGATGGCCGGAATGACGCGGGTCCGATCCTCATCGTCCATATCGTCAAACTCGATCTTCGGCTCATTCCGGCGCTCCGGCAGCAGGCAGGTCTCCAGGTCCTGAAGCATTTCCTTGGCCGACTGGTAACGCTCCTGCGGATTTTTGCGCATCGATTTCAGAATAATGTTCTCGACGCTCTGCGGAATGAGAGGATTCACCTCACGCGGCTCCTCGAACTCCTCTTGAAGATGCTTAAGCGCCACGCTGATCGGGCTCTCCCCCAAAAACGGCAGACGTGCGGTCAGCATCTGGTACAGTACGATACCAAGAGAATATAAATCCGACTTTTCCCCGGTCACCACGCCCTTGGCATGCTCCGGAGAAAAATAATGTACCGATCCGACCACCGAACCCGTCTGCGTAATTGTCGTCGACGTAACGGCACGGGCGATTCCGAAATCCGTTACCTTTACCCGGCCGTTGCGGCCGATCATAATGTTATGCGGCTTGATATCCCGGTGGATGATTTGATTCTGATGCGCATGATCCAGCGCGTCGCAAATCTGTGAGGCGATTCGCACCGCTTCGTCGACCTGCAGGGGAGCCCGCTCCTTGATGATCTCGTCGAGATTATGTCCCTCGACGTATTCCATAACGATATAATGAATGTCGTCTTCCTGGCCCACATCATAAATGCTGACCACGTTCGAATGCGATAGCGAAGCCGCTGACTGTGCCTCCCGGCGGAAACGGCGAATAAATTCCTCATCGTGCACAAACTGTTGGCGCAGCACCTTAATGGCTACGTTCCTGCCCAATAAAATATCATGAGCTTTGTAAACGAGTGCCATTCCGCCGCCACCGATCCGCTCGATCACCTCATAACGACCGCCCAATTCGTGTCCGATCATGAATCCCACTCCTTTATGCTTTGCCCGGCGACTTCGTCTTGAAGTTCGAACAGGGCGACGGTAATGTTGTCATCGCCTCCGGCGAGAAGTGCCAGTTGAAGTAAACGGTCCGCTCTTTCTTCCAGCGGCAGCTCGCCGTTTCCGGATATTTGCCCGATGTGTTCGGAGCTGACCAGATCGCTTAAGCCGTCGCTGCACAAGAGCAGCACCTCTCCGGGGGAGAGGCTGATGGGATACAGGTCCACGGACACGTCGGCGTCCGTTCCAAGCGCGCGCGTAATCGCATTGCGCATCGGATGGACTTTCATATTCTCCAGGCTGATTTGTCCGCGTTTGTACAATTCATACACCAGTTTATGGTCTTCCGTTAATTGAACGACCTCACCGCCGGCAACCTTGTAGGCCCGGCTGTCGCCGATATGTCCAATGTAGCCGGATTCCCCGCTCAGGAGCAGGGCCACGACCGTCGTTCCCATGTTGTAAAATTCCTCGTGTTTGGAGGCCTCGGTATAAATCACATCATTGGCGTGCAGGATGGCGTCGCTAAGCGCGGCCTTCAAGCCTTCCGGCGAAATGCCGGATTCCAGCGAGGACAGGTCGTCCGTCATGGTTTCGACGGCCAGCCGGCTGGCCGTATCGCCTGCCTGATGCCCTCCCATGCCGTCAGCGACGATCCCGAGGGTATAGCCCTGCGGCAGCTGGCCGACCCATACCGAGTCTTCATTGACCGAGCGAACCCGGCCAACGTTACTGACATGAACAGTTTTGATCAAATTCCTCTCACCTCAACTCCATGTGCTTGGCCCGCAGCTGTCCGCAGGCAGCCGCGATATCGTGGCCCTGCTCGCGGCGGATCGTCACGTTCACGCCGCTATCGGCGAGAACCCGTTGAAACTGGAATATATCGTTACGGGACGTTCTGACATACTTCCGCTCCGGTACGTGATTGACCGGAATCAGGTTGACGTGGCACAGCATATCCTTGAGCACGTTCGCCAGCTCCTGGGCATGCTCCGGACGGTCGTTAACGCCGCCGATCAGCGCATACTCAAACGTAATCCGCCGGCCTGTTTTGGCCAGGTAATAGCGAAGGGATTCCATAACATCCTCGAACGGATAACGGCGGTTCACGGGCATCAGCTTCGAGCGGAGCACATCGTTTGGCGCATGAATGGAAATCGCCAGATTGATCTGGGTGTCCTCGTTCGCGAATTTATAAATGTTCGGCACGATCCCGCTCGTGGAGACGGTAATATGCCGCTGCCCGATGTTCAGTCCTTTTTCATGAATCATAATACGCAGGAACTTCATCGTCGCTTCATAGTTTTCAAAAGGCTCGCCCGAGCCCATGATGACGATGCTGCTGACGCGCTCCCCTTTCTCGTCCAGAATCTTCTGGGCCTGCACCACCTGGGCCACGATCTCCCCGGCCGTCAGGTTCCGCTTCAGACCGCCCAGCGTCGAGGCGCAAAAGGTGCAGCCGATACGGCAGCCGACCTGGGTCGTGACACAGATGCTGTTGCCGTAGCTATGCTTCATGATGACCGTTTCAATCGCATGGTCGTCATGCAGGCCGAACAGAAACTTGACGGTTCCGTCCTTAGATTCCAGCTTCGTAATTTCCTGCAGCGTCACAAACTGGAACTGATCGTCCAGCTTTTTGCGGAGCTCCTTGGAGAGGTTCGTCATTTCGTCGAAGCTGTTGACCCGTTTGACGTAGAGCCAGTCAAAAATCTGGCCGGCGCGGAACGCGGGCTCGCCGTTTTCCTTCGCCCAATCTTGCAGGTCTTCCAAATTCAAATCATATATAAAAGGTTTCATCTTCACCACACCTGTCTTTTCATTCATATGCTTATTGTTTCTCATTCTTCCTATTTTAACACAAATAAAAGTAGCGGTAAAAGAGAAAACCCGCCAAGCTCGCGCCCGGCGGGTTACAGGAAGCAGCGGCTGCCCGTGCGGGCGGTCCGCTAGTTTAGGAGAGTCTTTGAATCCGTGCAATGTAAAATCCGTCGCTATGAAAATGCTGGGGCAAAATCTGTACGCCGCCGCCCCGCGGCAGCGCCGTGCCCAGCAGCCGTTCCCAGGCAGGGGGCGCTTCCGGTGCTATGGCGAACTCCGGGTGGTTCCGTAGGAACCGCTCGACGTTCTCTTCGTTCTCCCGCGGCTCGATCGTACACGTGCTGTATACGAGAATGCCGCCGGGCCGGAGCAGAGCCGACACCGATTCCAGCAGCCGGTACTGCAGGGCCGCGATCTCCTCGATGTCCCCCGGGGTTTTGGCCCATTTCAGGTCCGGCTTGCGCCGGATAACGCCAAGGCCGGAGCATGGGGCATCCAGCAGAATGCGGTCGAAGGACGCCGCCGGATACCGTCCGGCCAGTTCCAGCGCATCGCCGGTAACCGGCTCGATGGCATCCAGCCCAAGCCGTTCGGCCTGCTCGCGGATCAGCTTCTGCTTATGCTCGTGCAGATCGTTGGCGATGATTTTCCCCTCATCCCGCATGAGCTCGGCTATATGCGCCGTCTTGCCTCCGGGGGCGGCACAGCAGTCGAGCACCCTCATGCCGGGCTCGGGACCTACCGCATCCCCGACCAGCATCGAGCTCTCGTCCTGCACGGACAGCTGGCCGTCCCGGTACCAGCCGGTCAGGGCCATGTTGCCCCCGCTGCGGACGAGAATGCCTTCCGGCGTAAGCGGAGACGGCACCGCATCCATGCCTTTCTCCTCCATCTCGCCAAGCAGGCCGTCGCGGCTGATCATCGTCGTGTTCACCCGGACGCTGACGGCCGGAGGCTCGTTGTTCGCCCGGCAGATCGCTTCGGCCGCTTCTTCCCCGTACTGCCCGATCCAGCGCTGAACCAGCCATTCGGGATGGGAATGCTCCAGCGCGATCCGTTCGGCCGGTCCGAGACTTTCCGGCAGAACCAGCTTGTCGGGACTGCGCAGCACGTTCCGGAGCACGCCGTTCACCATGCCGGAAATACCCTGGTGGCCGCGGCGCTTGGCCAAGTTCACAGCCTCATTAACCACGGCATGGGAAGGAATGCGGTCCAGGTACATGATCTGATACAGACTGAGCCGCAGCAGGCTTCGCACCCAGGGCTGCAGCTTGCTCACGCCTTTGCTGACAAAGCGGTTCAGGAAATAATCCAGCGTGTTCATCCGGGAGATCGGACCGTATACGAGCTCGGTCGCAAGGCCGGCATCCTCGCGCGACAGGTTCGCGCGCTGCAGCGCAGCGTTCAGCTGCAGGTTGCTGTAGGCGCCTTCCTGCTCTACGCGCGTCAGGATATCCATCGCCAGCTCGCGCGCCGAGGGCTCGCGGCCCTTCCGTTCTTGGGTTCCGCGTCCGCTCACTTCAGCACCGTCCCGGGCGTCATGCTGGTTCCCCGGATAAACTGCCCGGCATCCATCGCCTTCTTGCCGCTCGGCTGAATATCGGTCAGCCACAGGGCCCCGTCGCCGGTTTTTACTTCAATACCTTCCGGCGTAAGCTGAAGCACCGTTCCCGGATCCGCTTCCTCGGAGGCCTTCTCCCCTTTGCGCGAGCCCCAGACCTTGAACACGTCATCATTCCAGAATGTAAACGCCCCGGAAAAAGGCACCAGGCCGCGAATTTGATTGTAAATATCGCGCGTCGACTTGCTCCAGTCGATTTTCTCGTCCTCACGCTTCAGGTTCGGGGCGTATGTAGCCTGCGAGTCATCCTGCACCGTCACAGGGACGCCGCCTTCCAGCAGCCGCGGCATCTGTTCTTTGAGCAGCGCCGCCCCGGCGGTGCTCAGCTTCTCGAACAGCGTTCCCGAGGTATCCTCGTCGGTGATGGGTACCTCCACTTGGGCGATCATATCGCCCGTGTCCAGCCCTTCGGCCATGTACATGAGCGTAATGCCCGTCACCGTCTCGCCATTGATGATGCAGCGCTGAATCGGTGCGCCGCCTCTGTATTTCGGCAAAAGCGAGCCGTGAACGTTGACGCAGCCCTTGGCCGGCAGATCCAGCACCGCTTTCGGCAAAATTTGCCCGTAAGCGGCCGTAACGATCAGGTCGGGCTTATAAGCCGCGAGTTCGCTTACCGCTTCGGGATTGCGCATGCGCTGCGGCTGCAGCACCGGCAGACCGTGCTCAAGCGCCACTTCCTTGACGGGCGTCGGCATCAGCACCTTCTTCCGTCCCTGCGGACGGTCCGGCTGCGTAACGACGGCCACGACGTTATAGCCCTCCGCAAGCAGCATGCGGAGACTGGGAACGGCAAACGCGGGCGTCCCCATAAAAACGATATTCATCAGGCATTACTCCTTTCCGGCGCGTTCCGGCGTATACTCATACACTCTTTCTGCAATGTCGGTAAACAGCACGCCGTCCAAATGATCGATTTCGTGCTGGAAGCAGCGGGCCAGCAGGCCGGTGCCCGTAATCGTCACTTCCTTGCCGTTCTCATCCAGCCCTTTCACCGTAACCTGCTCGGCACGGCGGACGTCTCCGTTTAATCCGGGAATGCTCAGGCAGCCCTCTGGGCCGAACTGCTCGCCATCCTTGGCTACGATTTCCGGGTTGACCATCTTGATCAGGCCGTGCTCATCGCCGACATCGACGACGATCAGTCTCTTCAAAATGCCGACCTGCGGCGCGGCCAGGCCAACGCCCTCCGCGTCGTACATCGTGTCCGCCATGTCGTTCAGCAACTTTTTGACATTAGGGGTAACTTCTTTCACTTCTTTAGCGGTTTTATGCAAAACCTCATCCGGTTCTTTCACAATAATGCGGATCGCCATGCTGACACCTTCCTTATCGGGTTCAAATATTCATTGTTGGTTATTCATCCATGATTCCATATGATGACGGTACGCCGCTTAGGTGCTACATCAGCATTTGCGGGTCTACATCGATACTGATTTGAAGCTTCGGATTCTGCGCGGTATCCTCGAGCTGCTCGGCGGCTTCCCTGACCAGGCCGACAGCGTCGATGGTCCCACGCCATTTTATCATACATTGAAATCTGTATCTATTTTTTATCCGGGGCACAGGAGATGCCACCGGCCCCAGCACGTCAAAAGCGTCCGAGGTCAGCCGGTCCAGGCTGCCGTACCAGCCCTTCTGCCGGGCTTTGCCCTGGAGGACAGACACCATGTTCTCCGCCATCCGGACGAGAAACGGCAGCTGCTCATGCGACAGCGTGACCAGAATCAGCCGGCAGTACGGCGGATAGTGCAGGTTCCGCCGATGCTTCAGCTCCTCCCGGACAAACGAATCGTAATCATGCCCGCTGGCGTGAATAATCGAATAATGATCCGGCGTATAGGACTGGATCATGACCTCCCCGGGCAGCTGGTGGCGGCCGGCGCGGCCGGCGACCTGGGTCAGCAGCTGGAACGTCTTCTCTGCGGCCCGGAAATCCGGCAGGTTGAGCGCCGAGTCGGCCGTAATGACGCCGACCAGCGTTACGTCCGGAAAGTCGAGCCCTTTGGCCACCATCTGGGTGCCCAGGAGTACGTCCGCTTTTTTGTCCCGGAACTGCTTCAGCAGCTTCTCGTGCGATCCCTTCTCCGTCGTGGTATCCACGTCCATCCGGATCACCCGGATCCCCGGAAACAGCTTTGCAAGCTCTTCCTCAACGCGCTGTGTACCGGTGCCGAAATAGCGGATATGCTCGCTTCCGCATTCCGGGCACACGGACGGCGCCGGCTCGGCATAGCCGCAGTAATGGCAGCGGAGGTTGTTCGATTTCTGATGGTACGTCAGCGAAATGTCGCATTCGGGGCAGCCGGCCACGTAGCCGCAGCTGCGGCACATGACGAACGTGGAGTAGCCGCGCCGGTTGAGCAGCAGCACGGTCTGCTCCTTGCGTTCCAGCCGGGCCGCAACTGCCTGATGCAGCGAACGGCTGAACATGGAGCGGTTGCCTTCTTTTAATTCTTCCCGCATATCGATGATTTGTACTCCCGGCAGCTCATTGCCGAGCGCCCGGGCTTTCATCTCGAGCAGCATTGGCGCAAACTCGTCATTCGCCTGCGATCTCGCGGCATGGTAGCTCTCAAGCGAAGGCGTCGCCGAGCCCAGAATGACCGCCGCGCCGTGCTGCATCGCCCGCTGGACGGCCACGTCCCGGGCATGGTATTTCGGGCTTTCTTCCTGCTTGTACGACGTTTCATGTTCCTCGTCCATAATGATAAGCCCGATCTTGGCAAACGGCGCGAACACCGCCGATCTGGCGCCGATGGCGACGGCCGCCCGGCCTTCGCGGATTTTACGCCATTCGTCGTAGCGCTCCCCGCCCGACAGGCGGCTGTGCATGACGGCGACCTGGTCGCCGAAGCGCCCTTTGAACCGTTCCACCATCTGCGGTGTCAGCGAAATTTCCGGCACGAGCACGATGGCCTGCCGGCCCTGCTCAATGCAGCGCTGGATGCTCTGCAGGTAGATCTCGGTCTTTCCGCTGCCTGTAACCCCATGCAGCAGAAACACCCCGTGCCGCTGCGCATCGAGCACCGAGACAATACGGTCATAGGCGTTCTGCTGCTCCGCGGTCAGCGGCAGCGGATCGCTTGGCTTAAACCAGCGACCCCGGTAAGGATCCCTGAACGCTTCTTTGTCTTCAATCGTAATGTAACCTTTATCCGCCAGCCCTTTCACGGTCGCGGCCGACACCTGCATCGTCGCCAGGACATCCTTCAGCGCAAGCGGAAGCATCTCTTTCATTTCAACAATAAACTGCAGCACCTCGCGCTGACGCTGTGCTTTCGGCGCGAACGACGCCAGCGCGGCCTCCGCTTCGTCCGGCGTTACCGCCAGATCGACAGCTTTCAGCGTCTTGATCTGCAGCTTGTCCTTGATGGATTGGTTTTCCTGCAGCACGCCCCGGCGCAGCAGCGATTTGATCACCGGAGCGCTGTCCGGAAACTGCCGGCTCAGCTGCTTGGAGGTGACCTCACCTTTTTTTTCGACGAAATCAAGAATCGCCCGCTCGCCGCCGGAAGGCTCCAGTTCTAATTCGAACAAGCCGCCGGAATACAAATCCTCAGGCTCCTTCGGCTGCGGGGTTCCGAGCGAGATAAACCGTTCGGCTTTGCCCTTGAGGGCCGTAGGCACCATGACCTGAAGCGCCGTAATCATCCGGCAGGCATACCTGCGGCTCATCCACCCGGCCAGTTCCACCAGCTCTTCGGACAACGGCGGAATGACATCAAGCACTTCCTGGATGGCTTTAAGCTTCATGCCGGCAGCCGCCGGCTCCGGCTCAAGGCCGACCACGAATCCCTGGACCGTGCGGTGGCCGAACGGCACACCGACCCGGCTTCCCACCTCGATCCATGCCCGCATGGATTCGGGAATGAGATAGTCAAAGGGACGGTCGGTATCACGCACCGGGACGTCGACGATCACCTTTGCCACACGCATCTCCATCAGGACAAAGCCCCGGTCATCCGGGCCGCAGCGATCGTCAGCAGGCGCCGGGCCACTTCGTCCTTAGTCATTACGGGCATTTGTTCGACCAGTCCGCCGGCATCGTATACCTGAACGATGTTGGTATCGGATCTGAAGCCGGCTCCCTCCGCCGTTACGTCATTGGCCACGATCAGATCGGCGTTTTTCCGTTTCAGCTTATCCTGGGCATATTTCTCCACATCATTCGTCTCGGCTGCAAATCCGATCAAAAACTGCGTTGTCTTCGTCTTGCCGAGCTCCTCCAGAATATCCACCGTTTTGACGAGCTCGAGCGTCATCGTATCCCCCGACTTTTTCATTTTGCTTGCGGCCGTCACCTTCGGACGGTAATCCGCGACAGCCGCCGCCTTGATGACCAGGTCGCTGTCCTCCCAATGTTCCAGCACCGCCCGGTACATATCCTCGGCGGACTGGACTTTCACCGCGTCCACGTCTGAAGGGGGCTCAACGTCCGTATGGCCGTAAACGACATGCACCTCCGCCCCCATGTCTTTGGCGGCCTTGGCGATGGCAAACCCCATTTTCCCGGAAGAATCATTGGTGATGTAACGCACCGGGTCGATCCGTTCCACCGTTCCGCCCGAGGTAACGATGACCTTTTTCCCGCGGAGCAGACCCTGCCCTTGTACGGATTCATTGTGAGACGCAAAAAAGCGCTCCACTACCTGGACGATCGTTTCCGGCTCCTCCAGCCGTCCCTTGCCGACATAGCCGCAGGCAAGCAGTCCTTCGCCGGGCTCGATCATCATCACGCCCCGGGACTCGAGCAGCCGCATGTTGGCCTGAACCGCCGGATGGGCATACATATGCACGTTCATGGCCGGTGCGATCATGACCGGCGCCTCGGTGGCGAGCAGCGTCGTCGAAAGCATGTCGTCCGCCAGACCATGGGCCATTTTTGCGATCATATTGGCTGTAGCCGGTGCGATGAGAACGAGGTCGGCCTCATCGGCCAAATGGATATGGGAGACAACGGATGGATCGCGCTCATCGAACGTGTCGCTGTATACCGGATTTTTGGACAGACTCTGAAAGGTCAGCTCCGTAATAAACTGCTTCGCTGATTCCGTCATGATCACGTGGACATCTGCGCCTTTTTGCACCAGCTTGCTGCACAGACTGGCCGCCTTGAACGCCGCGATTCCACCCGTCACGCCGAGCACGATGGTTTTGCCGGTTAACATACGATTTCCCCGCTTTCCGTTTCATTTAGATAGAGAAAAAAATACAACCTTGCGGTTGTATCTGGAAGACGTCTATACGCTCTTGCTGCAAACTTAATATGAGTTCTTGTTAGACCTGCCGCATAACAGCAGAAAAAGCCCCGTCCCGGGAAGAACAGGCTTACGCCTTATTCTCATCCCGTTCGGCGACCGGTTCCGGAATCACCCGAAGCAAATCCCCATAAATTTCCTCAAGCGCCACGCCCACGTATTTGTGGGATCTTGGATGCTTCAGGTCGGTCTTTGCGCCCTCGCGCAGCTGTCTCGCACGGCGGGAGGCCGCGACGACCAGCGAGTATTTACTGTCGACTTTATTCATCATTTCATCAATCGATGGGTACAACACTTGGCGACACCTCTTTTATTATTCTCAAATGGAATGCTGTCTTCGTTTATTTCTTGATTTTACAATGTTCGGCGATAATAATCGATTCTATTCGTTTGCAGGCGCAATCAATCTGATCGTTAACCACCGCATAGTCATAATGCTGCATCAAATTGATTTCGTCAACCGCCACCGTCATGCGGTGGTCGATCGTCGCCTGGTTCTCCGTACCGCGCCCGATGATCCGGTCCTTGAGTTCGTCCAGGGAAGGCGGCAGCAGGAAAATAAATACCCCCTCGGGAAACTTCTGTTTGACCTGAAGGGCACCCTGCACCTCAATTTCCAGAATAATATCGTTTCCGCTTTCCAGCGTCTTCTCTACGAAATCGCGCGGCGTTCCGTAATAGTTCCCCACGTACTCCGCATACTCCAGTAGCTGGTCGTTCTGCATCATATCCAGAAACTGGTCACGGGTTTTGAAAAAATAATTGACCCCGTTCACTTCTCCCTGGCGCGGGCTCCGTGTCGTCGCCGATACCGAATAGACCAAATCCGGCAGCTTCCCGCGCAGCGCGCTGCACACGGTTCCTTTACCGACCCCGGAAGGTCCTGACAATACAAACAATATTCCTTTTGACATATTACTCCCCATCTTGTTATTCGTCATTATCGTCATCTTTGCTGGACAAGCGATGAGCCACCGTCTCCGGCTGCACCGCCGACAGGATGACATGGTCGCTGTCCGTAATGATTACGGCGCGCGTCCTGCGCCCATAGGTCGCATCGATCAGCATGTGACGATCTCTTGCTTCCTGAATAATCCGCTTAATAGGCGCTGATTCGGGGCTTACAATCGAAATGATACGGTTAGCCGATACAATATTCCCGAAGCCGATGTTAATGAGTTTGATTGCCATATTCAGGTTCTTCCCCCTATTCATTTGACTCTCTCCTGTTTTCTGTCGAAATTGTGCCTTACTCTATATTGGCCAGTTGCTCTCTAATTTTTTCCAGCTCCGCTTTCATTTCGACAACACGGTTTACCAGAGTCAGATGATTGGCCTTGGATCCAATCGTATTGACTTCCCTGTTCATTTCCTGAATCAGAAAATCGAGTTTTCTTCCGACCGGTTCATCCGCACGAAGTAATCCTTTGCATTGCTCAAAATGGCTGTGCAGACGTATCAATTCCTCATCGATATTGCAGCGGTCTGCAAAAATAGCAATTTCCATGCCAAATTTATGTTCATCAAAAGCAAACGAACCGTCATTCAGTTCAGCCAGCCTTTGTCTGAGCTTATTGCGGTATTCTTCGACTACGCTGGGTGCGAGCTGTACCATTTCTCCGTGAAGCTTCTCCAGCCGGTTCAGGCGCTGCTCCACATCACGGGCAAGGAAGCTTCCTTCGGAAGTCCTCATCGCGACGAGTCCTTCCATGGCCCTTACAAGACCTTCTTCAAGCACGCGTCCCCACTCTTCAGGCTCCGGATCCTGGTTTGTCCCGACTTCCTCGGGTGTGAGAAACACGCCCGGCAGGGACAGCAGGTCTCTTACCGTCAATTCGCCGTTCAGGCCATGCCTCTCGGATACCTCACGCGCCGCCTCCATATAAGTATTGACGGCTTTATGATTTAACAAAACAGGCGGAGCGGTATTCTCTTCCGCCTCCTTGTTAATAAAGACATCGATCCGGCCGCGCTTGACAAACCGCTGTACCGTTCTTCTCAAAGGGTCCTCAAAGCGTGTCCATTCACGCGGCAGGCGTATGACCACTTCGCAGTATCGGTGGTTCACGGATTTCACTTCAATTTCCACTTTATACCCTCCGTAATGAAGGGCGGATTGACCGTAACCGGTCATGCTGAAAGACATCGGCACCACATCCATTACACTATTGTAATTGATAACTATCTGTGAAACAAGGGGGACTGCCGGCGTCCGGATTTCTCCCACACATGGCTGATGAGCTGGGCGCTCATGTCATACAGCATAAACGGCGTCATTAAGTAAATTCCGTTAAAATGCTCCATCGCCACGTCGAGCAGCTCTTTGGCAATGGCAACCCCCATGGCTCTTCCTTCTTCGCCTTCCAGGCCGCTCATCCGGCGGCGCACATCGTCCGAGAGCTGAATTCCCGGCACCTCGTTGTGCAGGTATTCCGCATTGCGCCCGCTCGCCAGCGGCATGATGCCGAGGAAGATCGGAATGTCGAGGTGGCTCGTCGCTTCCTTCAGCGCGCGGATCAGCTCCGGATCGTACACCGGCTGGGTCATGATATAATCGGCGCCGGCAGCGATTTTGCGTTCCAAACGCAGCACGGCTTTGTCAAGATGCTTCCCGTGAGGGTTAAACGCCGCGCCGACGACGAAGTTCGCCTTTTGCTTGAGCGGCTTGCCGGAGAAGGCGATTCCCTCATTTAACTGCTTGATCATTCGTATAATCTCAAAAGAAGTCAAATCGTATACGGAACTCGATCCCGGCAAATCGCCGAAGCGTGCGGGGTCGCCCGTGACAGCCAGCACGTGATCGATGCCAAGGGCGTCAAAGCCCATAAGGTGCGACTGCGTTCCGATCAAGTTGCGGTCCCGGCAGGCGATGTGCACCAGCGGGCGCAAACCGGTCTCCGCCTGCACCAGATGGCCGAGAGCCATATTGCTCATCCGCGTAACCGCAAGCGAATTGTCGGCGAGGGTCAGCGCGTCCGCCCCGGCATCCTTCAGCACCTGCGCCCCCTTCATAAATTTGGCGATATCCAAATCGCGCGGAGGGTCCAGCTCCACGATGACGGTGTGACGCTCTTTGACGAGGTCGACCAGATTCGGGTTGCCGCCTTTGCCTTCACCGTCGCCGTCTGGCGCGAGATGTTCATGGATTTCGATCGGGGCAGGGGCGATGTCAATCGGCCCGTACGTTATCGGCTGCGGCTCGTACCCCTGAAGCGCAGACGAAATCGCCGCGATATGCGCGGGCGTCGTCCCGCAGCAGCCGCCGATGATCCGGGCGCCGAGATCGGCGAATTTCACCGCCATCTGGCCGAAATAATCCGGCTTGGCCCCATACTGATATTCCCCATCCACATAATCGGCGACCCCGGCATTCGGATACACCGACATCGGCACGGACATGTGGCCGCCGAGGGTCTTCATCGCGCTCATAATGCCATTAGGGCCTGTGCGGCAGTTAAAGCCGATCACGTCCGCGCCCTGCTGCTGCATCATCCGGAACGCTTCCGGCATCGTATAGCCGTCCAAGGTCCGGGCTACGTCCTCAACCGCAAACTGGCAAATGACCGGCAGCGGGCTGAGCTTGCGCACGATAGACAAAGCCAAATACAGTTCTTCCACATCGTAGAAGGTTTCGAGCAGGATGCCGTCCACTCCTTCTTGCAGAAGGGCCTGAATCTGCTGCTCGAAATATTTCTTAAGCTCGGCCGTCGAGACGTTGGTCCGTTTGCCGCCGCGGATGGAACCGATGGCTCCGACCACATAGCCGGCGGATCCCGCTACTTCCCGTGCAATCCGGACACCCGCCCGGTTGATATCCTCCACCTTCGACTCCAGGCCGTATTTGGACAGCTTGTCGAAGTTGGCCGAAAACGTATTGGTCTCAATGATTTGAGCCCCGGCTTCCACATAACGCCGGTGAACATCTTTGATGACCTCCGGTGAGGTCAGGTTCAGTTCTTCATAGGAAATTCCCACAGGAAAGCCCATTTGATATAGAAAAGTGCCCATCGCTCCGTCGCCGATCAGCACCTGTTGATCCCACGCTTGACGCAAATCCGGTTTCATGTTGGCTCCTCCACCCCGAAAAAGTAGTTTCACATTAATGTATCATAAATCAGCGCACAAGATAAGTCATAGAATCCTCCAGTTATTTTACTAGAGTCGGATTTGGACGATCTGCACCCCCAAGAAGCAGGAAAGCCCGGTGGATCGTATCCGCCGATACGCTCTCCGGGCTATTGAGGTGTTAACGCTGGTTTTTCAAAAGTCCGGGCGACTAAACGTCCTGGACGCTTCCCGTATACACGACAGCCGCAGGGCCTGTCATATAGACGTGGTTGTCTTTCTCGCTCCACTCGATGAACAGGTCTCCACCTTTCAGCAGGATCGATGCCGACCGGTCGGTTAAACCGTTCAGCACGGAGGATACGAGGGTTGCACATGCCCCGGTTCCGCAGGCCAGCGTCGGACCGGCGCCGCGCTCCCAGACGCGCATGTCCACGGTACCGCGGTCCTTCACGGTCGCGAATTCGACGTTCACCTTTTTCGGGAATACCGGATGCACTTCCAGCTTTGGCCCCCAGGTGGCGAGGTCGAAATTCACCGCATCGTCTACGTAAATGACACAGTGCGGATTGCCCATCGACACGGCCGTAAACCGGAACTGCCGGCCGTCAGCCTCGATCGGCGCATCCACGACCGGGTTCGCGTCGATCGTCGTCGGTACGCTCAATCCATCAAGCACGGGCTCGCCCATATCCACCGTGACGGTGGCGGCCAGGCCGTTGTCCACATGGATCGTTACCGGCTGCACGCCGGCTCCAAGCGTTTCGATCGTAATTTGCTCACTGCTGACATAGCCGTGGTCGTACACGTATTTTGCCACGCAGCGGATGGCGTTGCCGCACTGCTCCGCTTCCGAGCCGTCCGAGTTGATGATGCGCATGCGGAAATCCGCCTTCTCCGACGGCAAAATATATACCAGTCCGTCCGCTCCGATGCCGAAATAGCGGTCGCACCATTTCAAGGCGAGCTCTGCCGCGTTGTCCGGCAGAGCCTTCTCGCCGTAGATAACGATAAAGTCGTTCCCGAGTCCGTGCATTTTTGTAAATTCCATGGATGGTGCCACTCCTTTGTTATGCTAGCTTTTTACTGTCCACTAGCATACCTCAAAGGACCGGGCCGTGCTATTGACTTTATGCAGAAATGTTTGTACTTTTCGCCACGAGGCGGCCGCTTCCCCGCCGCTTGTTGCGTCTTCCGCCCCATACGCTGCCGATGCCCATCAGGAAGGTAGGCACGCCGGCGCCGACGATCGTAATGCACCATTCGCGGAAGCCGAGCGGCACGGTTTTAAAGATCGGCTGCAGCGGCTCGATGTACATGACGCCGAGCATGAGCAGGACCGAGGAGAGCACCGCCAGCACCAGGTACTTGTTTTGCAGCGGGTTGCGGTGGAAGATCGATCTGGAGCTCCGGCAGTCGAACACGTGGATGAGCTGGGCCATAACGAGCGTGGCGAAAGCTACCGATTGGGCTTTGGTAACCTGAGCGGCGTTGTGCGGATCCACGCGGAGGGTGAGCCAGAATGCGCCGAGCGTGCACAGACCGATCAGGAAGCCGCGGCTGATGATCTTCCATCCCAGCCGGCGGGCGAATATATTTTCTTTGGCCCCGCGCGGCTTGTGCTCCATGAGGTCCTTCTCCGGCTGATCCACGCCAAGGGCCATCGCCGGCAGGCCGTCGGTCACGAGGTTGACCCACAAAATCTGGATCGGCAGCAGCGGCAGCGGCAGGGCGAGCATCATCGCAAAGAACATCGTCAAGATTTCGCCGACATTCGATGCAAGCAAATACCGGATGAATTTGCGGATATTCTCATAGATGCTCCGGCCTTCCTCGATCGCCGCCACGATCGTCGAGAAGTTGTCGTCGCTCAGGATAAGCGCCGATGCTTCCTTGGTGACGTCGGTACCGGTAATGCCCATGGCAATGCCGATGTCGGCCGCTTTGATGGCCGGCGCATCGTTGACGCCGTCCCCGGTCATGGCAACGACATGGCCCTTGCGCTGCAGCGATTTGACGATGCGGAGCTTATGCTCAGGCGACACGCGCGAGTACACGTACACGTTGTCGACCTTCGCATCGAGCTCCTGGTCGTCGATCTGCGCCAGCTCCTGGCCTGACATGGCTTCGCCTCCGCGCGGCATAATGCCAAGCTGCTGGGCGATCGCCTCGGCAGTCGTGCCATGGTCGCCGGTGATCATCACCGTCTTGATGCCAGCGCGGCGGCAGGTGCTGATCGCATCGCGCACTTCCCGGCGCGGCGGATCGATCATGCCGGCAAGGCCGACGAAGACGAGTTGGCTCTCGGCGTCCGCTTCGCTGTCCAGCGAATCATGCGGGCGCAGGTCGCGGTATGCCGTCCCCAGCACGCGAAGCGCGGAGGAAGCCATCTCTTCGTTGGCGGCAAGCACCTTCTGCCGGAGCGTGCCGGTAAACGGCACAACGTTGCCTTCCCACAATATATAAGTGCACTGGTTTAACAGCACGTCAGGCGCGCCCTTAGTGCATAAAATTTTGCCGCCCTGGTGGCTCACCACGACCGACATCAGCTTCCGTTCGGAATCGAACGGAAATTCCTTATCCCGCTGATACAGCGCCGACAAGGACTGCGTCGTCATCCCCATTTTGGAAGCGAGGGTAATGAGCGCCCCTTCGGTCGGATCCCCTTTCAGTTCCCATACCGGGCCTTGAGGTTCCTCCTTGCCTTTGCGCTTGCCGCGCGACTCCGGAGCCGCCGTTTCGTAAATTTCCGCGTTGTTGCACAGCGCGCTGATCTGGAGCAGCCTGCGCAGCCCCTGGTCGTTCTTCACGTCGACCGGCTTCTTCTCTTCGAGGATTTGTCCGGTCGGCGCATAACCGTCGCCGGTGACCTCCAGGCTTCTTCCCCCGACCCACACGCGCGTAACGGTCATTTTGTTCTGCGTCAGCGTTCCGGTTTTATCGGAGCAGATGACCGATGCGCAGCCCAGCGTTTCGACCGACGGCAGCTTGCGCACGATCGCCTTCCGCTTGATCATCCGCTGCACGCCGAGCGCCAGCGCCACGGTCACGATGGCAGGCAGTCCTTCGGGGATCGCCGCAACGGCCAGGCTGACGCCGGCCAGGAACATGCCGACGGCAGGCTGTCCATGCAAAATGCCGGCAACGACGACCATGACCGTAAGCCCCAGCGACAGAATGATGAGCATTTTGCCGAGCTGCTCCAGGCGGTGCTGAAGCGGCGTTTCCTGCGAGTCTGTATTCTGGATCAGATCGGCGATTTTCCCCATTTCCGTATCCATGCCGGTGCGAACGACAACGCCTTTGGCGGTCCCCCGCGTCATCATGGTTCCCATGAAGCCGGTGTTCTTCTGATCGCCAAGGGGCACGTCCGCTTCTTGAATAGGCTGGGCATGCTTGCCTACCGGCACCGATTCCCCGGTCAGCGCGGATTCTTCAATATAACAGCTGCTTGTTTCCAGCCAGCGGACATCGGCGGGCACACGGTCACCGCTTTCCAGCAGAACGACGTCCCCCGGAACGAGCATTTTGGCCGGCACCTGAACTACCTTGCCTCCCCGAAGCACCTTCGCTCCCGGAGCGGACAGCTGCTTCAGCGCACGCAGGGAGCGTTCCGCCTTGAACTCCTGGATGAAGCCGAGGACCCCGTTCAGCAGAATGATCGCGATAATGGTGATGGCGTCCAGGTATTCGCCGAGGAGGCCCGAAACCAGCGTTGCCCCCATCAGCACCAGCACCATGAAATCTTTAAATTGGTTCAGAAATAAGGCCAAAGGAGAAATACGCTTTCCTTCCGAAAGCTCGTTCCATCCGTTTTTCTTCCGTCTTTCCTCCGCCTCTTCTTCCGAAAGGCCCTGCTGCGGGTGAACGCCGAGGACATGCTGCAGTTCTTCCGCGTCCAACTGATGCCATTTTTTTTGTTCCATAGCTTCCCTTTCCCTCCCGGTCTTTGTGCGCTGCGGGTGTTCAACAGCTTTTCCACCTGTTCTATCGTAAATGTATTCGGACAGGGCCTAAAATATCACAAGCCTGGCCTCTTAAGTTTTTGGCCAAACTATGGCATCATAGTATGGAGGCAATCGTAACCAAGTACAGCGTAAAGATGGGAGATACACTATGGCATTAGATGGAATCGTAACGCGGGCCCTTGTCCATGAGCTGCAAAGCATTCAGGGCGCCCGGATCAGTAAAATATACCAGCCCAACGATCACGACCTGCTCTTTCACCTCCGGACCCGGGAGGGCAACGCCAAGCTGCTGCTGTCGGCCAACCCGACGTATCCGCGGGTGCACTTCACCGAGCGAAGCTTTCTGAATCCGCAGGAGGCACCGATGTTCTGTATGCTGCTGCGCAAGCACTGCGAAGGAGGCATCATTGAAGACATCCGGCAGGTTGGAATGGAGCGAATCATTCATATTACGGTCAGACAGCGGGATGAGCTGGGGGACGTCTCTTCTAAGCAGCTCATCATCGAACTGATGGGCCGGCACAGCAACATTATTTTGTCAGACCCTTCGAGCGGGACGATCCTGGACGGCATCCACCATGTCACCCCGAGCATCAGCAGCTATCGGGTCATCATGCCGGGCTTTTCCTATACGGAGCCTCCGCAGCAGCATAAGCTGAATCCGCTTGAGGTTACAGGAGAGCTATTTGCACAAAAATATACCGAGGAAGCGGACGCCGAACCGATTTCGTGGATTGTGGATACGTTCAGCGGCGTAAGCCCGCTGGTTGCGCAGGAGATCGTGCACCGCGCCGGCCTTCAGTCCTACTCGGAAGAAGGGCCCGAAGCTGGCGAAGCACGTCGAAGCGCCCTATGGAACGCCTTTACCGGGCTGATGGACAGCGTCAAACAGCAGGCGTACCAGCCGATGTCAGGGGCGAACGCCAAGGGGAAAATGGTTTTTTCCGCCGTCGATCTGACGATGATTCAGGAAGAGGTCAAACGCTATGAATCCATCAGCACATGCATGGAGGATTATTACGGTGAAAAAGCTGAGCGCGACACCGTCAAGCAAAAAACGAGCGATCTGCTTCGTTTCCTGCACAATGAGCGCGCCAAAAACATTAAAAAGCTGGACCACCTGCACGCCGATCTGGAGGAAGCCGCCGATGCGGACCAGTACCGGATTTACGGCGAGCTGCTGTTTGCCTCCCTGCATACGATTGCAAAGGGGGACAAGGAGGCGGTGCTGACCAACTTCTATGACGAGGACCAGAAGGAAGTGGCCATTCCGCTGGACCCGCTGCTCAGCCCTTCCGATAACGCCCAGCGGTATTTCAAGAAATATAATAAGTACAAAAACAGTCTTGCCGTCATCGACGAGCAGCTTGCTATAACGAAGGAAGAGATCCGCTACATGGATGACCTGCTCCAGCAGCTGGCCCATGCATCCATGAACGATATCGACGAAATCCGCGAGGAGCTTGTCCAGCAGGGATATCTCCGCGACCGCAGCAAAAAAACGCGCAAAAAGAAGAAAAACGACCGCCCTACCCTGCATGTATTCACATCATCCGAGGGCATCGAAATTTACGTAGGCAAAAACAACCTGCAGAACGAATACGTGACCAACAAACTGGCCAGCGGCAGTGATACGTGGCTGCACACCAAGGATATCCCCGGGTCCCACGTCGTCATCCGCAGCAGCCAGTTCGGGGACCAGACCTTGGAGGAAGCCGCCCAATTGGCCGCTTACTTCAGCCAGGCCAAGGAATCCAGCAGTGTGCCGGTCGACTGCACCCTGATCCGCCATGTGCATAAGCCGAGCGGCGCCAAACCGGGCTTTGTCATTTATGATCACCAGCGGACGCTGATCGTCACGCCTGACGAGGAATTGATCAAGTCGCTTCCGAGCGTCATTAAATAATCATACAAAGCTTTAGATTTCTAATTATAGAAAGAATGCGGTTGAACCGTGCTCAATGAACGTCCGTAAGCTTCAGCACCCATAATAGAAAAGGCTATATCCTCCGTTATTAAGAGCGGGTGGGATACAGCCTTTTTTGATGTCTTCCTGATTTAATGTCCCGTTTATTTCTCCCGGATTTCCCGGTTTAAGCGCTCGATGATGTCCGGCAGCTGCTGCATACCCAGATCCCCTTCGCCCCGCTTGCGGACCGCCGCTGCACCCGCCTCCTGCTCGCTCTTGCCGACGACGAGCACGTACGGCACTTTTTCCAGCTCGGCTTCGCGGATTTTATAGCCCAGCTTCTCGTTTTTGGCGCTGACCTCAACCCGGATGCCCTCTTTCGCAAGCGACTGCTTAACCTGATAAGCATAATCCAGATCGTGCTCGGATACCGGGACGACTTTGGCCTGGACCGGTGCCAGCCACAGCGGAAAAGCTCCCGAGTAATGCTCCGTCAGAATGCCGATGAAACGGTCGATGGAGCCGTAGACGGCGCGGTGAATGATGACCGGGCGATGCTTCTGGTTGTATTCACCGACATAGCTGAGACCAAACTTCTCCGGCATTTGAAAATCGAGCTGGATCGTCCCGCACTGCCAGCTGCGCTTCAGGGCATCGAGAATATGAAAATCGATTTTCGGACCGTAGAAAGCTCCGTCCCCCTCGTTCAGGCGGTATTCGATCCCCCGCCGCTCCAGCACGCTGCGCAGCGACTGCTCGGCCTGCTCCCACAGCTCATCCGAACCCATGGAATCCTCCGGCCGCGTCGACAGTTCGATCCGGTAAGAGAAGCCGAATATGCCGTACATATAGTCGATCAGGTCGATGACGCCGGCGATCTCCTCCTCGATTTGGTCAGGTCTGACAAAGAGGTGTGCGTCATCCTGGCAGAACGTCCGCACACGCATCATACCGCTCAGCGCGCCTGAATATTCGTGGCGGTGAACCTGTCCGAACTCGGCCAGCCGGATCGGCAGCTCGCGGTAGGAGCGAAGGCCGCTTTTGAAAATCAGCATATGCCCCGGGCAGTTCATCGGCTTCAGCGCATATTCCGTCTCGTCCACCTGGGTAAAATACATGTTGTCCTTGTAGTGATCCCAGTGCCCGGATTCCTCCCACATCCGCTTGTTCATCATAAGCGGGGTGCGGACCTCTTCATATCCTCTAGCGGCGTTCAGCTCACGCTCCAGCTGCTCCAGCTCGTTGCGGATGATCATGCCTTTAGGGAGGTAGAACGGCATGCCCGGCGCTTCCTCTGAAAACAGGAACAACCCCTGCTCCTTGCCCAGCTTGCGATGGTCGCGCTTCTTGGCTTCCTCGAGCATGTGAAGATGCTCATCAAGCTGCGCCTTCTTAGGGAAGGCGGTGCCGTAAATCCGCTGCAGCATCTTGTTGTCCGAGTTTCCGCGCCAATAGGCTCCGCCTACGCTCAGCAGCTTGAACGCTTTGATTTTACCCGTGGAAGGAAGGTGCGGTCCTCGGCACAGGTCCACAAACTCTCCCTGCTCGTAAATCGAAATTTCGGCGTCCTCGGGCAGGTCCCGAATAAGCTCAAGCTTCAGCGGCTCCTGCAGCTGCGCGAACAGGTCCAGCGCTTCCTTCCGGCTGACCGCCTTCCGCCGAATCGGCAGATCCTCTTCCGCGATCCGCTTCATTTCCCGTTCAATCCGGGACAAATCATCGCTCGTCAGCGGGCTTGGAAGATCCATGTCGTAATAGAATCCGTCCTCGATGACCGGTCCGATCCCCAGCTTGACGGACGATGCTCCGAATAAACGCTTCACGGCTTGCGCCAATAAATGCGCCGTGCTGTGCCGGTATACCCCGATCCCTTCCGGACTGTCCACAGTCACGATTTCAATGCTGCTGTCCTGCTCAACCGGCGTACTGAGATCCACCAGGATCCCGTCAATTTTGCCTGCTGCGGCATTTTTCACGAGGCTGCTGCTGATCGATTCGGCGATGCTCTCCAGCCGGACGCCTTGCTCGAATGCTCTTACCGAGCCGTCCGGCAGCTTGACTTGTATTTCCTTGTTCATGTTCTTCCCTCCGTCAAATTCGGTCTATTTGGTGAACGCAAAAAAACGCATCTCATCCCAAGGGACGAGTGCGTTCAGCTCGTGGTTCCACCCTAATTCGACCTGCATCCGACGGTTCATCCGAACACGTACATATGCAAAGCCCTTATTAAGCATCCGATATCGGGGATTAACCGGTTCCTTCTACTGCCGCGGCTTGGGACAGCGGGTTCAAAGGGACGGCTGCAAAGGGGTAATTTCTGAACCGGTGTCAGGAGAAGCTTACACCACTCACTTCTCTCTCTGGGCAGTCCTGGATCGAAATCATGTCTTTGGTCATCGCCTTACAAGTTTGTGTTTGTTGCTTGGTTCAACATTATAGTACGGCCTGCAAGCCCGGCGCAAGCCCAATTCTTTAATTTTGCAAAAAAAGGTTAAAACTCGCCCGGGCACCCATGACTATTTTGTTCCCCGCTGAAGTTGTTCCAATACGGTCACCGGGATCGTACGGCTGCCGATATCGCCATGGAAGACGACGCCCTGCCGTTCCCCGTGAAAATCGGAGCCCGCCGTGACGATCAGCCCATGCTCATCAGCCATCCTCAGGTACCGTTCCTCATCGGCCGGGCCGTGGTCGGAATGGTAGACTTCGATTCCGGCAGGTTTCGCTTCCCTAACAATCCGTTCCACCAGCGCGTCATCGCCGTAGATCCCCGGATGGGCCAGCACAGGCGTTCCGCCGGCTTCCCGGATCCAGGCGCAGGCATCCGCGGGTGTGATCCGCGGAACGGATACGTAGGCAGGCGCATCCTCGCCCAAATAGCGGTTAAAGGCGTCCCGCATGTCAGAGGCATAGCCCTTCTTGACCAATACGTCGGCCATATGCGGCCGCCCGACGCTTTCATCCGGCTTCAGCTCGCGCCCCAGCCCGGCAATGACCTCCTCGAGCGTGATGGAAATTCCAAGCTGCTGCAGCTTCGCGATCATCTGATCGTTACGCCGTTCCCGGGTCTGTCTCAGCTCGGCGAGATGGTTCAAAAACGGCTCATGTGTTATGTCGATGTAATAGCCCAGTACGTGTATATCCTTACCGCCGGCACGGGTGCTGATTTCGACGCCGGGAACGACGGTGATGCCGAGCCGCTGCCCGGCTTCCAATGCTTCCGGAATGCCTCCCACGGTGTCATGGTCGGTAATCGCCACGGCCGCGAGTCCCTTCCCGTGGGCGATCCGAACATTCTCCGAGGGTGGCTGCATCCCGTCCGAAGCCGTAGTATGCGTATGCAGGTCACCGTATTTCTGATCTGTGGACAAGTCCATTCCTCCTTCACTCATTCAGCGTCTTAAGCTGTGAAATATTCCTTTAACTGCCGGCTTGGCCCTATTCCCCCTGCTGTTCCTGCTGCTGTTTAAGAAAATTCAGAAAGGTCACGGCTGACAGCGGAAGCAGGGTGGATTTCAAATGAATGGCATAAAACTGCCGCTTAAATTCGGCGTCTCGGATCGGAATGATGGTAACCAGGTTCAGTGCGGTTTCATGCTTGACCGAGGCCGGCGACAGCATCGTAATGCCGAAGCCGGCCTCGACGGCGGATTTCACCGCTCCCGTGCTACCAAGCTCCATCGCGGTCTGCAGGCTTTGTGGATCGATCCCCTTGTGGATCAGCACACTTTCCATCACCTGGCGCGTGCCCGACCCTTTTTCCCGCAGCACAAACGGATAGGCAAGCACTTCTTCCAGCTCGACCGATTCCCGCTCGGCCAAGGGATGGCCGATAGGCACGATCAGCTTCAGCTCGTCCTGCATGACGGGATCGATGACCATATCCGGATGGTGGATCGTCGCCTCGATCAGGCCGAAATTCAGCTGATGCTTCGTAATCTCTTCGATGATCTGTGTAGTGTTCATCACCTTCATCATAATACTGATGTGCGGATACTGCTGTCCAAACGGACCGAGCAGCCGCGGCAGGAAGTATTCGCCGATCGTGAGGCTGGAGCCGAGCTGAAGCCGGTCCTGCAGCATATGGGTATGCGATGCCATCGCATTGTCCGTTTCCTTAACCAGGGCGATGCTCTTTGCCGCATACGGCAAAAGGGTGATCCCCGCTTCGGTCAGCTCGATCTTCTTGGTGGAGCGGATCAGCAGGCGCGTCCCGAAATATTCCTCCAGGGACTGAATCTGCATCGTAACGGCCGGCTGGGTCATGTGCAGCGCGCTCGCCGCCGCCGAGAAACTCCCACGTTCCGCCACGGTATAAAAAATGTGGAGCTGGTGAAAATTCATGGCATGCTCTCCCCCTCGTCGTTCTTATATTGTATCCGATTCGGCCGTGAACCACCAACGCCGTTTAACATTTCAGCGGCAGGTAAAGTCTGCGGAACCGACACATGAATCAACAAAAATGAGCATGGCTTCCCGGAGGGGGAATCCATGCTCACGCTTACAAAACGCGGTTATTTCCGCTTGCGAGTATTTTTAATCAACGTCATTCTCCGCGAATGGCGCAGCCAGGAATAATAAGACTTCAGGTCCCTCAGCTCGATCGTCTCCGACATTTTGCCAAGGAACGTCACGATAATCATCTTGTGCAGCGGATTTCCGCTGATGTCGGTTTCCCCTTCGATCTCCGCAAATTCCGCGACGACGACAAGATCCTCGTCAATCAGGTAAACGTCCTTCTCATTCCGGTAGTAGGGAGCAATCCGGCCCTGCTTCAGGCACTCCCACATCCATGCGGCTATATCATCTATACTATGGATATCACTATGAATCCGGTCGTTGTACCTTGTCTTCGCATGATGGGTAATGACGATGTCGGCCACCCGCTTATCCCCTAAGGTCACAAAAAAAGGTTCATAGGTGCTCCATCTTTCCATTCCTTTGTCGCGCATGGACTATCACTCTCCACTACATAGGACTTTGTATCTATGTATTTATGCCTATTATATTACATCATTACCACGTTCTTCACAAGCTCCAAACTACGTATCCCGGCATATTTTCATATACGGAAAAGAGGACCGTCGTATCTACACCGTTTCTTTCCGCTCCAATCGGATAATTTCCTTGCCGGATTCACAGGCTTTGCCTGCGCTGAAGCCGGAAGCCATGGTCTAAAAAAAGAAGCAGCCGAATTCGGCTGCTTCCTGACAATACGATAACTTTCCAGGTGGGATTGAAACTGATGACAGGCAGATGAACCTCCTACTATAAGCCATAAAATCGGGTCTTATCCGGTACGTCGCTCGAATATTCCGTTTTGATCTCGTTGCGGTAGGAGCGTTCGATTTTACGCACATAGGAAAGGCGCCGGATATTTTTGGCTACTTCCTCGGCCCGGTCCGCATTCACGTACATGACGACATAGTGCATCCGGCGAGATATATAGTGAACGGTCCCGTACTTCTCCAAATTCCGCGCTGCCTTGATATCGCTAACCCAAATGATATACCCCGTCCGTTCTGCAAACATGATTTTCCCACCTCACTTATACTGGCTCTCTATATTTTACCCACCGCAGGAGCATTTGCCCCCGCCGCCGCATCCTTTCAGATGCGAATCGTTGCCCGGCACCTTGATCGTTTCCGATACGGAATAAGCGATCATTTCGGACATTTGGTGCAGCATGTCATCCAAGTTCTGCTCGGCCAGCTTGAAGCGTCTCACTTCCTCGAACTGCTCCAGCTGCTTCTCCACAGCCTTGACCTCATCCTTTGCGCTGTGGTAATTCGGATGGAAATGGCCGAAACGCTGGGTCTCTTCGAAAAGCTCCTTCTTCTTCGCCAGAAGCCGGACAAGCTCCTGTACGGCCGGATTGCTGCCAACCTGCTGCTTCCAATATAAATAATCGGACACCTCAACCGACTGATTGATCATATCGCCTAATTCATAGGCGTTCATCAGCACGGCTGCCATGTCGACCGTGTTGATCTCCGATACGCTCATGAACTTCATCTCAATTCTATAAGAATGTTCTCCTCCGTCTGGAGTAGACTCTTTTATCATATCATAACCTTTGGCCCATAAGAAGAGGTTTGAACGCACTTCCTGCGGATACCCTCAGGTGAAAGAAGGCACAATCAGCCGGATTTGCTCCCAATCCCCCTGCGAGAGCAGAGCCCCGTCCTCATAACCGTCCCGTTCCGGATCGAAGAGAGTTCCTTCCACCGCCCACGGGTGGCTCCGAATTCCCCGAGGGATGAATTCCAAACGGCTGCCTCCGCGGGATATGAGCACCTTGGTCTGCCATTCCAAGGCCTGTTCCATAATGTGCTGGGCCGTCGTCCCGTGATAATTCCGGAAATCCTGGGTCCACATTTTCGGAACCTGCCCGTAACCCGGGAACAGGGACTCCGGCTTCGGAATGTCTGAATCCGGCTCGAAATACTGGATATTCCGGCCGCTGTACACCAGACCGCCGGCGGCGGAAAGCCCGGTTTGGCGGAAGTTTTCTACATCGATCCGCTGCCCCGTCAGGTCCGGTGTGGGGTCATGGATCAGCGGATATGTGGAAACGGTCCGGCCGGGTTCAGCGATCGCCTTTAAGGGCGAGAGTCCTGACGAATCCAGGATTTTCCGCACTTCCGGCACCGCGCCGCTGTTCACGAGAAAATGCTTCGGACCGATCCGCTGCAAATGACCCTTCAGTTTCGGGTGCGCTTCGATCCGATCGCCGTCTTCTTCAGCCGAACACGACAGCAGCATGGCTTCCTCAAAGCGGGTCCGGCCGATTTCCCGGCCCCACTGCTCCAAAGCCAGCCTTACGTTCTCCGGGACGCCGCCGCCCGAGAAGTTGTCCAGCAGCTGCGTCATTTCGGCCGCGCTCATGCCGTTCTCCACCGCCCGGGCCGTGCTGCTGCGGGTCAAACGGTATATCGACATCCGTTCGCTCTGTACCCGCTCCGAGCAGGCAAGCAGCTTCCATCGGATCCGGTACGGCACATCCGGTGGAACGATGACGTCAAAATCCGGCTGAACATAGAAGCGCCCCTCTCCCGCCATCTCTCGATCTTCGCCGCCCGAAACCAGAACGAAGGCCGGATCTATGGCCCACCGGAAACAGCAGCGTCCGCTGCCGTCCTCACCGGTATCGCCCCAGCCAAACCCCGCCATCGCCGTCATCCATGCCCGGACTCCCGCTTCCGAAACGGACCGGGTGAGCAGAACCTCCTGCTCCATCCAATCCAGCATATTCGTCATATCGTACCAGACGCCTGGTTGGAAAGAAGGATGGCAAAGAAGGTAGCGGAAATGCTGCAGTGCCGGGCTGTTTATGCCGTATCGGTCCAACACCGCCAGGAGCAGTACCCGGTTCATCTCCTGTTCAGACAGGTTCAGCCACTCGCCGAGCCGCTCCTCTTCCAGCACAATCCCCTGGCTTTCTTTCACCGCAAGGCCGAGGCACATCATTATATCGAGCAGCACCGCGGCCACAAGCGGATAGGTTTCAGCATGCGCGTATTGGAGCTGCAGTGTTTCAAGGTCGGAATCTTTCAGGTGCACGGCTTCCAGCAGCTTCTGGATATTTTTCTTATGTACCGTTCCTTTCGCCGTTAAGGGAAGCCCGTGCTCGGCCGCAGCCGCAAGCGCATGCAGCAGATCCAAGGCGAGGCCCGGCTTGGCTTCGCTGATCCGATGCACATTTGAATCCGGGACAACCTCTGCTTCGGGGGTGAAAAACTGCCGATACAATAGACCCAGGCTTTCCAAAGGAATGTAGTAGAGCTTTTCTCCCCAAACCTTTTTCACCGCCTGGATCAGGCCGGCTCGTCTCAAGCGGATAAAGGACAGCTCAAGCTCCGCACCACTTCGGCCGCTGCTCTTCACCGTGGTCCGGGCGTCGTCGCTGAACGGCTGCCCGGCAAAACGGACGATCAGCCGTTTAAGCAGCTCGGCATCCTCCGGGGCCAGCGTACGCAGGATGGACCGGATCGCGAATTCCTGCGGGGAGTCTTCGTTCATTTCAGTGCTCATGGTCGGGATGATGCCTCCTTTAGGTCTGGAATGGGACGGTCCTTCGCAGGATGGGAGGAAGCCCGCTCATGACTGGCCCCAGAACGAAACAGCCCGGGATCCGAATCATATCGGACGGAATATTCGTAACCCTGTTCGACCAGGAACAGCTGACGGCGGATGGCAAAGTCCTCTTCTTTGCTTTCTTGGGACACCAGCGCGTAAAAATATGCCCGGTTGTTTCCGTTTTTCGGACGCAAAATCCGTCCCAGGCGTTGGGCTTCCTCCTGCCTGGAGCCGAAGCTGCCTGATATTTCAATCGCCACGGAAGCGTCCGGCAGGTCGACGGCGAAATTGGCTACCTTGGAAACGGCCAGCACTCTGATCTCTCCCCGTTTAAAAGACTCGTAGAGCCTTCCGCGTTCCTTGTGCGCCATTCGCCCCGAAATCAGCGGAATGCCCAGCGATTCGGACAGTTGCTTCAGCTGATCGATATACTGGCCGATAATGAGGACGCTCTCCTCCGGATGCTTAGCGAGCAGCCTGCGAACGACCTCGAGCTTGCCGGGATTTTCGGCGGCGATGCGGAACTTCTCCTTGCCCTCCGCATACGTGTATGCTTCACGCAGCTCCGGCTCCATCGCCACCCGGACTTCCGTGCATTCGACCTTCGCGATCCAGCCCATGGACTCCAACTCCTTCCAGGGCATCTCGTAGCGTTTCGGTCCGATCAGCGAAAATACATCCTGCTCGCAGCCGTCCTCCCGTACGAGCGTAGCGGTCAGTCCCAGCCGGCGGGTCGCCTGGATATCGGCCGTCGCCCGGAACACCGGAGCCGGCAGCAGATGCACCTCATCGTAAATGATGAGCCCCCAGTTCCGTTCGTTAAACAGACGCATATGTTCAAACTCGTCCTCTTTGGAGCGGCGGTGCGTCAAAATTTGATAGGTGGCCACGGTGACCGGGCGCACCTCCTTCTTCTGCCCCGTATACTCCCCGATCTGGGAAGGATCGAGCGTCGTCTTGTCCGTCAGCTCCGCGATCCACTGTCCGACGGAGGTCGCGTTCGACGTCAGAATCAGGCACTCGCACTGCTGCTTCTCCAGCACGCCAAGGCCGATGACCGTTTTCCCGGCTCCGCAAGGGAGCACCAGCACCCCGCTGCCTCCGCTCCCGGCCACCCCTTCAAAAGCGTCGGCCGCCGCCTGCTGGTAGTCCCTCAGCGCAAATGAGCCGCCCTGCGCTTTCCAGCCCAACTGCAGCGGCTGTCCCTCATGATATCCGGCCAAGTCCAGGACCGGATATCCGAGCCGCGTCAGCTCCTGCTTGATCCGTCCGCGGCGGACCGCATCAAGCTCCGCCTGCTCCGGCGCGGCGCGCCGCAGCCCGCTGGCCTGCACGGCGGGGATTGCCAGCACTTCATCCAGCAGCTGCGGATCGGATGCCGTCAGCCGGAGCTTCCCGGCTTCCGCCTTCCCCACCTCGATCCGGAGCTTTCCGTATCTGCCCACCAGGCTGCGGATGTCCTGGATTAACGCGGATGGAACCTCCCATCTGGCAATCGAAGCCAGGGCGCCAACGATTTCCTCCGCGGTCCATCCCAGCGAAGCGGCATTCCACAGCGATAACGGAGTGATCCGGTACGTATGAAACGCAGAAGGACTCTTGACCAGCTCTGCAAAATGGGCCAGCTTCCCGCGGGCTTCCTCAAACCCCGGATGTCCGCATTCCAGCAGGACGGTCCGGTCCCGCTGCACGATGCACGCTTTTGTATCGCTCATCAAATCCCCTTCTTTCAATCCGAATTGTTCTTTCAGCCTTCAAACATATGAAAAAGTTCATCTCCTAGAGCGGAAATGAACTTTTCCTCTTCCATTTCAAGTTTTCCCATCGTCCGCCAAAACATTCGTGCCTTCAGGAACCCTTCTCTCGGCAAGACCGGGAGACTCGGCGGCCCGAGCCTGCCTATTCCCATCCCTGATAGGATTGGGTCATCGTCACCAGCAGCTTGGCGGCGCTCAGCATGGCCGATTCGTCAAAATCAAACCTTGGATGATGATGCGGGTAGACGGCCTGCAGCTCTTCGTTGCCTGCTCCCACGAACATAAAGCACCCGGGGATTTCCTGCAAATAGTATGCGAAGTCCTCCGCAGGCATAATCTTCTCGCAGCGCTCCACCTTCGACTCCCCGAACACCTTCGGCGCTTCGCGGAAAAACCTTTCCGTCTCCGCTTCATCATTCACTAGCGGCGGGTAACCCATCAAATATTGAATTTTCGACTCCGCTCCATAAGTCTGCGCCGTAAGCCGGGTTATTTCTTCGATCCGTTCGCGGATCAATTGGCGCGTCTCCTCATCAAATGTCCGTACGGTCCCGGTAATCCGGCACGATTCGGCAATGACGTTCTGCGCGCTTCCACCCTGGATCGTCCCGATCGTAACGACCGCCGGCCGAAGCGGGTTGACCGAACGGCTGACGATGCTCTGCAGCTGCATGACCAGCGCCGATCCGGCCACCACGCTGTCCACCGTCACGTGCGGCATGCCACCGTGGCCGCCTTTACCTATGATGTCGATAAAGAACTCATCCGCTGCCGCCATCATCGGCCCCGGCGTGCTGGCCGCGGTTCCTGCCGGGAACGGCGTCCATAAGTGCACGCCGTACACCGCGTCAGCCCCATCCAGAACGCCGGCCTCGATCATCCCCTTGGCTCCGCCCGGACATACCTCCTCCGCCGGCTGAAATACGAACCGGATCTCTCCGGGAAGATCTTCCTTCCGGGCGCTGAAGTATGTCGCCACCGCCAGCAGGATCGACGTATGCCCGTCGTGACCGCAAGCATGCATGACGCCCGGAACCTCGGACGAATAATCGCACGACTTTTCATCCTGGATCGGAAGCGCGTCCATGTCCGCCCGCAGCACGACCGTTTTCCCCGGCTTGCTTCCTTTTAATACACCGACTACCCCATATCCGCCGCCAAACCGCGTCCGGACGTCGATCCCCAGCTCCCGCAGCCTGTCCGCCACGAACGCCGACGTCTTCTCCTCGTGGTAAGACAGCTCCGGATGCCGGTGCAGATACCGCCTCCACTCCACCATTTGCGACTGCAGCTTGCTCAGCAATGCTTCTTCTTTCATATGTATCCGTCCTCTCGCCATAGAATGGATGTTAAGTTGCCGATATGTCATCCCACATCGCGGTTGTGAACCTTTTTTTCTATTGTAGCAGAAACGCTTAAGATGGGGTATCGCCCCAATACTGCCAAGGCTTGCACAAGTGTTTAAAACATAATATCATGAGTAAAGAACTTTACAGGCAACCAATAGAGGAGGATTTAGTAACCATGATTTTTGAAAATACGGGACTGGACGGCATCAAAGCCGACTTGGCGTTTATGGACGAAGTAGCCGAGAAAGTAGGCTTTGTCCGCTGGCAGTGGGAATACTACCGCGCTACATATGACTATAAGATCGAAGATAATAATACCAATTCGGAGTATTTCGTCCGGATTAACACTCGTGCAGTGGAGGGTAAGCTGGAAAAGCCAAGCACCGTGCTGCAAATTGAAGCCGTGTACATGGGCAAAGCAACCTTCCCTCACGGGCTGGAATACGAATCTCCGATTCCGTCGTCCATCATGGGGATAGCAACCAAGAAGCTTCAGCAGTTTAAAGCCGCTCTGGAAGCCTAAGCAGGTCTCTTATGAGAGAAGAAAAACCCCAACAAACCAAGAGAGGGACGCCGGATTTCCAACTGCTCATCCTCACCTTGCTGTTGGTTGGTTTTGGGCTGGTCATGGTATTCAGCGCCAGTTCGAGCTTGGCCATCGCTAGCAAGGATTTTCACTATGACTCGCTGTATTTTACGAAAAGACAGTTCATGTGGGCCGCGCTGGGCACGATCGCCATGTTCGTCGCGATGAACATTCCTTACACCAGGTACAAGAAGCTGTTTGCCCCGCTGTTTATCGTTACAGTCATCATGCTAGTGCTGGTTCTTCTGGTCGGATCAGTCAGAAACGGTGCCCGAAGCTGGTTCGGCGTCGGATCTCTCGGTATCCAGCCGACGGAGATCGCGAAGATCGCGATTATCCTGTACCTGTCCGCTTTGATCAGCAAAAAAGGGGAGCGCTTCCGCGACCTGCGGACAGGCTATATCCCGGTCATGGTCATCGTCGGCTTTGTCGCCGGGCTCATCATGATGCAGCCGGACCTCGGCTCCTGCCTCATTCTGGTCGCCACGAGCGCCCTGATCATCTATGCCGGCGGCGCGAGCCTCAAGCATATGATAGGGTCAGCCCTGCTGCTGATCCTCGGTGCAAGCCTCGTGCTTGGAGCTAACGCCCTGATCAAGTCGGTGTCCCATAGCGGGGAGCAGGCGGTGCAATCGAGCAACTATAAGCTCGGCCGGATTAACGCCTTCCTGGACCCGTTCAAGGATCCACAGGGGGAAGGTTACAATCTGCTGCAGTCGCTGACCGCTATCGGTGAAGGGCAGTTGACCGGAGCCGGATTCGGCAAAAGCGTGCAGAAGCTTCATTATTTGCCTAACCCCTATAACGACTTTATCTTTTCCGTCATCGGCGAAGAGTTCGGGTTTATCGGAACGTCGATCTTCCTGATCGTCTATATTTACTTCATTTGGCGCGGGATCATCATCGCGCTGAGGTGCCCCGATCCGTTCGGAACGCTCGTCGGCATCGGGATTATGGGCTTGATTGCCATCCAGGCGTTCATCAACATCGGAGGCGTCACCCAAACGATCCCGCTAACCGGGGTAACCCTGCCGTTCATCAGTTACGGCGGAACTTCCCTGCTGATCATGATGGCGAGCATGGGGATCATGCTCAGCATCTCGCGGATCAGTACGCTGCCGTCGAAGCAGGAGCAGGTGAAATCGGTGACCGTCAAGAAACCGTCGGTCGCGGTTTCCTCCCGCAATCAGACGCGACGCTTTAACTGAACCTTCAGGGGCATACCCTGAAGCTACCCATACCAAAAAGACTAGAGGACACTGAAGTCCCCTAGTCTTTTTTTTCGTCTTATTCGTGTGCTTATTTGGTGCGCGTAGGTACTTCTTCGATCATGTCATCTTTAAAAGCGACGCCTTCCACTTTCACGTTCACTTCGACCACACGCAGACCGGTCATGCTTTCGACAGCTTCACGCACGTTTTGCTGAAGCATGCGGGATACTTCGTGAATCGGGGTTTCGTACAGCACGATGATTCGCAGGTCAATGGCCGCTTCCAGCTGGCCTACCTCCACCGTGACACCCTTCTGCACGTTTTTTCCGCTCAGGCGCTTGGCCCATCCTTCCGACAAACCACCCGACATAGCTGCAATCCCTGGTGTTTCGAGTGCGGCCAGTCCGGCGATTTTCGCTACGACATCATCTGCAATCCGTATGGTTCCATTCTCTAGTTGGAGTTGTTCCGACATGCTCCATCCTCCTTTACATCCATTATCCGTTATTGTAAATCCTAACAGGCCCAAAAAGCAAATCCCAAGCCCTGCCGATTTGTTTACAACCTTATGCAATTTGGGTATATTGAATAAGAATCGAACTTACATAAGGCAAGAGGTGTCAAAAATTGAAAAAATGGATCAGCCCCACCCTGCTCATCGCCTTCTTTATCCTTAGTGCTGTGGGACATTTCGCAGGCTGGGACGCAACGCTGCAGTTTATTCTGTCCGCGATTTCTGTCATCTTTGTGGCCGGGTTTTTGGGCAAAGCGACGGAGAACGTATCGCATTATGCCGGACAGCGGCTCGGTGGATTTCTGAACGCCACCTTCGGTAACGCAGCGGAGCTGATTATCGCCATCTTCCTCGTGAAGGAAGGCTTGTTCGACATGGTCAAAGCCAGTCTGACCGGTTCGGTAATCGGAAACTTGCTGCTGGTACTGGGACTCAGCATTTTTGCCGGGGGACTGAAGTTTAAAGTTCAGAGCTTCAATGTATCATTGGCGGGTATGAACGGCTCGCTGATGCTCGTTGCCGTGATCGCTCTGATCGTGCCTGCGGTCTTCCTGCGCAGCCACTCCATTACCGGAAGCGATACCCAGCTGCTGAGCCTTATCGTAGCTTGCATCTTAATCGTGGCTTACCTTGCCTGGCTTGTCTTCTCGATGATTACGCACAAGAAGTACTTGGCGGATGTCACCGACGAAGAGGATGAAGAGCTGCCTCATGAACGCGAGCCGGAATGGTCCAAGGGCAAATCGATCCTGTATCTCCTTCTGGCGACCGTTATGGTCGCTTTCGTGAGTGAATGGCTGGTAGATACGCTGGAGACCTTTACGACGCGATTTGGGCTTAGTGAGCTGTTCGTAGGTGCGTTCCTCGTGGCCATCATCGGCAATGCGGCAGAGCACAGTGCGGCCGTCATGCTGGCTATGAAGAACAAGATCGGCGCAGCGGTCGAAATCGCCGTAGGCAGCAGCCTGCAGATCGCTTTGTTCGTCGCCCCCGTGCTGGTGCTGGTCAGCTACTTCTTCGGGCCTACCACGATGGACCTGGTGTTTACAACTATAGAGCTGCTAGCGATCGGCGTGTCGGTATTTATCGCCAAGTCTATTATCCAGGATGGCAAAACGAACTGGTATGAAGGTCTGCTGCTGCTGGTCGTATACGTTATTTTGGGCGTATCGTTTTTCTTGGTGTAGGAAGGCAGCTTAAGCTCTTAACCCTGCATAGCAGGGAAACGCAAAAAAGGCATGCGCTCCAGCGGAGTGCATGCCTTTTTATACGTATAAATTTATAAATCTCGGGACCTCCGATGTGAAGGCCAAGCTGCAACTACTTATCATCGTTTGATACAGGAACAGGCCGTCCCGTACTCTGCATCTTATGTAAGCCTGCTTGCGACAGGCTGATGATTTAGGCTTCCCTGTTGTTCAGGGCTTCATAGAGGTTGGCCAGATTCTTCTCCAGCTCACTTACCAGCTGTTTGCCAGTAAGTTCGGGCACAAGACCGGCACGTACGGCAAAATCAACCTCACGTGAAAATCCGTACATCTGGGTGTCCAGCACTTCCTCATAGAGAGGGCAATAGCGTGTGGCCAGATTCTCCATTTGTACTTCAATAAGCTTCTCTATTTTCTCTGCATCATCTTTCAGCAGATTAATCGCCTTAATATTCAACTGCTCCTGCAGCTCAGATGAAGTCATGCATCTTCCCCCCTATGTCCAAAATCCTACAATTACACCCTTGTATTCTATTCTTAATATTAGACGAAATTGAACACCAATACAAGAACCTGGCCCAGAAAAACGTCCCCGGGAAGCCGAAGGAACAGGAAACTCTGGCCCATCGTCCGCAAAGAACCCGGGTTTCAATGCCAAGCGCGGCGCAAAGGGACTCTAAGGGGAAGGCTGGCGGCGGTGCAATGTTCCAGAATAACCCCGGTAATATCAAGGTTATGACTTTAAAAAAAGCGCCCTTACTGTTGCCAGCAGGTGCGCTCTTCTTCATCGCTTACTCAGAGACCACGTTGACGTTCAGGCCGTGTTTGGCAAACACTTCCTTCATCGCCGTTTTAGCCTCGTCCGCATCCGGTCCATGAACATGAAGCTCATAGCTTTGGCTGCTTACGAGTGTCGTAAACAGACCGAGGATACTTTTGACATCGATGTACTTGTTTTCCGCTTGAAGTACAATCGAAGAGGTAAATTGGCTTGCCGTTTGGGCGATTTCTACAACAGCTGCGTTGTTACTGGACATAGGATCCCTCCGTAGCTTTTGATATCAAGTATACTATGATTTTACCACTTTTATGATACATTGAATCCGCTTTCTCGCGCAAGGAATTTCTGAAAAGCGCTGAATCTGGGGCCTCACGGGCCCGGGTTCCCTTCTTCAGCTATTCCTATTTCAAGTTTTCAGGATTCAGCCCCTGCAGTTCCGGAATGACGAAGATGCCGTCTTTTCGGATCAGCACGTCGTCGAAGTAGATCTCCCCGCCGCCGTAGTCCTCACGCTGAATCAGCACGATATCCCAGTGGATGGAGGAGCGGTTGCCGTTATCCGTTACTTCATAGGCTTGACCCGGGGTGAAGTGGATGCTGCCGGCAATTTTTTCGTCGAACAGAATGTCCTTCATCGGGTGCAAAATGTACGGATTAAACCCAATCGCGAATTCGCCGATATAGCGTGCCCCTTCATCCGAGTCCAAAATGTTATTCAGGCGCTCGGTATCGTTGCTGGTCGCTTCCACGATCTTTCCGTCCTTGAAGGTAAACTTGATATTTTCGAACGAAATGCCGTTGTATACCGTGCTGGTGTTGTAGCTGATCGTGCCGTTGACGGAATCACGCACCGGTGCGCTGTATACCTCGCCGTCCGGAATGTTCTTCTCGCCTGCGCATTTTTCGGCGCCGATTCCCTTAATGGAAAAGCTGAGATCGGTGCCCGGGCCGACGATACGGACCTTGTCCGTCTTTCTCATCAGCTCGGCAAGCGGATCCTGCGCTTTGTCCATCTTGGCGTAATCAAGGTTGCATACGTCAAAATAGAAGTCCTCAAAGGCTTCCGTGCTCATATTGGCCAACTGGGCCATGCTTGGGTTCGGATAACGCAGTACCACCCATTTGGTGTGGTTGACGCGCTGCCCGCTATGTACCGGATGATTGTAAAGCGAATTGAACAGTTTTACCTTTTCGTCAGGAACGTCGGCCAGATCGTTGACGTTCTCTCCGGCACGGATGCCGATATAGCAGTCCATCTGCTTCATCCGGTTCAGGTCGATGTCCGCCCATGTCTTAAGCATCTCCTCCGATGCGTTCATCAGCATCGTACGCTGCACCGATTTGTCGGTAATTTGTACGAACGGACGCCCTCCCCGCTTGCCGACTTCATCAATGACGGCCTTCAGCAGGTCGCGCTCCGAGCCGATCATCTCGACAAGGACGTTCTCCCCCGGCTGTACGTTCACGGAATAACCGACGAGGTTTTCCGCCAGTTTTTGAATTCTAGGATCACGCATGACTTATTTCCTCCCGTTGACATAACCTGTAAGCTATTTATTTGAACAAAGGTTAATTCATTCAGACTTATTGTAGCACGCATGGCAAGTCCCGTCAGCATGAGAGCTGCGGATGCAGGCGGAAAGCCCGAAGTCTGCCGGTCGGATGATGACCCAAATGAGCAGCTGCCCGATCGTCCGGTGTGGAACTTATCGTCATTGGGCGAGCCTAAGGCTGGAATGAAACATCGTTGACCATCTTCTCCCGCGTCTGCGCACCGTCCAGATTGATATAGTCGATCGCGCTCTCCGAGGTCAGACGAACCGGAAATCCGGACTTGCGGTTAATCGTCAAATGATAGACTGTGCTGACCTGGGCGTCGTTCAGCATCTCCCGCAGCTGCTTGTCCCCCTGATTCCAGAGCGTCTGCAGCTTTTGCTTTTGCCCGGACTGTGCATGGGTGTATCCTGGCTGCTTGCGGAGACCCTCCATTTCCGATTCGAGCTGCTTCGCCAAAAAGTCCTTTGCGCTTGAGCTTTCCAGTTCGATCCGCAGCACTTTGGTGCCGCGGCCGGCGCTGGACTCCACCTTGATGCTTTTGGGAAGCCCATGAATGCCGTCGAGCTGCTGCAGAGGGTTTAACCGGGTTAATGAAGGAGAGTTATCCTCAGGGTTCGCTTCGCTCGACAGCCTCACCCATCCCCCGTCCTGCCTGCGGAAATTCGTCACCTTCACGGTTTTCCCGGTGATTCCCCGTGCCTGGAGTCCCGTGGTCTGAACCGCCTCCCCAGTAGGGATCACGCTCTCCATGGTCAGCTGGTCGTGGCCCGTGAGCCTGCCGGTGTAAGCAAAGTTCTGCACCTGCCCCTGATCCTGGGCACGGACCGAAGCCAGGCCGCTAAATGAAAACGAATCGATGCCGGCAAGTCCGGTAATCGTCTGGGAAAACCACTCCTCCGGCGATTTAGAGTCCTGAAACATGCCGCAGCCTGTCAAGCCGCCGCAAAGGCCGAGCAGCAGCAAGGCGGGAAGTACCATTTTTTTTATCATGGAAAAACTGCCTTTCCGGACAGAATGAACCAAGGTTCATTCTTCGATCATAGGTCCTTTTTGCTTTATAGACTGTCCCCCGCCCGGCCAGTTCATGCAAAAATAAGGCGCCCCCACCCGAGAGTGAGGCCGCCTCCTACATATCGTTCATGTTTTCCATTTGGATTTGGTTGCGTCCGCTGTTCTTTGCCCTGTAGAGGGCCATATCCGCTCTGTAGAACAAGCTGTCTACACTCACCTGCGGGTCCGTCCAGCACCATTCCGCGATTCCGCTTGAAATCGTTACGGACGGGCTCGTCTCCCGGGCGACCCGGCTTCGGATCACTTCAGCGACTTTGACCGCCTGGTGCACCCCTAGCTGTGGCATATACACCGCCAGCTCTTCCCCACCCCAGCGTGCAGGCACGTCTTCCTCCCGGATGGAGGATTTCACGATATCGCTGACCTGCCTGAGAATGTCGTCCCCTTTTTGGTGGCCGTATGTATCGTTAACCTGCTTGAATTCATCAATGTCTACCACGATCAGAGACCCGCAAAAATCGCTCACCTGATACTGCTGAATCATCTTATCAAGATAATGGCGGGCGTACATGTCGGTCAGCATGTCCCGGTTGGCCATCCGTCTCAGCTCGGCGTGGAGCAGCGCGTTGCTCACCGACAGGCCGATGTGGCTGGACAAGGTCTGCAGAAGCCGGTAGTTGTCATAGGAAAAATGATGAGGGTTGCGGTGCGTCAGCAGAATCGCCCCCATCACCTTGCCGTTTACGGTCAGCGGTGAAGCGATGAGGGATTGCGAATGCGTGATTTCCATCAGCTTTGAGGGGACTTTGCCGTTCAGCGAATAGTCTGACAGAATTACAGGTTCCTTTTTATGAAAAACAAGTCCGCCGAAGCCGTACTCTGCGTCAAAAGACGGGGCAAGACCGGAAACGTTGGATGCCATGACCTCCAGAATGTCCCGCTCCTCATTGTACTGCAGGAAGCAGCAGTAATCCGCCTGAAAAATATCCAGCATCTCCTCGCTGGCAAACTTGTAGATATCCCCAAGCTTGAGGCTCTGATTCAGCCGCTGGGTCAATTCGTTAATGAGGCGCAGTTCATGAATCAGCAGGTTCGACTGCTCGTAGAGCTTCGCATTCTCGAACGCGTTCCCCGCCGTGTCGACCACCATGCCGATCAGCTGCAGGTCTAAGTCTTCCCGGAGCTCCCGGGACATCACCAGATGCAGCACCCCATAGACGCCCTGCTTACCGCCGAGCGGTATGGCGATTTCGGTCTGGCCTTCCATTCCTTCGCCGCTGCCATCCTGCATCATGAGCCTTCCATCCATAAAAGACCTGACGCAGATATCCTCGCCCCAGGGATGAAACACGAGGGGTTCTACCCGCGGATTGCGGCTTTGATGGTCCTGGGACATGAGCAGCCTCGCCCGGACGGTGGGGTACAGTACTTCAAGGCTGTCCAGAACTTCTGTCAGCACGGTATCGACGTCGATCTGATCATGCATCCGCTGCATGATTTGAAACAGGATGGACCGGCGGTTGGCTTCCCGTTCCGTGCTTTCCTGTACCTTCAGAATGTCCGATACAAGGGCGAACTTAAAGCTTTTGTACAGGCAGGAACGATAGTGAAGCGCCATCGCGGCAACGGTGTCCCGGATTCCTTCATCAAAAAAGCGTGCAGGGATTCCGCAGACCAGAAGGCACACCAGCGCATGGTCCCGGCGCGTAAAGACCGGAATAACCGTCGTGACCCAGGAGCTTTCACGATCTGCAGGGTCATCAGGATGGACCCAGACTTGTTCCCCGGACTCCAGGCAGCGGCCGATCTCTCCCGTCAAACCGCAGAAAGGTTCCGCAAGGAGAGCTTCATCGCCTTCGATCCACCGCCCCTTGTAATCCGTCACGGCCCACAGGACTTGTCCGCTTAACGTCAGCGTCTGCCCTTCGGTGCGCCATTGGAGAAAGGCTTCCTGAATCACGTGATCCACATAGGGCAAATCATGAATGGACAAGTCGATCTCCTGCAGCCAGGAAGTAGCCGACTCTGAGGGAAACGCCAGCTCGGTATTCGTCTGGAACAGGCTTTGATGCTTGGTTGTTTCTCGTTGGTGTTCTGACATAGACAGGCGCTCCTTTACACCGTGCCCAGAGGGTGTCTTTCAAGGCACCATAAAATCACAATCAATCATTGTAATCCTTGCAATATGAAAATCCCCTGACAAAGTCGGGTTATGTCGGATGTGTTATAATAATCATATTCTACTCTGTTCCAAGCAATTTTGCACTCATATTTCAGATATTTGTCCTACTTTTTTAGGACTATAGCCCTATCGACAAAATTAGACTTTTCCAGCACAATGTCAGGCCTTGACTTTTGCCTACTCTATAATATAAAATCTATTGTTGAAAAAGACTGCAATATAGTCTTGATTTGGGCGTAACGTTGTGTCACCCTCACGTCATTTGTTGCTGACAGGACAGCGGCTGAACTTTCCCGTCAGTTGTGCAGTTCGTACTAGGACGCACAGGTAAACAAATACGGCGCAAATAGAGCCCTACTGTAAATTATTCGAAAAATAAAGGAGTCTACTATAACATGGCACGTTACACAGGTCCAAAGTTCAAATTGAGCCGTCGTCTGGGAATTTCCCTGAGCGGTACTGGTAAAGAATTGAAACGCCCTTTTCCTCCGGGACAACACGGTCCTAACCAACGGAGAAAAATGAGCAACTACGGTATGCAGCTTCAAGAAAAACAAAAATTGCGCCACATGTACGGTTTGGGTGAAAAGCAATTCCGCACGCTGTTCGACAGAGCGCAAAAAATGCAAGGTATTGCCGGTGAAAACTTCATGTTCTTGCTGGAAAGCCGTTTGGACAACCTTGTTTACCGTCTTGGTTTCGCTAACTCCCGTGCAGGAGCGCGCCAATTGGTCGCTCACGGTCACGTGACTGTTAACGGCAAGAAAGTAAACGTTGCTTCCTACCAAGTAAGCACAGGCGACGTGATCGGTCTTCGCGAAAGAAGCCGCAGCCTCTCTTCTATTAAAGAAGCGCTGGAAAACCGTGCGCATCTGCCAGGCTACCTGGAGTACAACGATGGAGCTTTGGAAGGTAAATATATCCGTTTCCCAGAGCGCGCCGAGCTTTCCCAAGACATCGACGAAAGACAAATCGTCGAATTCTACAACCGTTAATATTTACTGCAACCAAGCCTGGAACTTTATGTTCCGGGCTTTTTTGTTTGTTCTGGATGATAAACAGGGCTGACTGGCAGCCCTGTTTATCATGGTAGTATCCCCCGGCCTCTCCCGGCCTCTCCCAGCCTTCTCACGGCTTCTTAAATCTTCTATAGCAGCCGGAGCTTGGCAAATTTGCGTCTTCCCGCTTGAACGATATCGCCGTCCCGGACCGCGATCTCCGCATGGGGATCCTCGATTTTCACTTCATTCAGCTTGACCGATCCTTGCTCAATGCTCCTTCTGGCCTCGCTGTTGGAAGAAGCAAATCCGATAAGGGTCAGCAGCCGAACCAGCCGGATGGCCCCTCCCTGCAGCTCGTTTGCGGGGATATCGCGCAGCTCGATATCTTCAGGAAGCGCACGCTGCTGAAAGACGGTGACGAAATGCTGCCGGGCCGCTTCGGCAGCCTCCTGCCCGTGGTACATCCGGACAAAGGCTGCCGCCAGGCTCATTTTGGCATCCCTTGGGTGGATACGGCCGCCTTCCAATCCTTCGCGCAGAATCTGAAGGTCTTCATTCGTTATATCCGTGGCCAGCTCGAAGTATTTCACCATCAGCCCATCCGGCACCGACATCGTTTTGCCGAACATTTCGTTCGGTGCGTCATCGATTCCGATATAGTTGCCGAGGCTTTTGCTCATCTTCTGCACGCCATCCAGCCCTTCCAGTAGCGGAAGCGTGATCGCCACCTGCGGTTCTGCCCCATATTCCTTCTGCAAGGTGCGGCCCATCATGAGATTAAACGTCTGATCCGTACCGCCGAGCTCGATGTCCGTCTCCAGCGCCACCGAATCCATGCCCTGCATCAGCGGGTAGAAAAACTCGTGAATGCTGATCGGGAGACCGCCGGCATACCGTTTGGAAAAATCGTCTCGCTCCAGCATCCGGGCTACCGTCACTTTGGAACCGAGCCCGATCACGTCGGCAAAGGTCATCGGTCCGAGCCATTCGGGTTTGTAGTATACCTTCGCACTGTCCGGACTTAATATTTTGAACGCCTGAGCCTGGTACGTTTCCGCATTCCGCTTCACGTCCTCTTCCGTCAGCTGTCTACGGGTTTCCGATTTCCCGGTCGGGTCGCCGATCCGGCCCGTGAAATCCCCGATGATCAGCTGCACCTCATGGCCCAGCTCCTGAAACTGCCGCAGCTTGTGCAGCACTACCGTATGCCCCATATGAATGTCCGGAGCGGATGGATCAAGACCAAGCTTTACCTTGAGCGGCCGTCCTTGCACAACCGACCGGATCACCTTGCGTTCCAGCTCTTCGTTCGGCAGAATTTCGACCGTCCCCCTCCTGATGACAGCCAGTTGGCGTTCAACCTCTTCCTTCTGAGCCGGCATGAGTTGTTCCCAGTTCATCGTCATCAACCTCTCTCTGATCCGTTAGAATGTACAGCAAAAAGGCTCCTTCTCGTCCCAAGGGACGAGAAGGAGCCTGCTCGCGTTACCACCCTAATTAAAGCAGCCGTTTCGGGGACGATCCCGTTCCACCCACTGCTTTCACTTCATTACGATAACGGACTGCCAGGTCCGGTGCCAGACTACTTGCGCTCCTGGTGACGCGCGTTCCTCCGGACGGCTCAAGACGGTAATTCAAAGGGAGAGGCTGCCGGTTTGCACCACCCACCGGCTCTCTGATCAGCCCAGGCTCCCTTCTACTGGAGTCTTTCTTCGCCTTTTGACGATATGTTCTTTTTCGATTAACCCTATTTATACCACACACCCGAAAAAAGTCAATGATTGCCATCCATTTGGCCACGATTCGATCTCTGCATTCAAAATACGCAATTTATGCTATAATAGTTCCGTCAAAAGGAGGATAGCCACGAATGGTTGAAGATAACAAACAAAAGCCGGAAGAGCAGACCGCTCCGAAAAAACGGTCCTACGGCCGCATCATCGGCCTTACCGCGATGTGGACGCTGGTCGTTATCGTTATGGGAGCGCTGTTCGCCGGCGGTACGGCAGCCGGGTACCTCACTTCCATCGTGAAGGATGATCCGGTCCGTTCCAGGGCATTGATTGACCAGAAGATGAGCGAGAACTCCATTACGGGATTCGCCTACTTCCGTGACGGCACCCCCATCGGACAGCTTCGGACCGATGAGGACAGACGCCCCGTGGAGTATAAGCAGATACCGCCCATCGTCATCGACGCCGTCGTATCGATTGAAGACAATAACTTTTTTACACATAAGGGTGTTGACATCAAGGGCACGCTCCGTGCCGTCAAGCAGAAGCTTCTGCATGAATCCGTGCAGACCGGAGGAAGCACACTCACCCAGCAACTGGCCAGACGCGTATTCCTGAACCTGGACAAAACAGAAGACCGGAAGTTCAAGGAAATTTTGCTCGCGCTCCGGCTGGAGCGGTTTATGACGAAAGAAGAAATTATAACGGCATACTTAAACAAGGTTCCGTTCGGCAACGGATCCAGCGGCTACAATCTGTACGGTATTCAGGCCGCAGCCAAAGGCATTTTTAATATTAGTGATCTCAGTAAATTGAACGTCGCCGAGGCGGCTTATTTGGCCGGTCTTCCTCAGCTGCCTTCCAGATATTCGGCCTTCAACGGAAAAGGCGAGTTTAACGAAGCCAACTTTAAGCGCGCCATCGACCGGCAGCATCTGGTGCTCCGGCGGATGCTTGAGGAGAACAAAATCACGGAAGCCCAGTATAAGGAAGCACTCGCTTTCGACATTCGCAAGCAGCTGGCTCCCCATGTGGAGAAGGCATACGCCACCTTCCCTTATCTGATGATGGAAACGGAGCGCCAAGGCGCCCAAATCATCATGCAGCTGAATGAGCAGGCGGAAGGCAAGGTTCCCGGGGATGATGCAAAGCAGGACGGCGACCTGCTTGAAGAAGCCCGGCAGCAGCTCAGCACGGGTGGGTATCGGATCTATACTACCATTGATAAAAAGGTGTACAATTCGATGCATAAAATCGCCGAGGATGACAGCAACTTCTCCCCTGACAGCAAGACCAAGGGGGCCGAGCAAACGGCGGCCATGATGATCAACAACAAGACCGGCGCCATTCTCGGCATGATCGAGGGCCGTGATTTTAACAAAGAACAGATGAACTATGCCACCCAGATGATCCGCCAGCCGGGATCGACGATGAAGCCGATTGCAGCTTACCTGCCGGCGATTGAATCTGGGGCTGTTCAACCGGCAAGCGTGGTTGACGATTCGCCGATCATTTTGGCAGACGGACAGAAAGGGTATCATATCCCCAAAAACTCAACTTCGGGATATAAAGGATTGATGACGGCGCGCTCCGCACTCAACAATTCCGTGAATACGGTCGCGCTTAAACTGTACAATAACGTTGTCGGAATCCAGAACGCCTGGAGCTTTGCCAAGAAGCTCGGGATCACGACCCTGGAACCGGATGACTATACCGCAAGGACTGGCGTGCTGGGCGGCCTCGTTCATGGTGTGACGGTTGAAGAGCTGACCAATGCTTACAGCGCCATTGCGAACAACGGCCAGTTTAACGACGCCTACATGATCGAGAAAATCACCGACTCCAAAGGCAACATTGTGTATCAGCACGAAAACAAGCCGGTGCAGGCTTTCTCCAAGCAGACGGCCTATCTGATGACCGACATGCTGCGGACCGTCATCACCGAAGGAACCGGCGATGTCGTCCGCAAAAATTACAAGCATTTTAAAACCGTGCCGATCGTCGGCAAAACGGGTACGACCCAGAATTACGGCGACGTCTGGTTCATGGGCTATTCCCCTGACGTGACGCTCGGGGTCTGGGCAGGCTATAAGGAACAAAAGAACACCTTGACCACCAAGGCGGCGAAGAAACGCGCCCAGTCGATCTGGACCCTCGTGATGAACGAGGTGATCGACAGAGAACCGGAGCTGTTCAAGACTTCGAAGTTCGATAAACCGGACGGCATCGTAACCAAGACGGTGTCCGCCTACAGCGGCAAATTGCCGACATCGCTCACGGACCGGTTCGTGACCGACATTTTCAACAGCAAATACGTTCCGACGGAAAGCGACGACGGCATCGCCAAAGAGAAGTACATTACCTACAACGGCGTAAACTATATCCCGCAGGATGGTACGCCGGATGACATGCTCAAGGAGAAGGTCGTCGTCAAACGGGAAAAACCGATTTCCGAGCTGATCAAAGAGCTGGAGAACGCGTTTGCCAAAATGAAGGGCGGCCACAATGCGCTGTCTTACTACATCCCGAGGGATGCCAACAGCGACATGCCGACCAAGATCGATCCGCGCGTGGACGACGGCGCCGCACCGGCTGCCCCATCGAACGCTTCGATCTCGTGGAACGGCAGCAAGGCCGTCATCTCCTTCAGCCCTACCGGACAATCCGATGTCGTCGGCTACCGGCTGTACCGCTCGGATAACGGTGGCTCCTACCGGAGACAGGCCAGCCTTCTCGTCGGAGAAGGGTCATCCTTTACCAGCGCTGCGAGCGGCGGATCCAGCTTCTATGTCACGGCCGTCGACGTGGCCGGCAAGGAGTCCGCACCGAGCATGACCGTCGGCCTGGGCGGCGGATTGACCAACATTATCGGAGGCACGGACGATCCGTCCGGGGAACAAGGACAAAACGACGGGCAGGACAATCCGGACGGCGGTGCGGCATCTGGAGAGACGCCAGGAACGGAACAGGCGCCTCAGACGGCTCCAGCCGCTCCTAGCGGGCTTCAAATGGCTGCTACGGAGACCGGAATCCAATTCCAGTGGACCGCCGCAGGAGCCCAGGAAATGGTCACAGAGTACGATGTTTATTATAGTACGAATCCGAACGGTCCGTATGTCAAATTAGGCACCAGCACGGAGCCTGGCTTATCGTACACCACATCGACCCCAATCAAAGGTTACTTCTTCGTTTCTGCGGTAAATAGTGCAGGCGAATCGCCAAAATCGCCGGGCGCCTACTTTGAGAAAAAGTAATGGACCTGGCAAGCAGTTACAGCATCACAAGAGGCAATCCCGGTATGGGATTGCCTCTTTTTTATTGTATCGGTGTCTGTTCATCAGAGAAACCGGGAAAACGAAAACAGCCGGCTGTCAGGGTATAACCCTGGGCAACCGGCTGTTCTTTTATTCTGTTTACGACGTTATCCATTACTCTTAGCAAAGATAACGCTCAATTCGACGCTTAGTCTTCAATTGTGGACAAATCGCCTGTCGGAAGGTTTAACTCCCACGCCTTCAGCACGCGCCGCATAATTTTACCGGAACGCGTCTTCGGCAGTTTATCCTTGAACTCAATTTCGCGCGGTGCAGCATGGGCCGATAATCCCTCTTTGACAAAGCGGTAGATCTCGTCCTTAAGCTCCTGCGACTCGGTGTAACCTTCGCGAAGCGAAATAAACGCCTTGATGATTTCGCCTCTCGTCGCATCCGGCTTGCCGATGACGCCGGCTTCTGCAACCGCCGGGTGCTCGACAAGCTTGCTCTCGACTTCGAACGGTCCGATCCGCTCGCCGGACGAGTTGATGACATCGTCGATCCGGCCTTGGAACCAGAAATAACCTTCTTCGTCCATGTATGCCGAGTCGCCGGAAATATACCAGCCCGGAATTCTGAAATACTCCTGATACTTGGCCGGGTTTTTCCAAATCTGGTTCATCATCGACGGCCAAGGGGCCTTGATGGCCAGATTGCCCATTGTATATGGAGCCACTTCCTTGCCGTTATCGTCCAGGATAGCGGCCTCGATCCCTGGAAGCGGGCGTCCCATGGAGCCAGGCTTGATGGCCATGGAAGGATAGTTACAGATCAGCTGCCCGCCCGTTTCGGTCATCCACCATGTATCGTGAATGCGCTGCCCGTATACCTTCTCGCCCCAGCGGACGACTTCAGGGTTCAGCGGCTCGCCAACGGACAGAACGTGGCGGAGGCTGCTGAGGTCAAACTGGGAGATCACATCGGCCCCGGCCCCCATCAGCATCCGGAAAGCGGTCGGTGCGCTGTACCACACCGTGACTTTGTATTTATCAATCGTGCCGTACCAATCCTGCGGGCTGAAGCGTCCGCCGCGGATGACATTGGTTACCCCGTTCAGCCATGGGGCAAAAATACCGTACGATGTTCCTGTTACCCAGCCCGGGTCAGCCGTACACCAATAGGTATCGTCTTCCCGAAGATCAAGGACGATCCGCCCCGTATAGTAATGCTGAATCATCGCATTCTGAACGTGGTATACCCCCTTCGGCTTGCCGGTGGAACCGGAAGTATAATGAATAATCAATCCGTCGCTGCGGTCCAGCCATTCGATCTGCAGGTCCGCAGGCGCTTCGTTCATTTCCTGCTTATAATCAATAATGCTGTCGTCCGTCTGTACATTGTCGCCAACGACGAAAATATGTTTCAAGTCGGGAAGCTCATCCTTCTTGACGCGCCCAAGCAGCTGCGGCGTCGTAATCAGGGCGACGGCCCCGCTGTCTTCGAGTCGATCCTTGACGGCCGTCTCCATAAACGCTTCGAAGAGCGGTCCAACGACGGCTCCCACTTTCAAAATACCCATGAGGGAGAAATAAAGCTCCGGACTCCGCGGCATAAAAATAAATACCCGGTCTCCCTTACCGATACCGTATTTGCGCAGCACGTTACCGAATTTGTCGGACTGCTCCTTCATCTCCGCAAAGGTATACGACTCGTCACGGGAAGCATCGCTGTACAGGAGCGCCGTCTTCGATCCGCGTCCTTCTGCCACATGGCGGTCAATTGCCTCGTAAGCCATATTTACCTTGCCTGTGTCATACCAGGTGAAATGTTTCTCCACATCTTCCCATTGAAACTCGGAACGAGCCTGTTCATAATCGCCCATATTGGATGATGAAACCACGCTCGGCAAGATTTCATTGTGAATTTGATCCATACTTTCATCCTCCCTCTGTTCTCCCATGCTAGGGCAGCGCTTACAATCTTGTATGAGTTCATGCCAATAGATTGACACCATACACATCATGACTTGATTTACGAGAGTTTTGAATGATTGCTGAAAGGGTATAGCATACAGGTTAAGCACTTACGGAAACAGCAAAAAAATGTGACTAATTTATGTCAGAGATATTATAGCACAGGATGTATGCCCCTGCCATTCCCTTTTCATTTATTTGTTTTTTTGCTATAAGTAGGTTAGAAGCAGAAAGGAGCGTCCAGATGGAACACCTCAAACTGTATCATGTCCATCCGCTGTCCCGCGAGGACCGCTGCCTGATTGTCGAAGGTCCCGTACCACCGGGGAGGCTCGCGGAGCTTACGATGCATCCGGATCTCGACGCTTTCCGCAGGCCGGCCGAGCAGCACAAGGCGTTGATCGAAATCGCCGGCCTTCCGGAAGGGAGAATCATCATTACCCGGGATGAAAACGTGATCGTCGGCTATGTCACCTTCCATTACCCGGACGAGCAGGAACGCTGGTCGCAGGGCCATATGGCCGACCTGATCGAGCTGGGAGCGATTGAGGTGGCCAACAGCTACCGTTCGCTGGGACTCGGGCAGAAAATGATCACAACCGCTTTTGAAGGCGGCCAAATGGAGCCCTACATTGTCTTTACGACCGAGTATTATTGGCATTGGGACCTCAAATCCAGCGGCCTCAGCGTATGGGACTATCGCAAAATGATGGAGCGGCTGATGAAAGTCGTGGACATGGTATGGTACGCCACCGACGATCCGGAGATCTGTTCCCATCCGGCCAACTGCCTTATGGTCCGCATCGGCCGGGACGTTCCGCTGTCCTCCAAGGAACAGTTTGACCGGATCCGTTTCCAGCAGCGATTTATGTATTAACCATATACACAATGTTTCGGAGATGGCCTTTGCCATATGCCGGACAAGCCGAAAAAATCCCCGGTCTCCCGGAAGAGGGACAGAGCGAGCCGATCATCGTGCGGCTCCATCCTCTCTTCAAGGGACTGGGGATTTTTAGTTAGATTCCAATCGTTTCGATGCTTGTCGAGCCGCCGACTACAACCGCTGCACCATGTAATCCAGAATCGCATGGGAGCGGCGTGACGATGCTACCGTAAATTCGGCAAAATTGGCATGTGCCGAACCGTCGGCCTTGTCGGACATCGACCGGATCACAACAAACGGCACGCCGTTCATATAGCAGACTTGGGCTACGGCAGAGCCTTCCATTTCGACGCAAGCTCCTTCCATATGCTCATAAAACCAGGATACCTGATCGACGTTCGCGATAAACTGGTCCCCCGAGAGAACCCGTCCCACCTTGCAGTTGACCTCTCCGAGAGCCTGGCAAGCTTCCTGTGCCAAAGCGATGAGACTTGCGTCCGCCTTGAACTCCGATACTTCCTGGTAAGGGATTACGCCACGTGCATATCCGAGCGGGCTGACATCCATATCATGCTGCACGCAGTCCGACGAAATGACGATATCGCCGATGTTCAGTTCCGGATGAACGGCTCCGGCCACACCAGTAAACAGCACTTTGTCGACGCCAAACTGGTCGATCAAAATTTGCGTCGTTACCGCCGCATTGACTTTGCCCACGCCGGATTTGCAAACGATTACCGGCTTGCCTCTGTATGTACCCCGGGCATATTTGACACCCGCTTTCGTGACCGTCTCCGCCCCTTCCATCCCGGCAAGAAGCAGTTCCACTTCCTCATCCATGGCTCCGATGATTCCTATCATTTCTGGCATGTCATCTTCAATCCTTTCAAGCGGTCAGTTCTCGATGATGCTGGCTTGTGCAAAAATATGATTTCGGACGATAAGGCCTTATTGGCTATGAAAACAGGCACATGGCTGCATCGTATCTGTTAAAAGCCGCACATCCCAAAAAAAGCTCCCTGAAGGAGCTTTTTTCACGAGTATTCAACCTTTTTCATATTTGGATATGTCTATTTATTCCTCGTTCACATGACTTACGGAGAGCCGCAAAATCGTTTCGTGAGGAAGAATGACCCGAGGGTTGTCCACATTTTCTTTCTTCATCAGCTTGGTCAAGAGACGCATCGCTACCGCACCCAAATCGTACATCGGCTGCGCTACAGTCGTCAGCTGCGGACGAACCATCGAAGCCATGCGGATGTTATCCACACTGATGATCGAGAAGTCATCGGGAACCTTCAGACCTTCGTCTTGAATGCTGTGAATGGCGCCGATCGCCATCTCGTCGGTGGCCGCAAAGATCGCCGTAGGCTTCTTCTTCAGCCCGAGGAAATACTTCATCGCTTCCACACCGGATTCATACCGGTAGTTGCCGATGCGAACCAGGTCTTCCTGATACTCGATGCCGGCAGCTTCCAGCGCTCTCTTGTAGCCTTGGAAACGGGCATAGCCGTTCGCCGGGTCCTGGAGCGTTCCGCTGATCATGGCGATATCCCGGTGACCGTGACGAATCAGCGTATTTACCGCGTCAAAGGCGGCAGCCTCATGATCGATATCCACGGAAGGATAAATGCCGTTCTCGTCGCGCGTCGCACAGAGCACGATCGGCACAGCCGAGGTCTGGAAGGCCTGAATATGCTCGTCCGTTACGGTTCCGCCCATGAAGAGCAGCCCGTCCACCTGCTTCTCAAGCAGCGTGTTGATGACGCGAATTTCCTTGTCTTTTCTCTTGTCAGCGTTACACAAAATGATATTGTAGTGGTACATGTTGGCGATATCTTCGATACCCCGGGCGATCTCCGCAAAAATGGAGTTGGATATGTCCGGAATCACGACACCCACGGTTGTCGTTTTCTTGCTGGCAAGTCCTCTTGCCACCGCGTTCGGACGATATCCTAAACGTTCAATTGCTTCATATACTTTCTTCCGGGTCTGAGGCTTCACGTTCGGATTGTTGTTGACAACCCGCGATACCGTGGCCATCGATACGCCTGCTTCACGCGCCACATCGTAAATGGTTACCGTCAAATTCCTTCTCTCCATTGCAAATAAATTTTCATTCGTCAACCCATTAAACTCAATGATACGACAAAATTTTGCATTGTGCAATGATTACACTTACAGCTGTTGCAAATGCTCTTTAATCACTTCAGAAGTAATATGAGAATGAGACGTATGCCAGATGGGCGCCTGATTTTGAACCAGAATAACCTGAGGCGATTCATGCTGCACCCCAAGAAGATCCGCCGCTTCCATCGATACCGGACGGTCTTCGACAACATGGATCAGACCATACTGTACGGCTTCATTCGGCTGATCTTCCAAGTAAGACATCATTTCCCGATACGCACCGGCGCTGATCGGGCAGCGTGTACTATGCTTAAACAGCAGTAGAGGCTTATCTGTGGAGGCTTCCAATGCGGTTTGCAGCTGATCGCTAGTAGTCAGTTTAGTCATTGTCGCCATTTGATATACATCCCCTTTTTTCGATTCAAATCCTGAATCTATCGTATCAAAAAGCTCGTGAAAAATCCAACATACCTAGCGAAAAACCCGAAAAAATGCAGTAAAACGTAAATCAGGCGTAAAATTGGTTCAATTCAGGCAGCATCGCCGACAGCTGGGACAGCCGCTCCCGGATATTTTCCACCCACTCGTGGTCCTCAGTCTGTTCGGCAAAGCTGTATAAGTCCAGAAGCAGGTTGATACGGTCCCTGACCTCGGTTTCAATCTGCAGCTCCAAATCTTCGCGGGACAGGCTGTCGGGACGCAGGAACACCTCGCGAACCATTCCTGCCAGCTCATGGTGGTCTGCCAAAGAAAAGCTTCGACGGGAAGGACGCTCCCCGAGCGTCTCGACGCATTTCTTCAGCACCGGTCTCATGCATGGCAGCAGCTCATAATTCGAACAATCGTCACACGCAAGCACCGGAACATGCCGTATGATTACGTTACGGGTATACATCACCGTGCGAAGGTCAAGTCTAAGGACTTCCCCACATTTACATTTTGATCCCATATTTCCACCCCATATATCTTTTTACATCTTTATATAGTCATTGTAAAAATCATCGTTCCCCTTCGTATTCGCCCTGCCCGCGCTGGATTCCTTCCTCTCTAGCCCACCTGTTTTATTTACCAAACGGCCCATCCCTTTCTTGTAAAGCATGATTGTTCTATTCATTTTTGTTACACTGGAAACATAGGGACATTTACTCAGGAGGGAGCATGCTGAACATGAGATTAGCCGGAAAGAAGGTCATTGCGCTCGTCGATGACCAGTTTGAAGACTTGGAGCTGTGGTATCCCGTATACCGGGTGAGGGAGGAAGGCGCCGAGGTGCACCTGGTCGGGGACAAGAAGGGACATTCCTACATCGGCAAATATGGCGTTCCTGCCGTATCGGACTATTCGTTTGAAGAAGTGGACAGCCGGGATTACGACGGCATTTTGGTGCCCGGCGGCTGGGCGCCGGACAAGCTGCGCCGCTACGGAAAGGTGCTGCAGCTGGTGCGGGAAATGCACGAGGAACGCAAGCCGATCGGGCAAATCTGCCATGCAGGCTGGGTGCTGGTCTCGGCTAAAATTTTGCAGGGCGTTAACGTGACCTCCACTCCGGGCATCCGGGACGACATGGAGAACGCCGGCGCAATCTGGAAGGACGAGGCGGTCGTCACTGACGGACATATCGTGTCCGCCCGCCGCCCGCCGGATCTTCCGCCTTACGGCAAAGCCTTTTGCGATGCGCTTGCGGGGCAATAAGGAGCAGGCCATAGGCAGTCAGCCGGGTCAAAAAAAAGAGCCTGACCGTCCACTTGGTGGATCGGCGGGCTCTTTTCTGTATTTAGACGGCAGGGGCAGGGGTCAGGAAGCGTTGCTGCCCTTTTCGCCCCGAGGCTGATTCACGCTCTCGTTATTTGCGCAGGCAGGCTCGGCAAATTCGGTCAGCAGGCGTTCGATTTCGACGCTGCTCTTCAACTGGTAACATGTCTGCGCCGTCCGCTTCGCATCGGAAGCCGTCGTGTTAAGTATCCGATGCTTCAGCTTCAGCAGGGACTGGATCGACATGCTCAGATGGTCCACGCCCAGCTCCAGCCAGATCGGTACCGAGCGTTCGTCGCCGGCCATTTCGCCGCACACGCTGACGGGAATGCCCACCCGGTGCGCGGCTTCCACCGTCGTGCGCAGCATCCGCAGAATCGCCGGATGGAACGGATGATACATATGGGCGATCTGCTCGTTCATCCGGTCAACTGCCAATACGTACTGTACGAGATCGTTCGTGCCGATGCTGAAGAAGTCGCATTCTTCCGCGAGCAGATCAGCGATGATGACTGCGGCGGGAATCTCGATCATGATGCCGACCGGGATGTCCTTGTCGTAAGCGATGCCCCTTGCGTCAAGATCGGCCATGGCCCGATGCAGCACTTCATTGGCTTGTCTGATTTCGTCGACCGATGAAATCATCGGGTACATAATTTTCACCCTGCCGAACGCGCTCGCCCGAAGAATGGCGGTCAGCTGCGTCTGAAAAAGCTCCTGGCGGTCAAGGCTGATCCGGATCGCCCGGTAGCCTAGAACCGGGTTATCCTCATCCGGCAGCGCAAAATAATCCAGCTGCTTGTCGCCGCCGATGTCGAGCGTGCGGATCACCGCCCCAAGCTCACCCACTTGCTGGGCTACCTGGCGGTACACCTCAAACTGTTCCTCTTCACTCGGAAACGTGCTGCGGTCCATGTACAAAAATTCCGTCCGGAACAGCCCTACGCCATTGGCGCCGTATTTCAAGGCCGATTCCACTTCTTTGGCGGAGCTGATGTTCGCGGCCAGGTGAAGCTCGCAGCCGTCCTTCGTGATCGCTTCGACGGCAGCCAACAGCTCCAGCTGCTCCTTCTTCGCCAGCTGGCGCTCCCGGATCCGCACATATTCTTCCACGAGCGTATCGTCCGGATTGAGATACAGCGCTCCGGTGTCCCCGTCAATGACCAGCAAATCCCCGGTCTGGATCGGATCCTTCAGCTTGTTCTCCAGCCCCGCAACGAGCGGAATGCCGAGAGCCCGTGCCATAATGGCCGAATGGGACGTCTTCCCGCCGACCATCGTCACGATGCCGAGCACGTGAGAAGGATTCAAATGTGCCAGCTGGGACGGGGACAGCTCCTTGGCCACGAGGATATACGGCTGGGTATCCGCAGGCAGCGTAATCTCCGGCGCGCCGAGCAGATGCTTGAGCAGGCGGTTGCCGACATCCTTGATGTCCATCGCCCGCTCCTTCATGTATTCGTCATCCAGCAGGTCGAACATCGTGACGAAATGATCGATCGCCTCTTTTACCGCGACCTCGGCCGCTTTATACTGGCGCTCAATGACGCCTTGAATTTCATTCATGAACACCGGATCGTCCAGGATGGCCAAATGAGCGTCAAAAATGCTCGACTCCTCTTCCCCGACCATATCCCTGAACTCATTTTTAATAAACTCAATCTCATTTTTGGAGGTTCGTATCCCCTCATACAGCCGTTCAAATTCGTTGGCCAGATCTACTGCGTCGATCCCGGTCTCGGGCAGGTCCCATTCCCAGTTCGGCAGTACAAATGCTTTTCCAATCGCTACCCCGGCAGATGCACCGATGCCTTGTATCATGATTCCAAACCTCCAACATTTCTGTCGTGTAATACTACGGACATAACCGACGTCTGCCCCTTCTTGACGGCTTTGAACGGAGCGAAGCTCCATGACTTAACGCGGTCCGGGTTGGTGATCACCATCGGCGTGGCAAGCGATGAAGCATGACTTCGGATATAGTTGATATCAAATTTAACCAGCAGCTGGCCGGGCTCCACCGCGTCTCCTTCTTGCACGACCGCGGTAAAATGCCCGCCCTTGAGCTGGGACGTATCGATGCCGATGTGAAGCAGCACCTCGAGCCCTTCCGGTGTCGAGATCCCGATGGCATGCATCGTCGGGTACAGGTGCATGATCGTCCCGTATACCGGAGACACGAGCTCCCCTTTCTCCGGCATGAACGCCACCCCGTCTCCCACCAGCTTCGCGGCGAAAATATGATCGGGCACTTCTTCGATCGGGATCATTTTCCCTTGGACCGGCGCGCTGAACAGCACCTGCGGCAAATCCCGGTGCAGCAGCTTGTTCACTTCCTCGCGGATTAGCTCCGAATAGGTGCCGAATACGACCTGCACGTTGCCGCCGCCGAGCTTGATCAGCCCCGCGGAGCCGAGCAGCTTCAGCGCATTGCTGTCGATCATGCGGTCGTTCTTGACCGTCAGCCGCAGCCGGGTGATACAGGATTCCACCTGAACGATGTTGTCCTTGCCCCCGAGCGCTTCCAGAATGAGCGGAGCCTGATAAGGGATGTTGCCTGCCCAGTCCTCCAGCGTGGAGCCTTCCTCGCGTCCGGGCGTCGGAATTTGAAACCTCCGAATGGCCCAGCGGAACAGAAAATAGTACACAAGGCCGTATCCGAGCCCGATCGGAATAATCAGAAGCGCGTTATGCGACAGATGGAAGTTCAGCAGATAATCGATCGCCCCTGCGGAATAGGAAAACCCGTGATGAATATCGAGCGCATACGTAATCCACATCGCGATCCCCGACAGGATCGAATGCAGGATGAACAAATAAGGCGCTGCGAACAAGAAGGCAAACTCGATCTGTTCAGACACCCCTGTCAAGAAGCAGACCAAGGCCGCTGTCAAAAACGTCTTCTTGACCTTCGGCTTCAGGTCTTCCCGCGCTTCCTGGATGATCGCCAAGGCGATGCCCGGCAGTGCGAACATCATAATAGGGAACAGTCCGGCCATAAATGTACCGGCGGTCGGATCCCCCGCAAAATAACGCGGCAAATCCCCCTGCACGATGCTGCCCGACGGGGTTTTGTAAGTTCCCAGCTGGAACCAGAAAACATTGTTGAGCAGATGATGAAGGCCGAACGCCGTCAGGATCCGGTACAAAATGCCGTATAAAAACAGACCGAATCCGCCCATATGCGCCATGAGCATGGTCAGCTCGTTCAGCGCCTTCTGCAGCAGCGGAGCGATAAAGACCATCACCCACGAAAACAGGGCGGAGAACAGCCCCATAAACAAAAGCACGAAGCGCGAGCCGCCAAAAAACTGGACAATCTCAGGCAGCTTGATATGTTTATACCGGTTATAGGCAGAGCCGGCGATCATGCCGAAAATGATGCCGATCAGCGTGGAAGGCTGAATGCCACCATTACCCAGATGCCTCGTAATTTGATCATAGATAAACATCCCGGCCAGAGCCCCAAGGCCAGCCGGTCCTGCCTGGTTCGCCAGACCCCAAGCCACTCCTACCGCAAACAGATACGGGAGGAAATAAAAAATACCCTGTCCTGCCCAAGTGCACACCTCTGCGACGCCCGGCAGCCCCCAGGCTGCCCATGGCAGACTGCCGACACACAGCAGTATGGCGGCCGACGGCAGAACCATCGTAGGCAGCATCACTGCTCTGCCGAGCTGCTGCAGCGATCCAAGCCAGTTCAAGACATGCACTCTCCTCTCAACACACACACATATTTAAAATGGTACGCGTTGTTCAACTTTTTGTCAAAAAGAAAAAAGGACCTGCAGATTGCTCTGCACGGCCCTGTCTTGCCTCGTATTCAGGCGAAGGTATTATCCGTTCTTTTGGCCGGGACGGTTCGGCCGGGTTACGGAGTCCTCCACCTTGATGCAGCGGTCCATAATGACCCGCATGCCGTTCTCTTCGCCGATGCTGGCGGCTTCATCGTTGACAACGCCGAGCTGCAGCCACAGTACCCGTGCGCCGATGTCGGCAGCCTCCCTCGCCACGTCCGCGCAGTATTCGCTGCGCCGGAACACATCGACAATATCGACGGGTTCAGGAATGTCTTTCAGCGAGGCGTAGACCGTTTCGCCAAGGATGGTTCCCTGAACGGTCGGGTTCACGGGAATGATCCGGTAGCCGCGCTGCTGCATCGCTTCCGCAATCATGTAAGAAGTGCGGTCCGGCTTGTCGGACAGGCCGACAACCGCAATGTTGCCGGCCTGCTCCAGAATTTCCTTGATTTCTTCCCGGGTCGGATTTTCAAATGACATCGTTCATCCCGCCTTTGCTCTATTTTCTTCAATAATCGGATTTACTTGTACTTATAGCTTATGAGTTACTTTACCCATTCCACCTGGGCGCCAAGCGCCTTCATATGGTCGAAGAACTGCGGGTACGATTTGGCGACGTGGTGCGCATCCTTGATTCGCAGCGGCTGCTTGGAGCGCAGGCCGACGATGGTCAGCGCCATGATGACCCGGTGGTCGTAATGGGCGTTGATCTCGACGCCCCCCTCGACCCCTTCCGGCCGCCCGTGGACGATGATCTCCGCCTGGCGCTCCTCCACGTTGGCCCCGGCTTTGCGAAGCTCGGCCAGGTAATCGGTGATGCGGTCGCATTCCTTGTAGCGCAAATTTTCCACATTATAGAAGCGGGAGGTTCCTTCCGCAAACACGGCGGCAGCCACCATGGCCAGCACGGCATCCGTGGCCGCGTCCCCGTCAAACTCGACGGCTTTAAGCTTCCCATTGCCGCGGACATGGACTTCGTCGTTCTCATGCGTCAGGGGAGTCTGCATCATCTGAAGCACGTCGACAACCGCGCGCTCTCCCTGCTTGCTCTGCACCGGCAGGCGCTTGATCAGCACGTCCGATTCCGTGACCGCCGCCGCCGCCAACACTGCCGCCGATCCAGGGTAGTCGCCCTGCACAGTATAGGTTTTCGCCTGATAGGACTGGTTGCCGGGAACGCGGAAATGCGTGTAGTCGTCGCTGGCATGAATGACGATCCCTGCCTGCTCCAGCACTTCCAGCGTCTGACCGATGACGACTTTCGATTTCAGGTCGCCCGTGACCTCAATCTCGCTGTCCTCCGCCAGCAGCGGTGTCAGGAACAGCAGAGAACTCAAGTACTGAGAGCTTACTTCGCCTGATACTGTAATTCGGCCGCCTTTCGCCTGCCCGCCGCGAATCGTGATCGGCAGGCGTCCGTTGTTGTGCTCCACCTGCACGCCGATTTGCTCAAGCGCGGTGATCAGGTCGTCGTGGGGGCGCTTGCCCAGCGAGTCCGGATACGTATTGACGAACGTCACCTCCGGGCAGAGGGCGGCGGTTCCCATCAGGAAGCGCAGCACCGCGCCGGCGTTGGCGACGTTCAGCTCCTTGACGTCGCGCGGATGCCTGCCGAAGCCGGTAATGACGGCCTTCTCGTCGTCTTCGACGAGCGTGGCGCCGAGGTCCTGGATACAGCGGCGCATTGCGTCGCTGTCCTCGCTGTGAGCCGGGAAGTATACCGTGCTTGTCCCTTCGGCCAGCGCCGCCACCAGCAGGTAGCGGGTCGTATAGTTTTTGGATGAGAGAGCTCCGATTTCCCCGCTCAGCCGGGGAGTCGGATGTACGATCATGTCCATGTGTAATCTCCTTTGCACTAGTCGGTAGTATGGCTCTTCCCGCGGGTCTGTCCGGATTGACAGCCGATTTACTGCTTGGGTATCATAGGTGATGAACAGTATGATTACAGTCGAAAAGAGGTTTTAACATTGTCAATGTTTCGTGAAATAGAGCCTTCTGAGGTGAGACGCCGCCTGCTTGCCGGCGAGTCCCTGCAGATGATCGACGTCCGTGAGGACGATGAAGTGGCCCAGGGCATGATCAGCGGCGCCAAGCATATCCCGCTGGGTGAAATCCCCGCCCGTCTGGACGAAATCCCGAGAGACGGCGAAGTCATTATGATCTGCCGCAGCGGCGGCCGCAGCATGCGCGCCTGCCAGTACCTGTCGCAGCACGGCATCGACTGCGTCAACATGGTCGGCGGCATGCTTCAATGGAACGAGGAAGAAGAAGAGTAGTCCCCACAAAGTGAAGCTTTTGCTTCGATGCCTATTCAGGTACTTTGCGGGGAGCCCCGAAAACATTATCCCCATAAAGTGAAGCTTTCGCTTCGATGCTTATTCAGGTACTTTGCGGGGGGCCCCGAAAACATCATCCCCATTAAAGGGAGCTTTCACTTCGATGCCTATTCCAGGTACTTTGCGGGGAGCCCCGAAAACATTATCCCCACAAAGTGAAGTTATGGCTTCGGTGCCCTTCCGGTTGCTTGACCGGGCCGCAACCTAAGCTACTGAAGCAGCAGCTTGACCCCGGTCAGGCTGCTGCTGCTTTTTCACAGAGATAAGCTTAGACGCGGTAATGCGCTAAAATTGCACGCATGACTTCTTCCGCCGCAAGGCCCGATGTGTCCACCGTGCAGTGGGCAAAGCGATATGCGTCTCTCCGCTCCTCAAGCAGCGCTCTCACCCGCTCCTCCGCATTGCCCGCAAGCAGCGGCCGGTTCCGGTCCCCCTGGACCCTGGCAATAATATGCTCCGCATCTGCGGTGAGCGCCACGACGAGACCGCCCTGCAGCATCAGCTCACAGTTGTCCGGGCGCAGCACCGCGCCGCCCCCCGTGGCGACGATCACTCCTTCTCCGGAGGCGAGCACCTGCCGCAGCGTCTCGTTCTCAAGCTCGCGGAAATGCGGCTCGCCATGCCGCTCGAAGATCTCCGGGATCGTCATGCCTGCCTTTTCCACGACGGCGGCATCCAGATCGATCAGCCGGTATCCGAGCTCCATAGCCAGCAGGTCGCCGACGGTTGACTTGCCCGTGCCCATCATACCGATCAAGATAATATTTTGTTTAGTCCGGTTCAATAGAACACCCCTTTTTGCACTTGCTGCTGCCCATGCCGTTACTTGCTACATATCATAACACAGGCCAAAAACTTTCGACAATGCCGTCCTTCGCCTGCAAGTCTATTTGCAGGAACTCTATCATATACATACATCAACTTGATAACCAGTAGAATATGAGGAGTGGTCGAGAGGAGCCATGCATGATTCCCATAGCCCTTTACTAGGAGGCCCCAAACGGATAGAGCAAATCTTCGATCCCCAGCACATTTTGTGCCGGGACGATCTGCTCTGGGTGCTTCATTACGTCCAAAAAAAAGTGGCCCAGAAAGATCCAGCCCTGCTGGAGCTTCCCAAGCCACGTCTAATGCGCAATTTTCAATATTTCGGCGAGGCCGCCGTCCTCCTGCTCAGCCGGTCATCTGCCCAGGGGCTCGACAACGAAAGGATCCGCGTCTGCCTGCTGGAGGCGATGCACGGTCTTTTCCAGAGCGGAGAAAACGAAGCGGCTCCCCCAAGTAACGATTACTCCTGAATCCAGTTGTGATGGAAGACGCCTTCCTTGTCCACGCGCTTGAACGTGTGGGCTCCGAAGTAATCGCGTTGCGCCTGAAGCAGGTTCGCCGGAAGCCGTTCCGTGCGGTAGCTGTCGAAATATGCCAGGGCGCTGGCAAAGCCGGGAACCGGAACGCCTTGAGCCACGGCCGTCGATACTGTCGTACGCCATGCTCCCTGGTAGTTCTCGATGATGTCCTTGAAGAACGGATCCAGAAGCAGGTTTTTCAGGCCCGGATCTTTCTCGTAGGCGTCGGTGATGTTCTGCAGGAAGCGGGAGCGGATGATGCAGCCGCCGCGCCAGATTTTCGCCAGGTTGCCGTACTGCAGATCCCAGCCGTACTCGTCGGAAGCGACGCGCAGCTGTGCGAAGCCTTGGGCGTAGGATACGATTTTACTTGCAAACAGCGCCTTGCGGACGTTCTCGATAAACACGGCTTTGTCCCCTTGGAACGGGGCTTTTTTCGGGCCGTTCAAAATTTTGCTCGCTTCTACGCGTTCTTCCTTCATGGCCGACAGGAAGCGGGAGAACACAGATTCCGTGATCATGGACAGCGGCACGCCCAAATCCAGGGAGCTTTGGCTTGTCCACTTGCCCGTGCCCTTTTGGCCGGCTGCGTCCAAAATAACGTCCACCATCGGTTTGCCCGTCTCCGGATCCTTTTGGGCGAAAATATCGGCCGTAATTTCGATCAGGTAGCTGTCGAGCTCGCCCTTGTTCCAGTCGGAGAAAATTTCATGCAGTTCTTCGGCGCTCAAATCCAGCGTGTCCCTCAGAAGCTGGTAAGCTTCGCAGATCAGCTGCATGTCGCCGTATTCGATGCCGTTATGCACCATTTTTACGTAATGTCCGGCACCGTCCGGTCCGATATATGTACAGCAAGGCTCCCCGTTCACTTTGGCGGAAATCGCCGTCAGAATCGGTTCCACCAGTTCGTAGGCGCTTCTTTGTCCCCCTGGCATAATGGAAGGTCCCTTCAGAGCTCCCTCTTCCCCGCCGGATACGCCTGTCCCGATAAAGCGCAGTCCTTTTGCTTCCAGCTCCGCGCTGCGGCGCTGTGTATCCGGGAAGTACGCGTTACCTCCGTCGATGATGATGTCCCCTTCGTCCAAGTGAGGCACCAGCTGCTCGATCGTGGCGTCGGTCGCCTTGCCGGCTTGTACCATAATTAAAATTTTTCGCGGTGTTTCCAGCGAGTTCACAAATTCCTCAATCGAGAAAGTCCCCGTCAGATTTTTTCCTTCGGCTTCCTTCAAAAGATCATGCGTTTTTTCTGGAGAGCGGTTAAACACGGAAACGGTGAAGCCTCTGCTCTCAATGTTGAGTGCCAGATTTTTGCCCATGACAGCAAGGCCGATGACACCAATTTGTTGTTTCGACATATGTTTTTTCTCCATTCTTTGCGATTTTTTGATGAAAATTTTAGAACAAGCCTATTTTAACGTGTTTACGCGTGAAAGTGAAGTCCGGGTTCGGCAGTCAGCTGCCCGTGATAAAACACCCCGCAGCGCATCCGAGGTGTTTATGAACGATCTTCCATTCTATTGTCGTACAAAAGGTAATTTACCATTCAAGCATCATTAAATCCTTGGACAGGGCGGCGAGCTTCTCCTTGCTCTTCTCCGCTTTTTCGGCATCTCCGGCCTGCATCGCCTCGTACAGGCGCTCCAGCTCGTCATCCAGCTCAAGCCTCAGGAGTTGCAGGCGCAAGTCGCCTTCTTTGGAGAAATACATTTTGGAAATCTCCTGCTCCGTCATAAAGGGACCCTTCTGATACAATACTTTTTGCTGATAGCCTGAAATTTCGACAAGCCGGATCACCTCGCCGAATAGAATGCTCTCGATCAGAATCTGGCGGTCCTTGAACCGTTTGACGATCGCGTGACCGCGGGTATCCTCGATCAGCTTCTCCATCCATTCCGCCAGCTTGGCGTCCCGGATCGTATAATCCCCAACCATCTTATAACCGTTTTTCGTCCGGTTAAACCGCAGCTTGACGAGTTTGCGCCCCGTTCGGACGGAGATGATGAACAGGGTTTCGTTTTCGCTCCAGTACAACGAATAGCCGTCTTGAATCAAATCCTTGATCAGGTCCTGAATATGCCGCCGGTTAAACCGAAGCTCCAAATTGCAGTATTCCACTTCATAGCTCTTATTCACGGCACTCCCTCCTTCAAAATTGGACCGCCTTTGGCTATTTCCTTCTCCCGCTTCTTAAGACCGGCGGGCTGGAATCGGCCGGTGATTCTTCAGCTTCGTTATCAAGCTGATGGCTTAACAGCTTTGCTATATTTTATACTTTATCCTATGTAACGGTAACTTGGTTTATTGACTATTTTTACCCGACAGGGCGCAGCATCAAACGGAAAAGACCGGCCGGAAGCCCTGCCAATTAAAGATCCGCCGCGGATTATGGTATAATGGGACAAAAATTCAACACGCATTTGGATGGAGGAGGCAGCAAGAATGCCGTTTGTAGGATTTAACTCGCAGGATTTTGAAGTGTTTAATGTGGAGGGACTGGAGCCCCGGATGGAGGTGCTTATTGAGCGGGTCCGCCCCAAACTTGAAATATTAGGCAGCGAAATCGTTCCATTCCTGTCCGCGCTCTGCGGAGAGGAAATGTTCGTTCACGTGGCCAAGCATGCCCGCCGGACGGTAAACCCACCGAACGATACCTGGGTGGCTTGGGCGGCCAACAAACGCGGCTACAAAGCCCTCCCCCATTTTCAGGTGGGCATGTTCGGCACGCATCTGTTCATCATCTTTGCGATCATTTACGAAAGCACGAACAAGTCGGTATTCGCCGAGCATCTGGAAGGCAAGAAAGGAATCGCGACTGTCAAAAAGCTCCCCAAAACGTTCTATTGGTCGATGGACCATATGGACCCCGGCTTTACCCCGCAGTCTGAAATGACGGCCGCAGACTTCGCCAAAATGGCGGACAAGCTGAAGAACGTCAAAAAATCCGAGGTGCTGTGCGGACTCCGGATTGAAAAAGGGGACCCTGTGCTGGAGGACGGAGACCAACTGGTGTCCGTCATTCATTCCACTTTTGAACAGCTGCTGCCGCTGTATAAAATGGCGTTCTAACCGCCGCTTACGGTGCAGCCAAATATTAAAGGATAGAGCAGCCGGTACGCATAAGCGCGCTGGCACCCTATCCTTTTTTTGTTTGTTACGGCGCGTCTGCCCGCTTCTTGCGCGACAAAACGAGGTGGATCACAAACAGCACGGCCATGACGATGCTGCTGGCGACAAAAGGCACCGAATGCCCGAGACGGTCCCAGAGCTGACCTGAAACGATCGGCCCGACAACCATGCCCGAGCCTTGGAGGGTGAGGAAAAATCCCCAGACCGCTCCCCGCTCGCCTTTGGGCACATGTGTCGATACAAAGGTATTCCAGGCAGGCAGGATCATGGCATAGCTGATGCCCACCACGCCTACGATGGCGAACACAATCGGCAGCGAGCGCACCGACGAGAACATGATGAGGGAAATAGCCGCCAGCAGAAACCCGGCATTCAGGAAGGGAGCGGTTCCGAACCGGTCGACCAGCTTCCCGCATGGAATGATCGCCAGCACCGTAATGCCTCCACCCGCGATCAGCAGCAGGCTGTACATATTCGGAGACAGGTGCAGCTCATTTTGAACGTACAGCGTGATCACAGGGCTGAGCAGCCCGATGACGAAGGATTGGAGAAACAGCGCCGGAAACACCAGCCAGCTGACCTTCAGGTTATGCCTGATTTCGTACAGCGTCTTGCGGATGCTCGTAAATAGATGATTCACCTTCCCGAGCAGTTGGGGAAGGAACCCCCTCACAGATTCCATCCTTCCTGTCATCCCCTGCCCATTGGCCTTGACTCTTCCCGGGAGGAGCAATGCAACCAGAACTACAATGATGCAGCAGCCGATAAGGATAAAAAATAGCGTCTGATAGTTTTTGTTCGTACGGTCCATCAAAAAATTCATGACGATCGGTCCTGCGCCTGTTCCGCCCAGCGAAGCAATCTCGAGCATGCCGATCATTTGTCCGCTGCTGCCTCTTGGACCCGAAATGGCCGTCGTCCCGGTCATGGCGCAGGGCCACAGCGGCGAAGTGCCTACCCCAAGAATAAAACAGGCAAGCGACAGCCAGCCTGCGCCGGATAAGAAGGCGATCATGCCAACCGCGACGATGGTCAGCACCAGCGCCCCTGTCAGCGTTCTGCGGTACCCCAGCCGCTCGGCGATCCAGCCCGATGGGCTGCGGAACAGGTTGTCTCCGATATATTGAAGGGAAAAAGCGAGACCGATCGTATGGGCGCCGAGACCGAGCGAGTTTTTCATATAAACCGGCAAAATGGCCACCAGAAGCGACCCTTTCATAAATTCCACGAGAAATAGAATCGTCAGCAGCCCGATGAAAAAGGGCGAGATCAGCCGGCGGGCTGCCGCCGCTCCCGTTATTTGCGACACGCGTTTCACCACTTCCCTATTTTGGTTTGTGCGAATCCTCCCGGCAGTATGGTCTATACTAATAGTGTACCCCATATGTGGACGAGATTTTCACAGGGTCAAAAAGCCGCTTGCATTCGCCCCCCGATTTGCTATACTGAGCTTTGTAATTTTAACAGATGAAAGGTTGTGACAGCATACATGGACCATAGCCGTACCCCTTTATTTACAGCACTCACACAGCACGCGGCAAAAAATCCCGTTCAGTTCCATATTCCCGGCCACAAGAAGGGAATGGGGACCGATACCGAATTCAGAGAATTTATCGGCGATAACGCCCTCTCTATAGATCTGATCAATATTGCCCCGTTGGACGACCTCCACCAGCCGACCGGTGTCATCGAGGAAGCCCAGATTCTTGCTGCTGACGCTTTCGGCGCCGATTACACGTATTTCAGCGTACAGGGAACCAGCGGCGCGATCATGACCATGATTCTGACGATGTGCTCTCCTGGCGACAAAATCATCGTTCCCCGGAATGTCCATAAGTCGGTCATGTCCGCGATTATTTTCTCCGGCGCCAAGCCCGTCTTCGTTTCGCCGGCCCGCGACGAAAATTTAGGGATCGACCACGGCATTACCATCCGCTCCGTACAGCGGGCCCTGGACCGTCATCCGGACGCCAAAGCGGTTCTCGTCATTAATCCGACGTACTTCGGCGTCTCCGCCAATCTGAAGGAGATCGTGGACCTCGCCCACAGCCGGCATGTGCCCGTCCTCGTGGACGAAGCCCACGGCGTGCTGACCCATTTCCACCCGGAACTGCCGATGTCCGCTATGGATGCAGGAGCGGATATGGCTGCGACGAGCGTGCATAAGCTGGGCGGCTCCATGACGCAAAGCTCCGTGCTGAATCTGAACACGAAGAACGGCTATGTCAATCCGCAGCGCGTGCAAACGATCATCAGTATGCTGACCACGACGTCGACTTCCTACATTTTGCTCGCCTCGCTGGATACCTCCAGACGGAACCTGGCGCTGAACGGATATGCCATGGCCCAAAGTGCCATCGACATGGCGCAGTCCGCCCGCAAGCAAATCAATGAAATTGAAGGTCTCTACTGCTTCGGCAAGGAAATTCTCGGCGGGGAAGCGACTTACGATTTTGATCCGACCAAGCTGACCATCCATGTCCGCCACCTGGGGATCACCGGTTATGAGACCGAAAACTGGCTTCGCGAAAAGTATAATATCGAAGTCGAGCTGAGCGACATGTACAACATCCTGTGCCTGATTACGCCAGGGGATAACGAGGAGACCATCTCCATCCTGGTGAATGCGCTCCGCGAGCTGGCACAGACCTACTATAACGTAAACACAGCCAACGAGCTGGTTGTTAAAATTCCGGAAATTCCGCAGCTGTCCCTCATTCCAAGGGACGCCTTCTACGGGGATACGGAAGTCATTCCGTTCAAGGAATCGGCCGGACGCATTATCGCCGAGTTCATTTATGTGTATCCGCCGGGCATTCCGATCCTTCTTCCGGGAGAGGTCATCTCCCAAGACAATATCGACTACATCGTCGACCATGTGGACGTCGGGCTGCCGGTAAAAGGACCGGAAGACCGGTATATCCAAAACGTCAAGGTCATTGTGGAAACCGATCCGATTTTTTAATACGCGCGGCTGTTTGCCGCCTGCACCAAAAAAAGAAACCCCCGGGTCCCGCTTTCGCTGCGGTTCGGGGGTTTCTTGGTGTAGGGCTTGTGGCGAAAAGGATTACTCCTGGTCCAACTGGGCAACCAGCTCATTATAAGCGGCTTCCACCTTGTTCCATTCTTCTTCGTCTTCAATATTGTAAAGCATCATTTCCTCGTCTTCTTCCTCGACACGAAGGATGATGCCGTCCGCTTCAGGATTCTCACGTTCCAGCAGCAGTGCATAAACGTTCTCGCCTACATCGAATGTTTCGACAAGAACCATTTCCACGTCTTTGCCGTTCTCATCTGTCAGCGTCAGAACAAATTCCTCATGCTCGTGATCATGGTCATGATCATGATTGCAGGCTTCGCCGTGTTCATGCTTGTGATCGCTCATTTTAACAAAAACCTCACTTATGGTTGGAATGGATCATACCACCGTATCGTATCACGTCCGCATGATCTGGTCAATTTATCCTCCTCGGGGGTTGTCAGTTCAGCGCAGTGATCACTTTTTGCGATACGAGGACGTAATCGCTGGTCTTGGTGGCTTTAATGTAGAACCCCACTTTATATTTGCCCGCGCTGCTGAAATCATACGTAAAATCGTATGTCCGGAACCAGAAATTATCCTTCTGGCTGCCGCTTACGTCCTGAGACTGGATATCCTTAACCTTTCCCGAAGGATCCGTAATAGCTACCTTTACGCTCGCCACATCATCCGATAAGCTGTCCACCTGGCAGAATACGTTAAACTTGAGCTTCCCTTTATTGACGTTACCGAAGACGGTATCTCCATTAAACAGAAATATATGTACGTTAGGCTTAATGAATTCAACCTTATTCGTATCTGAATTAAACTTTACGACCCCGTCAAACTCCCGAATCGGGACATAGGTTTTGCCGTCGATGATATAACCGCCGTCCTGGATTTCCTTGCCGTTCATCCACACCCTGACTTTCTGGGTGATTGAATCTGCAAACACAGACCCCCCCATCAGGGAAAAGGCGAATACGCATACCATAACTTTCTTCCAATTCATCTTGTTCATTTCCCTCCATTTCCATCGTGATGTTGTATGTATATACGAAAAGTACAAACGCAAGTTGCGCTGTCCATACGGACAAAACTCACATTTTTTCTCAAAAGTGAAGGAATTTTGTTCCAGAAACACAAAAAAAGCCCCACCTTGTGGGACTATAGCTCCAAATTTTTGGTTCAGTTCCTCATTTCTCTCCTTATTTCTTGGTTAAAATACAGGGCACCCCTTTGCCGACCGCACCCGGAACTCTCATCCGTGCCGCGTACGCCATTCCCCGGGCACAGGGCGTTTTACAGGCCTCACATACGTCGGAGGTCACGAGCCTCATGCCTCGGATGACCTTTTCCCCTTTGGCTTGTGCCGGTTTTTTGCTTTTTCCCTTCGCCATGACAAAACCCCATTTCGCGCGTTTACAGCATATTATGGGGGGAGATGGAAATTGGGAACTGTGGTGTATAATGAAAGAAAAAAATACGAACGGCATGCTCGGCATGCCGCTCATTTACAGGAGGATCAACCGATGAGCTTGCAGCTTCAGATGCTGGGGACAGGCAGCGCTTTTGCCAAAAAGTATTTCAACAATAATGCCCTGCTCGGGGACGGGTCGTTCACTTTGCTGATCGATTGTGGAATTACAGCACCCCTCGCCCTTCACCAACTGGGCAAAACGTTTAATGACTTGGATGCCGTGCTGATCACCCATATTCATGGCGATCATGTCGGCGGCCTGGAGGAGCTTGCCTTCCAGATGAAATATGCGTACCGTCGCAAAATGAAGCTTTATATCGCAGAAGCTTTGCGTGATGTGCTGTGGGAGCACACGCTGAAAGGCGGTCTGTCCCAACCCGGCGAAATCACCTGCCTCGAGGACGCCTTCGACGTACATACGCTTCAGCCGGGGATTCCCTGCCGCCTGTCGGAGCAAATCGAGCTGGAGCTTATCCCGAACCGCCACATTCCGGGCAAAGACAGCTTTTCCCTCTATATTAACGGCCGGATCTTCTACAGTGCTGACATGACCTTCGACCCCGGGCTGCTGGACAAGCTCGTACGGGAACGCGGCTGTGATACGATCCTTCACGAGGTCCAGCTGGAAGGACCGGGCGAGGTGCATACGACGCTCAGTGAGCTGCTATCGCTGCCGGAGCCGGTTCAGCGTATGATTCGATTGATGCATTATGCGGATAATAAAGACGAGTTTGTAGGAAAAACCGGAGAAATGACCTTCCTTAAGCAAGGGCACGTATATACGCTGTAACCCTTGCAGGTCGATGTGGATTACGGGTGAAAAAACACAGCCGGCTGCAGAAAGATGAACCTTCTCTGCAGCCGGCTGTTATTTTTGGAAGCATGACGCTCGTCTTTTATTCAAAGGTAGGCAGGTTATCGAGATTATTCGACGGATCGCCGTCGGCGTCCCCGCGGATGTACATCTCGCCGTCACGGCCTTTAAAGACGTTTACTCCGGCAATGGCGCCCGCCTTTACTTCCTGCAGCGCCTGCTCGTAATCGAGCACCCGGCCCGACGACGTTTGAAAGGCCGTCAAGTCGCCGTCACCGTTCTTCTGTACTGCGATAAATTGTTCTCTTCCTGGGTTTCCCATCGATATCCACTCCTTAAGTTGTCATGATATATCAAGGTGACATATGGATATCGTTCCCTGAGAACAAGGATTTATGCGAAGAAATGAAGCCTACAGTGTTTTCTTCATACGGACATGCGGAATGCCCGCGTCATCGAACGGCTCCTTGGAAATGACCTCGTAGCCTTGTTTTGCATAGAACTGTTCAGCTTGGCACTGAGCATCCAGGATGGAATAGGCCAGCCCCAGTTCCCTCGCACGCTCTTCCATCGCCATCAGCAAAATGCGGCCGAACCCGTGGGTGCGGAACTCGCGGCGAACCGCGATTCGCTGCATCTTGGCGGTATCGCTGTTATAATAAATGATCCGGCCGGTGGCCACATACTGATCCTTGTCCTGAAGGAGGATATGATGAACATTTTCGCTGATCACATCGTATTCGTCGATCTCCAGGTCGGCGGGCACGTTTTGTTCCTTGACGAACACCTCCTGGCGGATGTCCAGCGCATGTTCCAGCTGCTCGGGGGTCGTCACGTATACTATTTCTGCAGGCATCGGTTACCCTCTCTTTCATGCAATCAATATAAAAAACACGGCTGAATCATTATACAAAAAAATGATTTTCCTGTATAGTTGACTCATGAGAGCTCTATGGAAGGGAGACCATGGATCGTTATGGGCATGACCATTGCGCTGATCGTCATTTTATCAGCCATCTTGATCTATTCATTCATTTATGTCATCCAAAAAGGGTATTCACGCAAATGGGATGAGGAATAAGAAAAACGTTTATCGACGAACACTAAGGAAACCGAATCTCCGATGCAAATACTTTCTTATATCTAAAATAAAACAAGGGCCGGTGCAGTCGGAGCACGGGCCCTATGTCTTGTTCAGGGGAATCAGGGCGGCGTAATAGGGCCCTTGGAATACACATCCTCGCTGACCGATTTGCCGTAAACGTCCAGCATAATCGGTGAATCGGACATTGTTGAACCGGGCTTGATCGGCTCATGCGCATCCGAAAACTCACCCGCGGGGGAGCATCCGGCAAGCAGCAGGCACATCCCTGCCGCAAGCAGCCCGCCTTTGTTCGGCATACCGTGCCACTCCTTCTGCTTCGAAATATACTTTAGTTTTCGCCCGTTTGGATAGCTTCTAATCATGAGCGGCAAACAAATTGTGCATGCCATTCACCGTGAGCAAAATAAAATGATTGACAGCTAACTACGGCGCTGCTATTATATTAAATGTATCTGACTTATACGATCTGCTAGCTCAGCTGGGAGAGCACCATCTTGACAGGGTGGGGGTCAGTGGTTCGAGCCCACTGCAGATCATCTATAGAAACCCTTGAAGCTTAAGGCTTCAAGGGTTTTTTGTTATTTTCACACAGAGTTTTGGCCCTGTCCCGTTAAGATAATCATCTATTTTATTCTCACAGGGACCTCCGCCGTGTTTGCGAAGGAAACCGTTACATACGATATCTCAGGTTTCACATTTTCCAACAAAGGTGGGGTAACCAAATGGGTAAATTCTTTTTCCACGAACATGATCACCGTCGTCACTGTCATGTCCGCAGACCAAAACCAGTCATCCTCAAAAAAGAAATCAAGAAAACGATATTCGTCAAAGTCGACTGGGAACCTGTAATCAAAAAAGTCCACAAAGAAAAGCATGTTTCCTGCCATAAGATTCACAAACAGCACCACCACTTCAAAAAACGCCACCATAAAAGATGCCACTGTCGCGATCATCACTTCGGTGGAGAAATGTATTAATTCCGGATTTTTCGGATGAAATCAACACGACACCTCCCTGATCGCACGCCCGGGAACTTGGTTCCCGGGCGGCATCTATTTTATAAATCACACCGAACATCCGATAACATAGATGTTACCCATTTTACATAGAGGAGGCTTATGATGGATATCCCTGCTTTATCGATGGCCATGAGCCAGTCCCGGCTGGCTCAAAATGTGAGCATTCAGGTGCTTAAAATCGCTAAGGATCAAGCCTCGCAGGACGGTCAATCCCTGGTCAAAATGCTGGATAGCAGCGCCGTACCCCATTTGGGAAACCGTCTAGACATCCGGATTTAGCTGCTCTGTTTTCTTTTCTGCCCCTCCAGACGGAGGGTTTTTTTATTTTTCAGCACATCCGTTCAAATTAAATTCATATTTTAGGTCCATATCCCCACCAATCAAACATCCGTTCTCTATCCAACAGACGAAAATTATCTTATGATAAAGATAGTTATTGATACAAAAGTCTTACCAGTATGTGGATACGGGAGAATAGTCTCATGGAAAAGGAAATTGAAATGGCGATCCGCCGCGGCCATCAATTATTCGTTCAAAATTTGGATGGTGAATCCATTACCGGCATCCCCGAGAAATCCGATGATCCGGGCACTTTAAAGATGCGGACGGTGTATGGCTCCATGTGGATTCCGCTGGATGAAGTCGGCCATCTGTCACGCCTCATTCATATTCGTTAATATTCGCTGCCCTGCCTGGGCGGCTTTATTTTTTTATATAACGATTATCCTTTCGGCTCGTAAGGTGCAGGAAAATGTGGTTCATCGGCGCGTGGAACGGTTTATCCTTACATATAAGGAACACACTATGGAAGTACCAACGATTCTATTGGAAGGACGTGTGGCGATGAATAAACCGAATGAAGAGGATCGTTTCCCCGGGGTCGACCCCATTCCGGATCCCGATCATGAAACGCCCTCATCCACGGACATGATTGAAGACGTGCTGGAAGAAGGGGCGCGGGAATTGAAGAAAGGTAAACATCCGTCGAACGGGGATTCACCGGACCATCAAGGGTAACGCGTTCCCTCACTGTTCTGGAGACGTTTACGGGCACAAAATAACCCGATGCCGCCGTGGCATCGGGTTATCGTTGTTTAGGAGCGCACTGAAGCGCTCAGCAGCGCTGCCAGCTTATCCGGGTAGTCGGTGATGATACCTGCTGCCCCTGCGTCGATAAGACGCTGCATTTCCTTTTCTTCGTTGACCGTCCATGGGTGGTATACTTTACCGGCTGCCTTCGCTCCCGCCACAAATTCTGGCAGCACCGCAAAATGGTAGGCGTGCAGGGCGTCGGCTTCAACGCTGCGGGCATACTCCCACGGCTCATACAGTCCCTCCATGTACAAAATGCCAGTGCGGATTTCAGGCGCGAGCTGCTTGCAGAGCCGCAGGGAATAGTGATTGAAGCTTGAGATGACGATCCGCTCGCTCAGGTTATAGCTTCTTACCATGTCGATGACCTTTTCCTCAAGCCCTGCATAAGGTACCTTCGTATTTTTCAACTCGATGTTGACGACGGTCCCGGTGTCCTGAACCAGCTCCAGCAGCTCTTCCAGCAGCGGAAGGCGCTCATCCGCAAAATCGGGATGGAACCAGCTGCCGGCGTCCAACTTCCTCAGCTCTTCCAGGTCATGGTCTTTGACCCACCCGCTCCCGTTTGTCGTCCGGGACAACGTTTCGTCGTGAATCAGGACAAGCCGGCCGTCCCGGGTTAACTGAACATCGGTTTCAATCCCTGTGGCCCCAAGCTCCAAACTGCGGGCAAAAGCGGCCATCGTATTTTCCGGACATACCGCAGATGCGCCACGGTGGGCAAAATTAATAATCGAATCCAACTTCTCTCAACCTCCCGACTGGTATTCTCGCAAACCTTTACCAACTTATCGTACCTGTCTTATGTAATGCGAGTATAAACCGTAGAATTTACAAACCGCTCCATCCAAATTGATTCCTCTCTGATGGTTGTATTTTATCATGGATTTATCCCGCATATAAGGAGGTATTCGCTCATGATCGTGTTTGACGTCATCGTCCACGGAGAAGTCAAGGAAACCATCCGGCCAGCCACCCAGCGGCTGCAGCACATCCTCGCCTACGTCACCGAAGAGGCCAAGATCCTCAGCAAAAAATACGGAACGGCCGTTAAACTAAACCGGAGAATCATTTATTGACCGGAAGGGGATCGGTACTCGATCGCCTTTTTTTTATGTCGATACACGCTTTTCATTTCTCGTCTCGACGCAACGATGGGCCTCAAGAACATGCTGCGCCTCGATGCTTCGCTCCTTACTGCATTCCACAATGACCATAAAATACCCCTGAATCAGCAGCTTCTCATAGTTTTCTGCATCCCCTTCGGGGATGCCAATCCCCACCAGACTGACAATCAGCCCGTCGCTCTTCCCGCCGACTTCCGCCCCCCCAAGTTTGGCCGCTGCCGGCCCCGATGCCCAGGTGACTTGATCCCGCAGCGTCAGGCTGGAGGTTAAATTTCGGATTTCGCCGAACAACCCGCTGGTACCATGCCTGGACACGGGTTCTTTCAAGCCGGTATCCCGGCATACGATAGATAACTGTCTCTTGTCAAGGGCAAGCAGCGACACGTCCTTTTTGTCAAAATGACGCTCCCAAAGCGCGCTGACCGCCAGCGCCGTATCCTGTCTCGTCCGGAACAATGCGATCACGAGTTGGTTCATCCTCAATCCCTCCCAGGTTAAATGACTGTATGTAATTAGGTAAACTAACGCGGGCATAAAAAAACATCCCGGCCGGATACCGCCAGGATGTGTTGTGTTCCGCCTTAACAAAAACAGGAGCTCAAAATAATGACCAAAAGGATGAAGAGAACCAGGATCGCTCCCGTCGATTTGAAAACTCCGCCTGGATAACCAACGCCGCCTACAACTCCGCTCATAGGTTTGAACCTCCTTTTTCATGGGGTCAACCTATATTATGTAGTTCACCTGCGGTTTGACTGTACGAATACCCGGATTGCCTCAAACGGTTACCGCTTCCAGAAGCGATGGCAGGAGCTCCCTGAATCATCCTTATGACATTTGGTTAATGGGTTGTAAAAGAGGAAACAGACCGTTACATAGGCTGGTCCATGAAGGCTGGGGGGATTTAATTGCTGCAGAGCAAATATTTTCGTACATGTCTGGGTATCATCGCGGCGCTTTTAATTATTTATTTGGGTGCCAAAGTAAAGTTTATCTTCAATCCGATCGTGCTGCTGTTCAAGCTGCTGCTGGTCCCGGTCATGCTGGCCGGTTTCATGTATTACTTGCTGAGGCCCCTCGTGAATTACTTGGAAAAGCACCACTGGAAAAGGCCGCTTTCGATTCTGTCGATCTACCTCGTGTTCGTTGGTCTGATCGCCCTGTTTTCGGTGCTGGTATGGCCAACGCTGCGCGAGCAGGTGATCACTTTTGCCGAAAACGCGCCTTATTTCGTGGAAGATTTGCAGAAGCAGTTTGAGGCTCTTCAAAAAAACAGCTTTTTCGCCAAGGCGCTGCCGAGCGAGTCGGAAATTTATGCCCGCGTGAGTGAATATCTCAACGGTCTAATTATGGCCGTAACAGATTCGATCTCCAATTTTATATCCGTCGTATCCAATGTCGTGGTCATTATTGCTACCGTTCCGATCGTACTGTATTACATGCTGAAAGAAAGCAGCAAGCTTCCCCCTAAAATTTTGCATATCCTTCCGCGGAAATACCGGAAGGAAGGGAAAGAAGCGCTGCGGGAAATCGATACGGCGCTCAGCAACTTTATCGTCGGCAGGGTCGTGCTGAATCTCATTCTAGGCGTGCTGATGTACATCGGCTTTCTCATTATCGGGCTTCCGTACTCTCTCCTGCTCGCGCTGATCTCGATCGTCCTGAACCTGATTCCATACGTAGGTGCGATCATCGCTGCCATTCCGGTCGTTATCATCGGTTTTATCGATTCGCCTTCCGTTGCCGTATGGTCGCTCGTCGTGATCATCATCTCCCAGCAGATCCAGGATAATCTGCTGACGCCGATTATTTACGGCAAGCAGCTTGACATTCATCCGATGACGGCCATCGTCCTGCTGCTGATCGGCGGAGACGTATCCGGGATCGTCGGCGTCATTTTGGCCATTCCCGTCTATATGATCGCCAAGATCATTATCGTCCGGGGGTATGGGCTATTTTTGGCGGAAAAGGTAGATGACACGAAAGAGTGAGGAAAAAAAAGCATGCCGCAGGACCAATGTCTCACAGCATGCCACGCAATGACCGGACAACGCAAGTGCACTCCGCTTTCCGAAAAGTCCGGCCGTCCGACAGGGTCACCGTCTCCGCATTATGCGAGCTCAGGGTGGCCCTGTATGCTTCCAGACGGTCCTTCCGCCAGATCATGACCTCGGACCCGAACAACACGGCGTTATCGAACTGCCGTTTGTCCTTCATGATGTATCCGACCGAATGAGGCGCGGCGTCAGGGGCATTTTTCCCTTCGGGAAGAAGCCGGATCGTACAAACCTCGCCAAACGGCAGCTTCAGGTCGTGCGGCCCGAGCACGAGCCATTCGTTATGTTCATCCCACTTGCGAAGCGTCCCCTTGACCCGGGAATGCAGCTTGTCGTTGCACAAGATAGTAACCCGCCTGCCGATCCAGTTCTTCATGGCCCTTTCGCCTCCTTTCGCATGAAAATGAGTTACCTGTCAGGAATCGCCCAATCGACCGGCTTGATCCCATGGGCTGCTAAAAATGCGTTGGCTTTGGAAAACGGCCTGCTTCCAAAAAAACCGCGGTGCACCGACAGTGGACTCGGGTGAACCGACTGGATCACCAGATGCTTTTTCCGATCGATAAAAGCTCCTTTTTTCTGGGCATGGCTTCCCCATAGAATGAACACGACCGGCTTATCCCGCTCATTCAGCTTCTCAATGACAGCATCGGTAAATCGCTCCCATCCTAATCCTTTATGCGAATTTGCCTCGCCATCCCGGACGGTCAGCACCGTATTGAGCAGCAGCACCCCTTGCTCGGCCCAATGCACCAGCGTTCCATGGTTTGGAATCGGTACACCAAGATCGCTGTGCAGCTCTTTGTAAATGTTCACGAGGGAAGGCGGAATCCGCACGCCGGGTTTGACCGAAAAGCTAAGGCCGTGGGCCTGTCCGGGTCCATGATAAGGATCCTGTCCCAAAATGACCACTTTGGTATCCTCATATGGGGTCAGCTTGAGCGCTTTAAAGAGGTCCTCTTTCGGCGGGTACACTTTGTGAAGCTTGTATTCCTTGGCCAGCTTATAACGGAATTCCTGAAAATAGTCCTTTTCGGTTTCTTCCTTCAGCTGCTCGTCCCAATCGTTATTAAATATCATGAAGCATTTCTCCTCTCTCGTAAATATATAAACCTATTTTTATAGAAAAACGTCTGCCGACGCACATTCAATGAAAGTTAGACCGCATTAAACGGCAGCTAAAAAAATAAGCCGGCCCCGATCCGGACCAGCTTACCCTGTTCAACTTGTTCCAATCCAATGCCGAGAACCGGGCTCGAACCGGTACGGTAGTCACCTACCGCAGGATTTTAAGTCCTGTGCGTCTGCCAATTCCGCCATCCCGGCTTGTCTATCACTTTTGTGACGACAAAATTTAATATAACATGTTTTACCCATACCGGCAATCCTTTAATTCCCATTCCTTTTACCGGCCATGAGCACAAAAAAACCGGCTCAGTCAAAGACTGAACCGGCTTCCTTCGAATGGTTTACCTGTATGCCGAGGACCGGGCTCGAACCGGTACGATAGTCACCTACCGCAGGATTTTAAGTCCTGTGCGTCTGCCAATTCCGCCACCCCGGCATGCTGTTTCTTGCATATTGCTATATGGTGGGCCCTGAGGGACTCGAACCCCCGACCAGTCGGTTATGAGCCGACCGCTCTAACCAACTGAGCTAAGGGCCCTGATCAAGTATATACCGTACAGATAATGGCTGTTAAATTGGTTGCGGGGGCAGGATTTGAACCTGCGGCCTTCGGGTTATGAGCCCGACGAGCTACCGGACTGCTCCACCCCGCGTCATTAACCATATCAAATAGCGACAAGAATTAATATACAGCATATGTACCCACTGCGTCAAGTATTTATTTATGGAATTGGCGTTAGGACACCCTGGGGCCTGCCCATGTCACGGCAAAAAGCGGACACCGTACCTGCCTCTCCTTGAACGGAAAATTTCAACGATCCGCGGCTCTTCATAACCGTAGATCCAGCTGTCCTGCTCCAGCCTCTTCGCCAGGCACCCTGCCTGGAACTTCGTCCGGTAGAGCTTGCCGAAATACACCCACCGCATTGCTGCTAACCCTCCTTTCATAGATGAGCTGGTTTTGATGCCTATTGTTGCCGCAAACGCCATGGTTCATTCATAGCAGCAGAAATCTCGGCTAGTAAAATGTCGAAAACGTTCGAAAAAAAGCGAGATTGCTTTGTGCTGAGCGGAAAAATCGTTTATACTGATAACTAAGTTGTTTAACATTTTAATTTTCAGGAAAGCGGGGAATGTCCATGGCAAAAACACATAAAAAGCTGTCTTTTGCGGATCTGGTCAAAAAATTTGTATTTATTACGGTGGGGGCCGTACTTATGGCCGTCGCGCTCGAGGTATTTCTGGTTCCCAATGAAATCATCGATGGCGGCATCACCGGGATTTCGATCGTCTTATCCAAAGTGACGACCTTTCCGCTCGGTATTTTTCTGTTTATTATCAACCTCCCCTTTTTATTTCTGGGATACAAGCAGATCGGAAAAACGTTCGCCTTCTCTACCCTTTACGGCATCGCCGTCATGTCTGTAACGACGCAGCTGCTGCATCATGTCAGTCCTTTTACCAATGAGAAAATATTAGCGGTCCTGTTCGGCGGCCTTATTCTCGGCCTTGGCGTCGGACTCGTCATCCGTTTCGGCGGCTCGCTCGACGGAACCGAAATTGTCGCGATTCTGCTGTCTAAAAGGCTCCGCATGCCGGTCGGCCAAATCATCATGATCATGAACGTCTTCATTTTCATTGTTGCCGGATTCGTTTTCGGTTGGGATTCCGCGATGTACTCCATATTTACATACTATATGGCCTCCAAAGTGATGGATATTGTGGTCGAGGGCTTGAACGAGTCCAAGTCGGTCACCATCATCTCGAACGAATACGAGGAAATTTCCCAAACGATTCAGGATCGCCTGGGACGCAGCACGACCTTCATGTACGCCAGAGGCGGCTACTCGAAGGAAGATACACAAGTCATCTATTGCGTCGTCACCCGGCTTGAGCTGGCCAAACTGAAGGCGCTCGTGCAGGAGATCGATCCCAAAGCCTTTATTGCCATTGAGCATGTGTCCGATGTGCTCGGCGGCAATTTTGAGAAAAATGCCATCCACTAAAACATTTGAAACCTCAAGCTTAAGGTTACAGCAAGGTCCATCATCCGTGTAAACAACTTAAAAAGGCAGCCCTTAGGGCTGCCTTTGCTGTATCATTTTATAAATCCATTTGAGAAAATTCACACAAGCGTCCTCTTCTTAGTTTCCGAACGATGACGGATCTTCTCTCCACGCTTTGAGCGCTTCGACGTCCTCCTGCTGAATGGCTCCCTTTTCCAGGGCCACTTCCATCAGCGCCGCATAGTTGGACAACGTCTGCAGCGGAATCCCCGCTTCGGCAAAGGCTTGTACCCCTTTATCGAGCTGATAGCTGAAGATGGCGAGCACGGCGAGCGGCTCTGCGCCGGCTTCCTTCACGGCTACCGCCGCTTTGAGCGAGCTGCCGCCGGTCGAGATCAAGTCTTCGATGACGACGACTTTTTGCCCCGGCTTGATGATGCCCTCGATCAGGTTCTCCTTGCCGTGTCCCTTCGCTTTGTCGCGGATATAGGCCATCGGCAGATTCAGCTTCTGGGCAACCCACGCCGCATGAGGGATACCGGCCGTCGCCGTTCCCGCAATGACTTCCGCGTCCGGATACTGCGCCCGAATGATCGCAGCGAACGATTCAGCGATAAGCTCGCGGATTTCAGGATAAGACATCGTCAGACGGTTATCGCAGTAGATAGGCGACTTGATGCCCGAAGTCCAAGTGAACGGCTGTTTCGGCCGGAGCGCCACCGCTCCGATCTCAAGCAAATGGGATGCGATACGTGCTGGAATTTCTGCTAGGGTAGTCAAGCTTCGATCATCTCCTTGATAATGTGTTCGGCAGCTTCACGCGGGTTTTCTGCCGCCGTAATCGGACGCCCGACGACGATGTAATGGCTGCCTTGGCGAATGGCTTCGCCCGGCGTCAGGACGCGCGCCTGGTCGCCTGCTGCGGAGCCCGCCGGCCGGATACCCGGCGTGACGGTGATAAATTGCTGGCCGCAAGCCTCGCGGATCAGCGCCGATTCCTGGGCCGAGGCGACGACGCCGTCCAGTCCGGCCGACTGCGTCAGCTTGGCGTAGTGTACCACTGCGTCCTGAACGCTGCCTTGAATGCCGATCTCGCTGTTGAGCGTCTCCTGGCTGGTGCTGGTCAGCTGGGTGACCGCGATGATGAGCGGTCTAGTCAGGCCGGGATCGGCCGCAAGCGCAGATTCGGCTCCATCGAGCGCGGCTTTCATCATCGCCGTACCTCCGGCAGCATGGACGTTAAACATGTCCACACCAAGACGGGTGATGCTCTCTGCACCACCCCTTACCGTGTTGGGTATGTCATGCATTTTCAGATCAAGAAATACGCTGTAACCTTTTGACTTCAATTCCCGCACAAAAGCAGGCCCTGCAGCATAGTACAGCTGCATGCCCACCTTCAAGTAGCAGGGAATACCTTCAAGTTCGCGGACCAGCGCGGATGCCGCTTCGGCATCCGGGTAGTCCAGGGCCACGATCAAGCGGCCCGCCATTTCTGTATACTTATCATTCATGCTTCTCGAATATCCCCCTTCTCAGTTCGCAAAAGCCGGCATGGCCTGCGAAGAGAAGTTGAGGGTATCCAGCATATTCATCAGCGCTCTGACCGTGTCCAGCGAGGTCATGCAGACCACGCCGTTCTCTACCGCTTCCCGGCGGATACGGAATCCGTCGCGCTGCGGCGTTTTCCCTTTGGTCAGGGTGTTGAATACGAACTGCGCCTCACCATTGCGGATCAGATCCAGAATGTTCGGTGTGCCGTCGCTGAGCTTCTGCACGGTCGTTACGTTGAGTCCGGCTTCGTTCAAAGCTTGAGCCGTACCTTCGGTTGCATAGATCTTGTAACCAAGGCGCTTGTAGCCCTTCATGAGCTCCACAGCCTCTTGCTTATCCTTGTCGGCCACGGTGACGATGATCGCACCCGATGCCGGAATTTTCATGCCTGCGCCGATCAAGCCTTTGTACAGCGCTTTGGCGTATTGCAGGTCGCGTCCCATAACTTCGCCGGTCGACTTCATTTCCGGTCCGAGTGTCGGCTCGACTCTGCGCAGCTTCGCGAAGGAGAACACCGGCACTTTGACGGAAACGTAGTCGCTTTCCGGCCAGAGGCCTTCCTTGTAGCCTGCGTCCTTCAGCTTGCGGCCGAGAATGGCCTGCGTGGCCAGGTTCGCCATCGGAATCGTCGTCACTTTGCTCAGGAACGGTACCGTCCGGGAAGAGCGAGGGTTTACCTCGATGACATATACTTCGTCGTTGTAAATGACAAACTGGATGTTGACCAGGCCGATCGTTTTCAGTTCCTTCGCAATCCGCGTCGTGATGGATACGATCTTCTCCTTGAGATGCTCCTCTAGGTGCTGCGGCGGATATACCGCGATAGAGTCGCCGGAGTGCACGCCCGCGCGCTCGATATGCTCCATGATGCCCGGGATGACCACGGTTTCGCCGTCGCAGATCGCGTCGACTTCCACCTCTTTACCCAGCATGTAGCGGTCGATCAGGACCGGATGCTCCGGATTGATCTTTACAGCCTGCTCCATATAGCTCAGCAGTTCTTCATCGGAGTAGACGATTTCCATCGCGCGCCCGCCAAGGACGTAGGATGGACGGACCAGCACCGGATAGCCGAGCGATTGGGCGGTGTCTACCGCTTCGTCGACCGATGTAACCGTGCTGCCCTTCGGCTGGGCAATTTGCAGTCTCGAGAGCAGCGCCTCGAACTTCTTGCGGTCTTCCGCCTCGTCGATGCTTTCGAGGCTGGTGCCGAGAATGTTCACGCCCGCTTTGCTCAGCGGTCCGGCCAGGTTGATGGCCGTTTGGCCGCCGAACTGCACGATGACGCCGATCGGCTTCTCCTGCTCGATCACGTTCATGACGTCCTCGAAGAACAGCGGCTCGAAGTACAGGCGGTCCGACGTGTTGAAGTCCGTGGATACTGTTTCCGGGTTATTGTTAATGATAACCGCTTCGTATCCGGCCTTCTGAATCGCCCACACAGCATGCACGGTCGAGTAGTCAAACTCGATGCCTTGGCCGATCCGGATCGGTCCGGAGCCCAGCACGACCACTTTCTCCTTGTTGGACGGCGTTACTTCGTTCTCCGTCTCGTAGGTCGAGTAGTAATAAGGCGTTGTCGCTTCGAATTCGGCCGCGCAGGTGTCAACCATTTTGTAGACCGGACGCAGACCGTTCGAGAGGCGGAACTCGCGAACTTCCGTCTCCGTCGTCAGGCTTCCAGCCTGGCTCTGGCTGCGGATCTCGGCAATCGCCCGGTCGGTGAAACCGCGGCGTTTCGCTAGGTACAGCGCGTCATAAGAAAGCGTATCTTCCTGAAGCTGCTCTTCGAACGCGATCAGCCCCTGGATTTTATCAAGGAACCACCAGTCGATCTTGGTCAGGTCCTGAACTTCCTGCAAGCCATAGCCGCGGCGGAACGCTTCCGCGATCAGGAAGATCCGCTCGTCGTCGGCTTTGATGAGGCGCTCGCGGAGCACTTCCTCGCTCAGCTCTTCCGTACCTTTCAGATAGAAGCGGTGAACTCCGATTTCCAGGGAGCGGATCGCTTTATGGATCGATTCCTCGAACGTGCGGCCGATAGCCATAACTTCGCCGGTCGCTTTCATTTGCGTGCCCAGCTTGCGGTTCGCCTGCACGAATTTATCGAACGGCCAGCGCGGAATTTTGCTGACGATGTAGTCCAGCGTCGGCTCGAAGCAAGCGTATGTCTGCCCAGTCACCGGGTTGACGATTTCGTCCAGGGTGTAGCCAAGGGCGATCTTTGCCGCCATCTTGGCGATCGGGTACCCGGTCGCTTTAGAAGCGAGCGCCGAAGAGCGGCTGACGCGAGGGTTAACCTCGATGACATAGTACTGATAGCTGTGCGGATCCAGGGCGAACTGCACGTTACATCCGCCTTCGATGTTCAGCGCGCGGATAATTTTCAGCGACGCCGATCTCAGCATTTGGTATTCACGGTCCGAGAGCGTCTGGGACGGGGCTACGACGATACTGTCCCCGGTATGAACGCCGACCGGATCAAAGTTCTCCATGTTACATACGACGATGCAGTTGTCGTTGGCATCGCGCATGACTTCGTATTCGACTTCCTTCATACCCGCAATGCTCTTCTCGATCAGGCACTGGCCGATCGGGCTGTAACGTATGCCAGAAGTTACCGTCTCACGCAGTTCTTCTTCATTCGCGCAGATGCCGCCGCCGGTTCCGCCGAGCGTGTACGCCGGACGGACGATCAGCGGGTAGCCGATCTCTTCGGCGAAGTCGAGCGCTTCTTCCAGGGTTGTGACGATCGTGCTATCCGGTACCGGCTGTTCCAGCTCGCGCATCAGTTCGCGGAACAGGTCGCGGTCTTCGGCTTTTTCGATCGAATGAAGCTGGGTGCCCAGCAGTTTAACGTTTTCCTGCTCCAGCACGCCTGCTCTCGCCAGTTCCACCGCCATGTTAAGGCCGGTCTGGCCGCCGAGCGTCGGCAGCAGTCCATCCGGGCGCTCCTGGCGGATGACCTGGGTTACGAAGTCCAGGGTGATCGGCTCGATGTATACTTTATCCGCCGTGTTCGTGTCGGTCATGATGGTCGCCGGGTTGCTGTTAATCAGGACAACCTCAACGCCTTCCTCTTTCAGTGCTTCGCATGCCTGCGTGCCCGCATAGTCGAACTCAGCCGCCTGGCCGATGACGATCGGTCCAGAACCGATAACGAGGATTTTCTTAAGCTGTTTATTGATAGGCATATTATCGTGCTCCTTTCACGGCTGCAGCCAGTTCAGCCTGGCGCGGTTTTGCAGGTTTTTGCTGTTTATGATCGGCAATCATTTTCAAGAACTCGTCAAACAGATAGCTGTTGTCGTAAGGGCCAGGGGCCGCTTCCGGGTGGTATTGCACGGTAAAGGCCGGGTATTTCTTATGTTTGAGCCCTTCCACCGTCTTGTCGTTGTTGTTGATATGCGTAACCTCGAGCTCTGTGCCGGCAATGGAGTCATCCTTAACCGTGTAGCCATGGTTCTGCGATGTGATATAGCAGCGGTTCGTCGCCAAATCCTTTACCGGATGGTTGCCGCCACGATGGCCGAATTTCAGCTTCTCGGTGTCGGCGCCGCAAGCCAGGGCGAACAGCTGGTGACCCAGGCAGATGCCGAAGATCGGATATTCGACGAGCAGTTCCTTGATCGTCTGGATCGCGTGCGGTACATCTTTAGGATCCCCAGGGCCGTTGGACAGCTGAATGCCGTCCGGATTCAGGCGGCGGATTTCCTCGGCCGTCGTATCATGCGGAACAACCACCACATCGCAGCCGCGGGAAGTCAGTTCGCGCAAAATACCGCTCTTGGCGCCGTAGTCGATAAGTACGATCCGCTCTCTAGCGCCCGGGCTGCTGTAAGTATGCTTCGTGGACACGCGCGACACCTGATCGGTCATCAGGGTGCTCGCAGCAAGACGCTCTCTCAGCTCCTCGACGGACTGAGCGGATGTCGTCAAAATCCCTTTCATCGTGCCGTGGCTGCGGATAAGGCGGGTCAGCATGCGCGTATCGATGTCGCTGATGCCGACGATCCCGTATTCCTTCAGCAGCGTATCCACGCTGTACTCGGCACGCCAGTTGCTCGGCACTGTTTCATGGCGGCGTACGACAAATCCGTGCACATACGGCGCAACCGACTCAAAATCGTCGCGCGTAATGCCGTAGTTGCCGATCAGCGGGAACGTCATCGTGACGATTTGCCCGCAGTACGACGGGTCCGACAGCACCTCTTGATATCCCGTAATCCCTGTATTAAACACGACTTCGCCCGTCGTTTCACCTTCTGCTCCGAAAGCACTGCCCGTAAACAGTGTTCCGTCCTCCAGCAGCAATCTTGCCTGCATCCCACTCACTCCTCTGTCAAATTACGTTAAGTTAGTATCTAGTAGTATCTATATCTGTTTCTTTTGTATCAACCGATCCGGCCCGGGTATATCCGGTCTTAGGCTTCAAACACGACTTTGCCGTCCATCCAGGTTTTAACCGGCCAGCCCTTCAGCTTCCACCCGGTAAACGGTGTGTTCCGTCCCTTTGAGGCAAACTCTTCCGGATTCACCGCTTTTTCGGTTTCCAGGTCAATCATCGTCAGGTCAGCAGGAGCGCCTTCCTCAAGCCGCCCGGCGTTCAAACCGAACACCCGCGCCGGATCGGAGGTCATCCGCTGAACCAGCATGGCCAGATCCCATTTGCCAGTCGCCACAAATTTGGTGTACAAGAGCGGGAAGGCCGTCTCGAAGCCTACGATACCAAACGGCGCCATTTCCATGCCTTTTGCTTTCTCTTCCGCAGCATGCGGCGCATGGTCCGTCACGATGATGTCGAGCGTTCCGTCCAGCAGCCCTTCGATGCAGGCTTCCACGTCCCGCGGTGAGCGCAGCGGAGGATTCATTTTCCAGTTGGCGTCCAGCCCCGGAATGTCTTCATCCGACAGCAGCAGATGGTGCGGACACACCTCGGCGGTGACGTGAATGCCGACTTCCTTGGCCTGGCGGATCAGCCGGACTGACTGTTCCGTGCTGACGTGGCACACATGGTAGTGCACGCCCGTCGCTTCCGCCAGCAGGATGTCCCGCCCCACATGAATCGCTTCCGACTCGTTCGGAATACCGATCAGTCCGTGCTGCTCGGCAAACTTGCCTTCCGTCACGCTACCCCCTTCGACAAGGGAGTTCTCTTCACAGTGCGCAATCACCGGCATGTTCAGCTCTTTTGCCCGGCGCATGGCATCTTTCATCATCTTGGCATTCTGTACGCCAACGCCATCGTCAGTAAAGCCAACCGCCCCCGCTGCTTTGAGCGCTTCAAAATCCGTCAGCTCCCGTCCGAGCTCCCGTACCGTAATCGCTGCATAAGGGAGCACCTTCACGATACCCGCCTCGCGGGCCTTCTCCAGCACCAGCTGGACCGTTTCCGGGTTGTCGGTCACCGGTTTCGTGTTCGGCATGCAGGCGATGGTCGTGAAGCCGCCTTTGGCAGCCGAGCGGCTCCCGGTCTCGATCGTTTCCTTATGTTCAAATCCAGGTTCGCGCAGATGGACATGCATATCGATCAAGCCGGGCGTAACCAGCTTGCCGGCAGCGTCCGTCACTTCCGCCCCTTCGGGAGCACTCCAGCCGGCATCGGGTTCCACCAATGTTTTGATGAGGCCGTCCTCGATGACGATATGCTTGCTTACCTGTTCCCCTTGTTCGTTCAGTACGCTGGCGTTCGTTATGATCTGTATCATGAGTACCTCCGGTCGTTGATTGGCACTGTGGCTTCCAATCTATTGTATAATAATAATTCATTTTTGTGTATATTTATTAATAAAATTTGTGTATGCCTATATATCCCTGATTATTTCATCGCCCGTTCCATGACAGCCATACGGATCGGAACGCCGTTGCTCATTTGCGGGAAGATCGCCGACTGTTCACTCTCGACAACCGCATCGTCGATCTCCACGTTCCGGTTCACCGGAGCAGGATGCATAATTAGTGTATGCTTGGACAATTTGGAAGCCCGCTCCTCCGTCAATCCGTACTGCGCTCTGTATTCCTCCGCCGATTTCAGCATGCCGGTCGCATGACGCTCAAGCTGAACCCGCAGCATCATGATTACATCCGAGCGGAGCGCCTCTTCCATCGTTACGTATCTGGCAAACGGCTCCAGCTCCGGTGCCGTCATATTATTCGGCGCGCAGAATTTGACTTCGGCCCCGAACTTGCGCAGCGCCCACAGGTCCGATCTGGCCACCCGGCTGTGCTTAATGTCGCCGATGATCGACACCGTCAGGCCTTGAAGGCTGCCAAACCGTTTCTTCATCGTGTACAGGTCGAGCAGCGCCTGCGTCGGATGCTCATTGTTTCCGTCCCCTGCATTGATGAGCGGAACCGAGATTTTACTGGACAGCTCCTCCAGTACCCCAGCCGGCTTCAGCCGGATGACGCCTGCGTCAATCCCCATCGATTCGAGCGTTCTTACCGTGTCGTAGATCGATTCGCCTTTCTCTACGCTCGAAGCAGCCGCCGTAAAGTTCAGCACCTGGGCGCCCAGACGTTTCTCAGCCATTTCGAAGGAAAAGCGCGTCCGCGTGCTGTTCTCAAAAAACATGTTGGCTACGAATTTGGAGGCCAGCACCGGCACCAGCTTTTCGTGCTGTGCTTCCCAGTATGCTGCCCGGTTCATGATCGATTCGATTTCGTCGCGGCCCAGATCCTTCAGTCCGAGCAGGCTCCGGTCCTTCAGCTGCGTCATCGTTAGCATGTTATTTCTCCTCCCGGTTTTGCATAATCGTCACTTCGTCCTTGCCGTCCGTTTCCGTGAGGGCCACTTCAATTTGCTCGGACCTTGCCGTCGGTACGTTCTTGCCGATATAATCCGGCCGGATCGGCAGCTCCCGGTGTCCCCGGTCCGCCAGCACCGCCAGCTGGATCATCTGCGGCCGACCGCGGTCCATCAGGGCGTCCATTGCGGCGCGGATCGTCCGTCCCGTGTACAGCACGTCGTCGAACAAAATCACTTTTTTATCATGAATATCGAGCTTTTCCAGGCCGATGTTTGCTTCAGTCAGGGGTGCTGCGCTGTCTTTCTGGTCGTCCCGGTACCGGGTGACGTCTACAGCGCCCCATGGAACCGGTGTGCCTTCGATTTCGAGAATTTTGCCGGCGATGCGCTGGGCCAGAAATTCTCCCCGGGTTTTGATGCCGATGAACACACAATTTTCAATCCCCTTGTTCCTCTCCAGTATTTCGTGTGCAATCCTTGTCAGTGCACGGCGGATTGCCGTTTCATCCATAATGACATGCACCTCGTTGCTCATGCTCCACACTCCTTCTTCCGTCTAAAAGGGATTTAACTAGCTGACCCGTGAAGGTTCCCCACAAAGCGAGGCTTTGCTGTGATGCCTGTTTAGATGCTTGGAGGGGACCCAGATAACAAAAAAACTCCCTGCCCGTAGGCAAGGAGTTAGAGGCCATCAGCATACGCTGATAGACATAGAGATTCGCTGGGCGGCTTAAAGCAGACAGTATGCTGCCGCGAAGTGAACCTCGGTTCACGTTACCTTGCCAGTCTCACGGGACTGATTTAAAGGTGCTATTCAACTAAAGATGATTATGACAGACTGAACGTCTGCTGTCAACCGAGCTTAGCCTTCCCGATCCGTGGAATTTTATTCCGGCAAACGCGGGGATGCGGCGGATTCCGTCCGAACCGCCTGAGGCTGCTGCCCCTGTTCCGTTACGGGCTCCTGGGCGGAGCTGCGCTTCTGGCGCGGCGAGTCGCCCATAATGTCGCTCATTTCGTTTTTAAATTCCCGCAGCATGCGTCCGGCCGAGCGGCCTAGTCCAGGCAGCTTGTTCGGTCCGAATAATAGCAGCGCAAGCACGGCCAGCAATATGAAACCCGGCAAACCGATATCGCTTAGCATAACGTAAATCGTCCTCCCTTAAACCAATTTATAAACCAGCTTCTCCACTTGATTTCAGTACACTTCATCACCCAAGGTCGAACCTGCATTAGGCAGATCCATAATTCATCCGGTCCTTGGTCCCCGCATCCGTCTGCATTTGCTTGCGGTATACCAGCTTGGACATCAATACGCTGATTTCGTACAGCAGAATAAACGGTACCGACACCGAAATATGCGAAAAAAACTCCGGCGGAGAAATCATGCACGCGATGAAGACCAGCACCATGTACGAGACTTTACGCATTTTCCCCAGCAGTCCCGGGTTGATGACACGCAGCCTTGTCAGCAGCATCACCAGCACCGGCAGCTCAAAGGCAAGCGACACCGGAACCACGATGTTGGTCAGAAACGTAAAGTACTGCGCAATGCCGTACGTCTCCACCAATCCCAAGTTTTTGGTCATACTCGTCGTAAAGCGAAACGCCATCGGGAATACGACAAAATAGGCAAAAGCAAACCCGACAAGCAGCAGTACGAACGCAGCTGGCACATACTTTAGCGCCGCTTTCTGCTCGCTCTTGCGCAGTCCCTTTTTGGCAAAAGCCCAAATTTGCAGCATCGTAAAAGGTACCGCTACAACCAGCGACAGGGCTGCGGCAATGTACATATACATGCGAACGCCCTCCCACGGGCTGAACGCGTTCCATTCGACCAGCGAGGCCGGCGGCCTGCCCCTCAAGAAGTGAAGCACGTCGCCCACCACGAACAGCGCCGCGATCATTGACACCAAAAACGCGCCCAAAATCCAGAACAGGCGCTTGCGCAATTCGCCCAAATGTTCGACATACGAATCCCATTTCCAATGTTTAAACAGAGCTGCTCAACTCCCACTCCAGGCCTTGCTCTCAAAAGCAAGCGCCCTTATTGCTATGTCCACTTTACCATGTTTGGCCGCAAAAATCATGGGCTTGTTTCCAGTTCCTTCAGCCGCTCCAGCACCAGCCGCACTGCCAGCGCATCATCGATATACCCGAGCGGAAAACTGTAATCCGGGATAATGTCTGCGGACAATACAAAATAGAGCAGCGCGCTGCCGATCACCGTCTTCATATTGGCGGGAACATCCGGTTCATGATAGCGGGCGTACAAATCTTTTAGCTGCTGAATATAGAACCCGGCGCTCTGCAGCTGCTCAAGCTTCTCCGGAAACCGATCGGTAATCAGCTCGCTCCCTTCCCGGGTTTCCGCGTATTCCTCGTACTTCACAAGCTCCTTCCGGACCCTCTCTGCCATGTCCCTGACATCAAGGCCCAGCCCGTCAAGCACGCGCAGCAATTCCTGCTCATTGGAGCCAGCATCGGCAGCCCCTGGATGATCTGCATCCTTTAGCTGTGTATTGCCGTCAAGCGGATACCCCGCTGCCGATAACAAAGCCTCCATCGGTATGCCCAGGTGGACCGCGAAATGCTGCAAATGCTCCAGCCTCGCCTTCTGTTTTCCGTTGACAATTCTTGATATTGTTGCGGTATCCATGCCCGTCAACGCGCTGAGGCCGCGCATGGAGAGCGATTGCTTTTTAAGTGCCCCCTTGATGATATCTGCCAATTTCTCGTGGGACATCGAATCTTCCGGCCCCGTGACCATAAGCTGCACTCCCTTCCTGCCTTGAAAATGGATGCGTTTCGTTAAGTCAACAGCCATTGCTCGCTGCCGAATCCTGTTGACGATATCTCAACAAATAAGCCCATCCCCGTCACTTTTTCTCAACGGCCCCATATGATGTATTACTTCAATTAAAGGAGCTGACATCATGGATCTGGCTGTTTGGATTCCGGCGATTTCCATCGCGCTTGCCGCCAATCTCGATAATGCGGGCGTCGGCGTGGCTTATGGTGTAAGAAATATAAAAATACCGGCATTGGCGGGTACCGTCATCGCGTTTATCGGATTTATGCTGACCTGGATCGGCGGGATATCGGGAAAAGTGCTGTCCGCCTGGCTGCCGCCTTCTGTGTGCAATATTGTCGGCATGGTCATCCTCGTGTCGATCGGTACTTGGGTCATCATTCAGCCGCTGCTGCAGGAGCAATTGGCCCGGCATTCGGATCGGCGGATCTGGTTGACCCGAATCCTGCAAAATCCCGAAACCGCCGACTTCAACGCATCCAAATCGGTCGATTTCAAAGAATCGGTCGTCCTCGGCATCGCGCTGTCGGTCAACAATCTGGCGGGCGGCTTCGACGCCGGGATCACCCATATCGGCATCTGGGAAACGTCGATTTTGTCCGGTATCTTCAGCTTTGCCAGCGTGGGTCTCTGCTCTCTCATCGGCCGAAAAATCGCCGGGGAACGCCTGGGCAAAAGCGCCAGTGTCCTTGCCGGCCTTATTCTCATCTTTATCGGGCTGCATCAGGTGATATAACGCTGCGGCCAAAAAAAAGATCCGCCCTGCATGTCAGGGACGGATCTTGCTGCACATTGAATTAAAATTCGAATTCCACGTCGCTCAGGCGGCGTTTAATTTCGGCAATGACGCGCTTCTCGTCTTCTTGGCCCTTCGCTTCGAAAGTGACGGAGAAACGGACAAAGCTGCCGGCATCATCCCAAGGCACGGTGGAGATTAGCTTCTCGCGGATTAAGAACTGGGAGAAGTCCTCGCCGGAATTGAAGCGGACCCCGCCTTTAATGCCCTTAGGCGCTTCCACATAGAGGAAGAAGGAGCCTTTCGGTTTCTCGGCCTGGAAGCCCAGCTCGTTCAGCACGGCTACCAGCATATCGTGGCGGCGGGAATATTTCTCCGCAATTTTCTCCGTAATTTCCGGATGGGCGAGACCGTAAGCGGCTGCTTTCTGGATGGCAATAAACTGGCCGGAGTCATTGTTGTCCTTCACGTCGCCGAAGGCTTTCACGACGAGCGGGTTACCGGCGATAAAGCCGATCCGCCAGCCGGTCATGTTGTAGGATTTGGACAGCGAGTGCAGCTCGACACCTACGTCCTTCGCACCTGGAATCGACAGGAAGCTCAGCGGCTTCAGTCCGTCATAAGTCAGGGCTGCGTAAGGAGCGTCATGAACGACGACGATGTCGTACTTCTTTGCCCATTCCACCACTTCGGTGAAGAACTCGACCGTGGCGCTTGCGCCCGTCGGGTTGTTCGGATAGTTCAGGTAGATCAGCTTGGCGCGCTGAGCGATGTCTTCCGGAATGCTCTTCAGGTCCGGGAGGAAGTTGTTTTCCTTCTTCAGCTCAACGGTGTATACTTCCCCGCCGAGGTATTTCGTGTGGGTTCCCAGAACGGGATAACCAGGCACGGTGATGATGGTCACGTCGCCAGGGTTGATGAACACCGATGGAAGCATCGCCAGGGCCGGCTTGGAGCCGATGGAGTGGAGCACTTCTGTCTGCGGGTCGATGCCGTCCACGTTGAAGACTTCCTTCAAGTATTTGGCCGCCGCTTCCTTGAATTCAGGAATTCCGTTATCTGCATAGCCGCGGTTCTCCGGCTTGGCCGCTTCTTCCGCAAGCTTGGCTACAATGCCGGCGTCAGCCATTTCATCCGGTTCGCCTACGCCAAGGTCGATCAGTTCCACGTCCGGGAAGTCTTTTTTGGCCTGGGCTTTGGCCCGCTTAATTTTTTCGAATTTATAGATGGCTGTGTCTTTACCATAATTGGAACCGCCGATCCGGTCCGCAAAGCTGTTCTGAATGTACGTTTGCTGGTACTGTTCGATACTCATGTATTCTTTCATCTCCTACTTCAATTTCTACACCCCTAAATATGAAGGAATCCATGGCGGAATGCCATGGACTAATTATCGTATGATTTGTACTTTCAACGGCTGCGCAGCGATGTCAGCAGATCCTCCATATCGCCGGGAATCGGCGCTGAAAACTCCATATATTCGCCGCTTGCCGGATGGATAAACCCAAGCACGCCGGCGTGCAGCGCTTGTCCGTTCATTTTGATCCCTTTGCTCCGTCCGTACACCGGATCCCCGACGAGCGGATGGCCGATGAACTTCATGTGCACCCGGATCTGGTGGGTCCGCCCGGTTTCGAGCTGAAGCTCCAGCAGGGTATAATCGCCAAAGCGCTCCTTGACCGTAAAATGGGTAACGGCGTGCTTGCTGTTTCTTTCCGTCACGATGTACATTTTGCGGTCGACCGAATCGCGCCCGATAGGAGCGTCTATCGTTCCTTGATCATGGCTGACATTGCCGTGGACCAGGGCATAATAGCGCCGGGTCACGCTGTGGTCTTTGAGCTGGGCGGCCAAAGAGGCGTGGGCCATATCGTTCTTTGCGGCCATGATCAAGCCGGAAGTGTCCTTATCGATCCGGTGAACGATACCTGGGCGCAGCTCCCCGTTAATACCGGACAAATCCTTACAGTGGTACATCAGCGCATTCACCAGAGTCCCCGAGGCATGCCCGGGCGCAGGATGAACGACCATCCCCCGCGGCTTGTTGACCACGATGACATCCTTGTCCTCGAAAGCGACATTCAGTGGAATGTCCTCCGGTACGATCTCGACGGCGGACGGCTCCGGAACGGTCACTTCCAAGCGGTCGCCCGCCGCCAGCTTATAATTGGCTTTGACCGGCTGACCGTTCACAAGCACGTGGCCTGCGCTGATCCAGAGCTGGACCTGGGACCGGGAAATGTCCTCCTCCCAGGATTCCGTAATATATTTATCGATGCGTTCTTTGGCATGGACAGGGTCAACGAACCACTCCCTGATATCCGCACTCTCCGGGTTTTCCCCCGCTCCGGATGTTTGTTCTTCGATCAAACCGGTTCATTCCCTTCATTGCTCTTGTTGTTCGATTCGGTTCGGTTCATGTCCATCAGCGAATCCAGTATAATGAGCGCAACCCCGATCACGATGCAGGAGTCGGCCACATTAAAAATCGGAAACGTATAGCTGCCGAAATTGAATTGTAAAAAGTCCACCACTTCGCCGTTCAGCGCACGGTCGAGAAAGTTGCCGATCGCCCCGCCCAGGACGAGGCTAAGCGCTACCGGAAGCAGCTTGCGCGAAGACGATTTTCTCACCCGGTTCATATACCAGATAATCGCCACCACCACGACGATGGTAATCACGATAAAAAACCAGCGCTGGTTGGGAAGAATACCGAAGGCTGCACCCGTGTTCCGGTGGGAGGTAATCAGAAAAAAGTTGCCAATCACCGGAATTTCCTCTGCTAATTCCAATCTGGTGGCAATTAAATACTTGGCGCCCTGATCCACCAAAAACACGATTAAAGCGATTAAGTAGTACACCACAGCCATTTGTCACTCCGTTCTTATTCATTAGGCCCGTCCGCTCGGACACAGCCTTTCACGTCATGTAAAGACTTGTTTATTGTAGCATAGGGCGCCGGAAACCGTCCATAAACGGGGAATGGCGAAAACAATTTCCTACTGTAAAACAGGCTTAATCCGCACATTCTAGATATGAAAAGAAATCGTCTTTATCGTTTTGTTGATCCAAAGCGGAAAGGGGCTTGATCATGCAGCATCTCACACAATCACAGCTGGATCATTTGCACAATATGCTCAAGGAACAGCAGGAATCCATCCGCCAAAAGGATGACAGCAACGAGCATTACGGCCTGGAAGAATCTATGCGCGACCAGACCGGAGAGCTGTCGAACATCGACAACCACCCCGCCGATGTCGCCACTGAGCTTTACGCCAGGGAAGTCGATTTAACTCTTCAAGACCATGACGATCACCACATGGACCGTATTGAAATGGCGCTGGACCGATTCCAGCAGGGAACCTATGGCGTCTGTGAGGAATGCGGCAAGCCGATCCCGTACGAGCGGTTGGAAGCCGTTCCGACGACGTCCTTTTGCAAAGAGCATTCACCTAAAGTGCATGTAGAGAATTACCGACCTGTCGAAGAGGAATTTTTAATGCCTCCCTTCGGCCGGACGAGCTTGGACGAGCGCGATGACCAGAACGGTTTCGACGGCGAAGACGCGTGGCAGATCGTTGAAAATTTCGGCACCTCCAACTACCCGACAGGCCGGGAGGTTCACAGCTACAACGAGATTGAAATCGAAGCATCCGACGAGCTGGAGGGCTGCGTTGAGCCGTATGAGGCTTTTGTCGCCACCGATATTTACGGAAACCCGATCGAATTTGTCCGTAACCAAGAGTACCGAAAATATATGGACCAAGGCGAAGGTGTCAGCATGGACCAGCTCGGCGAAGAGGACGAAGGGTTTATTTAATACGTCTTCAGCTCAAGCTGGCGCTGGACGATCCGGACGATATCGGCAATATAATCTCCGATAATCGGAAGATTGAGCGCTCCCAGCCCCTGCAGCACATAAATAATCGTCGCCGCAAAAAAGGTGAATCCAATGGCGACCCCGACGCCGCGCGCCGCACCGGACAGCAGGTTTAACATAATCAACCGGAAGGGCCTGTGGAGAAGCTGAGTATATTCCGCAATCCGGGCCTGCTCCAATTCTTCGGCAATCCGCACGGTCAAGCGGTACACGACGTTCAGCTTCTCTTCTTCCGATTCGGGAATGATGCTCTTCTTATTCGCCATCTCTGCAGTCTCCTCTCGGATCAGCGCGGTATCCACGTTCCGATGAACAACAAACGAGCCGAAGCCGGCGCGAAAATGGTCTTCCATTTCCGCACGGGCCAGAAGGCTCGTTTGTTCGTTTGTTGTGCTATTATGCGCCAAAGCGGCGATTGCCATTCAATGGCGGTGAAAGGGCAGGTTATCCGGCAATGCGGATACCCAGCGTTTTGCCGGCGAGATCAACGCGCTCCATTTCGGCTTCTTGGCCAAACGCAAGCTCGTTCACCAGCACGTTTTCCCGGAGCACATGCTCAAACGCCTGGATCGCAGCCGTCAATTCTTCATCCGCATCAAGGACCAGCGTAACGCGTTTTTCGATCGGCAGGTCGAGCTTTTTGCGGTAGTCCTGTACGGCACGCACCACTTCGCGGACCCAGCCTTCCTGTTCCAGTTCAGGCGTGATTTCCGTATTGAGGGCGACGGTGATGCCATAGCCCGAAGCCGATGCAAATCCGGCTTTGGCCTGCTTCTCGACGAGCAGCTCGTCAGCCGTAATCTGAAGCTCATCACCATCCGGCGAAGTGACGTTCAGGCTGCCGTTATTGACGACGTTCCGCGTATCCTCCGGACTCATCGCTTTCAGGAAGCCTTGCAGGAACCCGATATTTTTACCGTATTTCTTGCCCGCCACCTTCAGGTTCATCTTCAGCGTAAAGTCGACGAATCCGCTGTCGCTCGTCTCCACGACGATGTTCTTCACGTTGATTTCTTCCTTGACGATCTCCTCGTATCCGGCCACATCAAAATCGCGGTCCAGCGACACAATCAGCTCGGACAACGGCTGGCGGGTCTTGATCCCCGTTTCGTTCCGCACGTTGCGGGCGAGCTCAACGATCTGGCGGGCGGTTTCCATATCTTCCTCGAGCGCCTTGTCGATTAGAGTTTCGTCGGCAACCGGATAATCGGTCAGATGAACGCTTTCCCCGCCGGTCAGGTTCGTGTAGATATCTTCCGACAGCAGCGGCGTGTACGGCGCCATCAATTGGGCCAGCGTGACCAGCACATGCGTGAGCGTGCCGTAAGCGGCCAGTTTATCTTCTCCGAGTCCACTACCCCAGAAGCGGTCGCGCGAACGACGGATGTACCAGTTGCTCAGCTCGTCGACGAATCCTTCGATGGCTTTGGCCGAGTTGAGGAAGTCGTTGCTTTCCAGTGCTTTGTCCACCAGCAGGATCAGGCTGTTCAGACGGGACAGGATCCAGCGGTCCAGCTTGTTTTCCGACGGCTGGTACGGATGCTCCGCCGGGTTGTAGCCGTCGATGTTCGCATACAGCGTTAGGAACGCGTGCGTGTTGACCAGCGTGTCGATCACTTTGGATTTGGCTTCTCCGACGATGCCTTTGGAGAAGCGTTTGCTGTTCCAAGGTGCGCTGTCCGAAAGGAGCGCCCAGCGGAACGCGTCGGTGCCGTATTCGTTGATGATATCCCAAGGGTCGATGACGTTGCCCTTCGATTTGGACATTTTTTGGCCGTTTTCGTCCAGGATATGCCCCGTGGCGATGACCGATTTGTAAGGCGCAACGCCTTTGAACAGAGTCGATACGGCCAGCAGGCTGTAGAACCAGCCGCGGGTCTGATCGATCCCTTCGCAGATCATATCCGCCGGGAACTGCTCCTCGAACATGTCCACGTTCTCAAACGGATAATGGTGCTGCGCGAACGGCATCGAGCCGCTGTCGAACCAAACGTCGATCACTTCGGACGTCCGTTCCATCACGCCGCCTTCGCAATGCGGACAGCGCACTTTGACCTCATCGACGTAAGGCTTATGCAGCTCCAAATCGTCACTGATTTCGCCGACTGCCTGGGCTTTCAGCTCCGCAAAGCTGTGCGGCGAAAACTCACCTTTACACGATTCGCAGACCCAAACGTTCAGCGGCGTGCCCCAATAGCGGTTACGGCTGATATTCCAATCCACCAGCTCTTCCAGGAACTTGCCGAAGCGTCCTTCACGGACATGGCCCGGATACCAGGTAACGCCATTGTTGTTGGCGATCAGCTGATCCTTGACGGCCGTCGTTTCGATAAACCAGCTCTCCATCGCATAATAGAGGAGCGGAGACTTACAGCGCCAGCAGAACGGATAGCTGTGCTCATATTTTTCCTTGCTGTACAAAGTTCCTTTTTCCGACATCATCTTCACGATGTCCAGATCGCAATCTTTCACGAAGCGTCCGGCGAAGTCGGTAACCTCATCGGTATAGCGTCCTTGGGCGTTCACTACGCTTATGAAGCTGATGCCGTTTTCCCGGCAGGTTTTGTAGTCGTCTTCCCCGTGGGCCGGCGCCATATGCACGATCCCCGTGCCACTCGAATCCGTAACAAAGGATGCGCCGACGATGATGTTGCCTTTTTCCGGCTTGAAATAAGTAAACGGCGGCGTGTAGCTCTGGCCGACAAATTCGGAGCCTTTGTGTGTGGACAAAACCGTATAGTCGCCTTTCATCACGTCTTCAACCAGGTTTTTGGCGACGATGTAGACGCCGTCTTCCTGCTGGACGCGGGCATATTCCATATCCGGGTTCATGGCCAGCGCCACGTGGGACGGCAGCGTCCAAGGCGTGGTCGTCCAGGCCAGCACATAATCGCCGCTGTCATGCAGCTTGAATTTGGCCGTAGCGCTCAAATCCTTGACGTCTTCGTAGCCCTGCGCCACTTCGTGGGAGCTGAGCGTCGTCTGGCAGCAAGGGCAGTACGGGCTGACGCGATGTCCGCGGTACAGCAGCCCTTTGCCGTGAATCGTGGACAGGATGTTCCATACGCTCTCGATGTAATTGTTCTCCAGCGTGATGTACGGATGGTCCAGATCCGTCCAGTACCCGATCGCTTCGGTCAGCTCTCTCCACTGCTTCTCGTACTCGAACACGCTGTCCTTACATTTCTTCACAAACTCTTCCACGCCGTATTTCTCGATATCCTGCTTGCCGGAGATGCCGAGCTGCTTCTCTACGCCGAGCTCCACCGGCAGACCGTGGGTGTCCCAGCCGGCTTTACGCACGACGCGGTAGCCCTTCATCGTTTTGTAACGCGGCACAAAATCCTTGATCACGCGTCCCAGCACGTGCCCGATATGCGGAGCCCCGTTGGCTGTCGGCGGACCTTCGAAAAATACGAAGTTCGGCTTGCCCGAACGGTTTTCGATGGATTTTTTGAAGGTGCCTTCTTCATTCCATTTTTTCAGGATGCGCTGATCTCTCGTGCGCGCTTTTTCTTTGACATCGACCTTATGCATGATTATCCAACCTTTCGTAATCTTTAAAAGATTTCCCATCTCCCTAAATCCCTCTTCGTAAGAGGGACCCCGAGGGCGCTGCCCTCTGGACACCCGGAAACCTCCGTGGCGCATCATTTGATACGGACTTAGTTGTGCTTGAGCGTATCCCCGCTTGCCGCCCATCTTCCTTTGCCCCGCAAAGTGAAGATGGGCACGCTTGACGTTGTTGTTACCTAGTTACTAATTAAGAAACGCTCCTCCAATTTCCAGCCTGATCACCACTCAGTACACCAAATGATCTCCCTCAGCCCGGCACACAGCCTGCGCATGTGCCGCAGGTCGAGCGGCGCGAAGCCGCGTAAGACCCATCTCGCATGAGAGGTTCCGAAGGCGGTCCCCCAAAGGGGGCAGCCGGAGAGGAACCGGGGACCGAGCCTACCGTCGCATCAAAACTCCAAACTAGTTCCATCCTCGGAGACTTTCGGGTGTCCAGAGGGTAGAACCCTCTGGGGTCCCCCTTAGGATAAGGGGGATTTAGGGGGATCCGAAACAAAACAAATAAGCCTCATCCCCTAAGGGACGAGGCTTCTGCTCGCGTGACCACCCTAATTCCATTCTTTCAACAATCGTCCTTGAACCGCAAGGTCAAGCACATTGATCAAAGAATGACTCCTCAGTCCATGCCAAGCTTCCGGCATGGAGCCGATATAACGTTCGGCGGCCCGGTTCGGCTTACGCACGCAAACCTGCGTTTCAGCTTCACTTCTCAGGGAGGATCTTCGGCTTCGGTCTGAACATTGGCTTTCAGCATATGCCAACTCTCTGGGGAACAAATCCCAAGCTTACTTATCCCGTCATCGAATTCATATTTCGTTTCAAGTCTAACCCAATCACTTGCAAAAAAACCGATATGAATATATTTATATTCCTTTTTCCCGCAAAAGTCAACCAAGCAGAAGCCTAGTATACTTCGTTCGCTTCGCGTGTCTCCCGGGTTTCCAGCGCTTCCCATCCATCCTGGCTGAGCAGCTCGAGCTGGGCTTCCACCAGCGTCCGGAAACGGGTACGGTAAATCGAGGCCTGCTTCTTCAGCTCTTCGACTTCCATCGCGATCTTGCGGGCCTTCGACAAGGATTCGTTAATGATGCGGTCAGCATTCTTCTCCGATTCCTTGATGATGAGCTGCGCTTCCTTCTTCGCGTTGTTCTTCACCTCATCCGCAGCTTCCTGCGCAACGATGATGGTCTTGGACAGCGTCTCCTCGATGTTCACGAAATGGTCAAGTCTTTCCTGCAATGAGGCCAGCTGACCCTGAAGTTCCTTGTTCTCGCGGATCACGCTCTCATAATCCTTAATGACTTGGTCGAGAAACTCGTTCACTTCATCTTCGTCATAACCCCGGATTCGGCGGGCAAACTCTTTGTTATGTATATCCAGTGGTGTTAATGGCATTGATGCGCACCTCCTAAAATGTTCAGGTTTCCCTGTCGACGAGCGGTCCTGATGGGCCTCACCCAAATGTATCGGTCAAAAGTTACGATATCGTTAATATTCTTGAATAATTCATTTCGACAGCAAAAAGACAATTCCTGCTGTAGGTCTACACAAATTTCCCTATTTTTACGCGCTGGCGTCCTTTTTTCGTCATGCCGCCCGCCTCGATCACTTTAAACCGCCCGAACCCCTGCATCGAGACGAGGTCCCCTTCTTTAAGCAGATAGGAAGGATCCTCGACGACTTTCCAATTGACGCGGCAGCGGCCGGCACGGATGGGAACGACCACTTTGGTCCGGCTGATGCGGTAGGCATCAGAAGCAATTCCATCTAAACGCAAAGAAGCGACCGTAATATCCTGCAGCTCCAGATTGATTTGGCTTGTCCGCAGTTGTTCGATCGGCAAAATTTCGCGCAGCACGTGAATCCGGTGCACCTGTGTTAAGTTCATGTCGAGAAACGTACAGATCTCTTCGCAAACCACGGTATGGCATCCATCCTCAAGGACATGGATATCCCCGATTTTGCTTCGTTTTACGCCGAGTCCCAGAATGGAGCCCATGTAATCGCCATGCTCCAGCGACAAAAATTTCTGATCCCCGGAGTAGATGCTAAGCACCTTGAGTCCCATGTCCTCTTGGCTTAAATCCCGGTAATCGGGAGCCACCAGCGCCCGGCAGCGTTCCGCTCCCTCATATCCGCCGTCCAGGCGCACCTGAACGTCGGGGTGTCGGTTCACCAGCGACTGCAAAATAAAAGCCTGCCGCGGGTCCAAAAAATCGGTAAGCTTGACTTCGTGATATTCCCCGGCGTGAACGACCCATTCCCATGCCCGATCCACAAACTCGCGTTCATCCGGGTGAAAGTGATCATAGATGTCTAATTTCATCTCAGTCACCTAAAACAACAGTGAAAAAATAATGAACCGCAATCCCTGCATAGCGAACTGGAGCACGAACAGAGCGACGATCGGGGAAATATCCAGCATGCCGAAGATTGGCGGGATAATTTTGCGGAAAGGGGACAGGTATGGCTCCACGAGCTTGCCGAGCAGCTCACCGATAAAGCTCTCGCGAATGTTCGGAAGCCATGACATGAGAACATAGATGATGATCATGTAGAAGTAGATGTTAAAGAGCAGTGTTAAAATCGTATCAATGTTTTGGGCCAAACTTGGCTCACCTCATTCTGTTGTAATCATGTTCCTCGGATAATAATTCCGAAATGGCACCCTGAATCTCGACCGTATCCGGTGTGCACAAAAAGATGTTATGGCCGATCTTGGAAATACCGCCGTTCAGGGCATAAACCGTCCCACTGAGAAAATCGATAATGCGGAGCGCCTGATCCGAACGGACCCGCTGCAGATTGACAACCACCGTGCGGTGCGCGCGCAGATGGTCGGCAATGGCCTGTGCTTCGTCATACGAATGCGGCTCATGCAAAATGACTTTTACATTTTTCTGGGAGTGAATGCTGACCACATTGTTGGTTCTAGTATTTCTACGTGACTCAATGCTCGGGGTTTCAACTTCTTCTTCCTCCACCGGCAGCTGCTCCCGTTCTACGACTTCCTCCTGCTCTTGTAATCCCAAAAAAGACATAAACTTGTTCATCACGCTCATCATTCCCCTTCCTGTTTACCTACTAGAATCGAGCCCAAACGGATCCAGGTGGCTCCCTCTTCAATGGCCACTTCGAAATCGTTGGACATTCCCATGGAAAGATCGATTAATGGCTCTCGCGTAATTGCCTGCCGGTTTATGTCGTCTCTTAGCTCCCGCAGCCCGCGAAAAACGGGCCGGGTATCCTCCGCCTCCCCTTCAAAGGGGGCCATGGTCATCAAGCCGGCGACCTTGATATGAGGAAATTGATGAAGTTCTTTCAAAAAAGGGACGGCCTGCTCCGGCTCCAAACCGTATTTGGTATCTTCTCCAGAAATGTTAACCTGAACAAAGGTTTTAATTTCCAGATTCCGGGCTGACGCCACCTTCTCCAGTTCTTTGGCTAATGAAAGCCGGTCCAGCGAATGTATATATTCGAATTTGCCTGCCACGTCTTTGACTTTGTTGGTCTGCAGATGTCCAATAAAATGCCAGGTCCCGCGGGAACCAAGCGCATTCCATTTCTCCTCGGCGTTCTGCCAGCGATTTTCGCCGATATGCGTCAAACCGCTGTCCAGTACTCTTTCTGTCATGGATGTCGACACGTACTTGGTTACAGCGATCACATTGACGTCTTCCCTGGATCTTTCGCTGCGAAGGCAGGCTTCCTCGATGCGCGTGTTGACTTCTCTTATCCGTTCTTCCAATGTCAAGGAAGATTCACCCCTTCTCTAAGCCCGATCCAACTCGCCATACGCCCTGTCGTTCCGCCGTCTTTTCTGTAGGAAAAGAACAAATCGTTGCGACAGCTCGTACACCATGATGTACATTCGATATGAGTCGGCAATATTCCTGCTTTCATCATAATCTGTCGATTTAATTCTTTCAAGTTCAGCATGCTTTTGCCGTCGGGTTTGGCAATGTAAAAATCGGCAGGGGAGTACTGTTCATTACCCAGGAAATGACTTGCCAAATCGTGCACATGACTCATCACTTTGTCATCAACCTCGTAACAGCAGGAGCCGATGGACGGACCGATTGCGGCGCGTATCTCCTCAGGCCGGCTGCCATAAGCCTGCCCCATCTTCTCCACCATAGCCGCGGCGATCCGGGCCACAGTCCCTTTCCAGCCGGCATGGGCCAGTCCGACAGCCTGGTGAACGGGATCGTAAAAATATAGCGGTACGCAGTCCGCATAAAATGACGTCAGCAGCACACCGGGCACGTTCGTCAGAAGCCCGTCCGTATCCTGAAATCCCGATTCTCTGTTCCGGCTGCCGTGTCCTCGGTCTTCGTTCGTCACCACCGCGATGTCCGCCCGGTGAACCTGCTCCCCGCACGTCCAGTCATCCAGCGTAAAGCCCAGCTCTTCCGCAACCTTCAAGCGGTTGGCTACCACCGTCTCCGGCTGGTCTCCCACATGAAAGGCGGTGTTAAGCGTATCGTAAGGCGCGCTTCCCGCGCCGCCATGCCGTCCGGTAAATCCGGCGCTGATGCCGTTCCATTCACGAACCCACGGCTCCAGCATAAATAACGAAGGGCGCGAATCGCCCTCTTTTAACTTGAACGGTTCCAATTTCAATCACCTCAACCTCCAGTGTACCACATGGACGCGGCTTGCATAAAACCAAAATGGTTGGTTTGACAAGGCAGTCCTTTCCTTACACATCCCGGTAGCCGCGGCGGTCCGCCTGCTCCGTTCTCTCTCTGTAGGAGGCGGCGTCCTTCTCGTCCTGGAGCGTCCGCAGCTCCTCCATCTTGACGAGGACGACATCCGATCCGATTTTGACGATATTGCTCCAAGGAATGATCAGGTCGCTGCCGCCTCCGAACAGCCCCCTGAACTTGCTGTAGCTTGGGACAACGATCGCTTCGATCCGCCCCTGGCGAAGGTCGAGCTCCAGATCGCTGATCTGTCCTAGCCTTTTGCCGTCCACGATGTTGATGACATCTTTCGTTTGAAAATCGGATATTTTCATGTTTCTGTCCACCGCCCAACGTTCTGGATTCACATGTTCCTCTCCTTTAGCAGTCTATTCATCAGACTCGTTCAATATATATGATTAATATATGCCGGCGCCGGGCAAAATGCCCATGTTTTGAAGCGAAATCCTCCGCAATACTCAGCCTCTCCGCGTTGGTTTGAAGGGGCTTTGTGTACGGTTTCTCGAAACTTTAAGTTGACGACCCATGGCAGAAGCTGAGCAGCAGGTGATCATCTCATCCATAAAAAAAAGACGGCCCGTAGCGCGGACCGCCTTGCTTCACTTCATCTATTCACGATTTCACGTGCTTTTGCATTTGCTGGATGGCCGATTTTTCAAGACGTGATACTTGGGCTTGGGAAATGCCGATTTCGTCGGCGACCTCCATCTGGGTTTTGCCTTCGAAGAAGCGCATGGACAAAATCATTTTTTCCCGCTGTCCCAGTCTCTGCATCGCTTCACGCAGCGCGATCTCCTCGATCCAGGAGACGTCCTTGTTTTTGTCGTCGCTGATCTGGTCCATCACGTAGATCGGGTCGCCGCCGTCATGGTAGATCGGTTCGAACAGCGACACGGGGTCCTGGATGGCATCCAGTGCGAAGACGACGTCCTCTTTGGGGACGTTCAGCACTTCCGAAATTTCGAAAATCGTCGGTTCCCTTGAGTTTTGATTCGTTAAGGAATCACGAACCTGCAGCGCTTTGTACGCAATATCCCGCAGCGATCGGGATACCCGGATCGGGTTGTTGTCCCGCAAATACCTGCGAATTTCCCCGATGATCATCGGCACCGCATAGGTTGAGAATTTCACATTTTGAGACAAATCAAAATTATCAATGGCTTTCATTAGTCCGATACAGCCCACCTGAAACAAATCGTCGACAAACTCCCCCCGATTGTTGAATCGCTGGATGACGCTGAGCACCAGTCTCAGGTTGCCGTTCACCAGCTTTTCTCTGGCTGTACGTTCGTTGTTTTGCTGTAAGTCATGGAACAGCTCCCGCATTTCCACATTGGTCAGGACGGGCAGCTTCGAAGTATCCACACCGCAGATCTCGACTTTGTTTCGGGTCATGATGATATACCTCCCAAGGAGAAACTAATGTACATTATCTCCCTGGAGGGTCATTTTATTCCTGATAAAAATTTTGCCTAGACCATTTTGTTGAACTCCTTGCGTAGCCGCTTGATGATGCGTTTTTCAAGTCGGGAAATGTAGGATTGGGAAATGCCGAGCATATCCGCCACGTCCTTTTGCGTCTTTTCCTCCCCGTCTTGAAGGCCGAAACGCAGCTCCATAATGGTTCGCTCCCGGTCGGTCAGCTTGTCGAGCGCCTTGTGCAAAAGCTTGCGGTCAACCTGCTCCTCAATGTTCCGGTAAATCGTATCATTTTCGGTTCCGAGCACATCGGAAAGCAGCAGCTCGTTTCCGTCCCAATCGATATTGAGCGGCTCATCGAAGGATACCTCGCTCCGGATTTTGCTGTTCCGCCGCAGATACATCAAAATTTCGTTTTCGATGCAGCGGGAGGCATACGTGGCCAGCTTGATTTTTTTCTCCGGGTCAAACGTGTTGACCGCCTTAATCAGACCGATCGCTCCGATGGACACCAGGTCCTCGATGTTGATGCCCGTATTCTCGAACTTGCGCGCGATGTACACGACGAGCCGCAGGTTGCGTTCGATCAGCATCGCCCGGATGGCCGCATCCCCGGTGGACAGCCGCTGGAGCAAATATTCTTCCTCTTCGCGTGTCAGGGGAGGAGGGAGAGCCTCGCTGCCGCCTATGTAATAGATTTCTTCGCTTTTGAGTCCTAAGAGAAACAGGAATCTGTAGTACTGCAGCTGCGCCACCAATCTCCATTTCACACGCATAATTGATCCTCCTATAAGTTTTCCGCAGGAAAACTCTCATCGTAAGCATAAGCATTAGTTTTCCGTAGGAAAACGATCTTCGTAAGCATAAGCCACTAGTTTTCCGCAGGAAAACTCTCATCGTAAGCATAAGCATTGGTCTTCCGCAGGAAAACGGTCTTCGACCTTCCCCTGCGATCAAAGGTTACCCGCCGTTTCCAATGGCTCGGCTGCTGGACTCTGGGCATCATCCTCAACCAGCTTCGGATGGATAATGGCCTGATACGATCGGTCGCCCGACAGCTGCCCGCCGTCCAGGCCGATCAGCACCTTGCTGGAACGATGGACGCCGTCGCCGATCCGAACCTCAACGGCGTCCGGCTTGATGGCCAGCATGAACGAGGCGCTGCGGTTCACCCCCCGATAGGGAACGAGACGAAGCCGGTCCTGCCACGCAAAATCCATATGTTCCAGCTCCATCACCAGTTTGTCCGGCTCTCCATCGGCCAGCCTTTCGCACCATCCCGAAGGCAGGCGGTCCGCCCACAGCGAAGCTTCCATGACCATCACCGGCGTTCTCGTCAGCGGATCGCTCAGCTGATTGCCCGTATCCAGCAGCCCTCTGCAGGTCACCCGGTGACCGCCGATCTCGACGGCGACCTCGCCCATAAATACGGAACGGCTTTCCAGCTGCTTCCGGGTCGAGTGAACCAATTTGAACCACAGCAGCATGCCAAACACCCCGATGAAGGTAAACCAGAACCCGATCTTCAGCTCAAACGACATGCCGCCGGAAGCCGTGAACCAAATCCCGTTAAAAATTTCTCCCGAATTTTGCAGCAAATAATGTATCCCGATTATCCCCCCGGCTACCGCAAAATTGATAATATAAAAAGCCCCCATATTCCGGATATAGTTTTGAAGACTTCCAAAACCGAAGGTTATCCATAACATCAGCAGGGATAAACCCAGCTTGACCAAAAAGGTATACATAAACGAGAGCTGCGGCACAAACATCATGACGACATACAGGGCACCCACCACAGCCGCCACAATCAATCTCCACCACGGGGGCTTCAGCTTCCGCATCCAGGCTGTAAGCCAGAGCAGTGCACCGTCGATCAGCAGATTCGTGATGAATATCAAATCAATATACACAACCAGTGCTTATCACCTGCCTGACGCCTTTCATGTTTATGGAATGATTGGATCCATAACGCGTACACGGGTACCGCCGATATTCTCTTAAGCATTTTTGGGAGATGTGATTAGTATAAAAACAATACGGTTCAAAGTCTGTCTAAAATTGGAAGGGACTCCTGAACTTTTTTTGTCGAGTTCCGTTCTTTTATAGAGGAAGTTTCGGGGAAAAAGAAGCGTAAGCCGCAGTTGGCATGGGATTCGACACTCCCATATCTATCATCAAATTGTTATAAGTATTACATCCGGCCTTAATGACATATGATGAACTCTGCAAAGAGGAACGCCTTCAAATATTCGCACGGATGACAGAAACGACCGAGCGCGCTGACACAAAAGTTTTTTCGTACAATGCCGCTTCGTTTCAAACGGATTCCCGTTTTTACAAAAAAACACCCGCATTTCCGAAGAAATGCGGGTGTTTGACGGATGGAATGCCATCCTTAGTCGTTATTGTTCTGACGGGAACGATTCCGCAGGAACGTTGGAATGTCCAATTGATCGCTGCTTGTCTGGTTCCCGAACGGACGCAGATTGTTCGTGTTGTTGCTGCGCGATTCCGCAGGTTCCGACGGCGCTGGTGCTCCCTGCTTGCGCACCTGAGGCTGCTGCACAGGACGGTTTTCAAATCCAGTCGCGATGACCGTTACTTTGATTTCATCCTTCATGCTCTCTTCAATAATTGCGCCGAAGATCATATTGACCTCCGGATCCGATGCCGAAGTAACGATTTCCGCCGCTTCATTGACTTCATACAGCGACAAATTCGCGCCTCCCGTAATGTTCATGATGACACCGAGTGCGCCTTCGATCGAAGTTTCGAGCAGCGGGCTCATAATCGCTTTACGTGCAGCTTCGGCTGCACGGTTTTCGCCTGTCGCTATGCCGATCCCCATCAAAGCCGAACCGCGTTCGGTCATGATCGTTTTGACGTCGGCGAAGTCAAGGTTGATCAGGCCGGGCACCTTGATCAAGTCCGAAATGCCCTGTACCGCTTGACGCAGCACGTTGTCCGCCTCGCGGAATGCCTCCATCATCGGTGTTTTTTTATCAACGATTTCTAATAGCCGATCATTCGGAATAACGATAAGTGTATCGACTTTTTCCTTTAAGGCTTCAATACCGAGCACAGCCTGGGTGGAACGCTTGCGTCCTTCAAATGTAAACGGCCGTGTGACCACACCGACCGTCAGTGCGCCGCATTCCTTGGCGATTTCCGCGATGACAGGAGCGGCACCCGTTCCGGTACCTCCGCCCATCCCCGCAGTAACGAAGACCATGTCTGCACCCTTCAGCGTATTCATAATCAAATCGCGGGATTCTTCGGCTGCTTTCTTGCCGACCTCCGGATTTGCACCTGCGCCCAATCCGCGGGTCAGTTTGTCCCCGATTTGCAGTTTGTGTTCCGATTTGGCCATATGCAATGCTTGGGCGTCTGTGTTCACCGTAATGAATTCTACGCCTTGCACGCCATTCTCGATCATCCGGTTTACAGCGTTGCTGCCGCCGCCGCCCACACCGATCACTTTAATTTGAGCCAAGCTCTCCATTTCAAAATCAAATTCCAACATATTTCCCCATCTCCCCCTCATTGTGCATGGATGGCCCGTCCACGTTATATGGAAAACCTGCTTAGATGAATTCGCTGAACATTTTCTTCAACCGTTCGATAATACCCGGATTTTGGGCTGACTCCGAGTTGGTAGCAGGATTCGCTTTCGGTCGGTTCACTGTTTTCTTCACATTGCTGGTATTGGCACTCGCCGTGTTGTTGGTGCTGCGCACGCGAATGTTGCGGATCACGTTATGCAGTACCCCCACACCGCTCGTATAGCCGGGATCTCGGACCCCGATATAATCAGGCACGGCGATTCGGACCGAAGCCGCCAGCTCGCCCTGTGCCACCTGAAGCACACCAGGCATGGAAACAGTTCCGCCTGTAAGAATATAACCTCCAGGCAGCTCGCTGTAACCAAGCCGCTTCACTTCTTCGCGGATCAGGTGGAAAATTTCCTGTACCCGGGGCTCGACGATAGCCGCCAAGTCCTCTTGGGTAAACTCCTTCTCCACGTTGCTTCCGATGCGGACCACCTTGAAGGTGACGTCCGGAGCGGCATCGGCCATTAACGCACAGCCGTATTTCAGTTTCACTTTCTCGGCCTGGTCGGTCAGCGTCCGCAACCCGTAAGCGATATCGTTGGTTACGAATTCCCCGCCGATCGGCAATGAGGATGTCGCTGCGATCGTTCCCGCTTCAAACACGGCAATCGTAGTTGAGCCTGCACCGATGTCAACCAGAACGGATCCCATCGTCTTCTCATCCTTGGACAAAGCCAGCTGGCCCGCTCCCAAAGACATCAGGACCAAATCCTTGATCTTGAGTCCTGCCTTCTCCACACAGCGCAAAAGATTATGTATGGCTGTCTTAGCGCCGGTAATAATGATGGCCTCCACTTCCAAGCGGACACCGATCATGCCGCGCGGGTCATGAATTCCCTCCAGCCCGTCTACAACATATTGTTTGGCAACTACATCAATAATCTCCCGGTCCGGCGGTAGAGCGACAACTTCAGCGGCCTTAAGCACGCGTTCGATGTCTTCCTCGCCGATTTCCCGATCCTCATTCGATACCGCCACAACACCGTGGCTTGATTGAAGTCCGATAGTATTCCCCGAAATGCCGACATAGACCTCCGATATTTGAATACCGACCATACGCTCCGCGTGGTCAACGGCACTGCGGATGGATTGTACAGTCTGGTCAATATCTACGATTGCACCCTTGCGAATTCCTTCCGAGTCGGCAGATCCAACTCCAATAATATTAAAGGTTCCATTATTAACTTCCCCAATAATAGCACGAACTTTGGATGTACCGATGTCCAAACTAACAATGATGTCATTGTTGCTCAACCGTGGCACCTCCTGTTTTTATAAAATAACTGCGTAAAAAGACACTCAACTTTACATATTCAACATACATGATTCTTTCCCTCTTTTTTCTACAAATTTTTCAATTGCCAATCTTTGTTACGAATCTCTTCAAAATCAGAAGAAAAAAGAGGGAGATTTCATACTTGTCCGTAATTTTAATTGTAGCATTTTTTACTATTCATGAGTAGTGGCATTTTGGTCGCCGTTTTCCGCGCCGGAAGGCTCGAAAGGAACGTAGGAATCAGCCTCCAGCATTGTGATGATACCCGGCTCTTCCGTCTCTATGACTTGGTTAAGATATTCGACCTTGTCTTTTAATAGCGAGATGGCCGTAATGACCTCAAACCGTGAGCGGGTGTACAGCTTGATCCGGTCCGGGAAGGACTCCGTCGGCGACGGGATGATCTCCGAGATGTCGGAGGTCAGTTCATTCGGAATTTGCCCCAGCACCTTGCAGAGCGCGGCTTTGTTCGGATCGGAGGCATTCCACTTCGTCAGGATCGGCTTCTCCACCGCGATTCCGGTGTTGTTCACCGACACCGTCGCACCGCTGGAAAGGATCGCCTGCAGATCCCCCTCCGCGGCAAGCTCGTATGCAACGGTAGGATACTCCTCGATCGTAACGTTAATGACGCCCGGAAACTGCTTGTCCACCGTCGCCTTTTGGATCGATTTCACCTTGAGCAGGCTGCTCTCCACCTTGGACGGAGATACGCCGAAGAACTGGCTGCCAACCTGCAGACCGCTGGCCTTCAGTAGCTCGTCCTTAGTCGTAAATGTATTGCCTTTGAAATGAACCTCCGTGACCTGGCTCATCGTCGAACGAAAGAACAGAACGGATAGGATCACGATAAATAGCAGCAGCAGGATCCAAATAATACGTTTGCTGGCTTTTCTTTTAGGCTTGTCTTCTTTTAAAACAGGAATTTGGGCGTTAGGCATAGGATACTCTCCATAAAATGCCTCTTATCCCCTTCAACTGGCGAAGGGGATAAGCGTGGCGTTAATTAGCTAAATCAAGCGGCTTGGGTACAGGCGTAAACCGATGTATATCCGCTCCGAGTTTTTGGAACAGCATTTCGATATGATCATAACCACGGTCGATATGATGAACCTGCTCCACAACCGTTTTGCCCTGTGCAGCCAGACCGGCAATGACCAGCGCCGCGCCGGCCCGCAAGTCCGTGGCTTCAACCGTGGCTCCGTATAGGCGCTGCACCCCGCGGATAAAAGCGCTGTTCAGGTCGATTGTAATATCCGCGCCCATACGGGTCAGCTCGTCGACATGCTTGAACCGGCCTTCAAATACCGTCTCCTTCATGACGCTGAAACCGTCGGCTAACGACAGCAGCACCATGACCTGGGACTGCAAGTCGGTGGGAAACGACGGATACGGTGATGTTACGATCCGTTCCACCGCTTTGGGGCGGCTCATGCAGCTTACGCTCATTATATCATTGAGAATACTGATTTGAACACCAGCGCGCTTCAGCACGTGGATAAGCGAAGACAAGTGCGCGGGATTGCAGTTCGTCAAAGTGACGTTCCCCCGCGTCGCCGCCGCGGCAATCATGACGGTTCCGGCTACGATCCGGTCAGGAATAATTTCATAAGTGCATGGGGTCAGCTCCTGAACCCCTTGGATCGTGATCGTATCGGTACCCGCGCCGATAATGCTGGCTCCCATCCTGTTCAAGAAGTTGGCCAAGTCCTGGATTTCCGGTTCGCGCGCGGCGTTCGAAATCGTCGTCGTTCCGCTGGCGGTGGCCGCCGCCATCATAATGTTTTCGGTAGCCCCTACGCTGGGAAAATCCAAATGGATGTCGGCACCGGTTAATTTGCGCGCCCTGCAAATAATTTGCTGATCTCTCTCCTCGATTTCCGCACCAAGCTCCTGAAGCCCCCGCAGATGAAGGTCGATTTTCCGTTCGCCAATCGCACATCCGCCCGGCTGATAAACGGCAACCTCGCCGAACCTGGCCAGAAGGGGACCCATCAGAAATATGGAGGAACGCATTTGCCCCATTAAGTCTTCCGGCACATGAAACGAATTGGCGGACGATGTATCCACGGTGACCGTCTCCTGCTCATGCAGCGTCTTGCAGCCGATCCTTTCGAGAATGCCCAGCATCACATCAATGTCCAGCAGCCGGGGGACATTATTCAGCCGAACTTCGCCTGCGGCCAGCAAGCTTGCTGCCAAAATCGGCAATGCGGCATTTTTTGCTCCATGGATACGTATGGTTCCTGATAGGGCTTTGCCACCCTCAATCACCAATTTGTCCAATGTATCACCTCCGAGTTTACCGCTCACCAACCGCATACACTTCCGGCATCAGTTCAATGCCGTATTCAGTTTGAATCGTCTCCTGAATGTGATGCATTAATGTGAGCACGTCCTCTGCTGTCGCTTGACCGGTGTTTACAATGAAATTGGCGTGCTGCATGGACACTTCTGCCCCTCCGATCCGTTTGCCCTTTAAACCGGCATGCTCCACCAGCCTGGCGGCATGATCGCCTGGAGGATTGCGGAACACGCTCCCCGCGCAGGCCATCTGCAGCGGTTGGGTGCAGCGCCGATATTCTTTGAAGCGGGCCATCGCTTCCGCAATTTGTTTGCGGTCTCCAGGCCGCAGCTCAAACACGGCTCTTGCCACGATCCCTTTGCGCTCATGAAGGATGGAGTGACGATAGGCAAAGGCCATCTCTTCTGCAGTGTAAGTCACCAATTCTCCTGTATCCAGTACAATCTCAGCGGACTTGAATATGCGTGACACATCAGACCCGTGGGCTCCGGCGTTCATATACACGGCACCGCCTGCGCTTCCGGGTATCCCTCCCGCAAACTCGAGGCCTGTTAAACCTTCTTTTCCGGCCAGGACACTAAGCTTTACGAGGGAGAAGCCTCCTCCGGCGGCAACCCGGTTTCCCTGAAAATGGGCATGATCGAGCTCCCCGCCCAGTTTAAGCACGACGCCGCGAAAGCCTTTGTCGGCAACGAGCAGGTTGGAGCCGCGGCCGATCTGCAGCCAGGGGATTTGATTCGCATGCAGCAGGGAAATCAGGCTTACCAGCTGCTCCACGCTGCCCGGGATGACAAGCGCGTCGGCAGGACCGCCGATTTTCCAGGTGGTATAGCTCTCCAGAGGTTCATTCCAGCGAATCGTTCCGACATGTGCTTCGGACAGTAGGGACTTCCACTGCTGCATCGCAAAGCATCCTCCTTTATCGTTAAGCGGGAAAGAAGCGGTATGGACCGGTATACTGCGGCCGATCGTAGAACCGTGCCGGTATTCCATGGGTGATTGTCACGATTATAGAGTATCTTATGTAGTACATACCGCGTGTGTGACAATCGCCCACGGCTTTCAGCGGCCCCGCGACAAGCGGCGCATTTCTTCAACGATCACCTTGGCCGAATCCGGTTTGCCCAAGCTCCGGGAGCTTGCGGACATTTCCTGCTGCAGATTGTAATTCATCATGATATCTTCAATGGACTCATAGAGCCGCTTGCCCGTCAGTTCTTTCTCCAGGATGACTTTGGCCGCGCCGGCTTTCTCCAGCTCTCTTGCGTTGGCCACCTGATGGTTGTTGGTCACATTCGGGGAAGGAATGAGAACGGATGGAATCCCGAGCGATGTGATCTCCGCCAGGAATGAAGCCCCCGCACGGTTGACGATCAGGGATGTCGCCGCAAGCACTTCCGGCATGTTATGAATATACGGCAAAACGTGAAGATGATTAGGAAGGCTTCCAAGCCGGCTCCTGATATCCTCACGCGTTTGGTCAAAATAAGTTTCTCCGGTCACATAAACGAAATGGATATGCTTCAGCTTCTCAAGCCGCGGCGCCATTTCGATCATGGCGTCGTTAATCGCCTTGGCACCTCTGCTGCCGCCCACAATCAGAACGACGGAGCTGTTCATCGGAATGCCCAGTGTGGCAAAACCTCTTTCCCGGTTCGCCGTCTGAACCGTCGTCGCCCGCGGATTCCCGGTGTAAATCACCCGTTTGGCTTTGGGAAAGGCGCCTTCGGAACCTTCAAAACTTACGGCGACCGTGCTGACGTACCGGCTCAGAAACTGATTCGTCAGCCCGGGGATGGCGTTCTGTTCATGAATGATGCTCGGAATGCCGAGCTTCGCAGCCGCGTACACCACGGGACCGCAGACATAGCCGCCGGTGCCGATGACAACGTCCGGCTTAAATTCCTTCAGCAGCTTCTTGGATGTTTGGACTCCCTTTAGAAAACGCATAACCGTTTTCACATTGTCCATCGATAGCTTACGGCGAAACCCCGTAATGTCGATGGCTTCGAAAGGGAGATTTTCTTGGGGGACGAGCTTGCTCTCCAGCCCCCGGGTACCGCCAATATATAAAAATTCGGAATCAGGATCTTCCGCCTCACATTGTCTCGCGACAGCGACGGCCGGGTAAATATGTCCTCCCGTGCCGCCGCCGGATAATACGACGCGCAATGTATTCACCTCGCATAACGTGATAGATTAAGTAAAATGCCGAGCGCGGTCAGCATCAGAGTTAACGATGAGCCTCCGTAACTGATCAGTGGGAGCGTAATTCCGGTGACCGGCATCATGCCGATGACCACGCCGATGTTAATGACGACCTGGACGGCAACCATGCCGATAATGCCGACGGCCAGCAGGCTTCCGAACCGGTCGGGGATCGTCATGGCCACCCGCATACCCCGCCATACTAGCACGAGGAACAGCAGCAGCACGATCAGACCACCGATAAATCCGAGCTCCTCCGCCAGGATGGAGAAAATAAAGTCAGTCTGGGGCTCCGGCACGTAGCTGTATTTCTGCCGGCTCATCCCGAGTCCGAGCCCCCCGAGTCCGCCGGGGCCGATCGCATACAGCGACTGGATGATCTGGTAACCGGCTCCGAGCGGATCCGACCATGGGTCAAGAAAAGCGGTAATACGCTTCAGCCGGTAGGGCGCGGCAATGATCAGCCCCGCAAAGCCGGCTACCCCGCCGAGTCCGAGAAAGCCCAGATGGCTCAGCTTGGCCCCTGCCGTAAAAACGATCATCATCGATGCGCCAAGCATCACCGTACCGGTTCCCAAATCCGGCTGCATCATGATCAGCCCGAAGGCCAGTCCAATCAGACCGAGAGGCGGGAGCAGGCCTTTGCCAAACGCCGTAATGTTGAAGTTCTCGCTGCTCAGCCACTTGGACAGGAACAGAATCATCCCGAGCTTCATAAATTCGGAGGGCTGAATGCCGAAGGAGCTGATCCCGAGCCAGCTCCGTGCACCCCCGCGCACAACGCCGATGCCCGGAATCAGGACGATGACGAGCAGCCCGAAGCAGATGATCAGTCCCGCCTTGGCGTATTTTTTCCATACATGGTAGTCCAAATTTGCGGTAAAAAACATCGCGACCAGTCCGAGTCCGGCAAACAGCATCTGTCGCTTGACGAAATAGAATGAGTCGCCGTAATCGTGAAAGCCCAGTACGGAGCCTGCACTGTATACCATGATCATGCCGATCGTCAGCAGGCCCAAAATACAAAGAAGGAGCCACAGATCCGGCGCCGGTCGTGTCTTGTTCATGAGGAGGCCACCTTTTGCCAGGAAGTAGGGGCTTATCCACCCCCCTACTTAAAGATTATGCACCGCCTCTTTAAAAATGCGTCCGCGCTCCTCATATGAGGTAAACATGTCCCAGCTCGCGCAGGCCGGCGAGAGCAAAACGACGTCCCCGGCTTCGGCGAGAGCTGCGGCCTCTTGTACCGCGGAACGCAGCACAGCGGCGGCGTCCTCACCAGTATCGGCCTTGCGGATATGCTTTAATCCGGCCATTTCGGCAACTTTCGCGATTTTATCCGCCGTTTCGCCGAGCACCACAACCGCCTTGACGTGCTCGCTCAGCAGCGGCATCAGCTCCATGTAATCCGAGCCGCGGTCCAGACCGCCGGCAATCAGCACGACCGGCTGATGGAACGAGGCGAGCGCCATGCCTGTCGCTTTGGCGTTCGTCGCTTTGGAATTGTTGTAATAGGCAGCACCGCCGACGTCTCTGACATACTCCAAGCGGTGCTCCACCCCGTGGAACGAAGCCAGAGGTTCGGCCAACCGGTCTGGTGCGGCGCCGGCTGCGATCGCGATCGCGCAGGCCGCTGCGGCATTTGCGACGTTAAACCGCCCGGGAATACCGATTTCCTTCACGGGGATGATTACCTGGGACCGCCCGTCCGAATCGCGGTATACGATGCTGCGCTCTAGGTCGTCTTCCGTGTCCGGAATATAAGGCGGGCTCACATACACGCCGACTTGCAGTTCTTCCGTCACCGAGAACGGAAGCAGCTTGGCCTTTATATAAGGTACCAGGCTGCGGCAGTAAGAATCATCCCAATTGAGGACCGCGGTATCATCCTCTGTCTGATTGGCGAACATTTTCGCTTTGGAAGAAGCATAGTCTTCCATGCTGCCATGATAATCAAGATGGGTTTCCGTCAGATTCAGCAGGCAGCCGATACGCGGACGGAAATCCGTCGTTCCTTTCAGCTGAAAGCTGCTGAGCTCGGTCACCATCCAGTTGCCCGCATCGGCATGCTGCGCCGCTTCACACAGCGGTGTGCCGATGTTGCCGGCGACGATCGGACGCATACCGGCCGCTTCCAGCATGTTGCCCACCCACGTCGTGGTGGTCGTTTTGCCGTTGGAGCCGGTGATCCCGATAATCGGCGCCTCGCAGATGTGATAGGCGACCTCCACCTCGGTCACCACTTCGATCCCAAGTTTCAGCGCTTCCTGCACCGGCGGAGCTGTGTACGGAATCCCCGGATTTTTGACGAGCAGAGAAATACCGGGATGAACCAGCCCCTCGGGATGACCACCGCAAATGACGGTGATTCCCAAGGGCTCCAGTTCCCCGGCTTCGGGACATTGATCCTTTTCCTTTCGATCATTCACAGTAACAATCGCTCCGGCCTGGTGCAGTACTTTGGCGACCTGCACGCCGCTTCGGGCAAGCCCGAGCACTACGATCTCTTTACCCCTGTACGAATCTGGATGCTTCATCTTCTACAACCCCTTGTTCAAGTAAAGTCCAAGTCCCGCGAGCACGATGCCTACCGCCCAGAAGGTCATGACGACCCGCCATTCGGACCATCCGGTCAGCTCGAAATGATGGTGAATCGGACTCATTTTAAAGATACGTTTGCCCCGGGTCTTGAATGATGCGACCTGAAGAACGACGGACAGCATTTCGATGACGAACACGCCGCCGATCACGATAAACAGCAGCTCGGTTTTGGTGACGATGGCGATGCCGCCGATGGCTCCGCCAATGCCGAGCGAACCTGTATCCCCCATGAATACTTTGGCCGGGTGGGCGTTAAATACAAGAAACCCGAGCACCGCCCCGATCATGGCAGCAGCACAAACGGCGGCCGACAGCGAGGTCGCCTGCATGGCGACGATGGCGAATGCGGCAAAAGCGATAGCGCTGACGCCGGACAGCAGTCCGTCGACCCCGTCCGTGAAATTGACCGCGTTGGTCACAGCCATCATCATAATGACGATGAACGGATAATAGAACCATCCGCTCCAGTCAAACGACCACGACGTTCCCGGCACGCTGATCGCCGTGCTGTGGCCGTTCTTGATGAGCAGGTAACACATGATCGCCGCGAAGAGCAGCTGCAGGATAAGCTTCTGTTTCGCCGTCAGTCCGAGCGAACGCTTGAACACGATTTTAATATAATCATCAAGAAATCCGATCAGGCCGAAGCCAAGCGTGGCTACGAGCAGCACGTAAAAATCCGTATTAATGACGGAAAATTTCAGAAAAGCAAGCGTAAAAGCCAAAATAATGACGATTCCGCCCATTGTCGGCGTTCCCGCCTTCTTCAAATGGGTCTGCGGCCCGTCGTCGCGGACCTGCTGGCCGAACTTCATACGCCTGAGCAGCGGAATAAGCAGCGGAGCGGCAATCACCGCGAGAATAAAAGATACACCGATCGTTAACAGCAATAGTTGATAGTCCATGGATTCACCCCCTCTGTGCGCTATTTCTGCAAGTTTTCCTTAACTAGAGCATCCACAATTTCTTCGAGCTTCATACCCCGCGACGCCTTGACGAGCACCACATCTTTGGCATGAACGCGCTTGATGAGATGAGGGATCAGCTCAGCTTTATCCGTAAAAGAAAATACGCTCAGATCCGGACGAATCTTCCGGGCCGCTTCAGCGGTCTCCTCCGACAACGCTCCGTACGTGTACAGCACATCCACCCGGTCCGCCGCGGCGTACTGCCCGATCTCGGCATGGAACTCCTTTTCCTGCGGCCCAAGCTCCAGCATGTCCCCCAGCACGGCTACTTTGTGATGATAACCTTTGAGACTATGAAGCGCGTCGATCGCGGCCTTCATGGAGGTTGGGCTGGCATTGTAGGCGTCGTTCAGAATGGTCAGCCCGCTCGGCGCTACGATTTGCTCGATCCGCATCCCGGTCAAATGCAGTCCGGTCAGTCCCGTGCGGATGTTCTCCTCGCTAATACCGAAATGGCGGGCCACCGCGAGAGCTGCAAGGCAGTTAATGACGTTATGCTGGCCAAGCAGCGGCAGATCCAGCCCCTCCTCCGGATGCAGCAGTGACGTAAAAATAATCCCCTTGCTGTGGAACATCATCCCTGTGGGGTAATCGTCGTTGCTCTGATCCAACCCGAACGTAAAGGTCCGGAGCCCTTCGGGTTTCACCGTTTCGGCTTCGCCGAGCACCGTAGGAATCAGCGGCTCGTCGCCATGGTAAATCAGCAGGCCGCCGGGCTTCATGCCGCTAATAATTTCCACCTTGGCCCGGGCGATTTCATGTCTTGAACCGAGCTGAAGCAGATGCGCTTCCCCGATATTGGTAATGACCGCCACATCAGGACGGGCGATTTGGGAGAGACGCTCGATCTCATGCCGGCCGCTCATTCCCATCTCCAATACGGCGATTTCCGTATCCGCCGGCATCTCTAAAATGGTTAAGGGCAGTCCAATATGATTATTGAAATTGCCCCCGGTTTTATGAACTTTATAGGTCGTAGACAGAAGGGTATACACCATATCCTTCGTCGTCGTTTTGCCGTTGCTGCCCGTAATGCCGACTACGCGGCAGCCTACTTCCGCCAAATAGGCCTCAGCCAGGGTCTGCAGCGCCGCGAGCGTGTCATCGACAAGAATGACAGCTCCCGCCGGCGCCTCGCCCCGGTCGCGCTGCCACAGCGTCGCGCCCGCTCCGTCCTTCAGTACGGATTCGGCATAAGCGTGTCCGTCAAAACGTTCCCCGACGAGCGGGACGAACAGGCTTCTTTGCTTTATTTGTCGGGAGTCCGTAAACACGCCTTGAATCGGCAGCTCCCGGTGTTGTTCCTGCGAGAGTGTTCCTCCGCACATGGCGGCCATTTGGCCTAAAGTCGTCGTAATCACTTATCCAATCCCCTTATCGCTTCCTTGGCAACTTCACGGTCGTCGAAGTCATAATTCGTCGTACCAATGGTTTGATAGGTCTCATGACCTTTCCCCGCAATCAATACTACATCCTGAGGGCTTGCCATTTCAATAGCCTTTTGTATAGCCGTCCGCCGGTCCACGATCATCTCGTAGCGCTCCTGCGGAACACTGTCATCCTTCAGACCCTGTTCGATGTCCTTCAGAATCAGCTCCGGATCTTCCGTTCTCGGGTTGTCGGATGTGACAAAAATGAAGTCGCTGTACTTGGCCGCGATTTTGCCCATGATCGGACGTTTGGTCCGGTCCCGGTCTCCGCCGCAGCCAAACACGGTGATGACCCGGCCTTCGGCGAATTCGTTAACCGTCTTCAGCACGTTCTCCAGACCGTCAGGCGTGTGCGCGTAGTCGACGATAACGGCAAAAGGCTGTCCGGTATCCACCGACTCGACCCGTCCGTCCACGCCCGGTACCGATTCCAGGCTGCGCTTGATATTGTCCAGTTCAATGCCTTCCAGCAAGCCGGCGGTAATGGCGGCCAGCGCATTGTAGACGTTGAACTTACCGACCATTCTCAGCTGGATATCGGCGCTGCCCCGGAAGGTGTCCACATGGAAGGAAGTTCCCTGCGCCGTCACCTTGACGCCGGTTGCCCGGACGTCCGCGCTGTTCTCAACACCGTATGTAATGACTTCGGCTGCCGTAATTTTGGCGAAGTAGGAGGATGCTTCATCATCCGCATTCAGCACGGCAAACTTGCGCTGCTCCGGCTGATGGGCGAATTTGTTGCCCAGGCGGGCGAAAAACAAGCCTTTGGCCGCGCGGTATTCCTCCATCGTTTTATGATAATCGAGGTGGTCCTGCGTCAGGTTGGTGAAAATGGCGGTACGGAAGTCGGTGCCCTTCACCCGTCCCTGCTCCAGCGCATGGGAGGAAACCTCCATCACACAGCACTCCACGCCGTTCGCCGTCATGTCATCCAGGGAACGCTGAAGCTCCAGCGCTTCGGGCGTCGTGCCCGACATCGGGAAGGTCCGTCCGCCGTAGCGCATCTGGATCGTGCCGATCAGACCGGTGTTGACCCCTTGGTCGCTCATCATTTTTTCGATGAGATAGGTTGTGGTCGTCTTGCCGTTGGTTCCCGTCACGCCAATCATCTTCATGTGGGAGCTCGGCGACCCGAAAAACGCATCGGCCAGAACGGCCATGGCAAACCGGCAGTCCTTGACCACGATCTGCGGGAGGTCGATGTCCAGCTTCCGCTCGACAACGAGCGCCACCGCCCCTTGTTCCGCAGCCTGGCCGGCATAGTCATGACCGTCGACCGTGTGGCCCGGGAGGCAGATAAACAGGTCTCCCGGCGCCACTTTACGCGAATCCACCTGGATGTTCGTAATCGTAATGTCGCCGTCTCCGATAATTTGTGCCGTCGTTAATGCTGATGCCAGTTCATTTAGTTTCATCTCTTGATCCCTCGCTCTAGTTCTATTAGTCTCGAATATCGCCGCAATCAATTATGGGTTGAGGCATCATTCTGCTGTGTGCCGGTTGCGTCCTGAGGCGCTTCCGGATCATCCTGCGCTCCGTCTGCATCGCTCTGATCCTTCACGTCCGCGTCCGTTCCCATATAAATCCGGATCGTCGAGCCCCGCTCCACGCGGCTGCCCGGTTTGGGCGCCTGGCTGATGACCGTGTTCCCGGTACCGGACTTAGCCAGCGTAAAATTCATGTTCAGATCCTCATATAAATCTTCAACCGTCGCCCCCACCAGGTCAGGAACGGTGTCGATCGGCGTATCCCCGTATTTATAAGTTTTCGGCAGCTGATCCTTGCGCTCCGGCACCTTCAGCACATGCAGCGAATCCTCGAGAATGTGCTGGACGATCGGCGCCGCCACCACGCCGCCGAATTGAATGCCGGCCGGATTATCCACCGCGGTGTAAACAACGATTTGCGGGTCGTCCGCCGGTGCAAAGCCGATGAATGAAACGATATGCTCCGTAGAGGAGTAGCGGCCGTTGACGACGATCTGGGCGGTACCCGTCTTGCCGCCGACACGGTATCCGTCGATGAAAGCGGGTCTACCCGTCCCTTTGGCCACTACGCTCTCCAGCGCTTCGCGCACCTGCTTGGACGTATCCTCCGATATAACTTGTCTGACCAGCGTCGGCTTCGTTTCGCTCACCGTTTCACCGGTCTCCGGATTAATCCAGGCTTTGGCGACGTAAGGCTTAAACAGCTTGCCCCCGTTGACGGCAGCCGACACGGCGGCCACCTGCTGGATCGGCGTCACGGATACCCCTTGTCCGAAAGCCGTTGTGGCCAGTTCCACCGGGCCCACCCGGGACGGCTTGAACAGGATGCCGTTCTCTTCCCCGTTCAGATCGATGCCCGTTTTGGAGCCGAATCCGAAATTGCGGATATAGCTAAACAGCGAATCTTTGCCCAAACGCTGGCCCAGAACGACAAAACCCGGGTTACAGGAGTTTTCCACGACCTGCAGGAACGTTTCGCTGCCGTGGCCGCCCCGCTTCCAGCATCTCAGGGTAGCTCCTCCGACCTTGATATATCCCGGATCGAAAAACTGCTCATTCTTGAGGTCCACCTTCTTCTCCTGAAGGGCGGCCGCCAGCGTAATGATCTTGAAGGTCGAACCGGGCTCGTACGTCATCCAGATTGGCAGGTTCCGGTTGTACACTTCGGATGGGTATTCCTGATAATTCGCCGGCTCAAATCCCGGACGGCTGGCCATCCCCAGAATCTCCCCGGTTTTCGGGTTCATCGCGATCGACCAGGCACCGCGGGCCTGATACTGAACCATGGCCTGGTCCAGCTCCCTCTCCATAATCGACTGAATCGATTTGTCGATCGTCAGCTGGAGGTTAAGGCCGTCTCTGGGCTCCTCGTATTTCTCGGAAGATCCCGGCATGAGCCTGCCCCCTGCATCGGACAAATAGGAGACGCTGCCGTTAATCCCCTGCAGCTTGGTGTCATATCTCTGCTCGATCCCGGTCAAGCCCTGGTTGTCGATGCCCGTAAAGCCCAGAATGTGCCCGGCCAGGTCGCCGTAGGGATAAAACCGCTTATTGTCCTCAGCAACGACGATACCCGGCAGCTCTAAATCACGAATTTTCTGAGCAAGCTCCATCGTAATTTTGCGTCCACCGGGTTGCAGTCGTTCAATCCTTGATTTCTTGGTAATAGACTTCATAATTTTGTCTTCGCTCATACCCAGCAGAGGAGCCAGCGTCTTCGCCGTCTTCTCGGGCTCCTTGATCTGAACAGGGATCGCCATGATCGTCGGCGTGCTTATATTATAAGCCAAGGGCGTCCCATTGCGGTCCTGAATCTCGCCCCGCTTGGCCGTTGACGGAATTTCCCGGCGCCAGTTCTCCTCGGCCTTGGCGGATAATTCGCTGCTCTTTCCAAGCTGCACATAGGCTAGCCTCACGATCAGAGCGGCGAACAACAGGCAGAGGATCAGCAAGCTCCACAGCAGCCTCCGCCTCATGGTGACGTTTGAAACCTTCATTTGTTATCCCTCCCCGCTTCCCTACAGCTTCATGACTGTTCATATCATGAATATTCGGGACAACCAGGGGATAGAACAAGCTGTTGCCGCTTATCAGTTATCGCTGGCTTCTTCGCCGGACTTACCGTCGGCCGAATCGCCGGTCGACGTATCCTTCGAACCGGAATCGTCCTTCGTGGAGGATGATGAAGTATCCTGCGATGTCTCTTCATCCTTGACCGGCTTCAGCGTCAGCTGGACGGAACGCTTGCCGTTCTTGTCCGTGACCAGCTGCTCGCTGACGTATCCTTGGCCTTCGACGGTAACCGAGCATTTCAGCAAGGTCAAAATATCCAGCGCATCACGCAGCGATTCGCCTTTTAGATCCGGCACGGTCATCTTGTCGGTCTCCTCCGTGAGCAGATAGATGCGCTGCCCCGGGCTCATCGGCGTTCCCGCTGCCGGGAACTGCCGGATGACCGAGGTGCCCTTGCCGATCGTCTCGAAGTCGATGCCTGCGTTCAGCAGCTTCTGTTTCGCGTCCTTCACGGCCAGCTTCGTGAGCGTCGGAGCCGGTGAGCGTTCTGCCGTCGTTTTGCCGTCGGACGTTTTTTTGGTGTTCGCCTTCGGCACGCCCATATACGGCAAGGCTTGGGACACGATTTTCTTAAAGATCGGCGCCGCCACCGTGCCGCCGCCGACATCGGGGTCATTCGGCTGGTCCACAATGACAATAAGGGCGATCTTCGGATCGTTCACCGGAGCAAAACCGACAAAGGAGACGACGGACTTTGAGTAATCCGGTTTGCCGTCGGAGCCGTATTTGACCGCGGTTCCGGTTTTACCGGCCACCCGGTATCCGTCGATGTAGGCGTTGCGCCCGGTACCTTTTACCTGGTCCGCGACGACCTGTTCCAGGTAGCTGCTCGTTTCTTTAGCGGCTTCCGGGGAAATGACCTGCCGTACGACGTCGGTCTTGGTGGATTTGATAACCTTACCGGTATCCGGATCCGTGATTTCTTTAATGATATGAGGTGTTAGCAGCTTTCCGCCGTTCGCCACCGCACTGATCGCCGCCAGCTGCTGGATCGGCGTCACGGATACGCCGTGTCCGTAGGACGCGGTCGCCACCTCGACCGGACCCGGAAGATTGATCGTGGTGGAGACTTCGCCTGGCAGTTCAATGCCAGTCTTCTGACCGAAGCCAAAATCCTTGATATATTTCAGCAGGCGGTCTTTCCCGAGCATTTCCGATCCCAGCTTAACGAAAGCGACGTTACTGGAGCGCTTCACGCCCTCAAGGAACGTGATTGGTCCCCAACCATAACGATTGATATCATGAAGGTACGTATGAGTCCCTTTGACCTGGATTTGTCCGGACTGGTAGATCGCATTTGGATTAAAAAGCTTTTCCTGCACTGCACCTGCCAGCGTTACGATTTTGAACGTGGAACCCGGCTCGTACGTAGCTTTGACGGCATAGTTGAAGAAGTCTTTCTGGTCCTTCGTGTTCCAGTACGTATTCGGGTTGAATGTCGGCAGGTTGGCCATCCCGAGTATATCCATCGTCTTCGGATCGGCAGCAATGACCGTCATGCTGATCGGTTGGTACTTTTCGTACGTCTCTTTCATCGCGTCTTCGATATAATACTGGATCGTGTCGTCGATCGTCAGCTTTAAATTTTTACCATTGACAGCCGGCTTGTACACCATATTCGCTTCGGGAAGCTGGTCTCCTTGCCGGTCGCTTTCGTATTTCATGAGTCCTGAGGTGCCTTTGAGGTAATCATCTAGACTTGCCTCAAGTCCGGCGACAGCCTCACCATCCCGGTTCGTGTAACCCAAAATATGAGCCGCAAGCGTCCCCTTCGGATAATAGCGTTTCTGCTCCTTGATCATATCCAGCCCGGTTTCAAGCACCTTTTTTTCTTTTTTAAGCTGTGCCTTCAACTCTTTGTTGAGATCTACGATCCGGGCTTTCTTCGTTTCGTCAATTTTCCACCCTTCGTTCCGGACCTCCCGGTTGGTAAGGTATTCCCCGTCCTTGTCTTTGGCGTTTACAAGTTCCTTAAGCTCGCTTTCATCCTTGCCTAAAATCTTGTGCAGCCCTTCGATGATTTCGTTCTCCAGCCCGTTCTCGTGGATAACGGCCGGATTGACGATAACGGTATAGGCCGGAACGTCGGATGCCAGAATATCGCCGTTGCGGTCCGTAATCGTGCCGCGGGATGCCGGAATCGGTACCTTCTTCGTCCACTGGGCTACGGCACGGTCGTGCCAATCATCCCCATTGACTACCTGTAGTGCAAATACCCGAATCAACAGAACAACAAAAAGGAGGGTGATGAATCCTCCTAGGAGCAGTGTGCGAAGTTTTATTCTTTTTACCATGCTCAACCCTCACAAGCTCTATTTTTTTGCCGTTTCCGACCCTGTTCCGGCGTTATCCGTACTTGTCGTATTGGAACGCGGAACGGTAAGCGCCTCCTTGCCCGGTTCTTGGTAACCAAGCTGGATTGCCTTCTCACGGATTCCGACCTCAAGGCGCTGCTTCTCCGCCTTAAGCTCTTTAATAGTCACGTTCATGTTCTTAATGTTCTTGTCGACCTTCTGCCCCTGCTTGTTCAGGTCGTAAATGTTGGCGTTCTGCCAGATGATCAGGCTCGCCACCATGACGCATATTCCAACCGTCAGCAAATAGAGCAGCTTTTCCTTGATCGGCAGATATGTACGGTGAGTAACGACTTTCGTCTTCTCCCGGTACCCGGGAGACGTTCGTTCAGCGACCTTCTCCTTAACTGCCAGGTTACCACGCGTATAGGCCATGTCTGATTCCCCTTTGTCTTAGTCTCTACGCCCTGAACATGAATCCTTGCCTTCAAAAATATGAATCGTGTGTCAGATGCGTTAGGTTATATTTTCTCAGCAACTCTCAGCTTGGCTGAACGCGCTCGCGGGTTCTGTGCAAGTTCTTCTTCACCCGGCACGATCGGCTTGCGGTTGACCAGTTTCATTTCACCCTTCCCGCCGCACACGCACATCGGAAAGTCCGGCGGGCAGGTGCATTTGCCTACGTAGCTGTTCAAAATTTGCTTGCATATCCGGTCCTCCAGCGAATGGAACGTAATCACCGATACCCTTCCGCCGGGAGCAAGACAGCGCACTGCTTGATGCAGCGCTTCTTCAAAAGCGCCAAGCTCGTCGTTCACAGCGATCCGAAGGGCCTGGAAGCTTCGTTTGGCCGGATGGCCGCCTGTTCTCCGCGCTGCCGCCGGAATGCCTTCTTTAATAATATCGACCAACTCGCCCGTTGTTTGAATGGCTTTCTGCGCTCTGCGCTCGCTGATCACTCTGGCAATCCGTCTTGAGAACTTTTCTTCCCCGTACTGGAACAAAATCCGGGCAATTTCCTGCTCAGGCCATTCGTTTACAATTTCGGCAGCCGTCAAGGACGCCGACTGATCCATCCGCATATCGAGCGGCGCATCGTAATTGTAGCTGAATCCCCGGTCCCCTTCGTCAAACTGGGGAGATGACACGCCCAGATCGAACAAAATGCCGTCCACCTGCGGGATGCCGTCCTTGCTCGGAACAGCCAGCTCCCGGAGGGTTTCCTCCAGATGCCGGAAATTCGTCTTGACCAGGGATACGCGGTCTGCGTACGGGGCCAGCCTTTCCTTTGCGTTATCGAGCGCCCAGTCATCCTGGTCCAACGCGATCAGCCTGCCGTATTCCCCCAGCTTGGACGCGATCAGGGAACTGTGCCCCGCACCCCCAAGCGTGCAATCGACATATATGCCGTCTCTCTTCACGCGCAGCCCTTCTGTCGCTTCTTCTTTAAGCACCGTGATGTGATGAAACAAGCTGCAGCCCTCCAAACTCTCTACAAATCAAAATTCAAATCAACCAGCTTCTCAGCAATATCGTTAAACGTCTCTTCGGATTGCTGGAAGTATTCCTCCCAAGTATCCTTGCTCCAAATCTCCACCCGGTTCGATACGCCGAGCACCACGCATTCTTTCTCCAGCTTTGCGTATTGGCGGAGATTCCCCGGTAAATTTACCCTTCCCTGTTTATCCCACTCGCATTCCGTTGCACCCGAGAAAAAAAACCGGGTAAACGCACGCGCGTCGGATTTCATCAGGGACAGTGATTTGAGCTTTTGTTCCAAAATTTGCCATTCATTCATAGGATATACAAATAGGCATTGGTCCAAGCCCCGGGTGACCACAAAGGAGGAGCCAAGCAGCTCGCGGAATTTGGCAGGGATGGTGACGCGGCCTTTATCGTCTAAGCTGTGTTGATATTCCCCCATAAACACCGTTCACTCACCCCTTTAACCCCAAATCCCCACTTTGCACCACTTTCCACCACTTAAGGATACTAGATTCGCCGGATAAAATCAAAATCCTGCCTTATCCACATGTTTTTTTGTGGATAAATCCAGCCCCGCCCTGCGCGGAAAAACAGCAAAAACCCCCTGATTCGCGAAGAATCAAGGGGGTTTTCCACATGTGGATAACCACAATTTACCGATTATTCGTGGGTGGACCAGCTGTCCAAATACCGGATCTGCTCCTGGCTCAGCCGGTCGATCTGAATCCCCAGGCTTGCCAATTTATGGCGTGCGACCTGCTCGTCGATTTCGAGCGGCACGTTCAGCACCTGTGCACCCAGGTTTTGATAGTTGTCATTCACGTATTTCAGAGACATCGCCTGGAGGGCGAACGTCATATCCATAATTTCCGCCGGATGCCCGTCTCCCGCCCCAAGATTGACAAGGCGGCCTTCGGCCAGAAGGTAGATTTTGCGGCCGTCCGTCAGCTTGTATTCTTCGATGTTACGGCGCACGGTGCGTACCGACTCGGCTCGTGCCGCCAGTTCCGGTTTGTTGACTTCGACATCGAAGTGGCCGGCGTTCGACAGGATCGCGCCGTCCTTCATCACGTCGTAATGCTCACCGGTGATGACGTCCCGGTTGCCCGTCACGGTCACGAAGAAATCGCCGTGCTTCGCGGCTTCCAGCATCGGCATTACTTCAAAGCCGTCCATATGAGCTTCCACCGCACGGATTGCATTGACTTCCGTCACGATGACTTTGGCGCCGAGTCCCTTGGCCCGCATAGCTACGCCCTTGCCGCACCATCCGTAGCCTACAACGACAACGGTTTTGCCGGCTACGACGAGGTTTGTCGTACGGTTGATCGCATCGAACACCGATTGTCCCGTACCGTAGCGGTTATCGAATAAATACTTGCAGTAAGCGTCATTAACGGCCACCATCGGGAACTTCAGCAGCCCGTCTTTTTCCAAAGCCTTTAAGCGAATAATACCGGTCGTCGTCTCTTCCGCTCCCCCGCGGATCGTCTCCAGCAGGTCCGGCCGTTCCGAGTGAAGGATCGTCACCAGGTCTCCACCGTCATCGATAATGAGGTCGGGTTTGGTCTCCAGCGCCCGGATCAGAAATTCCTTGTACTCCACCGGATCCGGATTGTATTTGGCCAGCACGGTCACACCGTCTTCCACAAGCGCCGCACAGACATCATCCTGTGTGGACAACGGGTTGCTGCCTGTGATCGTTACTTCCGCACCGCCGGCCTTTACCACTTTAGCCAGGTATGCCGTCTTGGCCTCCAAATGCAGCGAAATGGTGACCTTCAGCCCCTTAAACGGCTGCTCCGCTTCAAACTGCTTGCGGATTTCGTTTAACACCGGCATATGGGCCTCCACCCAATCGATTTTCAAATGGCCTTCCGGTGCCAGCGCCATATCCTTGACGACGCTGTTTTGCAGTGAAGATGAACTCATCTCATTGCCTCCCTATCCTCTTTTTGATTAACACTCGATAATGCGGTGCTCCGCCGTAAAATGATCCGAGGTGCGGATCAAGTCATGAATCCATTCGAGGCCGTAGCGGTTTAAATAGTAGAAAATATTAAACACCCGTTCCTGCGGTTTGCCCAGCGGAAACAGGGAAACGCCGATCCGGTCCCACTGCCGCAGCTCGGCTTCATGCTTCTTCTCCACCGCTTCGCGTGTTTTGCGTTCCAGATAAGATATTTGCTCCAAAATTTTGCCCTTGTTTTTCTCGCTGAGCGGGATCAAACCGGTCTGAATTGTGCCCAGCTCGCGGATCAGCGGTTCGTACAGCTGTTCAAAAGCCCGGCGCGTCTCAGCGAATTTCGGTTCGATATGGAATTCCTCCTGGCTCGAAAGCCACTGCTGGCGGGCTTCTGCAAACCGGTGCTGAACATCCTGGAAGGTCACGCCGAACTTATCCATGTATTTCTGCAAGGCACCTTCGATCAAGGTAAAGGACATCCGCGGCAGCAGGATCGGCATCCGGAGCCCAAGGATCTCGAAAGCCTGCTTCGTAATGGCCCAATAGGAAATTTCCCCTTGCCCAAGCACGGTACAGAGTACCGGGAACAGAGATTCCTGCATCATCGGGCGCGTCAGCACATTGTTGCTGAACCGCTCCGGATGAGTGCGAAGCTGCTCCAGCAGCTCACTCTGGCTTAAGCTGACGATCCCTTTGCGATCGGTGAACTTGCCATCCTGTTTATACAGCAGCAGACGGTTTCCTTCATATATATAGAACAAATTGGCCCCGCCGGCCGCAACTTCTGCCTGAAGCGAGTAGCCTTTGCCGGTAATACACGCCGCCGCCTGCTGATAAGCCTGTTCCAGCCCGTCGTTGCGCTCGATCATTTTTTCAAACACCGGAACTTCCAGCTTGCGCAGCTCAGGATCCGCCGAATCGAGCAAAATCAAGCCGTACTCGCCAAACAACCGGCCCAGCAGCTTGGCGAAAGCGTCGCTGAGATTATCCGACTCCTCAGACGCCTCATGGATCCATCTCAAAATCTCCGGCTTGTTTTCACTGTCCGGAAGCCATCTGCCCAGCTGGTCGAAGGACTGCTTCCATTCGTTTGGACCGATCGGAATCGCACTCACCGACGAGCGGGGTCCCGGCTTCGCTTCCATCTTGATTTTGGCGACCTTCAGCTCCGGTGTCATGACGTACGTATGGTTTACTTCATCGAAGTCATGGTCCTCACCCGCGATCCAGAAGACGGGCACCACCGGCCGGTTGAATTTCTTGGCCGCTTCTTGCGCCGACTGGATAATGGTCATGGCTTTATAGATCACCAGCAGCGAACCGGTAAACAGTCCGCTCTGCTGTCCCCCCACCACGGCCAGCGTTCCTTCCTTCGCCAGCAAATCCAGTGCATTATGTACCGCCTGATGGTCATTGTGCCGGCTGTTATACCGCCGTAAAACTTCTGCCAATTCGCCCCGGTTAACCCGGCCGGACTCCGATTGGTCAAGCCATTCCACACGTTTCAGCCAGCTTGCTTCATCGCGGAAATCTTCACCGTATAAAGGCTGTACTTCGCTAAAACGGTTTATATAATCATCTGCAAGAGCCGAACCGCTCTTGAGTGAGTCGGAAACCACATTCATGGGTATGCCTCCTATTCTGTGCCCAATCACTTCCGTGCTTACTTTATACTACCGCAATCTTTCTTGATTGTAACCAATGTTGTTGTATCCGTCAAAGCAAACAAAAAACCGCCGGGATCACCCGGCGGTAAAGCTGTCATAGCTTAGGCATATGGAGCAGCGACCCAATGGCCTTTGGAAACTTCCACAAGTCTCGTGTCTTCCTGATCCGCTGCATCTCCGCCTTTGGCGGAGTGAATCGGACCCGACTTTTCGTCGTTCATCAAGATCCGCTTCTTGTTCTCCTCCACTTCGGGATCCGGGATCGGAATCGCCGAGAGGAGCGTTTTTGTATACGGGTGAATCGGATTGGCGTACAGTTCCTCACTGTCGGCCAGCTCTACCATTTTGCCCAGGTACATCACCGCTACGCGGTCACTGATATGCTTGACCATCGACAGGTCATGGGCAATGAACAGATAGGTCAGCCCAAGCCGGTCCTGCAAATCCTTCAGCAGGTTAACGACCTGTGCCTGAATGGACACGTCCAGCGCCGAGATCGGCTCATCGCAAATAATGAACTTCGGATTGACGGCAAGCGCACGGGCAATCCCGATCCGCTGCCGCTGACCGCCGGAGAACTCATGTGGATAACGGGTGGCATGGTCCGGATTCAGACCGACCATATCCAGCAATTCCTCCACGCGCTTCTTCCGCTCTTTGCGGCTGCCGGCCAGGTTGTGGATATCCAGCGCTTCGCCGATAATGTCCGACACGGTAAACCGCGGGTTCAAGGAAGCGTATGGATCCTGGAAAATCATCTGCATGTCGCGGCGCATCGCTTTCATCTTGGAAGGCGACAGCTTGTAAATATCCGTGCCGTTAAACTTGACGCTGCCAGCAGTTGGCTCGTACAGGCGGAGAATCGTACGGCCCGCGGTCGACTTGCCGCAGCCCGATTCGCCAACCATGCCGAGCGTTTCGCCTTCGCGGATGGAAAAGTTAATGTTGTCCACGGCTTTGACGATCTTGCCGCCGCCGACGTTAAAGTATTTCTTGAGGCCTTCGACTTCGATCAAATGGTTCTCTTTCATGACGATTGAACCTCCTTGGCCATCGGATGAAGATTCCAGCAGCGCGCCATTTGGGTGTCGCTGAATACCGTCGCTCCCGGATTGATCCGTTCGCATACTTTCATCGCTTCATCGCAGCGGGCGCAGAACGCGCAGCCGACCGGCGGTTTGATCAGATCCGGCGGCGTACCGATAATCGGAATGAGCGGCTCGCCCTTCTTCTGGTCAAGACGCGGCATCGAACGCAGCAGGCCTTTTGTGTACGGGTGCTGCGGGTTTTTGAAAATCTCCCACTTCGTCCCCGTCTCTACCACTTCACCGGCGTACATGACGATAACGCGGTCACACATGCCGGCAACGACGCCGAGGTCATGCGTAATCAGGATAATGGAAGTTCCGAGCTTCTGCTGCATTTCCTTCATGACGTCCATGATTTGCGCCTGGATCGTCACGTCCAGCGCTGTCGTCGGTTCGTCGGCGATCAGGAGCGCCGGGCGGCACGCCAAGGCGATTGCAATCATGACGCGCTGGCGCATCCCGCCGGAGAATTCGTGCGGGTACTGGTTGAAGCGTTCTTCCGGGTTCTTGATGCCGACAAGTCTCAGCATTTCCAGACCGCGCTCTTTCGCTTCCGCGGAGGACAGCTTTTGGTGCTTGATCAGAACCTCTGTAATTTGCTTGCCGACCTTAATCGTCGGATTCAGGGAAGTCATCGGATCCTGGAAAATCATGCCGATGTCTTTCCCGCGGATCGCTTCCATTTCTTTATTGGTTTTCTTCAGAATATCTTCGCCCTGGAAAATAATCTGACCGCTCTTGATGTCAGAAGGAGGAGACGGGATCAAGCGCATGATCGTCTGCGCGGTAACACTCTTACCACTGCCGGACTCACCGACGATCGCCACCGTTTCTCCTCTGCCTATTTCAAAATTCATGCCGCGGACGGCTTTGACTTCGCCGCCTTTGACGTGAAAGGATACATGCAGGTCTTTTACTTGTAAAATCGGCTCCATGATCTCACCTCCTGTTATTTCAATTTCGGATCGAGCGCATCGCGGAGGCCATCACCGAAAATGTTAAATGCGAGCATTGTCAAACTGATCAGAATGGCCGGGAACAGCATCCGCCAAGGATAGTACATCCAGCCGGTCAATGCGTCGTTGACCATCGAACCGAGCGAAGCGATCGGTGCCCGGACACCCAGACCGAGGAAGCTAAGGAAGGCTTCCGAGAAAATCGCGTTCGGTACCGACAGCGTCAAGGTGACGATGATCGGACCAACCGCATTCGGCAGCAGGTGGCGGAACAACAGCCGGCCGGAGCCTGCTCCCATGGAACGGGAAGCCAGAACGTATTCCCTGTTCTTCAGCTGCATGATTTCACCGCGGACGATCCACGACATGTTAATCCAGCCGGTAATCGTCAGCGCCAGGATAATCGTTCCGATACTCGGCTCAAAGACGACGAGCAGCAGAATCGTAACCAGCATATAAGGAATGGAATACAAAATTTCGGAAAACTTGTTCATGATGGCGTCGACGCGGCCACCAAAATACCCCATGATGCCGCCGTAAATGACACCGATCAAGAGGTCAATCAGTGCGGCAGCCAGGCCGACGACCAAGGAAATACGGGCGCCCATCCACGTCCGGACGAACATATCGCGGCCCAAGTCGTCGGTGCCGAACCAGTGCTCCTTGGAAGGAGGCTGATTCGTTGCCAGCAAATCGTTGGTTGCCGAATCGAATTTCGAAATGATCGGCCCGATAATCGCAGCCAGAATGATCAAGATGAGAACGACCAAGCTTGCCATGGCGAGTTTATTTTTACGAAGGCGCTGCCACGCGTCTCTCCACGCCGAAATACTTTCCCGCTGAATAATTTCAGCCTCTTTCTCATCGGTACCGATTTTCCGGAAGTCTTCGGGCGTCAGCTCTACGTTGTTATTCATCAAGGTTGGATCCTGTACAGCCATCGTTAGCCCTCCTTCCCGCCGGTTAATTTAATGCGCGGATCAACCAGCACGTATACGATATCGGTGATGAAACGGGCCAGCATCAGCAGAACGCCGTAGAAAATCGTCACGCCCATAATCATCGTGTAATCCCGGTTGGTAATACATTCGACGAACACTTTACCGATCCCGCCGATCCCGAAGATCTGCTCGATGACGACGGAACCCGTAATGACGTTGGCGGTCATCGGTCCGATATAAGTGACCACCGGCAAAATGCCGTTGCGGATCACGTGCTTGAACATAATGGTCATCCAGTTGAGGCCTTTGGCCTTGGCTGTCTTGATGTAATCCGCATGCAGCACTTCGAGCATGCTCGAGCGCGTCAAGCGGGCGATAAAGGCAATCGGCTGCGCCGACAACGCGGCGACCGGCAGGACGTAGTCAAGCGGGCCGTCAAAGCCCATGACGTTAAACCAGCCCAGCTTCTGCGCAAACAGATACTGAATCAGCGATGCCAGGACGAAGCTCGGAACGGCGATGCCCAGCACCGCCAGCACCATGGCGATATTATCAATAAGCTTTCGGTGGTACAGCGCGGCGAGCATGCCGAGGAGCACACCGACAATAACGGAAATAACGATGGCAAAGATACCCAGTTTCAGGGATGCAGAGAAGGTCTGCAGAATGATGCCCCCTACCTCCTGGTTTTGATGCTTCATGGAAATCCCCAGGTCACCTGTTGCAATATCCCCTAAGTACTTGAAGTATTGCTGATATACCGGCTTGTCCAATCCATACTGCTCCATCAGCCGGGCTTGGATTTCAGGCGGTACATTTTTCTCGGACATAAAAGGGTTACCAGGAATGGCCTTCATCAGAAAAAATGTAGCCGATATCAAAATAAAGAGCGATACCAGCATATAGAAAAACTTGCTCAGTACGTAACGTACCATGTCCGATTTACCCTCCCCGCTAAACTTCATATAACATGGCACCAACCATCGCAGGCCATATTTTAATTTTAAAGAATGCCGAATCTATTTGTCCATGCTATATATTTCAAATTGAAGAAATCCTTGGTAAAGATATATACTAAGCAAAAAAAACGGGATATATATGGAAGCTCCACATATATATCCCGAACAGTATTTATCAAGCTAAAGCTGCTTTTGTTAGACCATTCGAAATTTATTCGAAATAAGCTCTTGTAAAGTCTACTTGACCGGCATAGTCAATGACAACGCCTTTAAGATTCGGTTTGATCAAAGCAACGTTTGTATAGTAGTAAATCGGCAGCACGACCTGCTGATCTTTAATGATCATCGTTTCAGCCTTTTTAAAGTCTTCCATACGTTTTGCTGTGTCAGGTGTAGAGAATGCGTCTTTGATCAAAGCATCATACTCTTTGTTTTTGAAGCCGGAATCGTTGTTGCCGCTGGTCGAAGTCCACAGATCGAAGAAAGTCATCGGATCGTTGTAGTCCGGGCTCCAGCCGGCACGTGCGATTTGGTAGTTCAGGTTTTGACGGTTCTTGAGGAACACGCCCCACTCTTGGTTTTCAGTTTTCACTTCAACGCCAAGATTTTTCTTCCACATATCTGCAATGGCAAGCGCAATTTTCTTATGCTTGTCATCGGAGTTGTAGATCAAAGTGATCGGAGGAAGCGTCGTGTATCCTTCTTCCTGCATACCTTCTGCGAGCAACTTCTTGGCTTCATCCATATTTTCGGTGAAGAAATCATCCTTGAACTCGGTGCGGTATTCGCCCTTGTCACCGGAAATGCCTGGCGGCACGAATCCGAACGCAGGGGTTTCTTCACTCATCGTTACTTTATCGACGATATCCTGACGGCTGATCGCCATCGAGAACGCCTTACGGATTTTTACGTTGTCAAACGGTTTCGCTGTTGTGTTGAACACGTAGTAGTAAATGCTGCCGATCGGTTTCAAATCGAGCTCATCCTTCAGCTCGTTCTTCACTGCAGGCATTTGGTCCGTAGGAATCGTTCCGTTCGGGTTACCTGCGTAGTCAAGCTGGCCAGCCTTATAGCTGGACAGTTCCGTTGCGCTGCTGTTGGACAGCGACATCGTAACTTTGGTCAGCTTGATGTTTTGGTTATCCCAGTAGTTTGCGTTTTTGGTCACTTCGATCTTCTGACCGGTTGTCCAAGTTGTGAGCGTGAACGGTCCGTTCGTTACCATCAGCTTCGGATCGGTTGCCCATTTGTCGTTGTCTTTCACCGATTGATGCACCGGATAGAATGTGTAGAACGAAGTCAGACCCAGGAAATAAGGAGTCGGATTGTTCAGGGTTACTTCCAGTGTGTTGTCATCTGTCGCTTTTACGCCAACTTGGTTAAAGTCGGTAATTTTTTTGCTGTTGTAGTCTTCTGCGCCTTTAATGTAATAAAGTTGATATGCATAAGGCGGTGCTGGGCTTGTAGCCGGATTCAAAACCCGCTCCCAAGCGAAGACGAAGTCTTTTGCCGTTACAGGGTCGCCGTTGCTCCATTTCGCGTCTTTACGCAGATGGAACACGTACTTCAGACCGTCGGAGGAAACATCCCACTTCTCGGCCACACCCGGAATCGGGTTGTTATCCTTGTCAATACGCACAAGGCCTTCGTACATCATTTTCAGTACGGTGTTAGCTTGGGTGTCCTGGGCTTGCGCCGGGTCAAACGTTGGCGGCTCAGCGCTCAGGTTAATGTGAAGTACTTGTTCTTTAGCAGCCGACGAACTTCCTTTGTCGCCGCCGCTAGCCGTGCTGCCGCCATTGTCATTCTTGGAACCGCACCCAGCAAGTACAGTGCCAACAACGAGGATCAGCGTCAGAACCATGAGCAGGCTTTTCCTTTTCATTAACTGTTCCCCCTAAAGGTAAATTAATTATGTGTATGGTAAGAAATTATACAACCAGTGGTCAAAAAAATCTACACAGAAAAACATGAAAATTTTACTTTCTTGTGACAAACGGCCAATAACAAGGATTTCCCCAGTCTTTTTGTTGATTAAAATTGTAAAAAATTAGGCCCCAGTCTGTATTATGTATTTAAAAATACCGATTAATGTAAATATGATGTAGCTTGCACTCATGAGCATAAAGGACATTCTCCATACGACTTTGGCGATTTTCCTGGCATCGATTCTGCCTTTGAGCCGGTTCTGCGCCCCGCCGATCAACCCCACCGCGATGAGCATAAACAAGAGGATCAAATAAAAGCCGAACCTGGTATGGAACGTATTGTTGAACAGCGCCGCAACGGAAAAGATCAAAAACAATGTAGTGACGTCCATGGCCAGCAGCAGCGCGCGGTTTCTGCTGTTTTTCCGCCAGTAATATCCTCCTAAATACACGAGCAAAAACGGGAAAAACGGAAGGATGCTCAAAAAAATAAATGAATTTCTCAAGAAATCCAAGATTCCTCAATCCTCCTCTGCGATTATTCCTTCGATGAGCCGGGTCACAAGCTCGTTGACAGGAGCCTGAACCCCCGCCTTCAGCGCCATGTCCGCGATGCTTCCATTAATCCAGCCGATTTCCGTCGGCGAACCGGCAAGCACATCCTTAAGCATGGACGAAGTGTTCCCGGAAGTCGCTCTGCACACATTCAATATTTGATCCCACATGTCTTCTTCATACCGAATTCCGCATGCGTCGTAAACGGCTAGGGTCTCTTCATACAATTCCTTCATCAGCTTCATCCTCGCCGGACTTCGGAGCAACTCTCCGTTCGGAATCCTCCAGAGTGCGGTCAGCGGATTGATCACCGCATTGATCAGCAATTTACGAAATATCATGTTATCGATGTCATTCGACAATACCGGGTAAAATCCTGCTTGTTTTAGGGCCTGAACAAGATTTAACCACCGGCTGCCAATCTCCCTGGAGACATGCCCTATACCGCTCTCCCCGATCACCGTATCCCCTGATCCCGCATGAAACACTTCTGTATACGATGTTCTCTTTGCACCTTCAGTCGTCACCGCAGCCAGCATAGTCCATCCGGGCAGTATCGCCTTCAGCCTGTCCATATGCCCGTAGCCGTTTTGAAAACAAACGACGACCGGCCGGCTGGATCCTTGCGGAAGCCTGACTTGTGATAAATAGCGGCATACCGCCTCCGTATCCTTTTGTTTGGTCATCACAAGCACATAATCTCCCGGCTTCGTCTCCCAAGCTTGTCCGAGCTGTTCGACCGTACCGGATTGAAAATGCGCGGGGTCCACCTTTAATCCGCTCTCACCGTCTTTGGCAATATGGATGCCGGAATGACGGAGCTCCTCCGCCTGTCCAGCGCTGCGGCTCCAGATCCGCACCCGGCTGCCGGACCCGGCCAATTTTCCCCCAAACAGCAGTCCGAGCGATCCCGCGCCCACAATATCGATCAGCATTAGCCTGCCCTCCGTGTCCAATGGTTACTTTCCGTGTCCCTATTATAGCGCATCCGGGATCACATAAGGCTTACACGCACGAAAAAACCCGTTCGGTCTGCGCAAACTTCACGCATCCGCACGGGATCTGTATTGCATCGTTGTATGACTTTTACTCAATCCGCTCCAGATTGCCGTTGGCATCCATCTTGAACCGCGACTTCAGCTCCTCGTCCTCTTCGTTCAAAAAGGCAAGCCTCCGTGCCCGGTCCATAATTTGAATAAGCGCTTTGTAGTCGTCATTAACGACCCTGTAATCGGTTTGGACTTCACTGACTTCCCTGGAGAGCCGCTCGTTGACCCTTCTCAAATTGTTCAGCTCTTCTTCCTTTTCACGGAGCTCCTTCTCCAGCATTTTCAGCTGGCGTCCGTTTTCCTGGAGGCTCCCTTTCCATTGCTTCAAAAAGCGGATGACCGCATCGATGGAGAGTGTCTCTTCACTGGCTCCCTCCATTTTGTAATAACCCGCCTCAGCTTCGGACAGACCTAAACCGGCCACCTGAATCCCCGAATTTGCCGGCTGCTTCTTATAGTAGCTCCGTTTCTGGCGCTGCGTCTTGGCCAGGCTGATTGCTTCCTCATACTTTTTACGGACACAGCTGTTCCATCGGAATCCGCAGGCTGCCGCCGTCCTTCCGATTTTTTCGCCTACTTCCTCAAAAGCGGCCAGCTGAGTGCTTCCTTCCCGGATATGCCTTAAGGTTACTTCCGCCAAAATAAGGTCATCCTCGCTGCTCCATGCATCTTGTCTAACTGCTGTCATGCAACAAAACCCTCCTAACAACATCCTAAAATAACCCGTCTCCATAACCGGATTGTTCACCGGGTACTGAATAAGGTATAACAGCTGCTTATTTTCATTTCTATGCTTCTCATAGAGTTCATAGAATCTATTTGATACTAAATTGTATTGCCAATTTGCAAAGCGCTCATACCCTCATATTGGAAATTTGCCGATGCATGGCGATGTATACTTTGTCTTCATGGGACCACAATAATAAAAACAACTTTTTCGTTTACACAATTTTGGGTTAACGATATAATGATACGTAGCTTAGCTATGACCGTACATAAGGAGAGGGGGATATAACGTGGCACGCATGTTTCGAGTACTCGGGTTCTTTACGCTCGCAATCGGGCTTATGGCATATGCCGGCAACATGGTCGAGATGGCTCTGTTGTTCTTCGTACAGACCGCATTTTTCGTCATCTTGGGGTATCTGAAATTTACGGAGAGAACTTACATTCTTCTCTTCTGGGGCTATATGATCGTGACGTTTACCGGTTTCAGCTATTGGACAGTATTCAAAATGGGCTTACCGCTTTAATCCGATCATTAGAGAACCCAAAGGAAAGCGATCCGACATCCAATGCCGGGTCGCTTTTTTCGCTTATGCCAACTTTTATCGGGGCCACCTGCATAAATCTGCATTTGAATGCTGGGGTTATTTGGCTTGCCAAATCTGACAGGCTCCAAGAGAGATGATATTTTTTACCGTTGAATCATATATTTACAATGGACAACCATGGGGGAGGGATCAAATCCATTGAAGCCTTACAATCGACGCCTGCGAATCCTCTGCCTGCTTCTCCCGATGCTCTGCCTGTCGCTGCTCCGCCCCGTACCTGAGCTTCGGGCCGACCCGTCCGCAGGCGCCAGCACAGACGACCGAGAAATATTACAGAACAGCCTGTCTGTTGTGGAAATCGACCGGGAAATTGAGCGGATCACCGCGCAGCAGGAGACCATCCAGCAGGAGCTGAACAAGCTGTCCGGGCAGCTGGAAGACAAGCTGCTTCAGATCCAGGATCAGCAGAGCCGCGCAGGAGCCGTCATTCGTTCTTATTACATGGGGGAAAGGGAAGGCCTGCTCGTTGCCATGCTGTCCGCCAAAGATTTGGGCAGTCTCATTCATATGTTTGATGTCTACGATATGATCATGGAGCATGACCGCTCGGTTCTTGACGCGTATCAATCGGAGTACAAGGAGATTAAAAACACGAAGCTGGCCATGGAGAAAAAGACGGCCGATCTGGAAGTAATGAAGTCCAATCTCATTGAGCAGCGGGCACGGGTATCGGCCCTGCAGCAAAAGGTCGATCAGGGAATCGCCTCCAGCAGCGATCCGGAAGCGCTCAAGAAAATGATCGAGGAATTTACGCTATATTGGGAAAATGTCGGGCTTAACGAGGTAAAAACCTATTTTGACGCGCTCGCCTCAGCCATGAACGACCTCCCGGAGTTTATCCAGAATCAGGACGGAGCGATCCGCACCAACGGAACGACCTATAATATCGACATCAAGGAGGACGATCTGAACGCTTTCCTCCGCTCCAAAAACGATCTGTTCAAGCAGTTTGCCTTCCACTTTGGCGAAGACGAGATTACGGCCTCCGGCCAAAGCGGCACGCTCTCCCTTGAAGTTCAGGGCCACTACAGCGTTGAGGAGCAGCCGCAGAACTCCATCATGTTCCATGTGGATAAGCTCGTATTTAACGGCTATGAACTGCCCGATACGACATGCCGCCAAATGGAGGAAGAGTTCGATTTGGGATTTTATCCGCAGCAAATCGTCTCCTTCGTAAAGGCGACCGAGGTGAAAAGTACGGATAAAAACCTCCATGTCACGCTTAAGCTGTCCATGTAACACAAAAAAGCCGGAGACAAACTGCCCGCGAGTAACGGATCAGCTTCCTCCGGCTTCCCCTCTTACAGCCTCAACGTAATCTGCGGCCGCAGATTTGCCTGTAATATAATCGCCTGATGCTTTGACAAACACATCCCATTTCGCCTGCAGCCTGCCTGTGTCCTTATCGGTACCCGCCGTCTGAAGCAGGGAGTTGAGATGGAACGGCAACCCGGCCGGATTGAATACCGTATCGTCATACAGGCTCTTCAGCGCCGGAAGTTTACCCGTAGCCTGGTACCATTCCTGCTGAACGACTGCCGAGCTCATATACGCAATCCATTCGGCTGCTTCTTTGGCATGCTGCGATCCCGCCGATACAGCGTAGCTTCGGCTGCGCAAGAGCGACGGATAGATGGCGTACAGCTGCTCGGGCATCCGCAGTTCCGTATTTGCCGTCTGAGACTTTGCCGCTTCTGAGACGGCGGAAATGGTTATCGGAAGCTGGGCTCCGTCAGCGCCTTGCTCGGCCTGATCGATTTGCATGAATGCGCGAGCCTTGTCGATCCATTCCAGGGATGCCTGGCTCGGGCTTAACGGATCGGTGCCCAGTGCTCCCATCAAAGCTGCAGCATCATAGCCGTCCCCGGACGAAATCTCCAGCAGCTGCTGATGTCCTCGGTTCTTCGTTTTGCTCAGCAGCTCTTTCCAACTGCTGATACCGCCTGGAATATCCGTCACTCCAAGCGAATTCAGCGCTTTCACATTCCATGCCAGCACATAAGGATCCATGTCGGCGGGCGTTCCCCACTGGTAGCCGTTCCATTCCACCTCTTGCAGCAGCGGGTTGATGGTATCACTATCCGCACGATTGCTTGTATAGAATTCGACTGGCAGCAGGTAGCCTCGGGAGGCCATCGGGCGGACCCACGAGCTGTTGATGAGCATGACATCGGGGCCTTCCCCTACGGCCAAAGCGGACGTCAGCTGAAGGTACGCATCGGCATCCGGGATGTTGTTTAATTCCACCGTGGCTCCGGTGTCGGTGACATATGTATGATTCAGCTCCTCGAGCTGCTTAAAATCCTCATCGCTCAGGTGCACGGTGACCCGGATGGGGGATTGGGACGTTCGCTCTTGTGTGGAAGGCTGCGAAAACAGAGACGCGTCATCTTCCTCTTCATGACCCGATGGGGTCTGCGACAAATCCTGCCCCTGGGATAAAGCGGTTAAAGAGAGCAGCAAAATGGCAAACAGAAGCCAGTAATTTTTCCGCCTCAAGTCTCTAGGCCTCCCCTCACAATACTTATACAATATTTTAGCAAATTCATAGGGCGCTTGTCCTATTTTTTTCTGGAAATGTTTAACGGACTGGTAAGAAATAAGCCGATGCCCCATACCACGAGGTTAACTACGAATTTACGCCTGTGATTGTCCTTATTGTAATTCGAGTATATTTGATCCGGTGCCTGAAATTGTTAAAACTAAAGAAAGATGTCTATCGACGTACCTTCTAAGAAGACAGACCGCTTTTAACGGCAGTTTTTCTTGCGAGATCAGGAAGCGGAGGCTCCGAAATTTATACGTTCTGATCTCTCTAAAAAAAGCCCCCAGCCGGTTCCGATGAACCGGACAAGGGGGACTTCTTTTTATGTGCCGATAGTTGGTGGCATCATTTCTCGGGAAATAGTACCAGCTATGAAATCACAGCAGATCGGCTGCGAGCTGTGCCAGCTTGGAGCGCTCGCCTTTTTCCAAGGTAATGTGCCCGCTGATCCCTTCCTGCTTGAATTTCTCCACGATATATGACAGGCCGTTGCTCGATGCGTCCAGATACGGATGATCGATCTGCTCGGGGTCCCCCATCAGGATAATCTTGCTTCCCTCCCCGACCCTGGAGACGATCGTTTTTACTTCGTGGCGGGACAGGTTCTGGGCTTCGTCCACGATGATAAACTGGCCGGGGATGGACCGTCCGCGGATATACGTGAGCGCCTCAACCTGAATGCTGCCCAGACCCATTAAAATTTTATCGATATCGCCCGACTTTTTCGTATCAAACAAAAACTCCAGGTTGTCGTAAATCGGCTGCATCCACGGACGGAGCTTCTCTTCTTTCTCTCCGGGCAGATAACCGATATCCTTGCCCATCGGAACGACCGGCCTTGCAATCAGCAGCTTTTTGTATTTATGTTCATCTTCGACCTTCATCAGCCCGGCTGCCAAGGCAAGCAGCGTTTTGCCCGTACCGGCCTTTCCGGTAATCGTTACGATCGGAATATCGTCGTTCAGCAGCAGCTCCAGCGCCATGCGCTGTTGTGCGTTGCGTGCGCTAATTCCCCATACGGACTCATTGCTCAAAAAGAGCGGCTCCAGCCGGAGCGCATCCGTATTCACCTTCAGCAAGGCCGATTTCGTGCTCCCCATCTCGTCCTTTAGGATGACGAATTCATGCGGATACAGCGGATAAGGCAGCTGCAGCGGCTTGATGGACAAAAAACGGTACGAATAAAACTCGTCGATGATGGAAGGATGCACCTTCAGCGTAGAATATCCGGTATACAGATCTCCGGGACCTACGGTGCGGTCGGATAAATAATCCTGGGTCACCAGACCAAGCACGTCCGCCTTGATGCGAACGAGCACGTCCTTGCTTACCAGCACTACCGATGTCGGGTCCTCCTTCCCCTGCTCTTCCAGATGATAATTTAAGGCGACTGCCAAAATGCGGTTATCATTGGACATTTCGCCGAACATTTCTTGTACTTTCACAAAACTGCGGTGATTCAGCTCCACTTTCAGGCTGCCTTTGTTTTCCAGAAGCACCCCGCTGTGCAAATGGCCGCCGTTTTCCCTCAATCCGTCCAGCAGGCGGGACACCGTCCGCGCATTTCTCCCGATTTCGTCGGCATTCCGTTTCTTGGAGTCTATTTCTTCCAGAACGACGGCCGGAATCACGACTTCATGTTCATCAAACGCAAATATCGCCCGGGGATCATGCAGCAGCACATTGGTATCCAGTACAAATATCTTTCTCATACTTTCTCCCTCCACTGAACTCATAATAAACACATAAATTATTTCGTCATGGACATCCTAAGTTACAACCCGTCATGCCAATTTATGACCTGGAAAGGACGATCACATATGAGAATGTTTTTGCTCGTTGTGTTAACTATGGCTCTACTGAGCGGTTGTAATCATCAGAACACTGCATCACCCTCTCCTCAAAGTCAACAGGGGCCGACAGCCGCATCAACCGGCGACCATCACCGCCTTTCACTCCGGTCTGCAGGAAACACAGCCGTGCGTTCTGCAGAAGATACAACGGACCTGGCTTTAAAAGACCATTTGGAAAACATCGCCGAAAAGGTGAACGGTGTGAAAAAAGCGCATGCAGTCGTGTTAGGCAATACTGCCGTTGTGGGCATCGACGTAGACGGCAATTTGACGCGTTCCCGCGTCGGAACCATCAAATATACCGTTGCCGAAGCACTCAAAAAGGATCCTCGGGGCAAAAACGCCCTCGTGACGGCCGATATGGATTTGTCCAGCCGGATTGCCGAAATCGGTCAGCATATTCAAAAAGGGGAACCCGTGTCGGGATTCGCTTCCGAACTGGCGGATATTGTCGGCCGGATTGTGCCGCAACTCCCGCGCGATGTCAAATCGCGTCAGAACAGCCCTTCTTCGCCAAGCCCAACACGCTAAAGCATAGGACAGGCGAAATACCAGACGAATCAACAAATTTTGCAAAAAAAGAAAAAAGCCCAGTGATCAGATCACTAGGCTTTTTTGCATGGCGCGTCAAAACATACACCGGATTCAGCAGAAGTCGGCACAGAGAGATGAACGGCTGGTTGACGTTGTATTTCATATATTGGAGTCCACTTCGTAACCGTCTCGGACATCGCACTGACCTCCTGTACAGGTTCCATTGTACTCTAGTATATTATATGTCGTCCCAAAACTTGCACCCAACTTTACGGATTCGAGCTTTCATCCGCTGAAGTACCGGCTTCCACGGCAGCCTTGCCGGCAAGCTCGTCCTTCAATGCCTGCTTTGCTTTATCCAGCTCGTCATCGTCTACATACACATAAGGACTTTTCCAGTTGCCGGTAATCGGCATGAATTTGACGTCTTCTTTTTTAATTTTCCAATAAGTTGCAATTATGTTCTTCAATTGATCCTTCTCGATGTCGGTTTCCATGTTGTTATTCATGGCATCCAGCACTCCGCCCAGGCTCGTGACGCCCTTGAACGTCTGCATCTTGTCGATCAGGGAGTGAAGAACTTCGTTCTGTCTGCGGTTGCGGTCAAAATCGTCGGAAGCGTCCGTTCTCGGACGGCAGTTGGACTTCCGGTAGCGCACAAAATCGAGCGCCTGCTTCCCGTTCAGTTCCTGCTCACCCTTCTTCAGGTTGATGTCCGTTCCGTCGGCTTTATCCCGGTAGCACATGTTCTTGTCGACTGTCACGTCAACGCCGCCCAGTGCATCTACCGCATCACGGAAGGCCTGGAAATTCAGCACCGTCACGTAATCGATATCGATGTCCAAATACTTGGAGAACATTGTCTTCATCTCATCGGTCGCCTTGATGCCGGATTGCTTCTCATCGGCCAGGAAATTCGGATAATAGGCATTGGCCTTGTTCTCCCGGTAGCCCTTCAGCTCGATCTTGGTATCGCGCGGAACCGAAACTACCGTTGCCGATTTCGTATCCGGATTAAAGGCGGCGATCATGATGACGTCAGACAAGTGCGTCTTCGTCTCCGGACGATAGTCCGTTCCAAGCAGCAGCATTGTAATCGGTTTGACCTTGGCGGATTGGGAAGGAGCGACCGGTGCATCTACACCTGTGTCCAGAACGCCATGATCCGCTTTATAGTACAAATATCCCGCGTATCCCGCTACGGCGAGTACAGCTAAAATAATCAGAATCAATACGAATTTCAAAAACGTTTTGAACCCGCTTTTCTTCTTTTTCTTCTTTGGAGGCACTTTCCCTTTTGGGGTGCCGCCATGAGATCTTGGAGGTAGACTCGTATTGCTGGGACTCATCTCAAACACCTTTTTCATTTATTTTGAGGTAATCTCTCTATAAACGATGACGACCTTCGTAATGTTGCAAAGAGCCGGGCCACAGCGGGCGCGTTAGACCCGCTTGGCAGCCGCTTCGGCTTTCTTCTTCTGCCGCGCTTCCACGAAATAGCGGATGCGCACCGTGAACATCAGAGCTACCGCGACAAGCAGACATTGGATGATCGGAAGCTTGTCGTGCTGAAAAATCAGCAGCATCCCGGAGCCGATAGCCATCAGAATATACAGCAGAATCTCTTTGAGAAGCGGAAGCTTCTGTTTGACCCGAAACACCTTGTTGTATACGTAGGTGATCAGCACAAAGATGATGATATAGGAGATAATCGGATGTGCTGCTAACCAAGCTTGCACGGACAGTTCACTCCTTCCAGAAATGAGGTGAGGACCTTACCCGGATTACATGTTGGCTTCGGCCATCTTGCGGTGCTTCTCGGCACGTTCACGCTCACTCTTGTTCAGAATCTTCTTGCGCAGACGAACCGATTTCGGCGTGATTTCACAATACTCATCGTCATTCAAATATTCAAGCGCCTGTTCAAGTGAGAATAGACGAGGCGTCTTCATTTTTACTGTATCATCTTTCGTCGCGGAACGCACGTTTGTCAGCTGCTTCTCTTTGCAGATGTTAACGATGATGTCGTTATCGCGCGTATGCTCGCCGACGATCATGCCCTCATAAATTTCGGTTCCCGGCTCCAGGAACAGGATACCCCGGTCTTCTACGCCCATCATGCCGTAGAAGGTGCTCGTTCCGGTTTCGCTGGAAACCAGCACGCCCTGATGGCGTCCGCCGACTTGACCGCTGTGCAGCGGACCGTAGCTGTCAAAGGCATGGTTCATGACGCCATAACCGCGGGTCAGCGTCAGGAAATGCGTGCGGTAACCGATCAGGCCGCGTGCGGGAATCAGAAACTCCAGGCGCACCTGTCCGCTGCCGGTGTTGACCATGTTCACCATTTCGGCCTTACGGGAACCGAGGCTTTCCATGACCGCGCCCATGCTCTCTTCAGGCACGTCAATCAGAAGGCGCTCGATCGGCTCCATCTTGGCTCCGTCGATTTCCTTGACGATAACCTCAGGCTTGGAAACCTGCATTTCGTACCCTTCGCGGCGCATGTTCTCGATCAGGATGCCGAGGTGAAGCTCGCCGCGTCCCGACACGATAAACGCATCCGGGCTGTCCGTTTCTTCTACGCGTAGACTGACATCGGTCTCCAACTCCTTCAACAGACGCTCACGCAGCTTGCGGGACGTAACCCACTTGCCCTCGCGTCCGGCGAATGGGCTGTTGTTGACCAGGAACGTCATCTGCAAGGTTGGCTCGTCGATCTTAAGAACCGGCAGCGCTTCAGGATGGTTCGGATCGGCGATCGTTTCTCCGATATTGATGTCCTTGATTCCGGCGATGGCGATGATGTCGCCCGCTCCGGCTTCTTCCTGCTCCACGCGCTTCAGTCCTTGGAAGCCGAACAGCTTCTCGATCCGGGCGGATTTGCTCTTGCCGTCGCGCATGATGACCGTAACGGCTTGGCCTTGCTTGATCACGCCGCGGTTAACCCGGCCGATCGCAATCCGGCCAAGGTACTCATTGTAGTCCATCAGTGTAACGAGGAACTGGAGCGGCTCATCAACCTTCTCCGTCGGAGAAGGAATGTGCTCGGTAATCGTTTCATACAGGGCAAGCATGTTGTCGTCCTGCTTGTCCGGATCCAGGCTCGAGGTTCCATTCAGCGCCGAAGCGTAAACGACTGGGAAGTTCAGCTGGTCGTCGTTTGCTTCAAGCTCGATAAAGAGGTCGAGCACTTCGTCAATAACTTCGGCCGGACGGGCTGCCGGACGGTCGATCTTGTTGACGACGACGATCGGCGTCAGATTCGCCTCAAGCGCTTTGCGGAGCACGAATTTGGTCTGAGGCATGCAGCCTTCATATGCGTCAACGACGAGCAGTACGCCGTCGACCATCTTCATAATCCGTTCCACCTCGCCGCCGAAGTCGGCGTGTCCCGGGGTGTCCACAATGTTAATCAGAAAATCTTTATACGTAATGGCCGTGTTCTTGGCCAGGATGGTAATGCCGCGTTCGCGCTCCAAATCGTTGGAGTCCATGGCGCGTTCCTGCAGGTGTTCGTGCTTGGCGAATATCCCCGATTGCTGCAGCAACTGGTCAACTAAGGTCGTCTTGCCGTGGTCGACGTGCGCAATAATCGCAATGTTGCGAATTTTATCTCTTGAATGCATGGCTTTTATCCAGATCCTTTCCCTTTCAAATCGTAACGAAGTCTTTCAACAAATGAAGCGTCAGGCGGTAGCGCCGACGCTTCTACATCCCTTATATTATAATGAAGTTTCAGAAAAAAACAAGTGTTTTACAGAAAATAGAAGACCTGATTTACCAGCCGCTCTTCCACTTCCGGTTTCTGGATTTCCCCCTTCCGGCAATGAGCCAAATGCCCAAGGCAATCAGAAGCACGGCGAGGATATAGATCACCGCCGTATGAAGAAGGCTGAAGAAGAACAGCACCAGCGAAGCCAGTCCCAAAATGACGGAGGCAGGAAGCAAGGAGGACGGACGGGGCTTTTCAAACAGGTAATACTCGTACATCCCTACCGCGATCCCGAGCAGAAGGGCGGGCCACAAGTAGGACATCAGCCCCCAGCTGATCGTGCTGCACAGTAAAAATAGCAGCCCGTACACCGTCAAAATACCGCCGGGTACAAGCACCGTGGCACGCGCCCGGTTGCCGAAAAACAGCATATGCAGAACCAGTCCGGGAATCAAAAGGACCAGCGGCCACAGCGTGCGGCCCAAAAACCCGAAAACTCCAAGCTTGCCAAGCAAAATGACGATTCCAGCAATGACGATGAACAGGCCCAGCTTCAAGTCGTTCCTTGAGGACATTCTCCCACCCTCTTCTCTATTGTCGTCCCTTACGCCATACGCAAAAAACGACATATTTTCATCTTTAGTTTATCTGAAACGTGTGAAAAAAACCAGATTGCGCCTGTAATTTTTTAGGCACTGCAGCCCAAAATAACCCTGCAAAGGTATGGTCCTGCCGCAAGCCAAGATTATTCCCATACTTTGCGATTTTTTATGTTCAAAACAAGAAAAAAACCGGGTTAAACCCGGCTTTTAACGAGATTGTCCTGCTTATGAACGCGGCCGCAGCAGCAGCTGCTTGATACCGCCGGAGACGATCACCAAGCCGGCCAATACGCCGGGAATGAGATGGTGGAATTCCGGCAGAGATGCGGAGAGGAAAGCCCCAAGCCTGTGGTCTTGGAGAACCATCTCACCGGCTGTATAAGCTAGAATGCCCGCCCCGATGTACACGAGCACCGGGAAACGGTGAAGCCAGGTGACGATCAAATTGCTGCCCCAGACGACGATCGGTATGCTGATCGCAATGCCGATCACGATCAGTGCGAGATCGCCGTTGGCGAGTCCGGCAATGGCCAGTACGTTGTCGAGGCTCATAATGAAATCCGCCGCAAGAATAGTCCTGACCGCTTTCCAGATGGTCGAGGATTCCTGCAGCCGGAGCTCATCCTTGTTTTCGATCAGCAGATTGAAGGCGATCCAGATGAGCATGAACCCGCCGACCGCCTGAACATAAGGGATTTTTAGCAGAATGACCGCAATAAAAGTCAACAAGCACCTCAGGATAACAGCGCCGAGCGCTCCCCACCATACCGCCTGTTTACGCTGCTTCTCCGGCAGGTCCTTGCTCGCCAGAGCAATCACGACGGCATTGTCACCGCTTAGGACCAAATTGATCATAAGGATCTGAATGAGCAGCCAAATCGATTCCAAAGGCCAACACCTCCACTCTACATCTATGTGCGAGTTGGCCAGGCTATGCTTGACTTCACATGAAAAATTAGCCTATAATGAATCGATTTGCTATAGAACTCCGTATACAGTCATAATAAGGAGTGACCTGATTTGGACAGTGTAATAGAATTTTTAGTTAGTTTGATCAAAATCGTCTTTTTGGATTTAATATTGGCTGGCGATAACGCCATCGTAATTGGCCTTGCTGCGAGGAATCTTGCTCCCTCGACTCAGAAAAAGGCTATTTTTTATGGAACCGGAGGCGCAGTCCTGCTCCGGATCATTGCGACGATCGTCGTCGTCTGGCTGCTGAAAGTGCCGTGGCTGCTTGCCCTGGGCGGTGTCATGCTCGTATGGATCGCCTACAAGCTGCTGGCCGATAATGACGATCACACGGACATCAAGGCAGGCCAGACCTTATGGGGAGCTGTACGGACCATTATCGTGGCAGATGCTGCGATGGGGCTGGACAATGTAATCGCCGTGGCCGGCGCAGCCGAGCAGAATATCATCCTCGTCATTCTCGGACTCCTTATCAGTGTTCCGATTGTCGTTTGGGGAAGCACCCTGTTTATTAAGCTGATTAACAAGTTTCCATGGATTATTTACCTTGGTTCGGCGGTACTCGGTTACACGGCATCCAACATGATTACGGAAGAAAAGCGTTTTGCTCCGTTTTTTGAACAATATCCGTTTCTGCGGGTGCTGTTTATCGTGATCGTCGTCATAGCCATTCTCGCCCTCGGATACCTGAAACGCGCGTCGATGAAGAAACGGAAAGACGAACATTCGTATAGTTAGAACACACATGTCAGGCTTGTTGTCATACAAAAGGAGGCTCTTCAATGAAGAGCCTCCTTTTTTTGTTTCCTAATCCTCTGAGCTTTAGAACCAATCCTCGTTAACGCCGCCTGCTTCTTCTTCCTCCCCAATCACATAATCCTTGGTGAGCACCAAAGTTTCGGTCCGCTCAAAGGCGTCTTGGATCAGCTCAGGGAGCTTCTCAATCGACGCCTCCACATTCTCGACGACCCGCAAATTCGGATTCGTCGTCGGTGACTTCGGCACGAACAGGGTGCAGCAGTCTTCATAAGGAAGAATCGAGGTTTCGTATGTGCCGATCTCTTTGGAAATCCGAATGATCTCGTTTTTGTCCATCATGATCAGCGGCCGCAGAAGCGGCAGCTCGGTCGCCCGGCCGATCACGTTCATGCTTGGCAGGGTTTGGCTGGCGACCTGCCCGAGGCTGTCTCCGGTAACGATCGCAAGCGCCCCTTCACGCTTGGCCAGCAGTTCGGCAATTCTGAGCATCGAACGCCGCATCAGGGTAATGATCAAATTGTCCTGTCCAATGCCGGTAAAGGACGTTTGCACTTCGGTAAACGGCACCAGATGAATCTTGATCTCCCCTGCATATCCTGAGAGCACCTTCGCCAGCTCGATGACCTTCTCTTTGGCGAGCCGGCTTGTAAACGGGTAGCTGTAGAAGTGAACGCACTCCACTTCCAGCCCTCTGCGCATGGAGGACCACCCTGCGACCGGGCTGTCGATTCCTCCGGAGAGGAGCAGCATGGCCTTGCCGTTGCTTCCCCGCGGAAATCCGCCGACGGCGGGAATCGTCTGACAGAATATATAGGTTCCCTGCTCGCGGATCTCCACATGCAGAGTGAGCTCGGGATCCTTCATGCTCACTTTTAACAGAGGATACTTCTTCAGCAGCGGCGCACCCACCAGATGATTCATCTCATGGGACGAGTGCGGGAAAGCCTTCCACACTCTCCGGGCATGAACTTTAAAGGTTACTTCTTCCTCCATGTCCATCTGCCCGATAAATGCTGATGAAGCTTCCAAAATAGAGTCCAGCTCCGTAGAGCTGACAACTACCGGGCTGATCGACGTCAGTCCGAATATTTTTTGGAGCGAGGCAATCAGCGGTTCCGGCTCTTCCCCGTTCAATTCAACGTACAGTCTTCCGTACTCCTTGCGAATTTTCGCTTTGGGAAAATCCTTAAGAACGGACCGGATATGCGAGATCACCGCATTTTCGAAGCGCCCCCGGTTTTTTCCCTTGAGTGTAATTTCTCCATAGCGGAGCAGAAGCATATCATATTTCAATGGATTTCATTCCTTCCTGTCATTAAAGGCGTCAGCCGTTCGACCGCATCCTGAAGCGCGTTTTTCAACCGCTCTACATCATTCTTGGTGTTGGTAAGCCCCATGCTGATCCGGATTGCGCTGGAGGCCTCTTCCTCGCTCCGTCCCATGGCAAGCAGGACACGGCTTGGCTCCGCCGTCTTGGAAGAGCAGGCCGATTTGGTGGACACGAGCATGCCGTGCTCCTCAAGTGAATGCAGAAGGACCTCGGCTTTCATTCCGGAAAAGGACACGTTAACGATATGCGGCGCCCCGTCTTCGTCGCTGTTCAGCGCAAGAGCTGGCATCGTTCGGATAAATGCGAGCAATTCGTCCCGCAGCGCCCCGACCTGCTCACTGAAAGTCCCTAACTGCTCTTTAGCCATCCGCATGGCTTTGGCCATGGCGACAATCCCTGGGTAATTTTCCGTCCCTGAGCGCATGCCGGACTCCTGCTTGCCTCCCGACAGCAGCGGATGAAGCTGAACGCCTTCCCTTCGAAATAATACGCCGGCTCCTTTGGGGCCGCGGAGTTTGTGTGCGGATAACGTATATAAGTCCGCCTGCCACGCCTGCAGGTCGACATGCAGCTTGCCGAAGCCCTGAACACCGTCCACATGGAACAGGGTCAGCGGGTTGCACTGTTTAATGATTCGTCCCGCCGCCTCCAGCGGCTGCACGGCTCCGGTCTCATTGTTGACATGCATGATGCTGACCAGGATGGTGTCCTTTCTTATGAGGCTGCGCAGCTGGTCCGGATGGATCCGGCCTTTCCGGTCCACATCAAGAAAGGTTACTTCGAATCCGTGTTCCCGAAGATATAAACAGCTGTCGTAGACGGACGGATGCTCCGTTGCAGTTGTTATGATGTGCTTGCCCCTGCCGGCATATTGAAAGGCTGTTCCTTTAATGGCCATATTGTTCCCTTCCGTTGCGCCCGAGGTCAAGATGATCTCGGCCGGTTTAACACCAAGGGCGGCGGCGCATACTTCCCGGGAACGCTTGATTAGCTTGGCAGCGTCCTCGCCCATCCGGTGAATGGATGAAGGATTGCCGTAATGCTGTCTCATTACTTCCGCCATCGTCTGGATAACCTCTTCGTAGGGTGGCGTACTTGCCGCATGGTCCCAATAGATCATTACGTTTCCTCCTTTACACGGATCACCCGAAGCAATATAAAGAGATCAAACATCGGAAGAAGCGCTTCATATCGAGCCGCTTCCCGTTCTCCCGAGTTTGATCCCGTAACTTAAAACGCTATGCGATTGGTATTAACCTTCATATTTTGCCCTGGCATCCGCAATTTTACGGATATAGTTCCTTGTTTCTGCAGGAAGCCGGTCCAATTGCTGCATCAATTCGGCATCGGTCGATACTCCGAGTTTGAGCACCCGGTTTGGCCCCGCATTGTATGCTGCCAGCGCCATATTCTCCTGCCCACCGAAGCGGCTCAGCTGATACGAAAGGTATTTCGTGCCAGCATCGATGTTCTGCGCCGGGTCGAACGGATCGCTGACCCCGAGTCCCTGCGCCGTGCCGTCCATCAGCTGCATCAGGCCTTTGGCCCCCGCAGAAGATACGACATTCGGATTAAAGGTGGACTCCGTCTCGATGACGGCCTTGATTAGCGATTCGGACACCCCGTACTTGCGGCTTGCCTGTTCAATCAAGTCGTTGTAAGCGGTCGATTTGCCTGAGCCGGAATGCACCGGCTTGGACACTTCGTCAACTTGTTTCACCGGCGTGGTGTTCGCCTCTCCCAGCTGCTGCCACAGCAGACCATCACTCCACGATACGCCGGGCACCGTCGGTTGTACGGAAGCATCGATTTCTGCAGCTGCCGCGCTGGAGTCATCCAGCAGCTGGTTCAGAATAACACCAAAATCAGAGGTGCTGCCCTTCTCGATAATGTCCTGGAGAAGCTCGTCTCTATTTTGAATACGGCTGTTGTCCTGCATTGCCAACAACTGCTGCGCTGCAGCCGGATCGATTTGCATCATCTCAAACCTCGTTTTCCTCATAATCTCGTCCATGCGGATTGGATTTATTTTACCATGATTCCTCCGTCTTGCGCCAGACCTCTTCCAAAAAACGCTGACATGAAAAAAGCGCCCTCAGCCGCTTCATGAGCGGCCAAAGACGCTTTATGCCCGTTTGATTTACCGGGCGAACGGAACCAGCACGAAGTAGCTGATCGTTGCCAGAATGCCAAGACCCATCGCCCATCCGCCCCATACCTTGCTGCCTTGGCTGTAGGCATAAAAGCCGATGACTGCAGCCAGTGGGCCCAGGATAATGGACCACATAAACAAGGACAGGACGCCGAAGCCTACACCGACATAACCGGCTGTACGTCCATAGTTTTGAACGGCGTTCCGGTTTTCGGCATCATCCGAGGTACGGACCTCATCCCTGCGGACCGATGGTGCCGGAGCTACTTCTGCCGCATACTCCTCGCGGTCTTTTTTGTACAAATCCGTTCTCTTCACCGCGGCATCCGCCTTCCGGTCGTCCCGGACCGAATATCCGGCCGCACGGCTTGTGACTTCAGGGGATGTCACCTCTGATGCATACTCCTCTTTATGGGCGTCCCTGCGCGGATAATCGGTACGGATCCGTGTGGCGATCGCCTGCCGGAACTCGTTATCCCGGGTTGCAGAGGGAGTAGTACTCGCTTCAGCTGCATATTCTTCTCGGTGATTCGTGCGGGAAACGTTATTCGTTGAAACGGGAGTGATTCCTTTTCCTGCGAATGGGCTGTCCGTCTTGTGTTCCTGCTCTCGTTTGTTGAATTCATCCATGATTAGAAGCCTCCTCACGACAGATGGATAAGTGCATTAATGGAGTCGGGTGCTTGGATTAAGAAGTTTTGGGTTTGAAGGTCAGACAGCAGGTAGCCGAAGAATTTACAGCCCGGTCTTTGTGCTCTCCAAGCTCGCTGCCGTACTCCTCGCTGTACTTGGCCGAGGCGTGCTTGTCGATTTCGATCAGGATTTGCTCGGCTTTGCAGACGTTCTCTTCACCCCAGTAGCTGCAGTTGCTGACGCTGCATTTTACGTAGGTTCTTGGATCCTTCATTATTTATCACCTCAAGCTTCATTGTCCCCTGCTCCATATCGGCGTATCCCTGCTGCATCTTGTCAGTTGATGGTCGTCATGAGGAAAATAAAAAAAGATGCCATCATCAGGCATCTTTGGTGTAATCGTATAAGGTTTAAGCGTGCGAACGCTGGTTGTGCATCCGGCGCTCCGTTAAATAATCGCTTTCGTAATAAGTCAGATCGTCCCGAAGCTCTTCATATATTTTGGTGATATCGAGAATGATGTCTCTTACCGGCCGAACCGGTTTTACTCGGAAACGGATAGCATCCTGTCCCGTGTATGCATAACGCCCATCTTCGGAATAGCTTTCGCTTTTCGGATAAAAGAAGTTGTTAACGCAATGATGATACACATTATAGAGAGCTTTTTCAGCAAAATCATTGTCAAAATTGGCACGGCGCAACGCAATTCCCAGTTTCTCGGCTGATACTTCGGAGAAAACCAGAAGATGCCGCAGGTCAGACAAAAATCCTTTGTAAAATTGCAGCGTTTCCTCATTATTGTCTGGCGCAAGCTGCGGAATCGAATTCTCATTGAGGAATTGTTCCAGTTTCTCGATCGCGGATTTCAGCTTCTCTTTCGTGGTCTCACACAATTTTTGAACATTACCTGCTGACATAGCTAATTAGCTCCCCCTTAATTTGTTCCTTTCGGTCCTGGAGAGGATCCGAAATTTTCATCACCATCGTTTGAAGCAAGGATCAATTTTCATGTACTATCCTAACATAAAACAAACTGGAACGGTATCCCTTTCTGGTCACGATTTGGACGAATTGAGCAGGTTTTTGCCTGAGTCGGCCTCCGGGGTATAAAATAGCTTCCCATTTCTCACGCTAAAGGTACTTATCATTCTCAAGGAGGTACTTTTTATGTCGAAAGGAAAATGGGTGGGCATCGGAACGGCAACCGTTTGCGGCGCGCTCGCGTTATTTTTGCTGCTCCCGCGCTCGGACAGCCGGCAGCAGGCAGCTGAATCCCCTCCGGTCCCGGCTCCGCATCAGGAGCATCGTTTAAAGAACAGCATGATGGCGCAGGATATCGCTTCAACCGACCATTTGACCCGGCTGGATGCGAGACAGCATCTGACGGCGATGCTGAACAATCTGGGCAGCGCAAAGCCAAAGCAGATTACCGATTATGTACGGAATTTGCAGAAAACCCATGACCATTTTTCCATGCTGGTGTGGCAGGATCCTAAGCTGGATCAACCGCTTAAATTTGCCAAAAAGGAAGACTCCTGGACCTCCCAGGACCGGAAAAGGCTGGATCATTATTTAAGTATAGCCAAGCAGCAGGTGAAGAATCACGAGACGTACCAGTCCCCTTCCTTCAAGATGGCGGGCAAGCAGTACTTCGTCATCGCAGAACCGTCCGCCAAAAGCAATCAGAGCGTCATCGCCTTAATGAATCAAAAAATACTGCTCGACGTGGAAAATCATCAGAAGAAAAACCTGCGGCTGATCCCTTACCCGAGAGAGGGCAAATTTAAGGTCGAATCAGTTCACGCCGACACGCTGCGCGATTTGACGGTCAAGACGGGGCATGATAACGAAAACGCAAGCCACTTCTACGAGAACGAAATCGTCGTCCGCTTCCGCCAGGATCCGTCTCCGGACGAAATGAACCGGATCAAAGGTGACGTCAAAGCGGAATCCGCCCGAAAACTCGGATATGCTTACGTCTTCCGTTCCAGTACGATGGATTACAGCCAGTTGAAGGTATATTTCTTAAACCACTGGAATCCGCATTATGTAGAACCGCATTATTTATATTTAACCAACGATACCGTTCCGGAAACAGGCAGCCTTCCGAACGTGCCGAATGACCTGCTGTTTGCGAAGTACCAGTGGAACCTCCCGGCGATCGAAACGAACCAAGGCTGGGATTTATCCAAGGGAAGCAACGATGTCATTGTCGGTATCGTTGACACCGGTGCAGACATTAACCATCCGGATCTTCAAGGCCAGCTGCTGTCCGGCTACAACGTCGTGGATCCCGGCAGCGACCCGCTGGACGATGTAGGTCACGGCACGCATGTGGCCGGCATCATCGGGGCCGTTGTCAACAATAATGAAGGCGTGGCCGGCATCAGCTGGTATAACAAAATATTACCAGTGAAGGCGCTTGATAAATCGGGTTCAGGTACAACCTATTCGGTGTCGGAAGGCATCATCTGGGCGGCGGATCATGGAGCCAAAGTCATTAATTTGAGCTTGGGCAACTACGCCGATTCCCAGTTCCTGCACGATGCTGTAAGATACGCCTACGACAAGGACGTCGTGCTCGTATCCGCGGCAGGGAACGACAACACCGAGCGGCCAGGCTTCCCTGCGGCCTATCCCGAAGTACTCGCCGTTGCTGCGACCGATGCGAACATGAAGAAAGCCTCCTATTCCAATTACGGGGATTATATCGACGTAGCCGCGCCTGGGACGAGCATTGCCAGCACCTATCCGGGTAACCAGTACGCCGCCCTGTCCGGAACGTCGATGGCCAGTCCGCATGTCGCCGCCATGGCCGCGCTGATCCGCTCGCGGAATCCGGACTTGACCAATAAACAAGTGATGGACATTATGTGCCAAAGCACCATTGATCTTGGGCCGAAAGGACATGACAAATATTACGGCAACGGTCAAATTGATATCTATAGAGCGCTGCAGGCAGCAGGTGGCGGCAATTCTCCGCTTCAGCTGTGGCCGCAGCATGTACAGAATCAGATGAATTCAATCATGGGCAGTGAGAGCGTGAAAACCAAATAAGTTGCACCAAAGATAAGGCAAACCGCTCCTTTCAGGAGTGGTTTGCCTTTTTAGAGCACGAGTTACCGTGTACGTTTGGCTCTCGACTTGCGGGCTGCGCGTTTCGAACCTCTGTAAGCGGAAACGGTACCTACAAAGTTTTCGTCGCGAACGACATAGTTATAGCAGTGTTTAGGAACGGGGACACAGTGATGTCTTTTTACAATTTCAATCGTGTGGACAATCGGAACGACCTGCGGATAGTAATAATCTTGATAAACCACAGTCGGATCGGTATAAACCGGATCTGCAGGAGGACAATTAAAGCAGTGGCTCATTCGATAAGCATCTCCCTTCATAAATTTAATATAGTCTATTATGGAGATCCCAATCGGGATTGTACGTTTGTCCTTAGCTGAAAGGTATCCGTCTAAAACAGGCTTGGCCCGGTGATCGGAATGCAAAAAGGCGGTATCCCGTAAAATTACGGGATACCGCCTTGATTACGTCATCCTAATAAGAACTGTTGGCAGTTAGGAAAGTTTTACGTAAGCCGGGTTCTGTGCTCGTCGTGGTGCATTCGGGAACTACCCTCCCACGGATAAGCGACAATCATCTATCTAGGCCAACCATTACTGATTGGCTCCAGCGACCAACCCGAACGCGCCTCGGGCAAAGGCTGCTTCTCGAGGAAGCTGCGTTCCATTAGGTCTTGCTCCAGGTGGGGTTTACCAGGAACGAAGTCACCAACGCTCCTCGGGGTCTCTTACACCTCGGTTCCATCCTTGCCTGTGCCGCTGCAAGCAGCAGCCATCGGCGGTCCATTTCTGTGGCACTATCCTTCAACTCGCGCTGACTGGACGTTATCCAGCACCCTGCCCTACGGAGCCCGGACTTTCCTCTCGCGGCGCCTTACGCGCCGCCAGCGATTGTCTGTCAAACTTTCCGGACAACAAAAAATATTATACTAGGAATTGCCGTCGGACACAATGGCAAATGCCTATTAATTTAACGAAAATTACCGTTTTTACATAAAGCGGAACGGCTCGGTGTTGATTTGGGACGCGGCGACTTTCGTATCATAGCGGCCGTCCGACAGCTTGGCCTGCAGCCATTCAGCTGTTTTGGCCTTCATGATTTTCTCGGCATTGTGCCCCGGATCGATCAGGGCAATCCCGGCCATCAGCGCATCCTGAGCGGTGTGATAATCAATGTCTCCGGTCACGAGCACGTCAGCCCCGCGGAATATCGCGGAATTCACGTAGCGGCTGCCAGATCCGCCAAGAACGGCGGCCTTGCCGATCTTGCGGTTCAGGTCGCCAACGACCCGGACATGCGGCACATCCAGCATTTCCTTGACCACGTCGACGAATTCGGCCAGCGTCACCGGTTCCCGAAGCTTCCCTACCCGGCCAAGCCCGTAACTGCGCCCTTTCAAGTCAACCGGATACAGATCGTAAGCCACCTCTTCATACGGATGCGACTTGATCATCGCCTGAACGATCTTGTTTCGGATCCCTTGGGGGACGATGGTCTCGATCCGAACCTCTTCCACCTGCTCCAGCTTCCCTGGCTTGCCGATATAAGGTTCCGTTCCTTCCTGCGGCAAAAAGGTGCCCGTGCCCTGCACGTTAAAGCTGCAGTGGCTGTAATTACCGATAGCACCCGCTCCTGCGTCCAGCATGGCTGTCCGGACCTTCTCTGCATGGGCGGCCGGAACAAACACGACGAGCTTGTACAGCTTCTCGGCATGCACCTCATCCAGCGGTACGCCGTCCGCAATGCCAAGCGCTTCAGCCATCCAGTCGTTCATGCCTCCCTCGGCAATATCGAGATTGGTGTGGCTGATATAGACGGCGATGTCATGCTTGATCAGCTTCTCATACAGTTTTCCCATCGGGGTGTCGGTCTGAAGCTGTTTGAGCGGACGGAAAATGATGGCGTGATGCGCTACGATCAAATCCGCGCCCATCGCAATGGCTTCCTCGACCACCTCGTCATTGACGTCCAGCGCCACCAGCACGCTCCGGATCTCCTTCTGCAGGCTGCCCAGCTGCAGCCCGATCCGGTCATCCGGCACCGCCAAGTGCTTGGGGGCGAGCTGCTCCATATATTGAATTACCGTTTGTCCTTTTGCAAACATGCAAGCACCTCCCTGATTTGTTTCATTTCTTCAGTCAGCTCTCTGGCCTTGGCTGCGGCAGAAGGCAGCTTGGAGGACGATACGGACTTCAGAATGCCTTCCATCTTTACCAGTTCGCCCTGCCATTTGGCCACAAACACTTCATTTGGCTGCTCCAGCAGCCAAGGACCCATGCGGATCAACAGCTCACTCGAAAGGATTATGTCGCCGCCCGCTTCCCCGGCCTTCCATGAGCGCTCCCGGTACAACTCCTCATTCGACCGTACAGGTGATGAATGCTCCGGTACAGCTGTCAAAATCTCATATATTTTGCCGTCTTCCTCGATAATCATCTCGGACACCAGCACCCAGGCATGATCGAGCAGCCACCGGCGCAGCAAATCTTCGCCGACGTTCGGCTGCAGGATGAGCCGCTTCACCCCGGACAGTTTGTCCTGCCCCTCGTTCAAAATGCTCGCGATCAGGCTTCCGCCCATGCCGGCGATCGTAATCACATCCACTTCCCCCGGCGAAATGACCGCCAGACCGTCTCCGAGCCGGACCGAAATGTCCTCGCCCCGTCCAGCTTCGGCTACCTGCTTGGCCGCCGCTTGAAGCGGGCCTTGATTGACCTCACCCGCCACGGCCTTTATAGCTCTACCCGCCTCAACGGCTGCTACCGGAAGAAGCGCGTGGTCCGAGCCAATATCCGCGAGGCGGCTTCCATCGGGAATCTGCTCCATAATAAGCTGTAATCTTCTTGATAATTTCATATGTCCACCGTCACCATCAGTTATTTTTTCCCTTCCTTTACCCTACCAAACGGCAGGTCCTTTCTGCAAATCGGCAGCAGCAGAAGCGGAAGCGGCCCCCTGCAACACACACTTCCAATCTTTGGATAAATGTCCAGATCATTTGCATTGGTCCGTTAAAAGCGCTAAAATAAAAACAAATTAAGGAAATAATTCTAAAAGAAAACAGAACTTACAAGCAGGCTGTCCGGCCGAAGCCTCAGAAATACACAGCCTGCTCGCTGCGATATAAGGAAGCCCAACCTCCAAAGCTTGTATACAACCTTATATCTAAAAAAAGGACCTTGCTGGCGGCAAGCCCAGAAGGTCCAAGTTGGTTTCGCTATTCGAGAAAATCCTTAAGCCGTTTACTGCGGCTTGGATGCCGAAGCTTCCGGAGCGCTTTGGCTTCGATTTGGCGAATCCGTTCACGGGTAACGCCAAACACTTTGCCCACTTCCTCAAGCGTCCGGGTCCGGCCGTCATCCAGACCGAAACGAAGCCGGAGCACATTCTCCTCGCGTTCAGTCAGCGTATCGAGCACGTCTTCCAGCTGTTCCTTCAGCAGCTCGTAAGCCGCCGCATCCGCAGGAGCAAGCGCCTCCTGATCCTCGATAAAATCTCCCAGGTGGGAATCATCCTCTTCCCCGATCGGCGTCTCAAGCGACACCGGCTCTTGGGCAATCTTCATGATTTCCCGGACCTTCTCCACACTGAGTTCCATCTCGGCCGCAATTTCCTCCGGCGTTGGTTCGCGCCCCAATTCCTGCAGCAGCTGACGGGATACCCGGATTAGCTTGTTGATCGTTTCCACCATATGAACCGGAATCCGGATCGTTCTCGCTTGGTCAGCGATCGCGCGCGTAATGGCCTGGCGAATCCACCAAGTGGCATACGTACTGAATTTGAACCCTTTATTATGGTCAAATTTCTCAACGGCCTTGATCAGGCCCATATTGCCTTCCTGAATCAAATCAAGGAAGAGCATGCCGCGGCCGACGTAGCGTTTGGCGATACTGACAACGAGACGCAGGTTCGCTTCGGCCAGCCGGCGCTTCGCTTCCTCGTCCCCGTTCATAATCCGCTTAGCCAGTTCCACCTCATCGTCAGCGGACAAGAGAGGCACCCGGCCGATTTCCTTGAGATACATCCGTACGGGATCGTTGATCTTAATGCCCGGCGGCAAAGACAGGTCATCGTCAAAATTAAAGTCGTCGTTGTCGCTTCCTTCATGGTCGTCGCCTTGACGCAAATTGCTGACTTCCTCGTCATTCTCATTGACCACTTCAATACCCAAATCGCCCAGATGCTCATAGAACTCATCCATCTGTTCAGGGTCTTGGTCGAACGGCGATAGTTTTTCCATAATATCTTTGTAATTCAGTGACGATCTCTTTTTACCCTGCTCAATCAGCTGATCCTTGACCTGATCGAGCGTAAATTCTGTCTCTAGTTCAGTATGCTGATCATTCGCCATATTTCGACTCCCTCCTCCCTAGAAACCATCGAAGCAACGATTACTGTCTCTCTAGGGCTATAATCTCACTTGCAATTTGTGCAGCACGCAAAAAGTCTCCGGACCGTTCGGCAGATATCATTTCTTCTTTCTTCTGCTCTATTTTCCGTTGTTGCGGGACCTTTTGTACCTCCCGAATGCAATCATCCAGCTCTTGCACGCTCCACTCCCGCGGCATATCCATCATGGAGATGGAGCTGACGGTTTTCTCGAGGCGATCGTCGTGGAGCGACGACATAAACCGGCTGATATCCGGTGATTTGCCCTGTGCATAATAGGCATATAGATAAGCAGCAATCGCTGCATGATCATCAATGTTAAACGCGTCCCCAAGCCGTTCTTCCACGTAGCGGGCGGCCTCGGCATCCTGCAGCATCATGGCTAAAAGGCGACGTTCTCCGGTATGATAAGCCGGCAGTAATGTCGGGGCGGGAACATGCCCTTTTTTATGCCTACCATTATTCCACCTTTTGTCGTTATTATCCCCATCCGGCATGTTTTTTTGCATCGACTGGCGGATCTCGTTGCAATCCTGCTTCAAGCTGTCAAAGGAAAGCTGCAATTCTGAAGATAATTCCCTTAAATATACCTCCCGTTCGGTGGAAGAAGGCAGCACCGCGATGATGGGCAGGACTTCCTTCATGTAGGCGATTTTTCCATCTTCTTCTAGGAGTATATGGTTTTTTTTCAGATATATAAGCTTAAATTTTGTGGTTGAAACGGCGCCCTCGATAATCTGCCGCATGAACCGTTCCGCCCCGTATTTACGGATGAATTCGTCAGGATCCAGCCCATCGCTGAGCACCGCGATCCTGATGTTCAGCCCCACGGTTTCAAGCAGCGGAATCACCTTCATTGCCGCAGCTTGTCCGGCCCGGTCTCCGTCGTAGCACACCAGCACTTCGTCCGCCATCGTCTTCATCAGAGAGGCGTGATTCTCCGTTAAGGACGTGCCCATCGTGGCTACGCCGTTCTGAACCCCTGCTTCCCATGCCGAGATCACGTCCCCGTATCCTTCAAAAAGAACGATCTGCCGCGATTTGCGAATGGACGGTCTGGCCTGATGCAGGTTGTACAGCGTCCGGCTTTTGTTAAAGAGTTTGCTCTCAGGCGAATTCAAATACTTCGGCTGCCCTTCGCCAAGAATCCTGCCGGCGAAAGCGATCACCTTGCCGCTGCGGTCATGGATCGGAAACATGATCCGGTCCCGGAAACGGTCCAAGTAATCCCCGCCGTCACTGCGCTTGGTCAGCAATCCGCCCTTCTCCGCCTCTTCGAGATCAAAGGAGCGCCTGGACAGAAACTGGACCAGCGTATTCCACGTATCCGGAGCGTACCCGATCTGGAACAAATCGATCATCTTGTCGGTGAAGCCCCGCTGCCGCAAATAATCCATGGCTGCCTTGCCATGCTCCGTATTTTTCAGTAAATAGTGATAAAGCTTCGCTGTCCATTCGTAGGCCTGAAGCAGGCGGTCTCTTTCGGGATTCGGCTGATGCGCCGGTCCCCCCAGCCCTTCCGGTACCGCGATGTGGCTCTCTTCCGCCATGACTTTAACGGCTTCGGGAAAAGATAATCCTTCGATTTCCATCCTGAATTTGATGGCATTTCCACCCTTGCCGCATCCGTAACAGTAAAAGATTTGCCGCTCAGGCGTGACCGTGAAAGACGGTGTTTTCTCCGAATGAAACGGGCAGAGGCCTTTCATGTATTTCCCCTGCTTGGTCAGATGAACGTACCTGCTTACCGTATCGACGATATCATGCTGCTCCAGCACCGCGTCGATGACCTTCTCCGGAATGCTTCCATGTCCGGCACTCATCATAACCACCTTCATCTCTTTTTGCACGTAAAATATAATTCGCTATCGTTATACGTTCTCCTGCAAATCCTGCAAAAGTTTTGTCAGTTTCTGTTGAAAAATTCTTTTATCCTCCGCCGTGATCGGTTTCGGACCTTTGGAATGCTTGCCGTTCCTACGCGCTTTGGCCTGATGGTGCCTGCGGTCGAGCATAAACTCGATGTCCTCGTTATGAAACTGCATGCCCCTAAAGGAGAGCACATAGCAATGTTTCGACAAGGCCAAGGCGGCCAGTCCGTAGTCCTGGGTAATCACAACGTCCCCCCGGCGGATATGATTGGCGATGTATAGGTCGGCGCTCTGATCGCTCCGGTCCACCTGAACGGTCCGCACACCCTCCCCGGCCTGGATCAAGTGATCGAACGAAGAGACCATCAGCACGGGAACGCCCAAAGCCTTAGCCACTGCGGCAATCTCCTGTTTCACCGGACAGGCATCGCCGTCCACAACGATTTGTCTGTCATCCATAGCCGATTCGAGCCCACCTGTCATTCTTGGTATTCCGTACTATTATATACGAGCCTGTCCTATAAAAATCCTTCCGGGACGGACATTACAACTTCTGACAGTGCTGCAGGAAACTTTTGTGTACATAGAATGAACTAAAGAAAAATAAAACAGGAAGCTGAATGAAAAACTTCAGTTCAATCTATATACATGAAAAAGATACGAAAACGGGACCGATTTGTTTCGTCCCGCTTCCGTATTCTTTTACCCGAAACCTTTACAGGTTTACCATACCAGCTTGTTAAAATCGGCAAACTGCTTCAAATCGCGGTCGATCGATGCCAATAGACCCAGACGGTTAGCCCGGACCCGCTCATCCTCGGCCATGACCATGACGGAATCGAAAAACTTCGTAACAGCTTCCTTAATGTCGGCAAGAAGGGCAAGGGCTTTGGCGCCTTCCCGCTCCGACAGCGCTGCATGGTAATCGGTGGTGATGGACTGCCATGCGCGGAACAGATTGGACTCGGCCTCTTCCACGAAGAGCGGCTCCTGAACTTCTGTCTTTTCCGCTTTGGCTGCCAGATTGCTGACGCGGTTAAAGGATTCCACGGTCGTCTTGAAGTCGTCTCCGCTGTTAACCGCCTGCATCAGCGCTTCCCCGCGGGATACAACGGAGATGACATCGTCGAATCCGGCGGAAATGACCGCGTCCACCACGTCGTAGCGGAGCGTCTCGGACAGCAGTTTTTTCACGCGGAGGCCGAAGAATTCGACCAGATCCTTGCGGATGTCATCCGGCTGGCGGTCCAAGCTGCGAAGCTCTGCATGCACGCCGAGCGCGATGTCGAACAGCTGGGACAGCGTGAGCGGCATCTGCTTAGCCAGCAAAATCTGCACGATGCCCTGGGACTGGCGTCTCAGCGCATAAGGGTCCTGGGAGCCGGTCGGGATGATGCCGATTGAGAAGCAGCCGACGATCGTGTCGATTTTGTCTGCAATGCTGACGATGGAACCCACCAGGCTGGACGGAACGTCGTCCGATGCCGAACGCGGCTGGTAATGCTCGAATACCGCCTTGGCCACGTCTTCCCGTTCGCCGGCTTTGCGGGCATAGTCTTCGCCCATGACCCCTTGCAGTTCAGGGAATTCATACACCATTTGCGTAACGAGGTCGAACTTGCAGATGTCCGCAGCGCGGCTTACCGATTCGCTGTCCGTGCCAGAAATTTGCAGCGCTTCTCCGATCTGGTCGGCGATACGGCGGATCCGGCGGACCTTATCGCCAACCGTGCCGATTTCCTCGTGGAAGACGATGCTTTCCAGCTTGGAGAGCGCGTCCTTGATCTCCAGCTTCTGGTCTTCCTCATAGAAGAACTTGGCGTCCGACAGGCGGGCGCGAAGCACCTTTTCGTTCCCTTTGGCGATCACGTCAAGCGACCGCTTGTCGCCGTTGCGCACCGTTACAAAGAACGGCAGCAGCTGTCCCTGGCTATCCAGAACAGGGAAGTACCGCTGATGCTCCCGCATCGACGTGATCAGCACTTCCTGTGGAATGTTCAGGAAGGACGGATCGAATGTTCCGAAGAGCACCGTCGGCGTTTCCACCAGGAACAGCACTTCCTCCAGCAGATCGTCCTTGACCGCAATGGTCCAGTTCTTCTCCGCAGCGAGCGACTCGATCTGCTCCAGGATCATGCCTTCGCGTTCCTTCACGTCTACGATGACGTGCTGGCCGCGCAATACTTCCTGGTAAGCGCCGGCTTCCGGCACGACGGCTTCCGTTCCGAGGAAACGGTGGCCGCGGGTCACGTTGCCCGACTTCACGCCGGTCACTTCCAAATCAATGACGTCCGTGCCGAACAGGGCTGTAATCCAACGGATCGGACGGATAAATTTATATTCGTAGCTGCCCCAGCGCATATGCTTAGGGAATGTCATCGAAGAGAGGATGCCGAGCAGTGCCTCAGACAGCAGCGCAGAAGTCTCAACACCGTTGCTGCTCTTCGTGACGTAAATGTATTCCACGCCGTTCAGCTCTTTGAACGTAAACTGCTCGGGATCTACGCCTTGTCCGCGGGCGAAGCCAAGCGCGGCTTTGCTCCAGTTGCCGTTCTCGTCGAGGGCGATTTTGCGGGACGGGCCCTTCACTTCCTCCTGCACGTCCTCCTGCTTCTCTGCAACCGATTTAACAAGCACGGCCAAGCGGCGGGGGGTTGCGTAGGAGTGAACTTCGCCATGGGCGATCCGGGACTGCTCCAGCCATTTCACCATGCGTTCTTCCAATTGCTCCATCGCTGCGCGTAAAAACCGTGCCGGCACTTCCTCCAGGCCGATTTCAAACAACAGATCCTTAGACATTCAGATCGCCTCCTTTCTTCAGCAGCGGGAAGCCGAGCTTCTCGCGCTCCTCCATGTAGGTCGCCGCCACCTGGCGGGCCAGATTGCGCACCCGCGTAATATAGCCGGTACGCTCCGTAACGCTGATGGCTCCCCTTGCGTCGAGAAGGTTGAACGTGTGCGAGCATTTCAGGACGTAGTCATATGCCGGAAATACGAGATTCCGCTCCATCGCCTTGCCTGCTTCCTGCTCGTACATGTTGAACAGCGTAAACAGCATTTTCACGTCGGACACTTCAAAGGTATACGTGGAATGCTCCACTTCCGCTTGATGGAACACATCACCGTAAGAAATGCCGTCAACCCACTCCAGGTCAAATACGTTTTCCTTCTCCTGAATGTAGGAAGCCAGGCGCTCCATGCCGTAGGTAATTTCCACGGCGACCGGGTTCGTTTCAATACCGCCCACCTGCTGGAAGTATGTGAACTGGGTGATTTCCATACCGTCCAGCCATACTTCCCAGCCGAGACCCGCGCATCCAAGCGAAGGGTTCTCCCAGTTGTCCTCGACAAAGCGGATATCGTGGTCGAGCGCATCCACTCCGAGCGCCTTCAGGCTGTCGAGATACAGCTCCTGAATGTTGTCCGGGCTCGGCTTAATGATCACCTGGAACTGGTGATGCTGATAGAGCCGGTTCGGGTTCTCCCCGTAACGGCCGTCCGATGGCCGGCGGGAAGGTTCAACATAGGCTACCTTCCAGGGTTCCGGTCCGAGAGAACGCAAAAACGTCATCGGGTTCATCGTGCCGGCCCCTTTTTCCGTGTCATAGGGATTCACGATAATGCAATTCTGATTGGCCCAGAACTGCTGCAGCGTCAGAATCATCTGCTGAAAGTTCATATACGACTCTCCTTCATTTGAAAATTGGGGGGAATGGACGGATACCCGTCAACAATGATCACATTTCTGTACAACAAAAAGCTCCCGCCCTATGCCTGTTGTACAGACATAGGGACGAGAGCTGATCCCGCGGTTCCACCCTACTTGGCTGCCCCTCGCTTTAGCCAGGAACAACCCACTTTTCCGATTTCATTTCACACTCCCGAAGTGCCGGTTCATGGATTCCTTCCGCCAGGCTTGCACCCTCCCCGGCTCGCTAACAGGAATGGAAGATCCATTACTTCTTCGATCATTGCGTGTCAGACAATTTAATTAGAAACTTAATATATATTACAGGAAATGATTCCGATAGTCAAGATCTCCTGCAACAGATCCTACAGCCCGTACTTCTCCATCTGATCGAGGAAACCCCGCGACTTCAAATTCAGCCCCAGCTGCATATCCATAAATGCCCGCATGACCGCCTTCAGCTCCGCTTTGGTCTCTTCCTTCACATCGACGTGGCCAAGCCGCCGCAAATCGAGCTGGGCAAACAGCCGCAGTAGCTTCATCGTCCGGGGCGAAATCCCCATGGCCTGAGAATCCAGGTGCTTGCACGCCCGGCACAGTACGCCTCCGAGCCGCGGACTCACCCAATACCGTTCCTCCTGTGGTGAAATATCCCTTCCACAAGAAATGCAGGATGACAGTTCGGGACCGTATCCTGCAGTCTGCAATATTTTCATCTCATACAAGTTGATAATGACGGCGGGGTCTTTGCCATCTTCCAGCGCGTCTAGACACGCCTTAAGCTGCTGGAACCAGAAGCTCCCCGTCTCCTCGTCCTGAAGCACGCGGTCAAGCAGCTCGCAGGCGTAGGAGGCATAAGCGGCAAGAACGATGTCCTCGCGCAGCACGTGATGGGATTGCATAATTTCCCCCGCATTCAGCGTGCCGAGTCCCGTGCCGTTTCTGAAAAATACGTATTCCGCTGTCGTAAACAGCTGTGTCAGTGCAGCATGGCGGCTTTTCACCTTTTTGGCGCCACGGACAAGTACGCCTACTTTACCCGCGTTTTCGGTGCAAATCGTAATGATTTTGTTCCCTTCGCCGTAGTCCATGCTGCGGATGACGATCCCTTCCACCCTGTATAGCATGCTTCTTCCCCCAGCCATTCCCGGAGCAGCCAAAGATCATTCGTTCTCTTCATAGGTATCCGTCTCATCCAGCAGCTGCGTCGCAGCCGCCGTCTCCGCTTCATCCGCCGTCATGCCGGCGGACTGTTTATAGAGCAAGTAAGCATCCACATCTCCAGTCATCGCAAAATACTTCCACGAAAAATCTCGCATTCGTATTCATCCTTTCTTCGGAAATGGCGTCTGCATCTTCAAAAAATAGGATGTTACGAAAGCCGTGAAACTATGTGTTGCAATTCCTGCCAAGCCGGGATTCCCCCGCCGGCATTGGATGCTCACTAGTCGCGGTTAAAGCCCAGATCACGAAGAATCCGCTCTTGGTTGCGCCAGTCTTTTTTCACTTTTACCCACAGCTCGAGGAAAATTTTCGAGCCAAGCAGGTTTTGGATATCCTGCCGCGCCTGCTTGCCGACTTCCTTCAGCAGCGAGCCCTGCTTGCCGATAATGATGCCCTTCTGCGAATCCCGTTCCACGAAAATTACCGCCGAAATATACACGACGCCGTTGTCCTGCACGCGCATATCTTCGATCGTGACCGCGATGGAATGCGGAACTTCTTCGCGGGTCATATGCAAAATTTTCTCGCGGATCAGCTCCGCGCAGACGAACTGCTCGGGATGGTCCGTGACCTGATCTTCCGGATAGTACTGCGGCCCTTCGGGCAAATACTTCTCCACCTGCTCGAGCAGGGTGTTCACGTTGTTGCCATGCATGGCCGAAATCGGCACGATCTCGGCGAATTCGTGCAGTTTGCGGTATTCCTCGATGATCGGAAGCAGCGCCGGAGGCTCGATTTTGTCAATCTTGTTGAGCACGAGAATGACCGGCGTCTTCACCTTCTTCAGCTGTTCGATGATATAGCGGTCCCCGCCCCCGAATCCTTCGGACGTATCGGCCAGGAACAGTACGGCCTCCACCTCCTGCAGTGTATTCAGCGCGGTATTGTTCATGAAGTCGCCAAGCTTGGATTGGCGCTTGTGAATACCCGGCGTATCGAGAAACACGATTTGGGAGTGATCCGTCGTATATACGCCGTGAATTTTGTTGCGCGTCGTTTGCGGCTTATCCGACATGATGGCGATTTTCTGGCCGATGACTTGATTCATCAGCGTCGATTTCCCCACGTTCGGTCTGCCTATAATGGCCACAAAGCCTGATTTGAATGACGGTTTCGCCATGTAAGTCATTACCCTCCTATAATGCTTCCTTAAGCAGGAAGACCATCAGGGCCCGCATTCTTCGTACCGCGGCTAAACATGATGCTCACCGCCGCCGAAGATGGGGCCCCAGGTTTTATATGTGTGTATTCCAATGGATCGTGCAGCTTATTCGTTGTCACTGTGTTTCAAGTCGGAAGGTCCAAACGCACCCGGCAGCAGATCCCGCACTGTGGTTTCCTGGATGTCCCCCTTCAGATTGCCCATGATGACTTTCATGTCGGGAGCACACAGCTCCACCAGGACCTGACGGCACACGCCGCACGGCGAGATCGGACCTTCGGTATCTCCAACAACGGCAATCGCCTGGAAGCTTCCGGGCTGATGACCGTCTGCTACCGCACGGAACAGGGCGGTTCGTTCCGCACAGTTGGTCGGCCCGTACGCCGCGTTCTCCACGTTGCAGCCGTGATGGATATGGCCCTCGGCGTCCAGCAGGGCCGCTCCTACGCCGAAGTGGGAATAAGGGGTGTAGGCCTTGGTCCGCGCCTTGATCGCTTCTTGCATTAATTGAGCTGTGTCCATAGTATGATTCCTCCTGTAACTTCTAATGTTGACTTCCCAGCCATGCTGCGACAGGCTGATAGAACACAATAATGGCGACGACGACGGCAAAGATGGCCGTCAGCAGCACTGCGCCGGCTGCGGTATCTTTTGCCGCCTTCGCCATAGGATGCGGCTCCGGAGAAACCATATCCACGACGACCTCGACGGCGGTGTTCAGCAGCTCGGCGGCCATCACCATCGTGATCGCGACGAGCAGGAACAGCCACCTCTGCCACGTCAGCTGCAGCAGGGCGGCAGCGGCAATGACCACAACCGCCGCTACGGCATGAAATCGCATGTTCCGCTGGGTTTTCAATGCATATCCGATTCCTTCCGCGGCATAACTGAATGAAGCAAGGAAGGAGCGCTTGGCCATTACCGGGTCAACCCCACCTGGGCTAGGACAGCCTCCTGTTTGCCCATCATCTCCGCTTCGCTTTCCGCATCCTGATGGTCGTACCCGAGCAAGTGCAGAAATCCGTGAACGAACAGGAAGCCGATTTCACGCTCCATGGAGTGCCCGTATTCTTCGCTCTGCGCCTTGGCCCGGTCGAGGGAGATAATGATGTCGCCGAGCACCTCCGGCATATCGTGCAGCTCCTCGTCCTCTTCCAGCTCATACACGATGTCCAGTTCTTCGTCCAGGCTCTCGTTCATTGCGAAGGACAAGACGTCCGTCGGACGGTCGATGCTGCGGTACTCGAGATTCAGCTCATGAATCTGCTTATCGTCGACGAATGTGAGCGCCACTTCGCCGTCCTCCACGCCTTCCGCTTCCCCCGCCTTCTGCAGGATGACTTCCAGCGTGGCAATCAGCTCATCGCTGACCGGATGCTCATTTTGTTCATTGTTCCAAGCCAGATGCAGACCCATCTTTCAACCGCTCCTTCTATTCTCTTCATCCATCTTCGTTTTCTTGATTTCTTCCGGATACTCGATCCGGGAGTGGAAAATCCCCATGACACTTTCTTTCAGCGTCTTTGCGATAATATCCAATTCCTTCATCGTCAGATCGCACTCGTTAAACTGGTGATCGTCTAGCCGGCTCTTTATGATTTTCTCGATCACCGATTCCACCTGAGTGACGGTCGGATTACGGAGGGACCGCACGGCAGCTTCGACGCTGTCCGCGATGCCGATGACGGCCGACTCTTTGGATTGAGCCTTCGGACCGGGGTAACGGAAATCCTCTTCCGTGAAATCCGGCTCTTTGCCCTGCTCCTCCGCCAGACGAAGCGCCTTGTGGTAGAAGAAATGCAGGAAGGTGGTGCCATGGTGCTGCTCGGCGATATCGCGAATCGGCTTCGGCAGCTTATAATCCTTGAGCATTTCGACCCCGTCCCTCGCATGCGCAATAATGATCGACTTGCTTAGCTTCGGATCGATCGAGTCGTGGGGGTTCTCCATATTGTTCTGGTTTTCTATAAAATAGCTTGGCCGTTTTGTCTTCCCAATATCATGGTAATACGATCCGACCCGGCACAGCAGCCCGTTGGCGCCGATCGCTTCGGCCGCCGCCTCCGACAAATTGCCAACCATGACGCTGTGGTGGTACGTTCCCGGCGTTTCGGTAAGCAGCTTGCGCAGCAGCGGGTGATTCGGATTAGACAGCTCCACCAGCTTCAGGGCCGACAGAATGCCGAACGTGACCTCAAAAAACGGCATCAGGCCGATGACCAGAATCGCGGTCAGCAGTCCGCCTGCAAAGGCAAACCCCAGCGCGTACAACGTCGACATTTGCTGCCAGTCATCGTTGTCGATCAGGTTAATCAAAAATACAGTCAACGAGCCGAACAAGCAAACCATGATCCCGCCCTTCAGCAGGGTCGACCGCTGGCTTGCCTTATGGATCGTAAAAATCGCCACGTAGGATACGATCAGTGAGAACAAGCCGAACTTAAAATCAAACATTTGTCCCTGATGCACATTCAGGATGACGCTGGACAGAATACTGAAGACCATGGCGCAGAAAAACGCGAGCGACATGTCCAGCAGCAGCGTGACCAGCATCGAGCCGATGGCAACCGGCGCCAAATAGCCAAGATAGGGGCGCTCGCTGCTCTGCAAAATACCGGCGACATGCATGGAAACGATCGTAATAATAAAAATAAGAACAAGCATCAGCAGCTGGGAATTGTTATACCCAAACTTGCCCCCGTTAAGCTGGCGGATGAACATCATGAGTCCTAAGGCCAGCAGAAGAGACAAAAGCAGCAGCCCAAACTGCGGCCAATAGTTGACGTCATTTTTGAGCAGGCCGTTATCATCCAGCAGGTTGTACAGCTCTTCCGTAATCAGCTCGCCTTTGGCGACAAGCACGCCGCCCTGCTTGATGTATACCGTAGGGGTATTTTCCCGGGCCTGAACTTTGGCTTCCTTCGTCGCCTCTTCGTCATAGAACTTGTTGGCCGTAATCGCGATCTTCGACAGCTCCTGCACTACCTCGCGCGCGGTGCGCTGGCTCAGAGAGCTCGTGCTGACCAGCTCGGCCACCTTGGCCCTTGCGGTCTGGGCGTCTACGATCTGGTCGTTGGTCAGCCGCGATACGATTTCACGCGCCACCGGCTTCATCTCGGTAATATCGGCAGAGGTCAGACGCGGAATTTTGATGAAGGTCTCTTCCGGAATTTTATAGACCTGCTGGCTGGTCACCCTCAGCATTTCGTTCAGCAGCGCTTCGGAATAGGTGCCCGAACTCCGCGTATTATTGACGTAGTTCTGCACAAAATCCTGGGCGCGCTGCGGAATCTCCTGACGGTAGATCGCCACCTTGTCCTCTCGGGAAACCTGGTCGTCCTGGTTGAGCTTGTCGATCCGGTCAAGCAGCGAGGCGATCAGGCTATCGTTCCGGATCGGAACGATGGTATAAATCGGCTGCACGCGTTCGGCAGCTTCCTCCTGCGCCTTCAGGGTCGCTTTGTTGTTCGGAATCTGCATCGGCGCCGTAATTTCCTTCTCGCTGTGCGTGCCGACCTGAATGTTGTATTTTTCCGGAAGCAGATCCGGCGCCAGGCTCACGTAGAACAGAATGGCCAGACATAAAAAGAGAACATAGCGGGTTGCCGCGCTATGTTTCCATCCGATATTTTTAGTTGAGAAAGATTTGCCTGATGACGCTTCTTTCGAAGTCATAAAGATAATCCCCTCTAATCTTGGTTTTCTGCAGCTTTGTCGTAAGCAACAATGATTTTCTGCACTAGGGAGTGACGCACGACATCCTGCTCGGCGAACTGCACAAACCCGATCTCATCAATGCTGCTCAAGATCGACTTGGCTTCAACCAGCCCGGACTTCTTGCCTCTCGGCAGGTCAATCTGGGTTACATCGCCCGTGATGACCATCTTCGAGCCGAACCCAAGACGGGTAAGAAACATTTTCATTTGTTCAGGTGTCGTGTTCTGGGCCTCGTCCAATATGATAAAAGAATCATCCAGCGTCCGTCCCCGCATATAGGCGAGCGGAGCGATCTCAATCAATCCCCGTTCCAGCGACTTTGCAGTCTGTTCAGGTCCCATAACGTCATAGAGCGCATCGTACAGCGGACGCAAATACGGGTCTACCTTCTCCTGAAGGTCACCCGGCAGAAAGCCCAGGCTTTCCCCCGCTTCGACAGCCGGACGCGTCAGCACGATCCGCTTGACGGAGCCCTCCTTCAAGGCCGCAACCGCCAAAACAACCGCTAGATAGGTCTTGCCTGTTCCCGCAGGCCCGATGCCGAATACAATGTCACGCTTGCGGATGGTGGTGACGTAGTGCTTCTGGCCGATCGTCTTGACCCGGATCGGTTTGCCCCGGAACGTGGTCGTGATTTCACCCTTGAACAGGTCGAGCAGCTGATCCGCCCGGAAGTCCTTCGCCAAGTCGATCGCATAGGATACGTCGCGTTCGGTCAGAATGTAACCGTTGCGGACAAGCTGGAGAAGCACCTCAAACAGCTCGGTCAGCACCTGCACGTCGCGGTCGCTGCCGCGGACGGTAATTTCCGCCTCCCTTGACACGATCTGGGCGGGAATCTCCGCTTCGATCATCTTCAGAAAGGTGTCTTGCGGTCCGAAAATGGACATCCCTTCGCTTGCACTTTGAAGTAAGATTTGTGCGCTGTGATTTTTTTCTGACAAATAGCCTCATTCTCCTTGGTTGTGAACTATGGGAAGCTCTTCGGCAATCTTCTCTTCCACCTCGAAAAGCACTTTCATATAAACTTTACCATTCTCTTTCTTCTCATGCAAAATTTTTTGGCTGATGATCTGCGAATCCGTCCCATATTTCGCCAAAATATCCCGCACGGCTCCGTCCAATCCCTGTTTTTTGGCCTCTTCGACGGTCAGCGATTCTTTGATTTCCTGTACTTCCATGACTTTTTCCGTCATCCATCCGACGGGCAGCTTGAAGGAGCGCCAGGTCAGAGGATCATGCTCCGTTAGCGTTTCGGAAGCCTGGTACGGATCTTTTCCGTAGCCCCACAGCTGCACCGCACGGTCACCGATCACAAAATAAGACTTGGTCTTTCTTTCCCCGGTATACACTTTATGCTTCTGGACCAGCGGAACCGCAAGGCGGTATTCGTGCCAAACCAGCCCTTTGACCTCCCCTTTGGCCACGACAACCTGGGTGTTTCCGCCGTCAACGCCAAGAATGCCCGATATGAGCACCTGTCCTTTTTTCACACGGGAGTTCTTCTCGACGAGTGGCCGCCCCTGCTCCGCATAGATGCTCGTGACCACCGCATCCGTCCGGCTGACCAGATGGCGCGGGTCGGTCAGCGGCTCCTTCGGCGGTTCGGCCGCCTCCACGATCTGGATCGTGATGGTGGTACCTTTGCGCTCGACCCCGATCCAGGACGTGCCCGGAAGCCGGATGCTCAGCTCACGCGACAGCTTGTCCGGTGAATCTAAGCGAAAAATCCACTGGAACGGGCGGACCCCCTCCTTCTTCGCCGCTTCGAGCACGTCTTCGGTCGCGATCTTTTCGTTGCCGGTTACCCTGACGTTCCACACCATCGACGACAGCAGGAAGAGCAGAACGAAAAACAGCACGATGCCCACCATAAAAAACTTGCGCTTATACAGCTTGACCAGCGTAAAGGGCAAACCGATCCGGCCCTGTACATGCACCCGGCAGCCTGTCCGTTTTAACAAGGGACGAAGAGCATGAAAATCCCTCAGAAGCACCTTCATCTCTGCCAAATTTCCATTTTTGGGCTCGATGTCCCATACCGGTACACCGTTCTCCGCCAATGCATTGATGAAATACTCCACATGCTCCCCCCGGACAGCAATCCGCACGCAGCCGCGAACCCGGGTTAACGTAGGGATTTTCATGGACTCTCCTCCGTTCCTGTATATTTAATGTTCGTTACCGATCCTTCGATCATCACTTCTTCCGGCAGAATCGACCGGATCATAAGCCCGGAGCCTTCGATCTCGAGCAGTCCCTGGGACAGGGAAAGGACCATTTTATCGGGTGAAAAATGCCGGACGCCCCGATGATTTTCGATATAGAGTTCTTTGTTTCCCACCATAGTGATGCGCGGCAGATCGAACAAAACGTCCTGCGGAACATCCAGCATTTCGTTCGTCCACTTCCGCAGCCTGCGGCTGATCCCGGCCATACGAAGGTCTTCCCCCTTCCTGTACTCTACACCTTATGCTCGTAAAGCCCGGTTTATGAAGCTTTTCAGGGAAGTTCAAGCCATAAGATCACACGCCTTGCGCAGCACGAAAAAAAACGCCTCTCGGCGTAAGGTCACAGCGGACAAGCTGTGCGATCCAAAATGAAAAGCCTCTTCCGCTGCCCGAAAAGATATCATGATCTTCCCGGGCCGAAAGAGGCCTCCCTTCTAGATTATCGTTATTTTCGCGGATTCAACGGGCGCTTGGAGCGGGGCGGGCCCATAATTTCAGCCCAGATGATCCCTTGTCTGGCCTGCTCGGCCAAAGGGGATACCGGGACAGCTGCCTCACGGTCAGACGTTCTGTCAGCCGCCATATCCATTTGCGTCGATATTTTGTCCAGAGAAGCGTTCACCCTGTTGATCTCCTGCTGCATTGTACGGGTTCGATCCGCCAGCGTAGCCTGTACCGGGGACGGCTTCTCCTCCTCCCACATGGAGGATACCCCTTCGCCGGTATCATAGTCCGGAGCCGGACGGTAGTCTTGGGAATATACTGGCGGTTCAGAGGCTGACGAATCATACGATCCGAACGGGGAGCTCCTTCTGCCATCAGGTTCCTGCGGCCGTGGCCGGGAGCCGTATGCCGGATCTGGACGGCCCTCATCGTATTCCTCATCCTCGTCCTCGTCGTAATCGTCCGCTTCGTCCCGTCGTTGATACGGACGGCCTTCTCCCCCGAACGTGGGCATGCCCCGGGGCTGCTGCCTCTGCTTCGATTTATTTCCTCTTTTGCTAAGCGCAGAGATGACCGCAAATCCAATGATCAGGATCCAGTAAAAGTGTTCAATGATCCACATGGATGCTCATTCCCTACTTGTTATTTTTCGGACTGCCGCCGCCATCTCCGCTGTCCCCCATTTTGCCCAGCGAACCGCGCATTTGGGTATCGGCTTCAATGTTCTTCAGGTTCATGTAATCCATGACGCCAATCTTTCCTGAGCGAAGGGCTTCTGCCATGGCGAGCGGCACTTCGGATTCGGATTCCACAACCCGCGCTCTCATCTCGACGACGCGAGCCTTCATTTCCTGTTCTTGAGCTACCGCCATCGCACGGCGTTCCTCGGCTTTCGCCTGGGCGATCCGCTTATCGGCTTCGGCCTGCTCGGTCTGCAGGTAAGCCCCGATGTTCTTGCCTACATCCACGTCGGCGATATCGATCGACAGAATTTCAAAAGCGGTTCCCGCATCCAGCCCCTTGGCCAATACGGTCCGGGAAATGGAGTCCGGGTTCTCCAGCACGTCCTTGTGCATGTCACTGGAGCCGACGGTCGTTACGATCCCTTCGCCTACGCGGGCAATAATCGTTTCTTCACCCGCACCGCCGACTAGACGGTCGATATTGGCACGGACCGTAACCCGGGCCTTAACCTTCACTTCAATCCCGTTCTTCGCAACGGCGGCTACGACCGGAGTCTCAATGACTCTCGGGTTGACGCTCATCTGAACGGCCTGCAGTACGTCGCGGCCAGCCAGGTCGATGGCGGCGGCACGCGTAAATTCGAGCGGAATGTTGGCGCGCTGGGCCGCAATGAGGGCGTTAACTACCCGGTCCACGTTACCACCGGCCAAATAGTGACTTTCCAGCTGATTGATGTTAAGACCCAGCCCCGCCTTCGTCGCCTTGATGAGCGGATTGACGATCCGGCTCGGCGTAACGCGCCGCAGTCTCATGGCCACCAGCGTAATAATTCCGATCCGGACGCCGGACGCCAAGGCCGAGATCCAGAGCATGACCGGGAAAAAGCTGAAAAATACGCTGAGCACAATAATGATGACAACCGCAATCAGTAATACCGTGATAAGAGAAGTTCCATCCATACTGCCTATCAACCTCCAGGTAATCAATTGGTTTCATGTGACATTCTTTCCAGGTTCTTTACAACATGTTACACGAATCTCGCCAAAAAGCCAGCATTATTCCGGCTTTACGACAATTCTCGCACCTTCGACGCGAACGACCTTGACCGGTGTGCCCGCCGCGACAAACTCACCGTCCGTTACGACGTCGATCCGCTCGCCTTCCACGTCCACGGTACCGGCCGGACGGAGCGGAGTCACGCTAACGCCTGATTTTCCAAGCAAATCCTCCTTCGCATCGGTCGGAACGAAGCCCTTCTCCTTGGTCAGCGATTCTTTCAGGATGAAGCGGTTCCAGATGCCCTTCTCCTTAAATATGATCGCGACGATCACCACGACCACGACGGCTGCCGCAAATGCGATCCCGAGCGAGAACAAGGCGTGCGTCGTATCGTAAGCTGCCCGGACAACGCCCGCAATCAGGCTGACAGCACCCAGAATACCGAGGATGCCGAAGCTCGGGACAAACATTTCTAGAATCATAAGAATGAGCCCGATAATAAAGAGCAGCCACGTCTCGGATCCTGCGAAGCCCGCCACATAGTTACCGAAGAAATACAGTACAAAGGCCACTACGCCTATGATCCCCGGAACGCCAAAGCCAGGTATCATCAGCTCGATCACGACACCGGCTATCCCCAGGAACAGCAAAATGATCATCACGGTTGGATGTGTCAGAAAGGCTGCCACCTTCTCCGCACCGGTATGCTCGACCCGGAAAACGTCATCCGTCGAGTACCCCATCCATTGAATCGCTTCCTCAGGCGTCGATGCGATATGATCGGCATATCCGACCTTCAAAGCCTGTTCGCTCGACAAGGCGATAATATCGCCTTTCTCTTTCTTCTCTCCGATCGCCGGCATGTCGACGACCATGTTGATATCCGCCATACCCTCGGCGATTTTGCTGTCCCGTCCGCTGGATTCAGCCGCTGCGCTCATTTTCGACTTCCAGTACGCGACCAGCTTGGCATCATCCACGCGTTTTCCCGTACGGTCCACCATGGCGGCGGCGCCGATCATGCTGCCTGGCTTCATGGCGATTTTATCGGCATTCAGCGCGATATAGCTGCCGGCCGAAGCCGCATTGCCTTGAATGTAAGCAAGCGTAGGGATCTTGCTGTCACGGATCATCTGCCCGATTTTGTCGGCGGTATCGACAAGCCCGCCCGGCGTGTTGATCTCGAGCACAACGAGCCCGGCGTTCATCTTGGCCGCTTCTTTAAAACCGCGGCGCATGAACTTCTCAAGCCCAGTCTCAATTTCCTGGTCCACCGGTATGATATAGACCGGGCCGCTCTTCTCACCGGTTTCGGCGGATACCTGCCCGGGAAGCCAGCTGCCGGCAACCAAGAATATGAGCATCAGCATCATTACGAGAGACTTAAGTCCCTTTTTGGCCAAACTCACCTTACCCCTCCTTTCCACATTCCCGTTATAATGTCCATCATATGGTAGTTATTACGCATCATAGAAGGGAATCGTTTCAGAAAATGAAAAAACACCCCTGAAATCAGGGGTGTTTCACTTATGTTTATTGCAGAAATTGTTGAACCACTTGGTTCACAAGTTTGCCGTCTGAGCGTCCCTTTACCTTCGGCATGAGCGCGCTCATCACTTTCCCCATGTCGGCTTTCGAAGAAGCACCGGTTTCCTGGATGGTCTGCTGTACAATAACTTTAATTTCTTCTTCGGAAAGCTGTGCGGGAAGATACTGACCGATAATCTCGATTTCTGCTTTGGCATGTTCCGCAAGGTCCTCGCGGTCTGCTTTTTGAAATTCTTGGAGGGCATCTTTGCGCTGTTTGATTTCACGACTGAGGATATCAAGCACTTCGTTGTCATCCAAAGTTCTTTTCAAATCTATTTCAAGATTCTTGATCGTCGAACGAACCATTCGAATCGTGGAGAGTTTGAACTTGTCTTTACTCTTCATCGCCTGCTTCATATCTTCGTTCAATCGTTCGCTAAGATTCATGCTAGTTCAAATCCTCCTAAAACTTTCTCTTACGAGCAGCCTCGGACTTTTTCTTGCGCTTTACGCTTGGCTTTTCATAATGCTTACGTTTCTTTACCTCAGCCAATACGCCATCCTTAGCGATGGAGCGCTTAAAGCGGCGAAGTGCAGCATCAATAGTCTCGTTTTTGCGAACTTTAGTTTCAGACACCAGTTTTCCCTCCCTCCGACCAGACCGTCCAAGAGCAATAACACGGTTCATCAAACTTAATTATAGGTGAAAGAGAAATAGGGTGTCAACCTCAGCGCCTATTTTTTCACCAAAGGCCGGATTTGCCGGGGTACAAGCTTATGCGTGAGAGTCGGAAATTCCAGCCAGGGCGCCCAGTTTGGCCCCTCCGAGCAGGTGATAGTGGATGTGATGAACCGCTTGTCCGCTATCCGGTCCGCAATTGTTGATGAGCCGGTATCCCGACTCATTGACGCCCAGATCCTTGGCGACCTGCTGGGCCACCTGATGCATTTCGGCGATCAGCGGGAGATCCTCCTCCTGAACCTCGTTCATTGAGGCGATATGCTTTTTCGGGATGATAAGCACGTGAACCGGCGCGGCCGGCTGAATGTCACGAAATACCAGGATCCGTTCGTTTTCAAAGACTTTCTGGGAAGGGATGCTCCCTTCAACGATTTTGCAAAACAGGCAATCCATCGGATTGTTGCCTCCTTTAATATGTAAGAGATTTTCTTTTCTTATCATACCGGATATAAAATGACCCGTCCAATGCCCCGCTGTATCCGGCTAATAAATAGTTCATCTGGAGCGCCGAATCCAAAAGAAAAGGGACACCAGTTCTCCCGGTATCCCTCTTCAGGTTCGTACGTTATATCAGATATTAAAAAAATGGCAGCAGCGACAGCGCCGTCAATCCGGCCAGAGGCAGAATCAATCGGTTAAAGCGGGGTCCGTAAAACGGGTACCCAAAGCCGTAGCCGTATCCAAACGGAGGAAAGAACCCTGGGAAAAATGCACGGTAGTCATATCCCGGAAAACCTCCGCAAGGGTCGAAGCAACCATGATGGATCGGCATGACCGCTGGCGCCACGTTGGCCGGAGCTACATGAGCCGGAGCCACGTTTGGTGACACGTTAGCAGGAGATACATACATCGGAGCTATGTTCGCGTTCGGTGACACGCTTGCAGGCGACACATATGTCGGAGCTACGTTCGCGTTCGGCGACACGCTCGCTGGTGATACATATGTCGGTGCTACGTTCGCGTTCACGCTTGCAGGTGATACATACATCGGAGCTACGTTCGCATTCGGCGACACATGTGCTGGCGACACGTTTTCATGGCCTACCGGTACTGCCAGATACAGCCTCTCCTCATCAACACTTTCCACAAATCCATCGTGTACGCTTCCGTCCGCCATTGTCGCGCGGACGTAACGGTGCATATGTTTTTTGCATAACTCTATGGCCTCAAACTTTTCCATTGCCCTTCACAGCCTCCCAATGTCAGAAGATTTACATGAACATCGTATTCAAGGCTGGGCGAATGGCTACTGTCTTTTTCAAAAAAATATGGATGATGGCCTAAAGCGTTTCAGGAACGATCCGCGAACCGCCGCCAGCCTGCTCGGCAGGCACCACGATCAGCTTGCGCGGGAGACGTGCCCGCAGCTCGGGCACGTGGCTGATGATTCCGACCGACAAATGATCGTTATGCAGCTTCTCCAAAGAAGTGATTACCGTATCGAGCAGCTCGGGATCGAGCGTCCCGAATCCTTCGTCAAGGAAGAAAAACTGCAAAGGATATTGGCCCCGGAGCTGAATTTGCGCAGACAGGGCCAGCGCAAGGGACAGGGAGGTCAAGAAGGTCTCGCCTCCGGACAGGGTGGACACCGGACGGCGCACCCCGCCGTTGGCATCATCCCGAATCAGGAAGCCTCCCCCGGAATCGACCTCCAGCGCATAGCGCTGCTTGGTCAAGAAGCGCAGACGTTGTGAAGCAGCCTGGCTGACCTGCATCAGCTGCTCCTCGGCAATGTATTCGACGAAGGCATTGCCCCGGAGACAGGATTGCAGCTTGGAGAGCTTCTCGGCTTCCTGCTGCCGCTGTTTGCGGATCAGCTCCAGCTGCGACCAGCGGACATGACGCTTCTCCACGTCGTCCAGGTCCCGCTCCGCCCTTGCCCGCTGCTGAAGCGCCGTCTCATCGCGCTCCCGGCAGGCAGCCAGCTCCGCGGAGATCCGCTGCCACTCTTCTTCGGTCACGCCGCGGCCGCCCAGCTGCTCAGCCAAATGGCGGAGCTGCACCTTGATCTCCTGCTCCCGTTCGCGGTGCAGCCGGACCCGCTCCGCGCTCTGCACTTCTTCGTCAGGCGGCATACAGGCGTCTGCCACTTCCTCCGAAGTGGCGAACGGAGAAGCCGCCAGCTGCTCGTCCCAGCGGGCCTGCGCCTTGCGGCAGTGCTCCTCCGCGGATTCCGCCGCCTGGGCGGCCATAGCCGCCGCTTTGGCTGCTTCATGCTTAAGCTGCTCGGCTGCCTGGCGCTTCTCTTTGGAGCGCGCCGCAGCTTCCCGAAGGGAGAGCAGGCGCTGCTTGCAGCCTTCCAGCAGCCGGTCGGCGGACTCGCTTCCGACCCAGGCCTGAAGGCGCCGCTCCTTCTCGGCCAGCAAATCCTGCTTGCCCTGCAGCTGGGCATCCCATTGAATGAGCGACTTGTCGAGATCGTTGATTTGCCGCTCCAGCGATTGGACCGTGGCCGTTTTCTCCTCGATAAAAGGGATGCTGATCTGCAGCCGTTCGCGGATCTCTTCGGCCTGCGCATCCTTCTGCTGGATTTCCGCGGACAAGCGGTCCGCCTGCTCCGGCTGAAGGTCCGGTAGCTCCCGGCGCCACTCCTCCTGAAGCCTTAGGTATTCCCGCTTCTCCGTTTCAAATCGGTCGCCCAGCTTGGCGAACGTTTCCCGAAGCGACTCGATTTCAGCCGTCCGCTTCACCTGCAGCGCGCCCAGCGCTTCCCCCCGCTCCTTCAGCGCGGCATGCTCGCGCTGAAGCTGTCTCGTGGAGGATGCCAACGCTTCGGCGTCCTCCTCCATTTTCCGGATCCGGGATTCCCACGCGGACCTGGAAAATGACTCTACTTGCTCCGGATCCGAGACCAGCTCGAGGGCAGCGGCCGCTTCGCCTGCGCCTTCCAGCGGGCCAGAACCGGCCTTGGAGGGAACCTCTGCCCCCACTTGGACCCCGGGCTCGTACGATTCCAGCAAGCTCCGGGTCTCATGTACAAGCTGGCGCCCGCTCAGCCGCAGCTCCTGCAGCTGCTGGCGGAGAAGCCGCAGCAGTTCCAGCAGACCGTCATCCGCACCGGGCGCCCCATGATCCGGCGATACCGGTGCCGGATGATGTGATGAGCCGCATACCGGACACGGTTCTCCCGGGCGCAGCTCGGCGGCCAGCGCCAGCGAAAGCGCGTGGAGCTCCCGCTCTTTGGAGGAAGAACGGACCAGCGCCTCTTCTTGGTCGAGGCGGGACAACGCCGCCTCCATCCGGCTGTCATGGCCCAGAACCTGCTCCATATGGGCCGAAACCGCGTGCGCGAACCGCTTCTGCTTCTGCAGATGCTGCTCCCGCTCCTGCGCAGCCTGCTTCAACAGCGCTTCGGCCCTGCTTTGCTTCTCGTCATGCTCTTTCAATTCAGCCTCAGCGCTCCGCAGCCGCTGCTCGCTTGCTCCCAGCTGCTGAACGTGCCGCATCGCCTTATTCAGCCGTTCGCGGTCCTTCGCCTTCACTTCGAGCCCCTTCAGGCTTTCCTGCAGCTCGGACTGCCGCTTGAGCCCTTTGGCGAGCAGCTCCTGCTCCTTGGCCAGAGCTTCAGTCCGTTCCTTGCTTTCACGGGCCGTCTTTGACCGCTGCTCGGCCAGCTGCTGCAGCACCGTCTTCAGCTCGTCCCGCTCCCGCTGCAGCAGTACCGCCTGCTCCAGCTGCTCCTGACGCTGCAGCAGCTTCGGTTCCTCAGCGGCAAGCTCCCGGTGCGACGCATCGTCGGCGGCAGCGGCCTCCCGGGCCGCCTTATCCGCGGCATCAGCCTTCGTTTGAAGCTGCTCCGCCTCCCGGTTGCGTTTGTCCCATTCCTGCCTGCTGTCCGTCCACTGCGTATACAAAGGCATGATCGCCCGGGCCGCGGCAGACTGTCCCAGCCGGCGCTCAAGCCGGACAATCGCTTCTTCTTCGGCGGAAAGCCGGTGGAGCTCCTGTTCGCGCCGCTCCTTCTCCAGCTGCATCTCCCTGAATTTGCCGGCCTTCTCGGCCTCCTCGGTCATTTGCCGCAGCTTCAGCCGCGAGGCCTCCGCCTCCATGGAGGCTTCCTTGAGTCTGTTCCTCGCTTCGTCCACCGCTTCAACGCCTGCGTTGCCGAGGCCTTGCTGCTCCGCCTCCACTTCCTTCAGCGCAGCATCGTTGTCCTTCACCCGCCGGCTGAGCTTCTGCGCGAGCAAATCGCCGTATTTTTCCAAATGGAACAGGCGCTGCAGCATCTGCCTGCGCTCACTGCCCTTCAGCGACAGAAACTCGGCAAACTTCCCTTGGGGAAGGACGACGGCCCGTGTAAAATCCTCCATTTTCAGACCGATTTTGTCTTCCACGCAGCGGGTGACTTCTGCCAGCTTGTCTGCCATGACCGCTTCACCTTCCGCGGTGACTTCGATAAACCGGCTAACCGTATTGCTGACTGACAGCTCGTTGGTTCTTTTAAAACGGCGCTCCACTCTGTATCGCTTCGGTCCGTCCGCGGAACTGAGTTCAAAGGTAAAGGAGACGTACAGTGCATCTTCCGAATGGTTCATGATGCCCTGCGTGCCGTTCACCGCACGTTCGACTTTGCCGTACAGAGCCAGGGTCATCGCATCCAGAAGCGTCGATTTGCCGCTGCCCGTCGGTCCAAAAATACCGAACAGCCCCATCTGGCACAGCTCGTCAAAATCGATCTGCTGCATCTCGCGATAGCTCTGCAGACCCGACAACTTCAGTGTGATCGGCTTCATGTTACGCCTCCTCCTTTACCTCTGCGTCTTCCGAAGTGAGCGCAAGGAACAATTCAACGAGCGCATCATCCGGCTCGGCTCCTCCGGTCTGGCGCTGGTAGAACTTCCGGAACAGCTCCGGCACCGGCAGGCTCGACCGGCTGTACTCTACCTCGACCTGTTCCATCTCGGGATACACGGGACGGATATGTACGAACCCTTCGTGGCTTTTGCGCAGCCTGTGAATATCCCCAAGAGACATGGCTTCGGTCAGCGAAATCTCCAGATCGATAAAACCGTTCGCATCCCTGCCTTCATCCAGCCAGCGATGAACTTCCTCCAGGCCGCCCTTTGCTTTCCACCGGATTAACGGCCGGCCGCAGGACAAATAAACCTCCTCCATAACGGGCTGCTGTCCCGGGGTCACATCGATGATGGATACCGACTTCGCTTGACCGGCCTCGGAAAAGCTGTAGGCGAGCGGGGACCCGCTGTAGCGGATCATTCCCTCACCCTTGACCGCCTGAGGCCGGTGCAGGTGGCCAAGCGCCGTATACTGCGCCCCAACCGCTAGCGCCGATGGGTCCACCGTATACGCGCCTCCGACCTGTATCGGCCGTTCCGAGTCGCTTTCCACGCCGCCAAGCACGTAAATGTGACTCATGGCCAAATTGACGGTCTCGGGCGTGAAGCTTGACGCCAATTTCCGCATCAGCATGCCTACGCGGGCGCTGTATGCCCGGCGGAGCTCCTCTTCGTCGCCTTCGGCGGCGAGCAGCTCATTTAAGCGGGCTTCGGACGGATAAGGGAGCGCCGCAATCTTGGCGATCTCCCCGGTCCGGTCCGCTTGAACCGTGACGGCTTCGGCCACGGGAAGCCCGACCAGCGTGATTCCCTGCCGGGCGACCAGCGGCGTTACCGACGAAACCCGCTCGGGCTGATCATGGTTGCCCGCAATGACCACGAGCGGCGTCCCTCCTTCTGTCAGCCGGGCCGCCGCCTCATAAAACAGCTGTTCCGCTGCCGCCGGCGGATTGACCGAATCATAGACATCCCCGGCCATCATGACCAGATCAATCTTCTGATCGTGTACAATCCGGACCAGTTCCTCAACGAAATCTTCCTGCTCTTTCATCCGGCTCCGGCCCTCGAGCGTCCGTCCAAAGTGCCAGTCACCCGTGTGAAGTATGCGCATCCTGCTTCTCCCTCCTGAACTTGCTTTCGCGCAAGCCGTGAACCCAGACGGATTCATGCCGTGTATGGGTCACACCTAAAAATGAAAACACCTAACCAACGATCCATTCCTAAACCCGATCGCGTCTAAGAATACAATCAAATTCTATTAAACAATCGATTCTATTAAACTATCGACTCTATTAAATATCGATTCTAAAAAATGATTATTTCGAAAAAACTACCATTTTGAAAAACGATCCAATCGAAAAACGAGATTAAAGAAACTTTCAATACGAACGATCAAAGCAAAAACACATTTATATTCATTCAACATAAGAACTTTCAATCTTCCACTACAGCAAGACGGACTGCTTAGCATCCACAAAGTACAGCCATTTCTCCTGGACCGCCTCACCTAATATATCTTCCAGCGCCCGGGCGTACAGTTCCAGCTGGAACCGATAGCTCTCCGCCAGAGCGGCTATTCCGCCGCGGTGTTCCAGCACCCGGTCGGTTTTATAGTCGACGATGACATATTTACCGTCCTGACGGAACAGGCAGTCGACGATCCCTTGAATGAGCACCACTTCGTCCGAAGCCCGGGTCTCTGCATCCGATGCCTTCATTGGTATGATGTTCCCCTCGTTAAAACGCTCGGTCGCAAGCAGCGCTTGATGCGCCTCATGAGCCGGTAGACCGTAGCTGAAAGGCATTTCCCTCGACACCCACTCCGCCGACTGCAGTCTCTTGCCGATGTCGCTGTCAAAAAAGGAGGCGATTTGCTCCGGTTCCACGATCTCAGCCTGCGAGCTTGTAAAGATCGCCAGGTCGACCAATCGCTGCAGCGTCGCTTCCACGACCCGCAAATCTACCAATCCCGCATCCAGAGGGATGTGCTGCATGACGGTATGGTACACCGTTCCCCGTTCCGTAGGACTCATCCGGCTCTGCTCCATAAATTTGGGCCGGCGCAGGGCAAGCGTACCTGTCTGCTGGGAGGCAGGCAAGCTGTGCTCCCGCCGGACCCGGGTCTCCTCGACCCAGTCCAAGGTGGGCCCGTCCTGCAGGGCAAGCAGCTTTTTCATTTCGGTCACGGACGTTTTGGCCGAGAGCCGGCTGGCGGCAGCATGCGGATATTGCCAGTTCAGCCGGGCAGATATTCGGTCAGGCGACAGGAAAGAACCACCATCCGGCTCATCGCTGCCCGGGAATACCGTCTCTCTACGAAGAAGCGAGTTCAGCTTGCGCCGACGCTCCGGCGTCGATTCTTCCGCTTCCTCCCAGCCCCCAAGCGCCGCCAGCGTGAGATCCTCTGTGGAGAGGATCGAAATGCGCCAATCCGCCGGATCGTTCTCCAGCGCGGAGGCCGTCTCGCCTTCCAAACCGCCGAGCTCGCGCAGCTTGGCGGCCGCCGGGTGGCGGATCAGCGCAGGCCCGACCCAGTCCAAGTAGCTTCTGCCCCTTGCCAAGAGGTAATCAGGGAGCATCAGCTCCGGCCGGCTCTGAACCTGAGCCCAGGAGGACACCTTTTTCTCCAGATCCTTCACCGTCCCGATCAAGATCATCTTTTCTTTCGGCCTGGTCAGGCCGACGTAGAGCACCCGCATTTCCTCGGCAAGCAGCTCCAGCTGAGATCGGCGGCGGATGGCCAGGTTCGGGAGTGTCGGATAGCTGACCCTCTTCTCGGTATCCACAAATTTCGGTCCGAAACCAAGCTCCTTATGCATCAGGAACGATGCGTTCAAATCCTGCTGGTTGAACATTTTGGACATGCCTGCCAAAAACACGACCGGAAATTCGAGGCCCTTACTCTTATGGATTGTCATAATCCGGACCGCGTTGTCCCGGCTTTCAGCCGTGCCTGGTCCGCCCAAATCCGATCCGTTGTCACGCAGTCTGGAAATAAACGTCAAAAAGCGGAAAAGTCCGCGGGAAGACGTCGTCTGTTCAAACTGGACCGCCCGGTCGTGCAGCGCCTTCAGATTGTCCTGCCGCTGCATTCCTCCGGGGAGGCCGCCTACCCAATCCAAATATCCCGTTTCCCGGTACAGCAGCCAGATCAGATCCCCCAGACTGCCTTGACGGGCAATATTTCGCCAGCGTTCCAGCGAAGCCAGGAAACCTGCCAGCTTCCGCTGCAGTTCCGGAGAGAGGCTGAATTCCTCATCCACTGCTTCCGTTTGTTCCGCCCACTCCAGGGCGGCGGCACTTTCAGCGTAGGCAGGGAGCGTCCCTTCCTCGTCCGGAATCGAAATTGAATCTCCAGGATCCGCAGACGCGGGAACCGTCCCTCCTGCAGCCGCCATGACGGCCTCATAGAACGTACCCTTCCCGCATAACCGGACCTGTGCCAGATCTTCCTCGGTCAGGCCGACGATCGGCGAGCGCAGCACGCCTGCAAGCGGAATGTCCTGCCGGGGGTTATCGATAATCTGAAGCAGGGACAGCATAATTTCCACTTCGGTCGCCTGGAAATACCCCTGATTCTGCTCACCGTCGGCAGGGATGCCGAGCTGGCGCAGCTCCTCCATGATCAGCGGCCCCCATATATAGGCGGACCGAAGCAGGATGACCATGTCGCCGTAACGGACAGGCCGCATCGCTTTGGTCTCCTTGTCGAACACCTGCATCGGCCTAGGCGATGTGTCACCCAAGAGCGCGCGTATTTTTTTGGCAATCGCTCTGGCCTCAAGCTGAGCCGTCTCCATTTCGGCGGCCTCGCTCTCCTGGATCAGACCTCCGTTGTCGCTGTCCTGAGGCTCCTCCTCGGACGCCTCCCCGCCTCTGGCCTTGTCAATCAGCACCAGCTCCGGCACGTACGGAGACGGCCCTGACGCCCCTTCAGGCTGGGCTTCCGGATAAGAAGCTCCGTAAACGAGCTCCGCCCGCTCATCGTAGCTGATCTCCGCCACCGTCTCATTCATCAGCTGGCGGAACACCATGTTCACCGCATGCACCACTTCCAGCCGGCTGCGGAAGTTACGGGCAAGGTCGATACGGATGCCGCCGCCCTCGGCGGAAGCATACCTGCGGTACTTGTCCAAGAACAGGCTCGGCTCCGCCAGGCGGAAGCGGTAGATGCTCTGCTTGACGTCGCCGACCATGAACCGGTTCCCCGGCAGCTCGCGCGAAATCAGCTTGACGATATCTTCCTGCACGCTGTTGGTGTCCTGGTACTCGTCCAGCAGCACCTCGTCGAACTGTTCCTGATATTCCATGGCCGCGTCCGAAGGGAGCGGCTGACCCGGCACCGAATCCGGGTGGCGCAAAATTTGCAGGCAGTAGTGCTCCAGATCACTGAAATCCACCGCGTTTCTTCTCTGCTTTTCATGAAGATAGCGGTCGCCGAACTCAATGACGAGCTCCGCCAGCTCCTTCATGAGCGGCGCCGCCCGGTGCAGCTCGGCCAGAAACGCATCGGCCGGCCGGCCGAACAGCGCCCCCTTCAGATCCTGCATCGTTTTCTTGACCGCTTCCCGCAGCTCCTTGACCCTTTCTTGCAGTGCCGGGTCGGTCTCCTCCTTGCGGCAGCTCTTCAGCTTGCTGAACGACACCGTCTGAAAGCGTTCGAACAGCTCGTCCCACGGACGGTTGTCCAGCGCATCCCTAAGCGACTGAACCACTTCCAGATCCGCGTTCAAATTATCCAGATAGGGCCCCGGTCCTCCGGGCAGCAGTGTCAGACGCCGGGCCTGCTCCAGCAGTCCTTCGGCCCCGGCAAGCGCCAGCCGCGCATCCTGAAGGATGCTCTTGACCCACTGGCTTTCGCCCAGACTTGCCGTATCCGGCAGCAAAAAGGACTCGGCCATATCCCGCAGCCACTGATCGGGCCAGGAGTGGCTGCGTGAGAAATCATAGAGCCTCTGCACCAAATGGTGGACGGCATCGTCCGTACGCTCACCGCTGAACCAATCCACCAGCGCGATAAAGTCGCTGTCCTCCGGCTGCTCCCCGTATTTCTCCTCGAACAGCTCCTCCAGGATCTCCTGGCGCATCAGCTCGGCTTCATTCTCGTTCAGGATCCGGAACCCCGGATCGATCGGGATCATCTGATAGTACCTGCGGATCACTTCAAGACAGAAGGAGTGAAGCGTCGTGATCGAAGCACGCCCGAGCAGGGACAGCTGCCGCCGGAGATGGGTATTCTCCGGATCCTTCTCCAGCTGCCGGTCCAGCGCGTCGCGGATGCGCTCACGCATCTCGGCCGCAGCCGCCTTAGTGAACGTGGCGACAAGCAGCCGGTCCACGCTGAAGCCCTGCTCCTCATTCAAAATTTTCCGGATGATCCGTTCGACCAGAACGGCCGTTTTCCCTGAGCCTGCCGCCGCCGCGACCAGAATGTGATCGCCGTGAAGCGAAATCGCCTTCCACTGATCGTCGCTCCACATGCTGCCTGCCGGCTTTTCAATTTCGATCATGCGCATCTCCTCCTTGGCGGCTGGACATCATTTCCCATACCTGCGATTTATTCGGCTTACCTAGCAAATGGTAATGGTTGCCCTCGACATTTTCGTCAAACTGGCACACCGGCTTGAACGGACAGAACGTGCATGCCGTCTCCTGCTGGATGCGGTAAGGCTCAATGTCCACGTCCCCTTCGGTAATTCTCGTCCCAATCCGGGTGATATTGTCCCTGACGGAAGACAGCAGCGTGTCCCACTGATCCGGCGTAGCGACCGATGCGGAGCTGTAGAAGCTTCCGTCCGATTTGACGGCAACCGGAAGGATGGATGAATGGCCTTTGTCCAGAGATGCGTCCATTTTGGATATGACGTCGCGGTCGGCCAGCAGCAGCCCCTTCATTTTGAACCGTTTGAGCAGCTCTTCCGCCGCCTGCTCCATCGTCAACCCGTTGCTCGACTGTAGCATCGGATCATGCACGTGAAAATACAGCGTTCCCGCCGGCAGCGCCTTGCTGCCCAGCCAGTGCTCCGCATAGGTCAACAGCACGTCCAGATAGGTCAGCATCTGCAGGGACAAGCCGTAGTACACCTCATGAAGCCGCAGGTCCTTCTGTCCGGATTTATAATCGATTACGCGCAGCAGCAGTCCGTTTTCACCTTGGGCCATATCCACCCGGTCGATTCGCCCGATGACCTCCATCACCGTTCCGTTCTCAAGGGAGAAGGTCAGCGGAGGCAGCGGTTTACCCGGGCCAAAATCCAGCTCCAGGCCGACCGGCTCAAAGCTACCCCGCCGTGCCTGCTCGCCCAGAATGACAGAGGCGCGGCTTACGATATTTTTGAGCTTGCGTGAAATGTAGCCGTAGCGCTTGCTGCTCATCAAAATTTCTCCCTGCAGCATTGGAGCGAGGCGCTCTACCGTTGTTTCCGCTTCGCGCCGGCACTCTTCGGCCGTCAGGCTTCCCCAGCTCCGCTTCTGTTCCTGCAGCCGCAGCGCCATTTGGGTCAGCGCCGCGTGGAACAGCTGGCCGATATCCGGCGCCTGCAGGCGGTACAGCTGCCGTTCGCGCAGCTTCAGCCCATGTGAAGCGAAGTGTGAAAACGGGCAGGCAACGAATCGCTCCATGCGGGATACGCTTGTCCGGATTTTGGCACCGTACAGCCTGCGGCTGGTCTGCGGCTCCAGCTGGCGGGTATCGTTGCGGTAAAACAGCGACCGCAGCAGCATATCCAGCGGCCCCTTCCATTCCGGTTCCCGGATATACCAGTTATACACATCCCACCACAGCTGCGGGATTTCCGCGCCCTGCTTCCATTTGCGCAGCTGAATGATCAAATGGCTGAGGCTCTGGCGGGGGTGGGACAAATACGCAAGCAGCTCTTCTTCCCGCTGCTCTGCCGATGGCTGCGCCGACAGGCGGCGAACCGGCAGACCGGGGAACATTTTGCGGACATGCCGCACCACTTCGGACGGCAGCAGCTCCTTGCCCTCATCGTCTGCGGCCGGATAGCTGACCCATACATGCCGGCTGGCCGAGGTCAAGGCGTTGTAAATCAGGAACCGTTCGTCGAGCAGCTTGCGCGAAATGCCAGGAGCCAGCTCCATTCCGGTTTGCGACAGCAGGGAGCGCTCCTGTTCGGTCAGCACCCCGTCATCCTGAAACACGGCCGGGATGACTCCGTCGTTGACGCCGAGCAGAAACGCGTACTTTACGCCACCTGTCCGCGTCCGGTCCATATTGCCGACCAGCACCTGGTCGAGCGCAGGCGGAACCAGGCCCAGCTTCAGTTCGCTCAGCCCCGTTTCCAGAATGCCGGCAAACAGCTCGAAGGACATCTTCTCCGTACCCATCATTTCCACAATCTGATCCAGCAGCTCCAGGACCGCATCCCACAGCTGGCGGTGTTCCCTCGCCGCCTCCGGACGCCCGGACTCCAGCGCTTCGCGGCTCCACAGGTCCAGCTTCTCGGGAATGTCGGCTTCCTCGAGCAGACGGAAGACCGCTGTGCTGAGCTCCTCGGCGCTGCCCGCCTTCTTCACCCGCTTGCCGAATGCCAATAGCGGCTCGCTGACCACCCTCCGGCAGTGCTCCATCAGGCTGAGAAGCTGCTCTCCGGATTTGCGCCGGTCGTAGCCGTTTTCTTCCAGGGACAGGCTCGGAACGGCTTTCCACGGACGGCCGTCCGTCCAGCGGTATCCCTGAATTCCGCAGGCGAGGGCGTAGTTCTCGAGCACGTCCATATCCTCCCGTCCCAGCGACCCGTCCAGCGGAAGCAGCAGGTCGCTCTTGATGCAGCGGAATACGTCCTCATGCCGCCAGTTCCGGCGCACGACATCCAATGCGGAACGAATAAACTCCACCAGCGGATGGTGCAGCTCGCTTCGCTTCTGGTCGAGAAAGAACGGAATGCCGTAGTCCCGGAACAGGGGCTCCACCAAATGCTCGTAATCGCCCAAATTACGGACAAACACGGCCATTTCGCGGTATCTCGCACCTTCCTCCCTGGCCAGGCGCAGCATCTCCCTCAAAGCCCCTTCCACTTCGGTGCGCCGGTTCTCGGCCGCATAGAGTGAAATCCCTTCGGTTTCCTGAAGCTGATCTTTCTCCTGCCCCTTCCAGGGAATCCGCCGGTCATAACCGCGCTCTAAATGAGCAAGACGCGGGCTGAGGCGGAATTTGGGCAGGTCCGATGCCGGCATAATCGAATCGTTCGTTTCGATGCCCAGCTCGTCGGCCATTCCTCTCAGCTTGATGTAAGTCGTGGCGGTCGGGTGAAACAGGTCCAGCTCATGCGGCTGCATGCTGCCGTGGTACGGCTTGTCCAGCGTGAGCGCAATGGTGACCGATGACGCATGGGCCATCAGCTCGCGAACAACCCCGTATTCCTGCGGAGTCATCCCGTGAAAGCCGTCGATCCATACGTCCGCACCTTTAACATAAGACGAGCGGCGAATCCCTTCAGCCAAAGTGACGAGCGTATCTTCATCATCTATATAAAGCGGTGATATTTCCTGTTCAAAGTCGCGGTACACCGTCCATAAATCCTCCAGCTTATAGCGCAGGATCGGCGCGGCCGCCTTCTGCTCCGTCAGCTGGGTCAAATGCTCTTCCAGCACGGCGGAATCTACGCAGTACCGCTTGAGCTCGGTATACAGCTCGTTCAGCTTGCCTATGAAACCCAGCTGGTCACCGGAGGCACCGAACAGCTTCAGCTCCTCTTTGCGGCGCTGAATGATTTTGTACAGCAGCATTTTTTTGCCTTCTTCGCTGATGCCGACTCTCGCCGACCCGCCGGTCTCCTGCATCACCCGGTACGCCAGGCGCCGGAAGCTGAGAACCTGCGCACGGACGCTGCCTTTGACAGCGCCCGATGATACCAGGCTGTGCTCAGCCTGGAATGAGCCCTGCTCGGGAACGAGCAGGATCAGCGGGCTGCCCTTAGGCTCTGCTTGCAGCCGGGACGTAATCTCGCTTAGGATCGCCGTCGTCTTGCCGCTACCGGATCGTCCGATCAGAAAATGAACCGACATGGTGTTGCCTCCTTCGTATGTAAACCTCGAAAACTATTAAATATAAGTATAACACAACCTTTTTTGAAAAGAACGTATGTTTGCGGAACTGTAAAAAGGAGGCACTTACCGTTTTTTACAATTTTCCAGATACGATCAAACCGAAGGAACGCCGTTTCCCGGCATGCCAAACAGCGGTACAGGAGGAGGTGATCCTCTTGTACCGCTGTCTCTTGTTTCGCTAGTTTTTTACGAATGCTAGTTTCCAGCCTCCCGGCCATCATGCAGGGATCATGGTTCGGTATAGAGCGATTGAATCACCGGCTAATCTTGTTCCTTCTCCTTTTCCACAAGGGTCAGCGGGGCAGGGAAGCGTTCGGAACCATCCGACTCCACGAAGTGCTGCAGGGCTGCCATCTTGTTCTCCCAAAAGCGTTCAAAATAGGAGTACCAATCCTTGAGCTCCTGCAAGGGCCCCGGATCCAGCCGGTACCTCGTCTCGCGGCCGACCTTCCTTTCCTTCACCAGTCCTGCCTCCGACAGAATCCGCAGATGCTTGGAAACCGCCGTCCGGCTCATCGGAAAATGGCTGCTGAGAACCGTCACGGGCATCTCCTGATCGGACAGCAGCTTCAGCAGCTGGCGCCGGGTCGGGTCGGCCACGGCCTGAAATACGTCGTGCTTGGACGCAGTCGCGGTCATGCTTAAGCCTCGACGTATCTGCCCAGCTTCTGGTGGAGTCCGGCCCAGCCTTGGTCCATCGTCTCGCGCACGATCGTATGCGGCTGGTTGAACTCGGTCACTTGGTCCGCACTCCAGCCGGAGTGGATGAGCGTCACTTCCGTTTTGCCGTCCAGCTCCTTCAGCTCGAAAGCAAGCGTCCAGTCCTTGCCCCAGCGGAACGCCAGCCGGTGCGGCGGATCCACTTCGGTCACCTTGCACGGCGACATGCCGTACGGACCGGCATTAATGTGAAATTCGTGGCCTACGACGGGCTGCATGTCATTGGGCATGAACCAGGCGGACAGCCCTTCGGGAGTCGCCACCGCCTCCCACACTTTCTGGATCGGAGCCTGGAATACGCCGGTGTGGCGGATATCAGGCAAAGCATTGTTTGTTGAGTTTTCCATGTATAAGTACCTCCATATGCAGTCAATCAAACCGGTTTACATTCGAATGCGAAACCATTTGGTTTCGCATCGATTATACGAAACCTTTTGGTTTCATGTCAACCCCTTGTCCTTCTTGGGGCCCGTAAGCCGGAATCCAACGAAAAAAGGAGCCTTTCGGCTCCTTATATTGCTATTATAGCTCATATTTCCAAAAACAAACAGTCTACCATTTTTCACCTGACATTCTATAATGAGGACGTTCCCACTTTAAGGCAAAGGGAGGAAATACGGTGGATATCAAGGATACTTCAAGCTCGTCTGAAAATCAGCCCGGGACGGTCGGTTCAGCAAGAGCCGCTGCAGCGGACTGGGTGATGCACCAAGCCTCAAAGGAAAAAGGATTTATGGGCGCTTATTTTACGGGTTCCACGATCGGAATGCCGGAAGATGCCCCGATGTCTCCAAGCTCCGATATCGACGTAATGGTCGTGTCCGAACTGGCGGAGCCGCCGTTAAAACCGGGTAAGTTCATATATCGGGATACCCTGATCGAAGGCTCTTACATCTCCCTATCTGAGCTGTCCTCGGTGCAAAAGGTGCTCGTCTCGCACCATCTGGCAGGCCCGTTCCGGGTGAATACGATCATCTCCGATCCCCATGGCCATTTGCATCGCCTGTATTCAGAAGTATCCCGGCATTTTGCCGATGAGGTCTGGGTGCGGCAGCGGTGCGAAAACGTCCTGCAGCAAATTAAGCGGTCTCTGCTCGGCCTCGACTTGTCCCTGCCGCTGCATGACTTGTTCACATCCTGGCTCTTCCCTACGGGCATCACCACGCATGTGCTGCTGCTCGCCGCCCTGAAAAACCCGACGGTGCGGCTCCGTTACGCAGCCGTCCGCGGCGTATTGGAAGATTACGGCCTGAGCTCGCTGTACCTCGAGCTGCTTCGCCATCTCGGCTGTGCCGATTTGGAGCCGGAGCGGGCGATGCAGCATGTCAGGTCGCTCGAGCGGACCTTCGACACCGCGGCTGCCGCCGCCAAAACGCCCTTTTTCTTCAGCAGCGACATTTCCCCGGTTTCCCGCCCGATCGCCATCGACGGGAGCATAACGTTAATTGAACAAGGACTCCATCGTGAGGCGGTGTTTTGGATGGGCGCCACCTTCGCGCGCTGCCACAAAATTCTCGCCGCAGACAGCGATCCGAATGTGCAAAAAGAGCTCGCACCCGGTCTGGAAGCATTTCTGGCCGATCTCGGCTTTCACACCGTCCAGGACTTCAGCGTGCGTGCCGCTACGGTCATCGACTTTTTGCCGGAGGTGTGGCGCGCAGCGGAAACGATCATGGCGTCCAACCCTGAAATTACCGGCCGTTCCACGTGATCTCCTGGCAGCCTATTGGCTTTGTATATTAGTTCTCCTCGGCATAATGTTCGGATTCCCTTTCCTGTCCATATTTTTTCAGTCTATTTAATGTGTACCAAAATGTAAATCATGGTTTTTGCCCTCAATCCAGCCTTTGAGTAACGCACCAACCTCTTGCCTCCATCCCTTATACTTATAGAAGTGCCTATCACTAGAACATGAATTGCATGAGGAGGCGGAAACTGTGGATGTGAACGCATTTCAGCAGTGGGTCAAGGAGTATTATGAACAGCGGGGCTGGTCCGAGCTCGATATCTTTATCCGGATTGGCTTTTTGGCAGAGGAGACCGGCGAAGTGGCCCGGGCGATTCGGGCGCTTGAAATCGGCCGGGACCGGCCGGATGAAGCCGTGGGAACGTATGACGAGCATAAGCAGGAGCTTGTGGAAGAACTTGGCGACGTGCTCGGAAATCTGATTGTGATCGCCAACAAATACGACATCGGACTGGAGGACATTTTTGCTTCCCACCGAGACAAGCTGGTCCATCGCTATAAGCAGGATTGATGGTATTCCGGACAAAGCGAGAGCTTTAGGCTTGGAATTGAAAAAGCACACTGTTTATATAGCCTGGGTAAAAAATTTAAAAATCCCTTTTCGCGTCCGGCGAGAAGGGATTTTTGCTTTAGTCTGCGGCGGTTGCCCAAATAATACGTGAGACATCGAATGCATCATCATTTTGCCTCGCATGGCATATTACATACCGCTGTAATAGACCGGTAGCTCCGAGCGGTTGGCCGCCAGCCACAGCCGGTTATCCCTCGTCCAGCGCAGCGGATAGCCGACGCCGGCTTTGAGCGCCTTCCCTTTCAGAATATCGACAATCCATACGTCACGATTGGCCAGTTGGACCGCATACAAACCGAAGGGATTCCCGGATGCGGCAGTAAAGCTGGTGATGTCCGTTTCCTTTGCGACCCCTGCGTGCTGAGCTAATATTCGCCTGGCCGCGGCCGGCAGCTTCGGATCGGCTTCGTAGGACGCCCCCTCCCGGTTCAGAGGGATATGAAGAACGCCACGGGTTCGGCCCTCCTTATATCCGTCAACAGGGACCGTAACGGTCTCGTTATCGTTCCAGGCTAAAGGATAAATAAACAGGAATCCGTCGCTGTGTGACAAATAGCTCGCTCTCGGCCGGTTGAGCAGCTGGTTCCCGTCCCGGTCCAGCACAATCAAGTCGGCATCCGGGCCAAACGTGTCGTCCGAAGCTACCAGCAGCGCCACACGATCGTTGTCTGGTGATGCGGCTATACCGTAGACCGGGCGGGCAGACTCGTACAGCTCCTGGAACACTCCGGATCGGGTATTTACACGGTACAGCTTCAAATGGCCATTGACGGCATAAATCTCGTGCTTGGCAAGCCGGTCCGCATATTGAACATTTAACCCAAAGTCGTTCGTAAACTCCACCTGAGGCGGCGCCCATATCGGCTGGGATAGCACGCTTATCGAACCGTTCTGCTGCAAAATCGAAGGCAGCCTGCCACTCAAGCTGTACACCAGCATCCCGGGCCCGTTTTCCTCCTCATCGTCCCAAACGGGTTGATACGATGTTAAGGAATCAAGCGGCCACTCCTGAACGGTAGTTCCGTCCCGGTTCAGAAGGCGCACGCCATAGAACGGCTCCCGCACCCCGATCGGATCGATAGCTTTCTGTTCTAAATTCGAAAAGCCTGCAGCGTCCCGGTATTGCCCCTGCGCCGTTTGGCTAACCGGGTTTGCGCAGCACCCTTCCGAATGGTTGGCAACTGGTGAGGTGCAGCCTGAGGCGGCGATTGTTAACATCATCAGTAAGGTTAATGCGATGATTGCTTTTTTCATTACGTCACCCCGTATGCTAAATCCCTTTTTTTGGAACGTCTTACTTCCTAGACGCTAACAATCCCCCGAAGGTTACGCTTGCTTCTCTTTCAGACGAGCTTGCCGCTGCGAAAACAAAAAAACCTTTCCGTCCATCACGGAAAGGTTTGGTTTTTCAAGATCAAAGTTAAGCCCTGCTGCGAACTTCAAATACAGCAAACTTGAGGTAATGCCCTTCATCGACGCCGAGAATTTGCGGGTGGTCCTTGCCGGCCGCACGCCATTCGATCAGGCGCAAAATTTTGCCGGCATCGGCTGCCGCTTCCTGAATCGTGGCCAGGAACAGGTCCGGGCGCATATGGTACGAGCAGCTTGCCGTGACGAGGTATCCTCCCTCGTTCACCAGCTTCATGCCGTGCAGGTTGATATCCTTATAGCCGCGGCAGGCGCCCTTCACGGCGCTTTTCGTCTTGGCAAAAGCCGGCGGGTCCAAAATAACGACGTCCCACGTCCGGCCGCCCCCTGCGGTCATTTTCTTCGAGGTATCGACCTTCTCCTCGTTCCCTGCGGCCCGCTGCCGCCGTTCCTCCACACCTTTGACCTGATCACGCAAATATTGGAAGGCGTCGGCGACAACAAATTCCACGCGGTCCTCAAAGCCGTTCAGCACGACGTTTTCCCTGGCGCTCTCAATCGCGTGCTGGGAAATATCGAGGCAGGTGACCTTTTTGGCTCCATATTTGCACGCGTTCAGCGTGAAGCTGCCCGTATGCGAAAAGCATTCCAGCACTGTGGCCCCGTCCCAATAAGGGAAGGTGACGACTTTGCCGCTTTTGTTCACCGGAAGGCTGACGCGCTGCCCGTCCTGCTCCACTTCCTGCAGCGTAATCCCGCTGCGGCCTCCCCAGCCGGTCATCAGCGGAGCGATCGAAGCCCGGTTTTCCCGCTGGTCGAAGAAATAGCCCGTTTTCTGGCCTTCTTCAATGTCGACCTTCACGAACAGACCGTTCTCCGTCACGGTCACGTGGCGCGGGCATTCCCCGTACAGCGGCCCCTTGGTCTGCTCAAGCCCTTCCAGCTCGCGCACGGGAACGTCGCTGCGTTCATAGATTCCCTGCGGGCTCAGCACCTCGACCAGCGCGTCGACGATGTCCGTACGATGCACGTCCATGCCCAGCGTCAGCAGCTGCACGACCAGCACATCGCCGAAGCGGTCCACGATCAGCCCGGGAAGAAAATCCGCTTCCCCATACACGAGGCGGTAAGCATTGTCTCCTTTCAGGAAACGCTCCCGGTGCTCAAGGCAGCCGCGGAAGCGTTCGGCAAAGAAGGAACGGTCCATCGTCTCGACGGGATGGTACGAGATGACCCGGACCGTAATTTGCGAGGCCGGATTGTAATAGCCCGTGGCCAGGTACCGCCCTTGATGATTGACCACATTCACGAGGTCGCCCGGCTCCGGGCTGCCCTCTACCGAGGCAATTTCATTGTTGTAAATCCAGGGATGCCCCTGTTCCAGCCGCTTCTTCCGGCTGCGCTCTAATACGACCGATGCCAATCGATTCACTCCTTCAACGTTTCAAAAATGGATATATGGATTCCGGCAAGTCCCCGGCTGAAGCCCCTCTTGGAGTCATGGTTGTCCAGGGCTGGACATATATGTAATTATGGTTGACTCCATTAACAACCCCAAGGAGGACTTACCACGTGTTTCAAACTGTCGTGTTTCCCGTCGTGTACGGGTTTGTTATTTTTATGGCCGGCATGAAGGTGATGGAGGCGGCCCTCGGCAAATGGGCAGGGCCCCTCCTGTCCGCCTTCCTGCAAAAGGCTACCGCTTCGCCGCTGAAGGGGCTCCTCTTCAGCACAGGCATCACGGCCGTCCTGCAGAGCAGCACTGCCGTCACCGTCATTACGATGGGCCTGGTCAATGCCGGGCTGCTGACGTACGAACGCACCCTCGGCATTATACTAGGCAGCAACATCGGCACCTGCCTGACCACCGAGCTGATCGGCCTGCAGATCGGACGGATTGCCCTGCCGCTCTTGACCGTCTCCCTGATCGTGTGGGCGGCCGCCGTCATTTTCAGCGAGAGTTCCCCTCCGGGAATCCGCCGTATTCAGCACCTGATGATGCCCGTCCAGTTTCTGTCGCTGGCCATCGCCGGCTTTGCCCTGGTCATGCTGGGCATCCGCGTCATGCAAAAGATCGGTCCGGCCCTCGAGCAGTCCGGTCTGTTCGGCTGGTTCCTGGACCGCGCAGCCGACAGCGTATGGTGGGGCATTGCCGCCGGCGCGGTACTAACCGCCCTGATGCACAGCAGCGCCGCCGTCATCGGCCTAGCGATCGCTCTGGCCTCCTCGGGAACGCTGCCGGTCGACGTCGGCATCGCCATCGTGCTCGGCGCAAACGTCGGCACCTGCGTGACCGCGGTTCTCGCCTCCATCGGCAGCACGGCCTCTGGCCGGTTCGTCGCCTGGACCCATGTGGTTCTGAACGTCGGGGGAGCCCTCGTCTTCATGCCCTTGATTCCGCAGCTGCACTGGGCCGTGGCGGCCATCACCGGCAGTGAAGGCGCGCAAATCGCCCACGCGCAGACGCTGTTTAATGTGATCAGCTCCCTGGCCGCTCTGCCTCTATGCTACCTGCCGATCTGGAAAAAAGCCGCACACGCCTGAGTGTATAGCTCACCCTTAAGCGCTTGGTAGGAGGACAGTTCCTCAGGATCTAAGATAAGTCTTAAACCTCGATGCCGAGCAGAGACAGCCCTTTCCGCACGATCCGGTCGTTATTATCATACCCGTTCTGATCCTGCCGGAGCCATGCCTCCCGCGGCTCATACCAGGCCACACCGCTGATCTCCTCCACCTGAGGCCGATGCGATCCGCCGACCGCCTCCACCAGGTAATAATGGACTTCTTTTTGAACCTGGCCATGAATCGGATGGCTGTACGTATACTTAATGATGTCCACGGGGGAAATGATGCTGCCGATAATGCCCGTCTCTTCCTCGATTTCGCGCAGCGCGGTCTGCTCAACGGTTTCGCCCGGCTCCATTTTGCCTTTGGCCATCGAAATTTTGCCGTAGCGGTCCAGAATCAGCTGAATCTCCAGCCGGCCGCCGATGCTGCGGAACACGACGCCTCCTGCCGATATTTCCTTCCTCATCACCCGCTCCTCCTCCTCATGCCATAGTACAAACAAGGATTTCACCTCCGGTTCCGCCGGAAATGAAATCCTTGCCATTCGCCCAAGATCCCGCAATGCATAGGGACCTTGCTATATACAAATTAAACCGCTTGTCCCGGTCTTTCGTCCAGCACACGCACCAGCTGGCCTTCGCACTCGTGAACGCCGGCTTTGGTCAGCTTGACGCGGCACAGCTTGCCTTGCAGGTCTTCCGGACCGTCAAAGATCAGCTGCAGATAGTTATCGCTGAAGCCGTGCATTTTGCCCGGACCATGGGTTCCTTTGGAAGTGCCTTCCGGAATGACGTCCAGCACCTGGCCGACGAATTTTTGGGCATACGCCAGCTGCATCTGCTCGGACAGCGCGATTAATTCGCGCACCCGCGCATGCTTCACTTCCTCGCTCACCTGGTCGGTCATCCGCGCGGCCGGCGTTCCGTTCCGCTGGGAATACGGGAAGACGTGCATTTCCGAGAACCCGATCGACTTCATCAGCTCATAACCGTTCCGGAACATTTCGTCCGTTTCGCCCGGGAACCCGACGATAACGTCCGTTGTGATGCCGACATCCGGCATCGCCTGGCGGATCAGCTGCATTTTGTTGTAAAACTCTTCTGTCGTATACTTGCGGCGCATCCGCTTCAGCACCGTGTCATCCCCCGCTTGCAGCGGAATGTGCAGGTGGCGGCACATTTTCGAGGAACGGTTCAGCACGTCGAGCATCCGCTCGTCGATTTGGCTAGCCTCGATGGAGCTGATGCGTACGCGTTCCAGCCCGTCCACCTTGTCGAGATCCCACAGCAGGTCCGACAGGCGGTAGCTGTCCAGGTCGTCGCCGTAACCGCCGGTATGGATGCCGGTCAGGACGATTTCCTTGTATCCCGCTTCCACCAGCTGATGCGCCTGGTTCACGATGCTCTTCGGATCCCGGCTGCGTGAAAGCCCGCGCGACCATGGGATGATGCAGAACGTGCAGAAGTTGTTGCAGCCGTCCTGGATTTTCAGAAACGCCCGTGTTCTGTCGGCAAAATCAGGCACGTCCATTTCTTCAAATACGCGTGTCTTCATAATGTTGCGTACCGCATTGATCGGCTCGCGGGACTGGCGGATTTGATTCACGTACGGAATGATTTTGTCCCGGTCCTGGTTCCCGATGACCAGGTCAACCCCGGGAATGTCCAAAATTTCGGCCGGCGAGGTCTGCGCATAGCAGCCCGTCACGGCGACAATCGCTTCCGGATTTTGGCGCACGGCGCGGCGGATGATCTGCCGGCTCTTCTTATCGCCTGTATTGGTTACGGTGCAGGTATTAATTAAATAAACGTCTGCGTTTTGTTCGAAATCCACCTGCTCGTAGCCTTCATTTTTAAACAGCTGCCAAATGGCCTCTGTATCGTAAAAATTCACTTTACAGCCCAACGTATAAAATGCAACGGATGGCATGTTCAAGCTCCCCCCATTTCTCCGGATTCATAAAGTATGCAGGCCAGGGCAACCATACCCGCCGTCTCGCAGCGCAGGATCCTCCGTCCCAGGCCGATGCTGACCGCGCCGGCTTCCTCCGCCGCCCGGCACTCCTCTTCGCTGAAGCCGCCTTCCGGCCCCACGATCAGAAGCACCTGCTGGTCTGCAGCAGCGCCGGTCTTCTCTATCCAAGGCTTCACTGCATCCCGCAGCTGAAGACCATGTTCTTTCTCATAGCAGAAATATACCGCATCATACGCCGAAAACGAAGCCAGCAGCTTTTTCCAATGGATCGGAAAGCCGACCTCGGGCACCCGGTTGCGGTGGCTCTGTTCGGCCGCCTCTTTAGCGATTTTGCTCCAGCGGACGATGCGCTTCTCTTCCTTCTTGGCATCGTACTGCACGATGGTTCGCTCCGACAAAAAAGGAACAAATGCCGCCGCACCGATCTCGGTGCATTTCTGGATCACCGTCTCCATCTTGTCTCCTTTAGGGAGGCTCTGCGCAATGGTGACTTTAACCCGCGGCTCCTGGGTCATCGCCAGCATCTCGACGACAGCGGTGGTGACAACCCCCTGGTCGATCGACCGGATTTCCACCAGCGCTTCCCGCTCGCGGCCGTCGCTGACGATAAAGGTGTCCCCTTCTTTGCCGCGCATGACCTTGGCGATATGCCGTGCATCCTCACCGGTAATCTCGACGGTATCGCCTTTAAACTGCTCCTGTGATACAAAATATCTCTGCACCTTTATCAACATCCTATTTCCAAAATCACAAACTTCATCATACAACGTTTAGGTTCGCATGACCAGACCCTATTCAACAAGCGAATACGGCCTCGAACGTTCGCGTTCCCGCTCCGATTATATCGACACGCCGAACAATTTCAGGAAGGAGAACACGAACTGGTAGTTGATGCTGTTAGCCCACATATATAGCGGACTGATTGTATACATCTGCAGCACCGGAATGAACAGAATCAGCAGGAAAATAAAGATGGACCACTGCTCAAACTGCTGCAGCTTAATCCGTACCCGCGGCGGAACGATATCCTCGACGATGCGGTATCCGTCCAGCGGCGGAAGCGGGATAAGGTTGAATAAGAACAGGAAAAAGTTCATGAAGCAGAAATAGCGCAAAAACGTCGTGATCGCGAACAGCAGCCTTTCGTTCGTAATCCCGTCCAGCACCCCCGTGGCGATCAGGAGGGCGTAAATAAACGCCCCGATGATACCCAGAACGAAGTTGCTCAGCGGCCCCGCCGCCGACACGACCACGCCCATGAGGCGGGGATTTTTGAAGTTGTCGCGGTTGACCGGGACCGGTCTGGCCCAGCCAAACCCTGCGATCACCAGCAGCAGGACGCCGAGAAAATCGAAGTGAACCGCCGGATTCAGCGTCACCCTGCCCAGCAGTTTGGCTGTAGGATCTCCAAATTTATAGGCAAAATACGCATGCGAAAATTCATGCACCGTAAAGGCGATCACCAGCACGATCAGGACGAACGGAAGCTCTTCCAGCGGAAACCTGAGAATATTGTTCAGAAAATCCATCACGACCTCTTTCTCGCGACAAAGGCTACCCAGTCTTCGTCACGGCAAACGTCCTCGATCTCAAACCCGGAGTCCTTCAGCGCCTGATGAACGACGTCTTCCTTATTTTTGTAGATGCCTGAAGCAATGTAGACGCCTCCCGGCTCGAGCGCACGGTACACGTCGTCGATAAAGAGCAAAATGATTTCGGCCAAAATGTTGGCGACAATCACTTGGACCGGCAAGGTAACGCCCAGATCTTCGCGCTGATCACCGCCTAACAGGGACAGCAGATCGCTTTCCTTGACCGTAATCTGATGATCCAGCATGCCGTTCAATTGGCTGTTTTCCTTGGCGCTAGACACCGCCACCGGATCCAGGTCCAGTGCAAGCACATGCTTCGCGCCGAGCAGGACGGCCCCGATGGCCAGTATACCCGATCCCGTTCCGACGTCGATGACTTCCTCCCCGCCCTGAATGACCTTCTCCAGCGTGCGCAGGCAGAGCGCCGTCGTCGGATGGGTTCCTGTGCCGAACGCCATTCCGGGATCGAGCTCGATGATTTTCTCCGCCTCGCTCGCCGGCGTGTAGTCCTCCCAGGTCGGCTTGATCGTCAGCCGCTCCGATACCTTCAATGGTTTAAAGTAAGCTTTCCAGGCGGTAGCCCAATCGTCCTCATCCACTGTCTTGAGCTCGTAGCGCAGCTCTCCCGTGTCGATTCCGTACTCATGCAGCTGCCCGATCCGTTCCTTAACCTCGGCAATGATCTGCTCCACAGGGGACTCCTCGGAAAAATACCCTTTGATTTCGGCCTGTCCCTCCGGAATATCGTTGAGAGGCATCTCGTACCATTGCCCGAACGACGTATCCCGTTTCTTGTTCAGGGTTCCCGACTCTTCGATGGATACACCGCCGGCGCCGGCCTCATGCAAAAAATTTGAAATCATTTCCACGGCTTCTTCCGTGGTATGTATTGTAAATTCATGCCATAACATAATTCGTTAAATTCCTCCTCGACCTATGCATAAGTACCATTGTACTATACATCGGCGGCCGAGTACAAAATTTAGGGCTCCCCGCTAACAAAAAAACCGCAGGTCCGCATCGCGCTTCCCCACGGTTTTATGCATTCTCAATCTTCATCCGTCCAGCCGGTATCCATTTTGCGGAGCTGACGCTCGTCAGCCTCCTCGCTGCGGCGGAGCGCTTCCACATCGTCCGCATCGGCCAGTACGCCTGAGAACTCGACGTCCTCGTTTTTCATCGACATCAGTTCCTTGATTTTTTCCGTCTTGGTCATGATTTTGCCTTTTTTATCGCGGCTAGCCATCAAGCTCCCATCCTTTCCTTGAACGAACTATTCACCTTTAGAAAATGTTACGATCCCACTATCGCGCCTAGACGAAGCCGCCGGCTTCCTCGACGATTCTCCTTGCCTTCTCGAACGATTCTTCCTCAACCACAACGCTCAGAATGATATCCCGGCCGGTCGGCCCTCCCTGTCCGCCGTCGCTCATCCCGCTTGCTGACGGATCGGCTGCGGCCAGGATGGAGACATCCTTATCGCTGTATGTTGTGCCATAGGTCACAGACGTCAGACTGGGCATACCACCCGTAAATGGGCCGGTACTGTACATCGAAGCCCCAGGAAACCGGCTGAAGCGGTCGATGGACAGGTCCACCACCCGCAGGGCGCGCAGCTTTTTGGCTACGCCCTCGGCTTCTTCCGGACTTTTAAAATAGGCCAGAATGCTCTTTTCAGACACTTGCTTCACCTGCTTTTTATATGGATTAAGCGTTTACGGCTTCTCACGTGCGGTTTTAGGCTGTGCAAGCACGGTCCCTTTTATGCGCAGGAAACAACCGGGCCGGGAACTGGAAACGTCTCTGGGTTTGCATGCAAAAAAAGCCCGGCCGCCACGGCCGGACTTTCTAAATACGATCCATCTTCCTGAAGGTTATCGGAAGACGTTTTACCTATATACTGCAATTGCGCGGTTACTCCCCGCGGAACGCTTTTTTCATGCGGTCAAAAAAAGACTGCTCCTGCTCATGCGTCTGCTCGCCGTCCATGGAGGCAAACTGGCGCAGCAGGTCCTTCTGCTCGTCACTGAGCTTGCTAGGCGTAACGACGACGACCTTCACGTGCTGGTCGCCCTGTCCGATGCCGCGTAAACGCGGAACGCCTTTGCCTTTGAGCCGGAAGAACGTACCCGTTTGCGTACCGGCCGGAATTTTCAGCTTGACCTTCTCGGTCAGCGTCGGGATCTCGATCTCGTCGCCGAGCGCCGCCTGGGCAAACGTGAGCGGAACCTCACAGTAAATATCGTCGCCTTCCCGCTCAAAGAAGTCGTGAGGCTTCACGCGGATGACAATGTACAAGTCGCCCGACGGGCCGCCCCGCAGACCGCCTTCCCCTTCGCCAGTCATGCGCAGCTGGGCGCCGTCGTCCACGCCCGCAGGAATGCGCACGTGAATTTTGCGCTGCTTTTTCACTTTGCCGCTGCCGTGGCAGGTCGTACATTTGTCCTTGATGATTTGACCCGTACCGTTACAGTTGGAGCAGGTACGACGGTTGACCATCCGGCCGAACGGCGTGTTCTGGACGACTTCCTGCTGCCCGCTGCCGTGGCAGACGGAACAGGTTTGCGGCTTCGTTCCCGGTTTGGCTCCCGAGCCGTGGCAAGTGTCACAGTTTTCGGTTCTAGGAATGGTAATATCCGATTCCTTGCCGAATACCGCTTCCTTGAACTCGATCGTCATCGTATACTGCAGGTCGTTCCCCCGCTGCGGCGCGTTCGGGTCACGGCGTCCTCCGCCCCCGAAGAACATGTCGAAGATATCGCCGATGCCGCCGAAGTCCGCACCGGAGAATCCTCCGCCCATGCCCTGGTTCGGATCGATATGGCCGTACTGGTCGTAGGTCGCACGCTTCTGCCCGTCGCTGAGCACATCGTAGGCTTCCTTGACCTCTTTGAACTTGGCCTCGGCGTCATCCGCCTTGTTCACGTCCGGGTGATACTGCCTGGCCAGCTTCCGGTAAGCTTTTTTGATATCATCATCCGAAGCGTCCTTGCCGACGCCCAGGACTTCATAATAGTCACGCTTTTCAGCCACTCTTCCACCCCCAATATTTCAGTCATGCTCCGGTTCATGGACAAAAGGAAAGCCAAAGCAGCGGGATGCCCCGGCTTTGACTTCCCTATTCCTGAACATAACTTTCTATAGGTTAACCTTGATTTTTGTCCTCGTCAACAACCTCGTAGTCCGCGTCAACGACATTGTCCTTCTTCGCGGAGCCTGCTGCGCCGTCGGTATTGCCTTCGCCGCCTTGAGCCTGCTGCGCTTGAGCAGCCTGCTCGTACAGCTTCACAGACAGCTGCTGCACGATTTCGGTCAGCTCTTCGGTAGCGGATTTGATCTGCTCCAGGTCGTCGGAGTCGATAGCCGCTTTGACTTTGTCCTTCGCCGCATTGGCCTTTTCGACTTCGGAAGCGTCGACTTTGTCGCCAAGGTCCTTAATTGTCTTTTCTGTGGAGTATACGAGCTGGTCGGCGTTGTTCTTCGCTTCGATCAGTTCTTTACGCTGACGGTCTTCCTCGGCATGTGCCTCGGCGTCCTTCATCATGCGTTCCACTTCGTCGTCGCTGAGACCGCTCGAAGAAGTAATCGTAATCTTCTGCGTTTTGTTCGTTCCTTTATCGGTAGCCGATACGTTCACGATACCGTTGGCGTCGATGTCGAATGTAACTTCGATTTGCGGTACGCCGCGAGGTGCTGGCGGAATGTCGCCCAGGATAAAGCGTCCGAGCGTTTTGTTGCCCGCCGCCATTTGGCGTTCGCCCTGCAGTACGTGGATTTCAACGCTTGGCTGGTTATCCGCATACGTCGAGAAAATTTGCGATTTGCTGGTTGGGATCGTTGTGTTGCGTTCGATCATTTTCGTAAATACGCCGCCTGCGGTTTCGATACCGAGGGAGAGCGGAGTTACGTCGAGAAGCACGACGTCTTTGACGTCGCCTGTCAGCACGCCGGCTTGCACAGCGGCACCGAGGGCAACCACTTCGTCCGGGTTAACGCCTTTATGAGGCTCTTTGCCGGTCAGACGCTTGATCGCTTCCTGTACGGCCGGAATCCGCGTGGAACCGCCGACAAGGACGATCTTGTCGATGTCGCTGGAGCTCATGCCCGCATCGCTGAGCGCTTGACGGGTTGGTCCAAGAGTGCGTTCCACCAGGTCGGCAGACAGCTCTTCGAATTTGGCACGGGTCAGGTTAACCTCCAAGTGCTGAGGTACGCCGTCCACCACCGTAATAAACGGCAGGGAAATCGTCGTCGTCAGAACGCCGGACAATTCCTTTTTCGCTTTTTCCGCAGCGTCTTTCAGACGTTGAACTGCCGCTTTGTCCTTGCTCAGGTCGATGCCTTGGTCCTTCTTAAATTCGCTTACGAGGTAATCGATGATCACTTGGTCGAAGTCGTCGCCGCCGAGGTGGTTGTCCCCGCTCGTCGCCTTAACTTCGAAGAAGCCGTCGCCCAGCTCCAGGATCGAAACGTCGAACGTACCGCCGCCAAGGTCGTATACGAGGATCGTTTGATCTTCCGATTTTTCCAGACCGTAAGCGAGAGCGGCAGCCGTCGGCTCGTTGACGATCCGCAGCACTTCCAGACCGGCGATTTTACCGGCGTCTTTGGTCGCTTGGCGCTGGCTGTCATTAAAGTATGCCGGAACCGTAATAACCGCTTGGGTTACCGGTTGGCCCAAATAAGCCTCGGCGTCGGATTTCAGCTTTTGCAGAATCATTGCGGAAATTTCTTGAGGCGTAAACTCTTTGCCGTCAATCGTTTCCTTATGGTTTGTACCCATGTGGCGTTTGATCGAAATGATTGTACGGTCAGGGTTTGTAATGGCTTGGCGCTTTGCCGTTTCGCCGACGATGCGCTCGCCGTCTTTCTTGAAGCCGACAACCGAAGGGGTCGTACGCGCGCCTTCCGGATTCGGGATAACGACAGCCTCGCCGCCTTCCATGACGGCTACGCAGGAGTTAGTCGTACCAAGGTCAATACCGATAACTTTACTCATGTATGGTTTCCTCCTCTGGGATATAAGAAATGGTGGATCAATACTTATATGTTAAACAGCAGGGATTTACATGCTGACTTTAACCATGGCTGGACGAAGCACTTTGTCCTTCAGCATATAGCCTTTTTGCACTTCCTCAACGACGATGCCTTCCTCGTATTCATCGCTTTCCACCTGCATGATGGCTTGATGATACTCCGGATTAAACGGCTCGCCGACGGTAACCATAGCCTGCAGCCCTTCCGATTGAAGCACGCCTTCCAATTGGCGGAAAATCATGCTTACGCCTTTCGTAAAGGACTCCATTTCGCTGCCTTCGCCGGCAGCGGCGAGAGCCCGTTCGAAATTATCCACAACAGGCAGCAGCTCGGTCACCAGTTTAGTGGATGCATACTTGGCCAGGTCCTCTTTTTCCTTCTGGGTCCGTTTGCGGAAATTGTCGAAGTCGGCCTGCGTACGGATGGCACGCTGCTGATAATCGTCAGCCAGCCCCTGCAGACGCTCCACTTCGCTCTTCAGAGCAGCAGGGTCCAATGCTTCATTCTCCGCAGCCGTCCCTTCAGAAGCATCCTCCGAAGCTGTCTCGCCAGCTTGGCTAGCCTCCGCCTCGGCTGTATGTTCATTCACTTCTTCATTGGTTTGTTGGTTCAATTCGTTTTCACTGTCTTGAAATGGTTGGTTTTCTTTCAAGATGTCTTCACCTCCTTGGTAAACTGATCATGCTTTTGTTCATCGGTTCATGCGGTCCCGAAAAAATCAATCTTCATCCTGACCGCCAAAGCCTCTCATTTTGATGACATTATGAATGCGGAGCACGGCAGCCGCCACCTCACCCGCGGCCTCCAGCCCATGAATCTTCACCAGGGCCGGATCGACGATCCCCCGCTCCTCATAGCGAATGACGAGTCCGGTATCGCAGTCGATGCCCATGGAGTCGGAGTCTTCCGCAAGCTGGGCGGCACGCGCCTCTTCCATCTTCTCCAGCGGGTTGTAGCCGGCGTTCAGCAAAATTTGTGCCATGGGCTTGCGCAGCGCCGCTGCCACGGCGGCAATGCCGAAGGCTTCCATGCCCTTCACCGCCTCCCGCTGATGCTCCAGCTCGTAGGAGACGGCCAGCTCGGCCGTACCTCCGCCGGGAAGCACTCCGCCGGAGACGGCGGCTTGTACAGCCGAGGCCGCATCCGCGGCAATCCGGGCAGACTCCCCGACGACTTCCGCGGTGCTCGCCCCGACGATCAGCGTGACAAACGGCTCGCGCTCCTGCCCCCCGCTGCTGACCCGCACGCGTTCCAGCCTTTCGTCATAAGCCACATAGGGGGAATTCCCCAGAAGCTTGGCAAGCGAATCGCGCTCCTTATGTAAGGCGGTGCGCCGCATGGGCACCGCCCCTGTCATCTCGCTGACGCGCAGCAGGTCGCTGCGGCTCACGCGCGGCACCACCATGATGCCGTGGTCCATGCAGAACTGCTCGGCATCGGGATGGATCCCCCGTTCCAGCAGAACAAGCCCCACCCCGAGGTCGGCCAGCACGTGAAGCTCGCTGCTGAAGCGGTCGCGCAGCTCCATGTACCGGGCAAAGCCGGCTTCCGTCGTCAAAACCTCTTCATCCAGCGTCTCCGGCTCGAGCGCGTCGTGCAGGACGAGGATCTTCGTGTTCTTCAGCACGGGTCTATCATGCGAATGAAGCGGCTTCTGCTTCAAAAGAATGCCTTCATATACTTCATTATCGCCTTTCTCGTGGGCGGTAACCGCATCGGCAAGCAAATAGCCGGGTTCCCTCAGCTTCCGGGTCCCCACCTTCGAAGCGGCTTCCATGACAAGGCCGACGATATCCTCGCGCTCGCGTCCGGCGACATAAGCCGCCTTGGCAAGCAGCGGATCGTCCAGCCCTTCAATAACGCGGGTTCGGCGCCGCAGCGCTTCCACCGCCATGCGAATGCCTTGCTGCATGCCGGCAACCACTTTGGAAGCAGGGACACCTCTGACGATTTGCGCAACGCCTTCCTGCACCAGCGCTCCCGCAAGCACCGTTGCCGTCGTCGTTCCGTCGCCGACCTGCTTCTGCTGGCTGCGGGCCACCTGGATCAGCAATCTGGCGGCGGGATGCGTTACGTCCATCTTGTCGAGGATCGTCACGCCGTCATTGGTAATAATGACTTCCCCGCGGGAGCCGACCAGCATGACGTCCAGCCCCTTGGGGCCGAGCGTCCCTTCCACCGCAGAGGTGATGGCACGGACCGCATTGCTGTTGTTAAGCAGGGCTGCGTAGCGTTCTTCACCCTCGCGAACCGGCTGCTGGCCTTGACTCATCCGTCCTCTCCCCCTTATTTATACCAGTGTGACAGCATGGCCGTCAGATCCTTGGACAATATGTTCAAAATGCTCATTACCCTTGCGTATTCCATCCGCGTCGGGCCCAAAATGCCGATGGTGCCGAGCGCTTCCCCTTCAAGCGAGTAAGTCGCCGTGATCAGGCTGCAGTTGGCAAACGCCTCATGGTCGTTCTCCGTCCCGATCCGCACCTGAATGCCGCCCCCATCCTGGGGCGCCATCATCTTCGTAAGCGTCGGCGTCTCTTCGAGCAGGTCCAGGATCGTCTTCACTTTATCGACATCCTTGAACTCCGGCTGGGTCAGCATGTTGGTCGTTCCGCTCAAATACAGGCGCTGATGGTCGGCCTCACCGTCCAGAAATATGTTGTCCAGCACTTTCATGATTTCTTCATAGTTGGAAATATGACGCTCCATCTCCTGGCCGAGTTCTGTATATAATCTTGTCTTCAGCTTATATATAGGTACATTCATCAGCTTGCTGTTCAGCAGGTTGACGACTTTCTCGATCTCGGAGACCGGTACGTCCGGCGGAAGCTGGACCGTCTTGTTCTCCACCTGTCCCGTGCTCGTCACGATAATCGCGACGGCGGTTTCCTCGTTAAGCGGAAGCAGCTGAAAATGCCGCAGTGAAGTATGAAAAACTTCCGGTCCAAGCAGGATGGAAGTGTAATTCGTCATATGGGATAGTATCATGGCTGCATGCTGGATCACCTGCTCCATCGCGCTGAGCTTCTCGGCAAAAAACTTGCGGAGCAGCCGGATTTCCCCCGGAGGCGCCGAATAGGCCGGGTCCAGATGATCGACATAATACCGGTAACCTTTATGAGATGGAATGCGGCCGGCCGAAGTATGGGGCTGTTCCAAAAAGCCCAGCTCTTCCAGATCAGCCATTTCGTTGCGGATCGTCGCCGGACTGTAGCCGACATCGCCTCGTTTCGAAATGCTGCGGGAGCCTACGGGTTCAGCGGAGCGAATATAGTCGTCCACAATGGCATTCAGTATCATTCTTTGACGTTCGGTAAGCATACCATTCCCCCCTTGGTGACCTTTATTTCGAGCATCGTTAGCACTCTAAAGAGATGAGTGCTAACCATTAATACAAAAATACCAAACTGACATGAGCATTGTCAAGTCAGTTCAGCATCTTAAGAACAGCTATTTCGTCGCATGCATTCTGCTTGGCGCAGTTCACGCAATCGGTCCAAACCTTCTCGGGAAAAATCTCTTTTTCCACAACCGAAAATCCGTTTTTCAGAAAAAACGATACTTCGTACGTCAGGGCCATTATTTTAGGAATGCCTTGTCTTCTCGCCTCTTCCGTGAGCTTGCTCACCAGTTTGGAGCCGATTCCCATGCCCTTGTGCCCTTCCGCAATTCCCAGGGAGCGGATCTCCACCAGGTCTGCGCCCAACTGGCAGAGCGAGCCACAGCCGATCACATTCCCGTCCGCCTCGGCCACGACAAACTGGTCCAGCTGCTTCTCAAGCACTTTGCGAGAGCGCGGCAGCATGATCCCCTTCTGTGCATAACCATCGATCATTTCGAAAAGCGGTTCTACGTCTTCTGGCACCGCTTTACGGCAAATAACTACCGCCGGCATCGCCATTCCCCCTCACACGTGCTGTCAACGATATGAATAAATATACAACAACACGCATAGAAGTTCAAGCGGTTATTTTGCGGTGAGCGAGCCTATAAATTCGCCGAAAACGTCGTTGCCGAACAGGATTCCCCGTTCGCTGAGGCGGTACCCGTCGCCCGTCTCTTCGAGCAGCCCCGTATTCAGCATTTTATGCAGCGGTTTGGCAAACATGTCTTCCATCGATACGCCGAACTGCTCTTCGAAATGCGTCCGGGACACTCCCTTCAAGACACGCAGGCCGACCATGAGGAAATCCTCCATCGCCTCTTCCCGGGGCACCTCGAAGCTCTCCATTCTCGGCAGTCCCTCTTTGGTCGCTTCCGTATACGGATTAACCCCTTTGATATTCATATGCCGCATGCCGCCGACATACCCGTGGGCACCCGCGCCGAGGCCGTAATAATCTTCGTTCAGCCAGTAGGCCATATTGTGGCGGCTGTGGAATCCGGGCTTCGCAAAGTTGCTGATTTCGTACTGCTCGTAACCCGCTTCCTTCATTTTCTCCATCAGCAGCAAATACATCTTCAGCTCGTCGTCCTCATTGGGCAGCGGCAGTTGATTCTTCTGGTACATCGTATGGAAAAGGGTGTTCTCCTCAACCTTCAGGCTGTAGATCGAATAGTGCGGCAGATTCAGCGCAAGCGCCTTGCTCACGCTCTCCGCCAGCATGTCCACCGTCTGGTTCGGCAGGCCGAACATCAGGTCGATCGACATGTTGTCAAAGCCGGCTTTGCGCGCGTTCTCCAGGCTCTGGTACACATCATCCGTATCATGGATACGCCCGATGCCGCTCAGCAGCTCGTTTTGAAACGCCTGTACGCCGAAGCTTACGCGGTTAACGCCGCCCGCTCTCATCACGGCCAGCTTCTCGAGGTCGGTTGTCCCCGGATTGGCCTCCATCGAAAATTCAATATCTTCCGACCAGTCCGGAAAATACGTCTTGACCGTCTTGAGGAAATACTCCATTTCGTCCGGCTTCAGCACGGTCGGGGTTCCCCCGCCGACGAAAATGCTCGTTATTTTACCGGGAGGAACCTCTTTCACGGTTCGTTCCATTTCCCGCTCCAGCCCCTGCAAATAATCCATCACCGGCTGGTTCTTCAGCACATAGGAATTGAAATCGCAGTAAAAGCATTTATTCGTGCAAAAGGGAATGTGCAGATAAACCGCTTGGGGTTTACGGTTCCCCTGATACTTAACTCTTGGCGTCCCTTGCGGATTCAACATCGCCATCGCAAATTCCCTCCTTATATTTAGAAAGGGAAAGCCGCAGCGGCTCTCCCGTGGAATGGTCCAATGTACGCTATAAAGCTTGGTAAAAACTGACTAGTTGTCGTCGATTTTCAGGACAGCCATAAAGGCTTCCTGCGGCACTTCGACGCTGCCGACCTGCTTCATGCGCTTCTTGCCTTCCTTCTGCTTCTCGAGAAGCTTCCGCTTCCGCGAAATATCGCCGCCGTAACACTTGGCGAGGACGTTCTTGCGCATCGCCTTGACCGTCTCGCGGGCGACGACCTTCGTCCCGACCGAAGCCTGGATCGGCACCTCGAACATTTGCCGCGGAATGAGCTCGCGCAGCTTCTCGCAGATGCCGCGTCCGCGGTGGTATGCGCGGTCGCGGTGCACGATGAAGGAAAGCGCGTCGACCTGTTCCCCGTTCAGCAGGATGTCCATCTTCACGAGGTTGGAGCGGCGGTAGCCGGACAGCTCGTAATCAAAGGAAGCATAGCCCTTCGTGCCGGACTTCAGCTGATCGAAGAAGTCATACACGATTTCGGACAGCGGAATTTCGTACGTGATCGTAACCCGGGTCGTATCCAGGTATTCCATGTTAACGAATTCGCCGCGCTTGTTCTGGCACAGCTCCATGATGGTGCCCACATAATCGTTAGGCACGATGATCGCCGCCTTGACATACGGCTCCTCGACGTATTCGATTTTCCCGATTTCCGGATAGTTGGACGGGTTGTCGATTTCGATCGTGTCGCCGTTCGTCAGCGTGATGCGGTAAATAACGCTCGGCGCCGTCGTAATGAGCGGGATGTTGAATTCGCGTTCGATCCGCTCCTGGATAATCTCCATATGAAGCAGCCCGAGGAAGCCGCAGCGGAAGCCGAAGCCAAGCGCGCTCGACGTCTCCGGCTCGAAGCTCAGCGAAGCGTCGTTCAGCTGCAGCTTCTCCAGCGCCTCGCGCAGGTCATTGTAATCGGACGTCTCGATCGGGTACAAACCGCAGTATACCATCGGGTTGATTTTACGGTAGCCGGGCAGCGCCTCGAGTGTCGGATTTTTGGCATCGGTGACCGTATCGCCGACCCGGGTATCACCCACGTGCTTAATACCCGCTACGATAAAGCCGACATCGCCGACCCTAAGCTCGTCCACGATCGTCATCCGCGGTTTAAACGCGCCGACTTCGATGACCTCAAACGTCTTGTCCGTAGCCATCATCTTGATTTTGGAGCCCGCTTTGATGCTGCCGTCAATGACGCGAACATACACGATAACGCCTTTGTAAGGATCATAATGCGAGTCAAAAATGAGCGCCTTCAGCGGCTGTTCCGGATCACCGTTTGGTGGCGGTACCTGCTGGACGATCTGCTCCAGAATTTCCTTGATGCCGATGCCGGCCTTCGCCGAGGCGAGAACGGCGTCGCTTGCGTCCAGACCGATAACGTCTTCAATTTCCTGCTTCACGCGGTCCGGATCGGCGCTCGGCAGGTCGATTTTGTTAATGACCGGAAGAATCTCCAGGTTGTTATCCAGTGCCAAATAGACGTTGGCCAGCGTCTGCGCTTCGATTCCCTGGGCGGCGTCCACCACCAGCAGCGCGCCTTCGCAGGCGGCCAGGCTTCGGGAAACTTCATACGTAAAGTCGACGTGTCCGGGAGTATCGATCAGGTTCAGCAAATATTCCTCGCCGTCATCGGCGCGATAAGTCAGGTGAACGGCCTGAAGCTTGATGGTAATCCCGCGCTCGCGTTCGAGATCCATCTGGTCCAGCACCTGATCCTGCATTTCGCGCGAGGTGAGGGCGCCCGTATATTCAAGAATACGGTCCGCAAGCGTCGACTTGCCATGGTCTATATGGGCGATAATGGAGAAATTTCGAATGTTCTTTTGCCTTGCTTGTACGTCTGTCATGCCTTACCCCCAAAAACAGCCTGATGTGTAATCAATTCATTATAACAGTTGGAGGAAAGGCCAGCAATCCCACCTGCCCGCATTATTCCGTCACGTTGCTGAAGAGGGAGACGACGAGGCGGATTCCCTTTTGGGACAGCTCCTGCAGCAGGCCTGCCGTCTTATCCGCCAGCACGTCGACCGTCGGCGTGCCGCCCTGGTCCACCAGCAGCTGCTCGGGGGTCTTCTCATGCCAGTCCTGGACCTCGACCTGTTCCTGCTGCGGCTGCTCGTCCGCCGCCTTGAACCGGTTCGAGCTTTGGCGCGGCTGGGAAGGCTGTTGCTGCTGCTTCGTAGAAGCTCCCTGCTGCGGCCCGGCCTGCACGGCGGCAGCCGCCGTCTGCGCCTGCGGCGCGGGCGCCGGAGCATCCGGACTGGCCAGCTGCATGCCGACCAGAACGCCGATGCCTGCCCAAATTCCAAGCACGCACACTTTTTTAGCCCATTTTGACATGATCATACCTCCCTTGGCTCATTGCTTTCTCAGCTTTTATTATCTTTCTTGGCGGGAGCCGTTTGATCGGTGCTGGCCTTTTCCGCCTTTTGATCCGCGTAATAGACGTCGGCGATCGTCTGTGCCAATACTTCCGACGTCCGCTTCAGCTCCTCATCGGTGCTGTCGATCCCGCCGACCTCGATCAAAATGCTGTTCTCCGACAGCGACTGGTTATATTCCCCGTTGCCCATGGAGGAATCTTTCCCCCAAATGCCGCGGGACAATCCGGGATAGGCTTTTTCCAGCCGTTCATGGATGGAATTGGCGAAGGCTTCGTTTTTGCGCCAGTTTTTGTTGCCATGCCCGATGATGAAGAAGACCTGTGCGTAGCTTTTGCCGTTAATGTCTTTCGTCGTCCGGCTGTGCCCTTGAGAATCCCGGTGAATGTCGATCAGGTATTTCATGCCGCTGTTCTGGCTCATCGCAGCCTTCACCGTCTCGCGGGAATATTTATAGGAAAAGTTATAGTTATAGTCGGCCACCGTCGTCATGTAATCCTGCTCCGAATGGGCGGTGCCGATACCGAGCTGCTCCAGCTTCTTCGCCACATAGCTTCCGACCAGCATAACGTTTTGCGACGGAGACGTAGAGCTGGGGTTGTCGCTGGTTTTACTCAGCAGCGGGTTGTATGCTTCTCTCGGATGGGAGTGATAGATCAGGATCGATTTGTTCTTGAAGTTCACCGCCGAAGATTGTCCCGTACCTCCATTGTCCTTGGAAGGCGTTCCTTCTCCGGCACCTTTCTTGCCGCCGGCGTCCGGTACCTGACCGGACGGCGCATCCTGCTGCTTGTCCGAGCCCTTGCCGGAGTCGGCGACCTTTCCGGGATCGGTTTCGGCCTGACCCGCACCGTTCTTCTGGGGATCGGCTGAAGCGTTATGGTTTTGTCCGGCCGCATCCGTTTGTCCCGCCGTTTCCGCAGGCGGATTATAATCTTCGGGAGGAACGACGTTGTCATTGCCTGCCGAATGCCTCAGCAGCACCGGATCGTTCACCCCCATGCCCGGCATTTCCCGGGCCAGCAGGCTTTTCGGATCCTTAGGGTTGACACTGGTCAGCATCTGGAATACGAATGTCGTCATGTTTTCCCCGGAGAAAGTCGAGTTCCCTTTTTCTTTATTCAGGTGGGGCAGTTCCATGCCTAACATATCAATGAAGAAATTGCTTGATACGGAGCCGGCGAATCCTTTCATAGAAGAAACCGGAGAATCGTTGATTTTCTGCTCGGCCATCCCTCCCAGTCCCAGAAGCAAGAAAAACAGCAGCGATCCGACCACCAGCAGCACAAAGGTACGTCCCATAGACAGAAAATACAGCAGTCTGGCTCTCCATTTGCCGATATTCCAAAGCTGAAAACCATTCCTCTTCATTCTGTTGTCCTCCTGAAATCTCTTATACTTCAACTCTATGAGCCGGAGAGATTCGATAGAACCAAAAAAAGAAAGCCCGATAGATTCGGGCTTCCTCATTTATGATAGAAGTGAGAGGAGGAGCTGCACCTCCTAGTGGGTGTAGGCTCCCGTGTTTCCGGGGTCTACCGCGTCATGCAGGGCGGCGTTCAAACCGCTCGCGACAATATTGGCGATATCTTCGATAAATTCGTCAATCTCTTTCGGCGTGACGATCAGATCGTGGCCGAGCGGTTCGAGCACTTCCTTGACCAGGGCGAGCCGCTCCTGCTCGTTGATATCGTCCAGCATCCCCATAATTTGCCGGGTCTGGTTCGTCTCCTGGCCGAAATGATTCTTCATCATTTCCATGACATTGTTCACAATCGTCGAAGCGTAGCATACGGTCGGCACGCCGATGGCAACGACCGGAACGCCAAGCACTTCCTTGGTGAGGCCGCGGCGCTTGTTGCCGATGCCAGAGCCGGGATGGATGCCGATGTCTGCGATCTGGATCGTCGTGTTGACGCGCTCCAGCGATTTGGATGCCAGCGCGTCGATCGCGATGATCAGATCCGGCTTCGTCCGTTCCACGATACCCTGGACGATCTCGCTGGACTCGATCCCCGTCAGCCCAAGCACCCCCGGGGCGATGGCACTGATTTCCCGGTATCCTGGGGCCACCTGGTCCGGCATCAGCTGAAAATACTGCCGGGTGACGAGGACGTTCTCCACCACAAGCGGTCCCAGCGAATCGGGCGTCACATTCCAGTTGCCAAGCCCGACGATCAGAACCGTCTGTTTCTTCTGAATCCCGATCAGCGCCAGGAAATCCTCAAACTCGCGGGCGAAGGCCTCAGCTACTTGCTCCTGCAGCTTCGTGTCCCCGTTGCGGAGTCCGGGAACCTCCAAGGTAATGTAATGCCCTTTGACGCGGCCGATGGCCTGGGAACCAGCCTCATTCAGCACGTTAAGGCGGGTAATCTTGATGCCGTCCTTCTCCGTAATTTCTTCATCGACCCCCGGGATCGGTCCGGCATGGCCCGCCATTTCCCTGGCGTCGACCGCCAGGTCGGTCCGCACGGAATAGCGCTGCAAATCCAACTCCATATACATCTGCCTCCTTTGGCTTGTTATGGATAGTTTGCGGGAGCGGCGGCCAGTTTATGCACAACCTTTTTACACCGGACACCGTTCATACGCCGCCGATCCATGTGCCTCTTAAAATCCAAACCTTTGGAACGCGATGATAGTATTGCTTTTTAGAGTACCCCATGCTAAACTATTTTAAGTTGTGAATCATTTCGAGCTATTCGAATGCCTTACAGGAGGTGAATGCAATGCCAAACATTAAATCCGCCGTTAAACGCGTGAAAACAAGCGACAAACGCCGTGCGCTTAATGCTTCCCAAAAATCCGCGCTTCGTACAGCTGTAAAGGCTGCCGATTCTGCGCTGACGAATAATGAAGTCGAAGCTGCTAAAGCTGCTGTTCAAGCTGCATCCCAAAAACTGGACAAAGCCGTAACTAAAGGCCTGATCCACAAGAACGCAGCCAGCCGCAAGAAGTCCCGCCTGGCGAAAAAACTTAACGCTCTCAGTGCACAAGCCTAAGGGAGCGCTATCCATACGATGAAATGGAAAAGTCCTGAGCAGCTCCCAAGCTGATCAGGACTTTTAAATTTTCTTTCGAAACGCGTACAGAGCTGACAACGCCATAGCGGCGCGCCTTTTGCTCTTTTATATAGCACGGACAGCCATGTTCGAAGCAGCCTCACGAAGCAAGTGGACAACCCATGTGCTGTATACTAGGTTTAACAGGAGATGACGTCTATGGAAAACTGGAAGAAAAATCTATGGGTTTTATGGTTCGGCTCGCTGATCGTGTCCTCAAGCTTCTCGATGGTGGTACCCTTTCTTCCCTTGTTTCTGATTGAAATCGGTGTCACCAAAAACATTGAGATGTGGTCCGGCCTGCTGTTCAGCGCAGCGTTTTTTGCGGGAGCGCTTTCATCTCCGTTCTGGGGATCCGTCGGCGACAAATACGGCCGCAAGCCGATGATCATCCGCGCAGGTTTTGTGCTGTGCATCATTTATTTGCTGACGGCGTTTGTCACGCATCCGGTGCAGCTGCTCATCCTGCGTATTTTGCAGGGGCTTCTCTCCGGGTTTATTCCGGGAGCCATTGCGATCGTCGGTACCAACACCCCGGAGAAAAGGGTCGGCTACGCGCTGTCCACCATGTCCACGGCCACGGCTACGGGAAGCATCATGGGGCCCCTCCTCGGCGGCGTGCTCTCCAAGGTGTTCGACAACCGGCTGGCCTTCGGCAGCGCGGGCGTGCTGTGCTTTCTGGCCACGCTGCTCGTTATCTTTTACGTCAAAGAGGAAAAATTTGTCCCGAGCAAAGGCAAACTTTCGGTGTTTAACACGCTCAAGCAGGCAGCCGTCAACAAAATGCTGATGATCGTCCTGGTGCTCACCATGGTGACGCAGTTCTCGGTCATGACCATTGAGCCGGTGCTCTCCCTCTATATTGTGGAGATCGGCCACTCGGCATCGGATGCGTCCATCCTGGCTGGCTTCATCTTCTCGCTCGTCGGGATCGCCAGCATCATCTTCGCCCCGCGCTGGGGCAAGCTGGCCGACAAGGTCGGGTTCCAAAAAATACTGATGATCGGCTTGTTCGCCGGAGGCATAGGTTCGCTGCTCCAGATCCCGTTTCATAACATTTGGGCGTTCTCGGTCGTCCGCTTCCTGTACGGCTGCTTCTTCTGCGCCGTGTTCCCGGCGCTGAACGGGCTTGTCGTCCGGTCTACGCCGAGCGATTTCCGCGGAAGGGCCTTCAGCCTCAACCAGACCGCGAACCAGCTCGGCGGTATGCTGGGACCGCTTGCGGGCGGCGCAATCAGCGGCGTGTTCAGCATTCATACCGTGTTCCTCATTACAGGGTTATTCCTGCTGCTGACGATGGGCCTCGCCTACTGGTCCCAGCGTTTCGGGAGCTTGTCCGCTCAGCAGGCCTCGACTAAAGCGATTGACGGGTAGAAACCTCTGTATCTCGCATAAGGTTGATCCGAGTCATAAAACAAATCGAAATAGCCCCCGCTGCCGTTCTTCCGGTTTGGGGGCTGTTTGCCGTCAACAACACATAAGCTAAAACAGCCCTAAGCAGCCGGCCGGCGCTCACGCCGTTGTCGTATATTCGGTGCCGTCCGGAGCGGGTTCGCCTTCGTGGATCACCAGCCCGATCCCCGCCTGGCCGAACAAATGCACCGCGTCCTCATAGCCGCGCTCAATATGCTCGATGCCCGTGATTCGCGTCGCCTGCTCCGACTGCAGGCCGGCCATGATCAGGCAGGTTCCCGCCCGGACATCGGTCGCATGGGCGTAGCCGCCGTGCAGCGGCCTGCCGCCTTTAATGATGGCATAGCCGTTCTTCGCCTGGATATCGGCGCCAAGCCGGTTTAATTGGGCGACATGGCTGAAACGGTACGGGTACACCTTTTCCCTGACGGCACTGTAGCCCGGCGCCTTCAGGAGCAGGCTCGTAATCGGCTGCTGCATGTCGGAGTTGAACACGGGATACATGCCCGTCCGTACCCGCGTCGGTTTGATATTCCCCTGGCTGCTGGCGATGATGTAATCGTTCCCGCTTTCAAATTCAATGCCGATTTCGCTCAGCTTGGCCATGATGGACCGCACATGCTCGGGGATGACCTGTTTCAGGGTCAGCGTGCCGCCCGTAATGCCCACCGTCATCATAAACGCCCCCGCAATGAGCCGATCGGGGATGACCCGATACCGGCATCCTGTCAGAGACTTCACGCCGCGTATACGGATCGTGTCCGTACCGGCTCCGGTGATGTCAGCTCCCATCCGGTTCAGCAGCTGGCAGACGTCCACCACTTCCGGATCCGTCGCGCAGTTGTGCAGATGGGTTATTCCGGCCGCCAGCGAAGCGAGCAGCACCGCATTGATCGTTGCGCCGGATGTCAGCAGATCGAAGCAAAAGTCAGTGCCCGTGAGCTTTTCCGCCGATACTGTGTACTGTTTCTCTTCCAGCGTCACGTCCGCCCCGAACGCCTTGAATATTTTCATATGCTGGTCAATGGGCCGCTCTACGAAATTATCACCCCCCGGATAACCGAGCGTCACCCGCTTGTACTTACTGAGAAGCCCCCCGATCAGATAATAGGAAGCGCGGAACGAAGACGTCAGCGCCTGATCGAGGACGGATGAATGAATCCGGGATGAATCCACAACAAAATGGCCGTCATCATTTTTGCTCACCTGCAGGCCGATGCGGCTTCCAATTTCTCCAATGGCGCGGATATCGTTAATATCCGGTATGCCCTCCAGTATTGTCGGTGTGTCTCCAAGAACGGCAGCGGCGATGAGCGCGAGGGAACTATTCTTGGACCCTGGAATGATCACGCTCCCGTCGAGCGGGCCTCTCTGCTTCACTTCTAACCAGCGCATGCGAACTCCACCATTTCTATATAGTTTTTGGTCTGGAACAATCATAAGGTAGAATATGCTGCACACTTGCCGGAGGACAATCTGAATTGGAGAAATAGCCTCGCACCCCGGTTAAGGCACAATAATATGCCTCCTTTCCCTCTTCATCATTTATTGATTCACATGAGTCTATTTTTATCTATAATAAAATAGATCCACAGGAATGTGAGGTGCATATACTTTGGAACTGCTTCAGCTTGAGTACTTTCGAACGGTAGCTCGTTTGGAACATATGACCGAGGCTGCGGGGGAATTACATGTTACCCAGTCTTCGCTTAGTAAGACGATTCAGCGGTTGGAAGAAGACCTGGGCGCCCCTTTATTCGACAGAAGCGGCCGCAATCTACGGCTAAATGCGTTTGGCCGTTCTTTTTATCAACGTGTCGAGCGGGCTTTGTTTGAATTGGAGGAAGGTAAACGCGAAATCGCGGATATGACCAGTGCTGATTACGGAACACTGACGCTGGCCGTTAACACGGCTTACATGCTGCCCGATATTCTTAACCGATTTCGTAAAATTCGGCCGCAGGTTCAGTTCCATGTAGAGCAGCTGGGAACCCATGAAATGGAAACCCGGGTAAAGAAGGGTGAGGTTGATTTTTGTTTGTCTTCCCCACCCATTCTGGGCAGCGAACTCGTATGCGATGTCGTTTTCCAAGAGCAGATCTATGTGACCGTTCCAGCAACCCACCGGCTGGCGGGCAGAAGCCGAATTCGTTTATCCGAACTTAAGGAGGAACGGTTCGTCAGTTTAAAAAAGGGTTACGGGATCCGCGACTTGATGGATCGTTATTGCGAACAGGCCGGATTTGTACCCAGTAACGCTTATGAAGGCGATGAGCCCGCAACCTTGGGTCCTTTGGTCCTAACCGGGCTTGGCATTGCCTTTATACCCGAATCCGCATTACAAGCGGGGTCCCGTGCCAACGTGGCTTGCCTGCAAATCGAGGATCCGGTGTGTACACGGGAAATTGGGCTGACAAGACACCAGAGCCGCTATTTTACAAGTGCAGCCAAGGAATTCCGCCAAGTCATCATCGAGCACTTCCGGAACATGGCTCAAACCGAGATTTAACTTCGACCCGCTGTGTCTAGTTAAAATATAGCTCAGGGTGAACCCATGGCTTATTCCGGCTGGTTGGATGTTTTCTTTCCGACTTCAAACGGTGTGGTGATCCCTTCATAGGACAAGTGCATCGTCATTCCCTTTTCGGCATGCCATAAATTATGGCAATGATCCATCCAGATCCCCGGATTATCTGCCTGAAACGCAACTTCATAGACTTCACCGGGAGCGACATCCAGCGAATCGGTCCACCAAGGGCTCCCTGTCGTTGGTTTTCCGTTCCGGCTGAGGACGAGCATCGTATGCCCATGAAGATGCATCGGATGATGATCCCACCCGCGGTTAATAAAAGTTGTTTTTACCAGATCACCTTCTTTGACCGTTAACATAGGTGTGTCCGGAAAGACGCGTCCGTTAATGGTATATAAAGCGTATATTTTACCATTATAGAACCCGAGGCGCGAATCCAAAACGATGTTGAAGGTCCGGTCAAACTTGCTGTGGATGCCGAAAGGAGTCGGTTGCTTTTCCCCGTAAGTCCCCGGATCAAAGACAGCATTTTTTTCATTTATAGCCGGGGTTGAATGGGTGACCGCCTCACTAAACACGATCCCCGGGGTGACGCCTGCCTCACTTCGGCTGCTCAATCTTACAGGCGTTTTGGGCATGGTGAATAAAATATCATATCGTCCTCCGCCGGCGATCATTAGCTTCTGATCCTTTATGTCGGTGGGCGAGTGAATCTCGTTGCCGTCAATAGCCGTCACTTCGAACGGGACTCCCGATAGTTGGAACGTTTGCGGGTAGTTCTGGGCGTTAATCAGGCGCAATTTGACCTGGGTGCCGGCTGGAATCGTTTGACGATCCAGCGTGTCCTTTAGCCCATACGTCGGGGTTAATGCGCTGCCGTCCGACAATTGCCAAGCGTGGCTTAGTATGGTGATGTCCTTCGTATTGAGCTGGGAAAGATCGTTGGGTTCAACGATAAGCGAACCGAACAGCCCTTTGATCACTTGTTTGGCCGATTGTTGATGGGAGTGGTACCAATACGTTCCCGCTTGTTTGGCTTCGAAGCGGTATACATGCGTTCCACCGGGCGGCACAGAATCTTGGGTCACCCCGGCAACTCCGTCTTCTGCATTCGGCACATTATAGCCATGCCAGTGAATCGTCACCCCCTCTTCAATATCTTTATTTTTCAAAACAACTTCAACAATCTGCCCTTGTTTCACGCGTAATTCCGGCCCCGGAGCAATCCCGTTAAAGGTCCAGGCCTCCATCGTCTTGCCGGAACTTAATTTCACTTGCTTCTTCTGGGCGACCAATTCGAAATGGCGGTCTGCTTTCTCGGTTTGAGGACCTGTTAATGCGGTTACACTTATTTCTTTAACGTTCATGGTATTACTCATGGTATGGTTCATGGAATGATTCATCGCTTGCATATCCATTTCGTGATCCATGCTACCCATGTTCATATGGTCAGGCAGCATGGACGCTTTCATCGATAAGACGTACCAGCCGCCAATGAGAATCGCAAGGCAGGCACTGGAGATTACCACATGCTGAAGTCTTGTAGATACCGTCATCGCATAATTGGCTTTGACTCGTTTTCGGCTGAGGCGTTGTTGCCGAAACCACAAAACAACGATAACCGCAGCGAAGGACAGCCATAGAATAACGGCATGTAACACATTTAACTCAAATGGGTAAACAACATAGGAAAAGTAACAGCCTGCGATCGAACTGATCAGAGCCGCTTGCGCGGGAAGCATAAGCCCGGGTGAGGTCAGGACCTTCCGATCCGTTTCGTCTACAGTGGATTGTAGATTTTCCGGTATTCGGCGGGTGAACTTGCGCAGCATCGAAAGGGGTACTATCGTAGAGATTACAGAAGGAATGAACAGCGGCATGGTAAGGAGGACCTTCTCTTTTATAAATTCCCATCCATACGTCCCTAATAAAAACAGGATGACGACTTCGGCAATGACCAGACCTTGAGCGATAAAGAAAGGGATCATTAACCGGGCGATACTTCGCTGCAGCTCCTTTTTTGTGGACCGGTAGGGTAGACGGCTCAAACGATTCGTTATCACCGCCCACATCATAATCAAGAGAAACAAGACGATAAAATCAATCAGATAGATCAGTTTGAACATGATTAGCAAGCTCCTTCCTCTATAAAAGACGAGAATATTTACTGATGTCAAACCCATCATAAAAAAATTCATTCATTTATTCCAACGCATTTAAATCAATAAAAGCATTGACTCGAAGGAATGAATAATAAAATAAAAAACACCGCCCTTACGCTCCAAAGCGCAAAAACGGTGCCTCTTTCACATCCATTCGATTGTTGCGCTACCCCGCCAGTCTGAGCAGGAACAGCTCCAGGCCGAGCACTTTATCAATAGCCCCGGTCTTCATCTGGTAATCGAGATCTCCGAGCCTGCTGAGGATCGCCTTCAGCTGGTTCGGCTGAAACTTGCGCGCCTGCTCCCCGGCAATCTTGACCGCATAAGGATGCAGTCCCAGTTGGGAAGCGATTTGCTGCTGCGAATAGCTTTGGCCGCCGAGGTCCTTCACCTGCAAAATAATGCGGAATTGGCGGGCGATCAGCGCTGCGATTTTGATCGGCTCCTCCTTCTGCTTCAGCAGCTCATAGAAGATGCCCAGCGCCTGATCCAGCCGCAGATTGGCGATCTCCTCAACGAGGGCAAATACGTTCTGCTCCGTGCTCCGCGCCACCAGCCGGTCCACGATGTCCGTCGTCACGGTACCGCCGCTGCCAGCATACAGGCACAGCTTGTCCACTTCGGCTGCAAGCGTCTGCAGCTGTGTGCCCGCGTTGCGGACCAGCATCTCCGCCGCCCCCGGGGCGAAGCTGCATTCGCGCTGCTTGGCCTTCTTCTCGATCCACCGCAGCAGCTCGTCGCTGCCCATCGGCATAAAGGAAAGCACCGTGCCGGCGCTTTTAACCGCCTTAACGACCTTTTTGCGCTCGTCCAGCTTCTCGTTGTTCACCAGGAAGATCAGCACGCTGTATTCCGCCGGATTACCTATGTATTCAAGCAGCGATTCCATGCGGTGTTCGACTTTGCCTGAGTCCTTCCCTGCGGTAAATACGGCTGCGTCCCGAACGAAAATAAGCTTTCGCTGCACCATAAAAGGAATCATTTCTGCCTCTTCCACGACTTCCTGGATCGGGGTGTCGGCCAGATCATAGTGTACGATCGCAAAATCCCGCTCCTCCTTCTGCAGCAGCTGGTCCTCCATAAGTGAGGTAAATTCATTCATCTGGTATTTCTCGGTTCCGTACAGGAGGTAGACCGGCGATACATCACCCTGTCTGATCGCTTTCACCGCCGCCTTTACATCCATTGTTGCTCCCCCTTCTCTCTATCCATGCCCATTTGATATCTGCTATTCCCGTTCGCAAGGTACATCGTTCCAATGCCCCATCCATCCGGCCACAAAAGCGCTACATCCATTCTACCAAAAACGGCGGGGAAGAAAAACAGGCCTCCCCCGGCAGGCCGAATTATGGTGAACGCGCAACAACAAAAGGACCCCTGCTGTTCGCATAAGGTCCCTTTGTTCCAGCACATCTATTATAAACACCAGCGTGAAAAGCTCTAGAAACTTAACCGCCGGTGGTCATACGACGTTTTGGATCCTGCGTAATATAACCTATTCCATATCTCTATCATGTGTGCATCATGAACAGCACATTTTTTATGCTTTATCATCAGGCGGCTTACGGTGTGGAGCCGTCCTGTTTGCCCACCTGATACGTCTGGCTTACCGTCGAGCCGCTGGCATCCGTGGTCTGGTACGTAAACACGGTGCTGTCGGCAGACCACACGCCCGATACCCACGTTCCCGGCAGATCAAGGGAACTTACCTGCTTGGAGCTTCCGTCCGAAGTTACGCTGTAGATGACCAGCTTTTTGTTTTCGACAGAGGCCGCATACTGACCGTCAGGAGAATAGAACTTGTTCGAATCAGTTTTGGGCTTAATGGCCATAATGCCCATTTGTCCCGACGTGTCGCCTTCTTGAGATCCGTTAACCTCAGGAGTGGAGCTATCCGCCGCTTGACCGCCGTCTCCATCCGGAGGAGTAACGTCCTTCTGGACATCATCCCCTTTCGGAGGCGGGCTCTCTGTGTCGGTTGGAGCGCTTAGCGTCGCCTGGCCATCATCCCCTTCCTGCATGCCGGTGCTGTTGTCAGCCGATTCGGTGGACCCGGCTTTGCCGGCATTGTCCTGGCTGCCGGTGTCCGCTTTCCGGCTTGCCTCCGCATCCTGGGCCGGAATTTTGGACGAGTCCTGCTGCTGCGCATAGGTCTGGGCCTCCTGGCCGGTGGCCTTGTCGCTAGACGCTGTGTCGCTGCCGCCAACTTGGCTCTCGCTGAGCTGCGAAGGATCCGAAGATGCCGGCGTTTGCCCTTCGGCAGGGTCCTGCGCGGGCTCCGAAGAACTTGCATTTTGTTCGACGACGTTGCTCTTCGATGCTTCTGAGCCTGAGGTCGCCGCCGATTCCATGCTGCTGGTCTCATTGGACGCCGCCGTATTAACAGGCGGCTCTTCCGCCGTAGTTAGTTGCTTCGGATTATAATTCAGCACCGCCACCCCAAGAATGACTACAGCCGCAGCGCCTCCGAGCGCTGTACGTCCAGCTACCGTATTCCAGAACTTGCCCTTGCGGGCCGGACGGGACGGAACAGGTACCATTTCGGCTGGCGCCGGCATTTCTTCGAGCGATGCGCTCTTCTCGTGGCGCGCCTGATCGATCGCATCCAGCTGAGGCATGATGGCATCGACGAGACTGAACTTAGGCGTTACTTTTGGCAAATCTTCGAGGTCTCTGGACAACGATTTCAGCAGCCGAAAGGTATCCGCACACTCAGGGCATGTCTTCAAATGTTCATAGAGCTTGACGGTTTCCTCTTCGTCCAAGTCGTAATCCAAGTAACGGTGCATCCACTCCACCACCTCTGGACACTTCATCCTGATACACCACCTTTCTGATGCTCTTGGAGCATGTTCTGCAGCTGCTGTCTGGCCCTGAATAAATAGGATTTCACCGTATTCAGCGGCAGGTTGAGACAGTCAGCGATTTCATTGTAGGAGAAATCCTGCAAATATCTAAGGACGATCACAGTCCGGTGATGATCCGGCAGTTGATTGATGGCCTCCTGGATGTCCTGGGCCAAATAAGAGGATAAAACCTCTTTCTCAACATTCTGTTTGTCCTGAAAAACGAGCTCATGTTCGTCGATCGAAACCGTAGGCTTCGTCCGCCGGAACTTGTCGATACAGATGTTCGTGACGATCCGCTGTATCCACGTTTTAAACTGTGCCTTCTCTTCATAGGAATCGATTTTGGTATAAATCCGAATCAATGCTTCCTGGGAAGCGTCGAGCGCATCCTGCTCATTATTCAGAATATAAAAAGCTGTCCTGTAAACATGTTGTTCAATTTCTCTTAATAGGGTGATTAGAGCGTCGCGATCGCCCGATTGAGCGGCTCTGATGAGTCCCTGCTCTACCACAAAGGATCCCCCTCTCCCTGCAATCTTACAGACGTGTAAGACCAGCAAATTGTTGCAATTTGTAACCACATTTTTAAAGTTGCTGAAAAGGCAGGCCCCGGGAGTGCTTGCCATTCCTAAAAAAAAAACGGATATAACCTTCAACCGAAAGCGGTTTTTTCTTCTGCTTCGATCCACCCGTATCGTTTTGTTAAATCTGCTTCCCGTAAAAATCCGGAAGGTATGTACGTCAAGAGTGACACCACCGTTTTACTTCATCTCTGCTGATGAAAACCACAATTAAGAATACCAAATTCCAGAGGCGGAGTCACCTGAAGATTCTGCGGCCAACTTCATCATTCTAAGCGTTTTTCATAGACAAATCATTACGATTTTGTTATCAGCTTGGTTCTGACGCGGATTTTCCCGGATTTTACCGAAAATTGGATTTCTCCCTGCAGATCGGTCCTGTAAACGGCCGCTCCTTCCTCGGAAATCCGCTGCAGCACATCGGCATGCGGATGGCCGTACAGATTGTTCACGCCGGCCGAAATAACGGCGGCGGCTGGCTTCCACCGGCTCAGCCATTCCGCTGAACTGGCTGTCTTGCTGCCGTGGTGCGCGATTTTGATCACATCCACGGGTGCTTCCAGCAGCTCGCCTGCGGTTTGCAGCGCCGGCTCATCGACGGCTTGCCCATTATCCGCCACCGCCTCACCAAGCCGGCCAGAGTCCAGTGTCTCAAGAATCTGCTCCTCGGACGCCTTGTCCATATCTCCGGTGAACAGGAAGCGTCCCCCGTTCATTTCGAGCAGGAACACGACCGAGTCATGGTTCTGGTCCTTGACGACCGACAGCGCTTCCTGATCGGTCTGCGACAGGATCGGGCCGAGAAAAACCAGCTGCGTCCGGCCGTCCGGGGCATAGTTCATTCCTTGGTGAATGGCATAAATCGGAATATCCTTGTCTACGGCGGCAGCCATCAGCCGATCAAAGGCAGCCGTACCGGCCATCGTCCCATTGAATAAAAACGCCCCGACCGGAATCTGTTCCAGCACCGCCTGCATGCCTCCGGCGTGATCCTGGTCCCCGTGCGTTACGATGACCGCGTCCAGCCTGTGGATTCCCCGCTTCTTTAATAATGGAACGAGAACCTTGGCGCCGACCTCAAACGGCTGCTTCCGCTCCTTCCACCCGTCCTCCGCCTTGCGGAAGCTGACGGTTCCGCCCCCGTCGACCAGAACGTGCTTTCCTTGCGGAGTCGTGATCAAAATGCTGTCACCCTGCCCCACGTCCAGTACCTGCACCGCTCCAGTACCGCGGAAGTGCTCCGGCTGGTATCCCGCGTACAGAAGAACGATGAGTATGCATATTCCCCCAAGCGCTCCGGCGGCAAGCCGGGTTTTCGTCCGGGAAGGCAAAGCCGCTTCCGAGCGGCGGGCTGCAGGAGGCACACCCAGGGGCACGGTCGCGTCCGGCTCTACTGCCATATGTCGCCGGCTCAGCGACCACCCTTTTCCGAAATAGAGCAGCCCATACAGCGCTATAAAATAGGAAGCGATCCAAACCGGCGAAGGTGACTTCCAGATCGTCACGAACTGCGGATACCCATTCATCCATTTCACCAGCCAGAAAGACAGATCGTCCAGCCACTCGGCTGCCGCCGCCAGCATCTTGCCCCCGGGCAGCCATAACGATCCGAGGAGCAGCGCTGCCGTCCCCACAGGGAGAACGAGAAAGGTAATGAAGGGAACGAGCACAAAATTGGCCGCAAACGATAGTAAAGAGAACTGATTGAAATAATAGATCGTCAGCGGAAAAGACACGAGTTGGGCAATGAGGGTAACGCCGACCGCACCGGCGATTTTGGATGGCAGAAAGGACAGCTGCGGATGTATCAACGGAACATAGACCATCAGGCCTGCTGTCACGAGAAACGACAACTGGAAGCTTACGCTCAGCAGATAATATGGATTCCAGAGCAGCATGAGCAGCGCCGCCGCGCTGAGGATGTTCAATCCGTCCTTCAGCATCCCCTTTCGGGCTGCATACAGCCCGATCATACTCATAATCCCCGCCCGCACGACGGACGGACTGACTCCTGACAGAAGAACGTACAGGGGCACGAGCAGCATGACAAGCAGCAGCGATTTTTCACGGGAGAGGCGCAGCAGGGAAAGGATATAGAGCAAACAGCCAACGTACACGGCGACGTGCATACCCGAGATCGCCAAAATATGGGTCAGGCCCAGTTGGGAGAATTCTGCGTAGGTTTCGGGATCCAGGTCGTCTTGAAGCCCGATGATCAGCCCCTTCATATAACCGGCATGGGGTTCCTGGAAAATCCGGTCGATCATTCCGCTCAGGCCGTTCCTCGCCTGATCGTTCCAGCGCAGAAGAAGGGTCATGCCAAAGCCGGACGGAGCTGAAGCCTGGACATTGGAGGCTCCGGTGGCTTTAAACAACCAATGAATTTTCTGGGTCACCAGGTACTGACGGTAATCGAAGCCGCCGAAGTTCCGGGCGCTCTGCGGCTGCGTGAGGCTGCCGGAAATCCGGACCCGGTCCCCCCGCTGCCATTGGCGGGCTGCTTCCTGCTCCTGCTGGCTTTTTAGCTTGACCTGTACCATGACCTTTTCGGACACCGCACGCTCGCTGCCCGTACTCGTTCCGGCATCCCGTGAGTTGGATTTACCGCTGGCTGCGGTCCCACCGATAGGTACCGCTTGTCGAACGCTCATGACAAAATCGGCTCGGTCCCCGTCGACTTCGACGGCGGAGGCGATCATGCCTGTCATTCGGACACTGGCTCCGTCCATTTGGGCAGCATCAGCCGCCTGAAGGGCTTCGGGGAGCTTGGATACATTTGCGGCTTCCTGCAGCTCCCAATACGCTCCCGACGCCGCTAAGGCGCACCAGATGATGATCACGGTCCGGAGGAAGTCTCTCCGGTACATACCGAGCGCTGCCAGCAGCAGCGATGCACCTGCGATCAGGAGAAGCAGCCTTGAACCCGAACAGGCATACGCTGCGCTGCTGCCGGCGATCCAGCTTACCGTGAATACGATCAGCGGTCTTTGTTTCATATCACACACTTCCCTTCTTTACATATAGGCTTCCGACGGTTTCTCATACGCACTTCGCCTGCGCCTTCTTTACGGAAACCAAAAAAGGACCCCTGCCGGCAGCCGTGCTGCGGACAGAGGTCCTTCCCCTAATGATGGTGTATTCCATATTTCCGAATATTCCTGTGTAACCGTATGTTCAGTCTTTCTGTCAATTAATCCGCTACCGTCATCACCGTTTCCCGTGGCGGCTCATAGACGGGCAGCCGGCGGAAGGTAATGCCCTTCTGCCGCATCATTTCCGTAACCTTCTCCGTATCCTTAGGATACGGACGGTGATACACGATCTCGGTCACGCCGCTGTTCGCCAGCATGTTGGCGCACGTCCAGCAGGGCTCGTCCGTAACATAGACGGAGCTGCCTTCCCGGTCGATGCGGTCGGTGAACAGCAGCAGATTTTGCTCGGCATGAATCGTCCGGACGCAGCGCTGCTTTTTCACCATTTCCTGCTTCCCGTCCACGTCCACAAGCTCGTACTCCTCAGCGATCATGCACCCCGCTTCCGAGCAGTCAGGCACGCCCATCGGCGCTCCGTTATACGCGGTGCCGAGCAGCTTCTTCCCTTGAACGAGCACGGCTCCGACATGGCGCCGGGAACAGCGCGAACGCGTCGATACCATATATGCAATATCCATAAAGTAAGTGTCCCAGTCTTTTCGGGTATCAACCGTCATGAATCCATCACCTGATTTCCGTAGAATGTGTACATATTGTATCACAAGAAAAACGTTTACCGATATACCTACATGGGAGACAACGCATTTAGCGCCTAACGGATCACCTACAGCTGTATGTACGGCTTCATTTTTTCCAGCATTTTGGGCCCGATGCCTTTGACCTTGTCCAAATCCGCAACCGATTTGAACGGTCCGTGCTGATTGCGGTATTCCAGAATGGCTTTGGCCTTGGCCTCACCGATCCCCGGAAGATCGGTCAACTCCGTTAGTCCTGCGGTATTGACGTTGACCTTTTTGCCCTGCGCTCCGGCATCTGTCTGCGAACCGGACACCGCGTCAGCCGAACCTCCAGGCGGTGGCTGCTTGGATGAAGTTCCTGCCGGCCCTGAAGCCGCATTCGCCGCAAGTTCAGCGTCAGAATGAGTGCTTCCGTTTGCCGCTTGGCCCGCCGCCACTTCATCTCCCGAACTCTGCGCTTGATCTGTCGTATTTCGGCTGACATTCGCCTGCGCGGATCCCGAGGGTACGGCGTCCTGCTTGGCAGCCGGGTTGGCGTCCTGCTTAGAACCTTGCTCCTGCTTTTGTTTGTCATCCGCTGCCGCGGCGCCTTTAGGCAATTCGCCTGCCGAACCGCCCGTTTTTTCGTTCAGAACGCTTTCAACCCTGCCGTTGAGCGGCTGCCACTGCTCCATGCCGCTGCTTGTATGAATTCCTGACAGCAGAATGGCCCCGCTTCCCAGCACGGCACAAACGATGCTGACGACTGCCGATATTCTTTTCACAACATGACACCCCGATTCTATGAAATGACTTGAAATGACTCGCTGTCGGTCCATAGATGAAGTACAAAATAACATACACTGAAAATTTATAACTCTATAATGCTGAATTAGCCGTCATGGTGGCCAAGTTATAGCGCATACACTAATGGGAACGATCATGTCGTTACTGCGAAGCACGAAAGGAGGGAACCTATATGAAGGTAGGATTTATCGGAACCGGCAGCATGGGCAGCCTGCTGCTTGAGGCCCTGATTGCTTCGGGTTCGCTCGCTCCAAACCAGGTCTATGCCAGCAACCGTACCCCCGAGAAGGTTATCCGGCTCCAGCAGCGACACCCCGGTCTGCATGTATGCACCAGCAACGCGGAAACCGCGCACAACAGCGATCTGATCTTTTTGTGCGTGAAGCCGCTTCAATTTAAAGCAATTCTGGATGAAATCGGGAGCACGCTTCGGCCCGATCAAATGGTGGTATCCATCACGAGTCCGGTGCAGATCCATCACTTGGAGTCGGCTTTGTGCTGTAAGGTGGCCAAGATCATTCCGAGCGTGGCCCACCGCGTTCAAAGCGGCGTCTGTCTATGTATGTATGGCAGCCGGATAAAAGAGGAAGACAGGCAGCTCATCGAGCATCTCCTGTCTCCCATCAGCAAGCCCATCATCATCGATGAATCCTTTGTCAGGATCACATCGGATTTATCCAGCTGCGGGCCTGCCTTTTTAAGCTTTTTTCTGGATCAGTGGATCAACGCCGCCGTAGAAACGACCGGCATGGACCGCGGCGAACTGACGTGGATCGCCGGGGAAATGCTCCTCGGTACGGGTAAACTGCTGACGCAGGGAGGCTTAACGCCCCATGAGCTGCAGAAGCGGGTAACCGTTCCCGGCGGCATTACCGCCGAAGCGCTTGCCCTGCTGGACAGCAGCTTAACCGGCGTCTTTCACCGTCTGATCGCCACAACCCACGGCAAATATAAAGAGGATCTGGAAAAGTGTGACGCCCAGTTCGGCGGCCCCGGTGCCGATTAGTTCGCAACGATGTTTACAAGCTTACCCGGTACCGCAATGACCTTACGTACGGTTTTCCCGTCAATGGCCTGCTGCACGTTCTGCAGCGACATGGCATGTTCCTGCATGGCTTCCTGGCTCATATCTTTGGCGATCATCGCCCGCTGAACGATTTTGCCGTTGACCTGAATGACGATTTCGACTTCCGATTCCACGGTCCAGGATTCGTCATAGGACGGCCACGGTACGTAAGTAATGCTCTCCTGATGGCCCAGACGCTCCCAAAGCTCTTCCGCGATGTGCGGAGCGAGCGGCGACAGCATCTGCACGAAGTTCTCGATCGCCAGACGCGGCAGCGCATCCGCTTTGTAGGCTTCGTTGATGAAAATCATCAGCTGGCTGATCGCGGTGTTGAAGCGCAGATTCTCCAGGTCGTCGGTCACTTTCTTGATCGTTTTATGCCATGTCCGCTTGAACTCATCGCTGCCATCGCCGTCCGTAATTTTGCTGCTGAGGCTGCCATCCTCGCTGACGATCAGGCGCCACACGCGGGAGAGGAAGCGGTGCGCGCCTTCCACGCCGTTCTCGTTCCAAGGCTTGGTCGCTTCCAAAGGCCCCATAAACATTTCGTATACGCGCAGCGTGTCGGCACCGAACTGCTCTACGATTTCGTCCGGGTTAATGACGTTGCCGCGCGATTTGCTCATTTTCTCATTGTTTGTTCCCAGAATCATGCCTTGGTTGATCAGCTTCTGGAACGGTTCCTTGGTCGTGACGACACCGAGGTCGTACAGGAATTTATGCCAGAAACGGGCATACAGCAGGTGAAGCACCGCATGCTCGGCTCCGCCGATGTACAGATCGACAGGCAGCCATGCCTCCTGCTTCTCCGTCGAGCACAGCTCATCTGCATTATGCGGATCGATGTAGCGCAGGTAATACCAGCAGCTGCCGGCCCATTGCGGCATCGTATTGGTCTCGCGGCGGGCTTTCATGCCCGTCTCGGGATCGATCGTCTCCACCCAGTCGGTGACGTTGGCCAGCGGCGACTCCCCTGTACCCGACGGCTTGATTTGATCCACATCCGGCAGCAGCAGCGGAAGCTGATCCTCGGGAACGGTCTTCATTGTGCCGTCCTCCAGATGCAGAATCGGAATCGGCTCGCCCCAATAGCGCTGGCGGCTGAACAGCCAGTCACGCAGGCGGTAGGTTACCTTGCCCTGGCCTTTGCCGTTCTCCTCAAGCCACGCGATCATTGCAGCGATGGCTTCTTCGGTGTGCAGTCCGTTCAGCGGGCCCGAGTTTACATGCTCTCCGTCCCCGGTATAAGCTTCCTCCTGCACGTTTCCGCCTTTGACCACTTCGACGATGTTCAAGCCGAATTTCTTGGCGAATTCCCAGTCGCGGGAATCATGCCCCGGCACCGCCATAATGGCTCCGGTTCCGTAGCCTGCCAGCACGTAATCCGCAATCCAGATCGGGAGCATCTCGCCGCTCACCGGATTGACGGCATAGGCTCCGGTAAACACACCGGTTTTGTCTTTGGCCAAATCGGTGCGCTCCAGATCGCTCTTGCGGGCTGCCTGCTCCTGGTAGGCCTTCACCGCATCCTTCTGTTCAGGCGTCGTAATGCGCTCTACCAGCTCCTGTTCGGGAGCGAGCACGCAATAAGTAGCGCCAAACAGCGTGTCGGGACGGGTCGTAAATACCGTCAGCTTGGCGTCATGCCCCTCGATGTCGAACTGCACTTCAGCGCCCTTCGATCTTCCGATCCAGTTGCGCTGCATATCCTTCAGGCTTTCGCTCCAATCCAGGTCATCCAGATCTTCCAGCAGCCGGTCGGCATACTCGGTAATCTTCAGAATCCATTGGCGCATCGGCTTGCGGACGACCGGATGGCCGCCGCGCTCGCTCTTCCCGTCGATGACTTCCTCGTTGGCCAGTACGGTCCCGAGGGCTTCACACCAGTTCACAGGCACTTCGGCAACATAGGCAAGGCCGCGTTTGTACAGCTGGATGAAAATCCACTGCGTCCATTTATAATATTCCGGATCGGTCGTGCTGATCTCGCGGTCCCAGTCATAAGAGAAGCCGAGCGACTTGATCTGACGCCGGAACGTGTTAATGTTCTTGATCGTGATTTCCCGAGGGTGCTCGCCCTTATCCATCGCATGCTGCTCCGCCGGCAGGCCGAATGCGTCCCAACCCATCGGATGCAGCACGTTATAGCCCTTCATCCGTTTGAAGCGGGAAACGATGTCCGTCGCCGTGTACCCTTCCGGGTGGCCGACATGAAGCCCGGCTCCGGACGGGTAAGGAAACATATCCAGCGCGTAAAATTTCGGCTTTTCAGGATCCTCTGTCGTCTTGAATGTGTGATGCTCATCCCAATACTTCTGCCATTTCGGTTCAATCACCTTGTGCTGGTAGCCCTGGCCTTGAACCTGCTCTTGGTTACTCATGCTCATTTGCCTCCTAAAGTGCGCCCGCTGCCCGCCCGTTATTCCGGGACGGCACGGCGCTCGTCTTTCATGTTTGCAACAAAAAAACCTCTCATCCATAGCGTATCATCGCTAGGGACGAGAGGTTTGATTCCCGTGGTACCACCCTAGTTAGCGGAGGACATGCTTTATCCCCGCTCCCTTTGCACCCTTAACGCGGGTGAATCGATGATCTTTGACGCGTTCTGAACGCGCTTCACATCATAGCTCAAAGGCGAGTTCATCCCAAATCGTCAACCGGCTTGCACCCCCCGCCGGCTCTCTGTATGACATCCCTGGAACTAATACCCCTTATCATCGCTTCATTTGCAGTTTTTCATGGTTGAAACATTGAAACATATTATATATAAAAAAATCCATCGAGTCAACGTATCCAGCCTGGCGGACAAGCCCCGCTTTTCCCGCCAAAAAACCCGCCAGCCGGAATTATTCCATGTCCGATAGGGAATTTTTTGTTATGATTGAACCAAAGGGAGGCGGAAAGTTTGAAGCGTAACCTCAGAAGGTACTTGAAATCGAAGCTGTTTTTGAAATATATATGGTCTTATCTGTTTATTTTGCTGCTTCCTCTCGTTTTTGTAACCGTCTTCATCTACCAAAGCGCCGCGGGCAACCTCCGGGAGGAAATCGAGCAAAGCCATCTGAACCAGCTGACGCAGGCGGAAAGCATCGTCGACGGCCGTATGAAGGAGCTCGGCGACATCGCCTCAAGGATCGCCTACGACGACCGCCTGATCTCTTACCGGGTCCATGATCCGTTCTATTCCCGGGAGGCGATCGACGCTCTGGATCAATATAAGTCAACCAGCTCCATCATCGGAGATGTATTTTTATATTTTCATCATGACGACCGGATTTACTCCTCGCAGGGGCTTAGCAGCCTGGACGTGTTCAGCGAGAAGTACATATTCCAGAATTGGTCCAAAGACAGCCTGATGGGCGATTTAAACGACGTGTCTTTTCCCACTATGCGTCCGGCGGACCGGGTGATCCGGGGCACTTACAGGCAGCAGTCGCTGCTTGCCTACCTGGTGCCGATTACGCCGAACAGCCCGAATCCCCACGCAACGGTCATGTATTTGATCGATGAGTCGGAGCTCACGGGTCTGATCGATTCCATTCTGGGCAGCTACAAGGGGCTGGCGTACATTTTCGACAACCACGGACAGGTGCTGGCCGCCAACAATCACGGCGAAACGATCAACGGCCTGGACACGGGACATCTGTTTTCCCTCGATCCGGGCATTCACAGCGTGGAGCTGGGCGGAAAAGCGCATTCCGTCGTGTCCACCAAATCGGACATGAACGGCTGGACGTATGTGACGCTGATGCCAAGCGATCAGTTTTTCAGCAGCGTGCTGCACATCCGCAGCTTTATCATCATGCTGTTCAGCATCGTGGTGCTGGCAGGCATCGGCATCGCCCTGCTTCTGGCCCGCAGACAATATCACCCGATTTCGGCCCTAGTCGATTTCGCCAATTCGAAGTCCAGAAACGACCGGGGAACGGGAGATGCGCTCCTTCCGGGCAATGAACTGGAGCATATCCGCTCCGCGCTGCAGGAATACAGCTCCCGTGCCGACCTACAGGAACCGTACGCCCGGAATCATCTCCTGCTGAGACTGCTCCAGCAGGGAGAAGACCGGGAGCTCGAGCCGGATCTGCTGGAAGCCTTTAATATCAGGTTTGACCGTTCGCAGTTTTTTGTCATCGCCATGGAACGAGGCGAGCTTGCTGACCCTTCCCAGGATTACCAGGATTGGCAGACGCTCGCTTCCCTCCTAGCTGAAGTGGACATCCCCGGGCTCCGGGCATCCGCTTACAGCGTGGAGCTGCCGCGCCGGGACCAGATGGCCCTCATTGTCTGCTTTGACCCGCACCCGGCGATGGAGAGCTTCATCCATATGAGCCGGATCGTCGATGCAGTCCGCAGCAATATCCTGGAGGCGTTCGACTTTAACCCCATCATGGGCGTCGGCACCGGATATTCACAGGCGGGGCAGCTCAATCAGTCTTTTATCGAAGCCTGCTCGGCACTGGAATTCCATACTCCGTCGGAGAAAGGCGGTATTACGTTCTTTGAAAAACTGGCGCCGGCGAGCGAGGAAGCCTTCTGGATTCCGAAAAACGTGCTGCTGAAGCTGTCCCAAAGCTTGAAACAGGGCAGCCATGACGTCTCTGCCCACATGATCGGCGAAGCGATGACGAGCCTAAAAGAGGGCAGCCCGTCACCGCTGCTCTCCCGCTGCATCTGCTTTGACATTCTCAATACGATGCTGAAGACCGCCTCGGAGCTTGGCATCCACCATATTACGCAGGAGATTCCGACCAGCAGCGCTTTTCAGTCCCTGGATGAATTCGAGGGGCAGCTCAGGAAGCTGGCCTCCTATATTTGCACGCAAGTGCAGCAGGAGACCAAGCATAAGGAGAGCTCGCTGAAGGACCAGATGCTCGGCTATATTGACCAGCACTTTATGGATCACAGCCTGAGCCTGGAGAGCCTGGCGGATCTGTTTGAAATTTCTCCATCGCATTTCAGCCGGACGTTTAAGGAAAATGTGGGGCTGAACTTTACCCAGTACATCTGGCAGAAAAGGATGGAGGAGGTCAAGCGGCTGCTCGTGACGACCCAGGAACCGCTCAAGGAAATCATCGGCCGGGTCGGGTATGCCGACACCCCGAATTTTATCCGCAAGTTTAAAAAGGAAACCGGCTACACGCCGGGACAATTCCGCAAGCTGAACCATCCGGACGGCGTGTTGCTCGGCGAAATGCTTCAGGACTGACAACGAACAGCTGATTTGTTCAGCTGTTCGTTTTTTCTTTTAGGAACTGCAGCGTATGTGGTAAGGCAAGACGGAAAACCTGATATTTCTGTGCATGGAATGCAAGGCTTCATTTTCGGTACTCCATATAATTAATGTTGAAGGGACGATCTGTATGGATTGGCTGAAACGCATGAATCATGCGTTGGAATACATCGAAACGCATCTGTCGGAAGAGATCAACTATGACCAAGTGGCCGGAACGGCCTGCTGCTCGGCTTACCATTTTCAACGCATGTTTTCGTTCATCACAAACGTTTCGCTGTCCGAGTATATTCGGCGCAGACGGCTTACCCTTGCCGCATTTGAACTGCAATCCGGTGGTGTAAAGGTGATCGATATTGCACTGAAGTATGGTTACGAATCACCCGAGGCATTTTCCAGGGCGTTCAAAAAAATGCACGGTGTCATGCCAAAGGCTGCGCGCGACAACGGTGTGTCGCTTAAGGCTTATCCTCGGTTATCCTTTCACATTTCGATTCGCGGAGATGTCGAGATGAACTACAGAATGGAAGGAAAACCTGCCTTTGAAATGTTCGGCGTTTCGACTGTGATCCATGCCGACGGCGAGAATCCGTTTATCGAAATACCCGCGTTTTGGCAAAAGTGTATTTCCGATGGAACGGTCAAACGAATCCGCGCTGCCGCAGGTTTAGGCGAACACGGCCAGCTCCATGCGGTTTTATACAACAAGCAAGGAGAACAACTTTCGTACATGATCGGTTACTTTTTACCCCAAAGCGGCTTGCCTGAAGGATTTGAAAAGCTTCAAATCCCCCCTCAGTCTTATGCGATTTTTTCAACCGGAATCAATCCGAGTGGACAGAATGACATTCATGGATTGTGGAGGCGGATCTGGGGCGAGTGGTTTCCAAGCTCTCATTACGAAGCGGCAAACGGTCCCGAATTTGAAATGACTTACGATCGTGGTAACAACATGTACGAAATGGAGGTTTGGATTCCTGTCATTAAGCTGTAGTTCAGCTCTAGAGCGAGTATCATATCAATCCCCCGGTGTTAGGGGCTATTTCCTTTAGAAGGTGTGAATCGAATGGATCTTGCAATCATCGCGCAGCATGCGTTTGCTCAGTACGATATAAATGCTGTATCCGTGTCGCCCGTAGCACAAAGCGGTGCCGCGGTTTTCAAAATTGAAGATCATCATGGGCTGCTGTACAGCCTGCGTGTTCACAAATCTAAAATCAGTACGCTTGAAACCATGTGGACGCGCCGGGATGTACTGGAATCTGAGCTGGTATGGTTGGATGCGCTTAATCGTGATACCCATCTCACCCTCCCTGTGCCAAAACGTAATCGGCTGGGTTCTTATGTTACACAAGTGGACGATATAAGTTGTACGATGCTCAGTTGGGTGGAAGGCGAGCAAAAACAGTACTTTACCAGCGATCAGGAATTGAAGTCCACCGCTGAAATGACGGCAGCTTTGCATCAGCATGCCAGTATGTGGCAGCCCCCTTCGTCTTTTATCCGTCCAACGGTTCATCGTGAACGCATACAGAACGCTCTGGACCTGCTCAAGCAGCAGGTGCGGGAAGGGTTATTAGATGCACATGATGTTCAGATTCTTGAAGCCGCCGGGGAAAAAGCGATGGCTTTGCTGGACACACTCCCTAAAAACAAGTTGACTTGGGGTGTATTGCACGGAGATATCGTTCCTCCCAATATCGTGTTTGCAGATGGGGCTGCCAATCCCATTGACTTTGGCGCGTGCGGATTCGGTCCTTTTCTCACTGACCTGGCCATCACATGTACCTTTATTCATCCCACTGCCAGACAACAGTACATAGACTGGTACGGAGAGCACTTTCCGCTGCCCAATGAGTATGTGGCCCAAATCGAAGCATTATTTATTTCGCTCGTGCTAATCGGGATGAGGAACGCTCTTGGTATGCCTGAATCGAAGCAGGGATTGCCGACGCATGCGAAAAAGTGTGCTTCTCGCGAATTTGGCAGGTATGTAAATGGGGAAGGTTTTTTATTTACAGGCACGCCATTTTGGGAATGAAACGCAATGGTTGTCGTCATTTTAGTTCAATTCGTGCTCAACAAAAAAAGGCCGCCACATCGGCGACCTTTTTTCCATCCCTTGCTTCACGCGCACTGCTGATCTACTTGGACTCTTGACCGTCCCAGCGGTCGTAGGCGGCCTGGTAGATTTCCACGATGCGGTCTCCGCCCATTTTCTTCACCTGGGCTTTATACTTGTCCCAGTTCGACAGCGGCTCCTGCCCGGTCACAAACTTGGCTTCCATCTGCTCCACGTAGTTGTTCAGGTCCGACAGCAGCGAAGTCACCTCGGTTTGTTCCTCTTCCGTCAGGAATACGTTCGGATACGGCACTTTGGCATACGGCAAAATTTTCTCCTGGTTCTCCTTTTCGACCCACTCGTCGATGTCGGAACGCAGTCCCTTGCTCACTTCCGGAAGGCTGACGCCCGGCGTCGTGATGCCGTAGTTCGGAGTCAGCTTGCCGCGGTAGTTTTCGCGGTCGCCTCCATCCGGTACCGGAAGCCATTCTTTGACGTGGTTTGCCTCGTCTTTGTATTTCCACAGCACGCCTTCTGGCCCCTGGTTGAACAGCGTAGAACCTTCATAGCTGTACTGGTAGTCAACCCAGCGCATCGTTGCCTCCGGAGCAGGGTTGGTGCTCGAAATGGCAAACGTTCCATTTTTCGAAATTCCCGAATTCTTGGCCACGACCGGCGAGTCCGGGAAGCCCGTTTTCAGTGGCTCCATGAACGGGTTGTCGGTGTTCGGCTCACCGCCCAGCATAAAGTACGGCAGCCAGTCGTTGAACAAAGCCACCTGATTGTTTTTGCCCTTGGCCTTCTTCTGGTCGTCAGTCTGTGAGAATGTTTCATGGTCAAGCAGATCGTCCTTCCACAGCCGGTTCAGAAAGGTCAGATACTCCTTGAACCCTTCCTCCTGCGGCGTGTAGTGAACTTTCCCCTGCTTGTCGGCATAATACACCTCGTCGTAGATGCCCCAGAAGCCTAGCATCTGCACGCGGATATCCTTCAGCTTGGTCGACGTGAGCGGAATTTCGTCCGCCTTGCCGTTGCCGTTCGGATCCTCGGTCTTAACCCGTTTCAGGTAATCGAACAGCTCGTCCGGCGTTTCCGGAAGCTTGGTGACACCGAGCTTCTTGAGGAAGCTTCCGTTATAGTACAGAGGACTCTTGTACCATACCGCGCCTTTATCCACATAAGGCAGGGCGTAAATATGCCCGTCGGGGGTCGTGATCGACTTTCTGACGTCCGGATTTTCGTCCAGCAGCTTCTTGATGTTCGGCGCATATTCATCAATCAGCTTTTCCAACGGAATCAGCGTTCCCTGACTTCCGTACGTCACCTGCTCAGCCGGCGTCAAAGCCGAAGCGTAAAAAATATCCGGCAGGTCGCCGCTCGCAAAAATCAGATTTTTCTTTGTCTCGAAGCTGTCGACCGGAACCGTCTGGAAAGTGAGCTTGATGTTCGTCATTTTCTCCATGTCTTTAAACACCTGCATCGTATCCCACTTGGCGCTGCCCACGTCAGGCGCAAATACCGACAGCGTGATCGGCTTGTCGACGATCGGGAAGCCCTCCTTGTGTACACTATCCGCCGAGCCGGAGGCTTGACCGCCGTCCCCGCTATCTTTCGAGCCGGAACCGCATGCGGCCAGCAGCGAGACGACCATGGACAGGCACAGTACGATGGCCCAAGGCTTTAAACTTTTTCTCATCAGATGATTCCTCCTGTTCATTGTTGTGCGCGGCTTTACGTTGGCCCTTCGGAGTTTCCCCCCTTGAATTCGGACTAAAGCCTACTCCACGCTTTTTCTCCGCAGCTCTGGGTGAAGGATGGTATCGACTGCTGCTGCGCTTTGTTTGTTAGCGTTTACAAAAAGTGTAGTAACAGGCCGGTTTCGCGTAAATATGTTATTTTTGATATGTTGAATATGTATACAAACTCCAATGTTTAACAGGGATGCGGAAAATAGCAGTGCTAAGCCATTGTATAGCAAGTATGTCAAATATGCCATTGGGAAAATCTACATATCGGCCTGAATTCCGCCCCCACCATGTTAGCCAACGGTGAATAATTCGACGGACGGTAAACAAAAATAACCCTTGTCTATCCAAACCAACAGCCAAAGGAGTGTCGTCATGCGTGAAGGAATGATTCCTGCCGTTCTTGGAACTGTAGTTACCGCTTCCGGCGCCGCACTGCTGGGCAGCAAGTATAAGCTTGCCGCCACGGGGATTGTCGGATTCGGTCTGGCCCACATCGTACTGGGTGCGATCGATCTGATCGAACACCGGTAATCCGTTTGGAGGACCGTCCGCAAGCGTTACGCGCTTCGGACACAAAGAACCTTGGACATTCCCTGTCCAAGGTTCTTTATTTGTGCAGGCGGCCGATCCCAAATGGGACGCACGCCTTGCGGCTGCTGTTATTTTCCCTGCATCAGCTTCCGCTTTGCACGATTTGCGGCGATTTCGAGCAGAATGGCAAAGCCCAGAATAAAATAGGTGATCGCTCCGATTTCCTGCAGATCAAAGTAAAAGCCGCTGGCCATAAACATATCATAGCCGATCCCCCCTGCCCCCGCGGCCGCTCCCATTGCAACCGCCACAGAGAAGTTGATTTCGAACCGGAGCAGCGTCCAGGACATCAAATAGGATAAGGAGGACGGAATGACGGCTTGGAACACGATTTGCCACCAGTTCGCACCGCTGGACTTCAGCGCTTCGATCGTGCCCTTGTCCATCTCCTCAAAGGCTTCCGAGTAGGCTTTGATCAAATAACCGATGGAGTGAAAGGTCATGCCGATGACGGCGGCGACGCTGCCAAGACCTGCTGCGACGGCAAAAATCAGCACCCACATGACCGTAGGCACCGCGCGGATGAACGCGACCAGGCCTTTAATGACGGCGGACGCGATCGGCGAGGACAGGTTGCGGGCCGAGAACAGGCCGAGAAACAGCGCAATAACCGCTCCGAACAAGGTGGCAAGAAAAGCAAGCCCCAGCGTAATCAGCACTTCGAACAAAGCCGCGGCAAAGGTGAAATGGTGCAAACGGGGCTGCAGAAACATCGTCTTCAGGTTCAACAGCGTGGCGTAGATGCCTTGAAAGACCTGGATCCCTTTGTAGTCAAAGCTGACGAAGGCGAGCACGGTCAGCAGGCTTAGCCCAATGAGGGTCAGCCTGATCGTTAAAGCGGTCTTGCTAAAAGGCTTCTTAAGCGGGATGCCCGGAAGTCTTCGGTCCGGACGGAGATGGAGCTCGGCGGCAATCATCTTGTCGACGGCCTCGGTGCTCATCCGATCATCACCTTTCGGATATTATTCGAGGTGAATTCGATGACCAATATTGAGATCACGATCACGAGTACAATCAGACTGGCCGCGTTGTAATCGAGATTCTTATAGTACAGATTGAACAGGAACCCAACCCCGGTGCCGGTCAGAATCCCGATCAGTGTCGCGTTGCGGATGTTCGTTTCGATCATGAACAGGATCCAGCTGATGAGCTGGGGCAGCGCAGCCGGGATGACGGATTGGCAAATGACGGAGATATAACCGGCCCCGGTTGCCCGCAGCGCTTCCGCCGAATGGCCTCCCGTCTCATCGATGGACTCCAGGAAGGCGCGGGTCAAAAACCCGAACGAGCCAAAGAACAAGGCGAAATAGCCGGTCATTACGTTTTGTCCGAAGGAAAACAGAAGGATCATCGACCACGCGGTGACATCGATATTCCGGAATACGGTTGCGATCGAACGGCTGGCCAGCTTAATCCCGGCATGGACGCCGATCGTCTGGGAGCCCAAGAGGGCAAACACGAACGCAAACACTGAAGCGACGGTTGTAGCGGCGATGGACATCAGCAGCGTTTCGACGAGCGTGCGGAGAACGTCTGGAAACTTGGCCAGAGATTCGGCATTGGGATAAAAATGGGTGACGCCCCAAACCAATGCGCCCGGAATGGAGCTCAGCCCCTGGATGAAATCATACTGGGTCAGTACGGCCGCAACATAGGTTACAAGCAGAAGCAGCCCCCAAAACAAATACGCATGCCTACGTTTGGCCGTGAAGTAGTCAACCTGCTTGCGTCTCGCCTTGATCAGCACGCGTCTCTCTCCTCTCGCTTCCGTAAATTCGCTGGAGTTCTTCGGATGTCATTTGTCCCGGCGTTCCGTTATAGACGATTTTCCCTTGATTGACCCCGATGATCCGGTCGGAATATTTCAGAGCGGTCTCCACCTGATGCAGATTGACGATGACGGTGATGCCCAAATTCGTGGAGATGTGCCTTAAATGATCCATGATCACCTTGGATGCATTCGGGTCCAGGGAAGCGATCGGCTCATCGCAGAGGAGCATTTTGGGCCCCTGGATCAGCGCCCTGGCGATGCCGACCCGCTGCTTCTGTCCCCCGCTGAGCTGGTCGCAGCGCTTGTAGACCTGCTCTTCCAGGCCGAGAATGCCGAGAATTTGGTACGCCTGCTGCTTCTCCTCTTCACGGTACAGCCCCAGCATGCCGGCAAGCGTGGATTTGTAGCCGAGCCGGCCGTGCAGGACATTTTCCATCACGCTCAGCCGGTCTACCAGATTGTAGTGCTGAAAAATCATGCCGATGCTCGTCCGCATCCGCTTCAGCTCTTTCTTGCGAAATTCCAGCACATTTTTGCCTTCGATGCATATTTCTCCGCTGCTGGCATCGATCATGCGGTTGATACACCGGAGCAGCGTTGATTTCCCGGCCCCCGAGGGGCCGATGATCGATACAAATTCCCCGCTCCTCACCGAGAAGCTTACATCCGTTAATGCCCGTGTTTCAGACCCATACTGCTTGGACACATGCTTGAATTCCAATAACGCAGTCATCGTATACCTCCAGGCGGTTTGGTATGGAGTTCATATGCCGGCTGCCGGTTATTTGGACAGCTCGCGGATCGGTTCAAACCAGGCGTCTTCGACCGGCAGGAACCGTTCATTCCCGCTTTTTTGCTTGAACAGCCCGCTGTCTTTGGAATCTTTGGGAAGGAAAATTTTCGGATTATGCGTCACGTCATCGGAAGTAAACGCCTCGGTAATCTTCTTCTGCTCATCCTCGCTCACCGTTTTCGTGTTCGCCACAAACGGGGAGTTGAGAACTGGCGTCACCGAAACGACGACAAACTCTTTTCCCGCGAGCGTATTGAATGGTTCGGCAGCTTCATCCTTTACTTTATAGACAGCCCCGGGTTTGTTGGCCGTTCCGTCCGCCAGCTCCACGTAATTGGATACACACGTATCGCAAAACGCGGCGACGTCGGCCTTGCCGGTCAGCAGATTCACCGCGGAACCCTGGTGGGAGCCGCCAAACAGGACATCGCTGAAAAATTTATCTTTGCCGCCCTGCATCAAATCGTCTTCCTTTAAATCCTTGTACTTGTCCATCTTTCCAAAATAGCTGATGATGCCTGCAGACGGCACCTTGAATCCCGAAGTCGAGCTGTTCGATACAAAGGAGAATTTTTTCCCGGGAAGAGGGTCAAGGGTAAAGCCATCTCCGCTTTTGAACTCGCCTTCGTCGCCTTTTCTGACGTTCAGCCAGGAAAAATATACGGCGTCATCCAGCGTGCCCGATTCCCCGCTGTTGGTGAAGAGAGGCTTCACGTCCTCGGTCTTGTTTCTTGCTTCCACATAACCCTGAGGGCCCATATAGGCCAGGTCCGCGCTTCCGCTCGCTATCGCCTCGATGGCGATGTTGTAATCGGTCGTCATCTTATGCTCCACTTTTTTGCCTGTAGCCTGCTCCACGATCTTTCCGACCTCGTCGCGCGCATCCTTCAAATCCGCTGCGGATTCGTTCGGATACCACACGATCGTCAGGGTGTCCTTGTTCTTCGAGCCGCCAACGTTCAGGCCTAATGAAGCCGCTCCTGAAGAACATCCGGCAACGGCCACAGCCAATATCAGCATCAAGAGAAGTGAAATCGATCTTTTCATGGTTCAGCGCCCCTTTTTCCTGGGATAATGGGATACAATTTTATGATGAAGATGAACGGTCAGCAGAAGATTAACGGGGGGACATGTTTGTGTAAGACAGACCCGCGGCTTCCGGCCTGCCGCCTTCATGAAACCGGCCGTCCTGCATGTGGTATTGGCGGCTGCACAAGCCCTCCATAAATTCCAAGTCGTGAAAGATCCCGAGCATCGTCGTTCCCTCGTGCATCAGCTGCTCGATCAGCGTCTTCACCTTGACCTTGGAGGCATGGTCCAGACTGGCGGTAGGCTCGTCAAGAAGGAGCAGTCGGGGCCGCTTCACCATTGCTCTGGCGATGTTGAGGCGCAGCTTTTCCCCTCCAGAAAACGTGGCGGGATAGCTGTCGCGCAGCTTGGAATCCAGCTCAAAATGATCCAGCATGCGCGCTGTCTCCCTGGCAGCCTGGTGCGGATCCTTGCCCATTTCCAGCAGAGCCTGCGTGACCAGCTCCCGGGCAGTCGTCCGCGGCATGACGTTCAGAAACTGCGAGACGTAGCCAATCTCCCGCTTTCGCAGGTCGATCATCACCCGGTCCGACGCGGTAGCCAGATCGATTTCACCGTACGCTGCCGATTGGTACCGGATGGTCCCTTTCTGGGGGAGATAGGTCCGGTAAATACAGCGGAGGACGGTCGACTTCCCGCTTCCGCTTTTGCCTGTAATACCGATAAATTCGCCTTCGCTCACATGCAGGCTGACGTCTGCGGCAGCCTCGATCTGCTGATCCAGGTTATACAGTGTGAACGTTTTGGACAAGTGTTCGATCATGAGCAGACTGTTCAATCCCTTTACCCCCTTCATGATCCCTGTAATGGGTTCTCTGAATGAGCTTCCCGTCCACAAATACGGCCGTAATGACCGGGAAATCCCCGTCGATCTTCTCGATCAGAATCAGATCCGCTTTTTTCCCCTCGCGCACCGAGCCGATTTCATGATCCAGATTGACGGCCCGCGCGGGATGAAGCGTCACCAGGCGGAACATGTCGGCCAGCTCCTGCCCGCAGCGGTCCACGAGGTAAAATACCGCGTGAAGCAGCGCCGCCGGATAATAATCGCTGCACAAAATGTCGATGCTCTTCTCCCGAATCGCTTCGGCTGCGGACAAGTTCCCGCTGTGCGAGCCGCCAAGGATGACGTTCGGCGCACCGGCCACGGTGTACATGCCCTGCTGTTTGGCCCGCCGGGCAATCTCCAGCGTAATCGGAAACTCGCTGATCGTTGCGCCAAAGCCTTGGACGAGTTCCAGCTTGTCGAGAGAGTCGTCATCATGCGAAGCGACCGCGATTCCGGCTTCCCGTGCCAGTTCGGCAATTTCGCGGATGCCTTCGATCGTCATTTTCTCCTTGCTCTGGTGCTTCCGGATCAACTCGTCGATCCCCTCGTCGGTCATATCGTCATAGCCCTTCACCGTGGCCTTGTAAATCTCCAGATCCCGGTATTGCCCTTGGCCGGGGGTATGATCCATAAACGAAACGAGGTGAACCTTCTTTTCGGCAATATAGTTTCTGAGATTGTCTACCTCCAGCAGGTTATCGATTTCAAACCTTGCATGGAATCGGTGGCGTACCAAATGCTGGCTCGTATGCGATTCCTCGATCAGCTCCAGCAGCTTGCGCACGTTATCCGGCTCGCGGATCGGGCGGTATTTGTACTCCGACCCCCTGAAAATGGACAAGGAATGAAACATCGTCGTAATGCCGTGCGTGATCAGCTCCTTTTCCGTTTCCCGGAGGCTCAAACGAAAATCCATCAGCGATGTCGGCCTCGGGGCAGCCATATGCTCGATGTAATCTGAATGGATGTCGATGAACCCCGGGGACAGATACCCGCCTGCGGCGTCCAAGACCTCCGTTTGCGTATCCACAGCAATGACGCCGTGCGGGGCGATTCTGCCGATGCGATCTCCCTGAATGAGTAGGTCGTATCCGCTCAGAACCCCTTCGTCCGTAATGATGCGTGCGTTCGTAATGAGATACAAAGGCGACTCCTCCTTCGAAAATAAGCTAGAGCAGGGAATGGACCAGCTGCTGGGTATAAGCTTCCTGCGGGTCCTCCAAAATTTGATCGGTCAAGCCTTCCTCCACGACTTTCCCGTCAAGCATGACCAGCGTCCGGTCGGCTAGCATCCGGACCACGCCCAGGTCATGGGAGACGAGCACAATGCTGATGCCAAGCTCCCTTTGCAGCGCCTTGATCAGATCCAGCACGCTGGCCTGAACGGACAGGTCGAGGCCGGTGGTCACCTCATCGAGCAGCAGCACCGGAGGACGGTTCGACAACGCTTTGGCAATCTGGACCCGCTGCTGCATTCCTCCGGAAAAATGCTTGGGCGCTTCCTTGATGCGGTGAAGCGGGATGTGGACTTTTTCCAGCAGCTCCATGCCCCGATCTTCCATCTCGGAGACGCGGCGGCTGCCCGCAGCGATCATTTTCTCCGCAATGTTGCCGATGGACGTGAAATCCATCCGCAGACCGAGCATCGGGTTCTGGTACACTTTTCCCATGAGGTGATTCCGGATATAACGCTTCTGCTGCGTCGACTCCGCAAACAGGTTTCGGATACCGTCTTTGTACACCTGAAGATAGACTTCGCCGCTCGTCGCCTCTTGGTCAAAGTACAGGCATCTCATCATGGTGGATTTTCCGCTGCCGCTTTCTCCTACCACCCCGATGATTTCTCCCGGATACAGGTCAAACGACACGTCTTGGCAGGAGTACACGGTATGGCAGACGGTGCAAAAGTTTTTGTAAAGCTTCCGGCTGCCCGGATTCATGCAGTGCGGACAGCCGGGCCCGAACTGCTTGTTTAAATGTTGTACGGAAATCATCGGTTGTTCCGTCTGGATCATCGGCTCTCAGCACCTTCCCGCCAGGATTGTTCATTCATCCGCTCCAAACAGTAGCTCGTATCATTACACTGAAAATAAGCCGTGCCGCTGGCGTCATCGTACAATTCGTCCATGAACACGCCGGTGGATCCGCACAGTCTGCAGGACCGGTCTTCAAAAGACTCCGTCTCAAACGGGTAGTCTTCAAAATCAAGAGATACGACCTTGGTGTAAGGCGGCACCGCGTAGATCTTCTTTTCCCTTCCGGCCCCAAGCAGAATGAGCGCTTCAGAGGAATTCAGCTTGGCATTGTCGAATTTGGGGATCGGGCTTGGTGCCATCACATAACGGTCATGGACCATCACCGGGTGATCGGCGCCGGTCGTCATGCTGCCGTAATTCATGATTTGCTCGAACAGCATGAGCCAGGCGCCGCTGTATTCTTTTTCGGCGTGCAGCTTCTTCGTCTCGGCTTCCCGCGGCTCATACATCCGCAGCGGTTCCGGCATGGGCACCTGCAGCACCAAAATTTGACCCGCCCGAAGCAGAATCTCCGGAACGCGGTGCCTGGATTGAATCAGCGTCGCCTGCGCCGTTTCATCCGTGGTACGGATATCCGTCGTGTTCTGGACCAGCTTCTTGATGCTGACAGCATTGACGGATTCATCGGAACCTTGGTCAATTACCTTGACTATATCATCTAGACCTACCAATGACAGGGTGAGCTGCAGCCCGCCGGTTCCCCATCCCCTGGCAATCGGCATTTCTCTGGATGCAAAAGGAACCTGGTACCCCGGAACGGCGATCGCCTTCAGCGTCGCTCGGCGGATTTCCCTTTTGGAGCCTTCGTCGAAAAACGCGAAATTGTAGTTTATTGGCACAGCTCCTCCACCTCCTCCGTTTCGTCCGCCTTAGGCGTCGTCGCTGTCGTCTTCGTTTTCCGCACGTCGTTCATTTTGGACTGGAATGTGACGTAATGCGGCAGCTTCAAGTGGGACATGAAACCGGTGGATTCCACGGAATCGATATGGTACAGCACAAACTCCTGATCCTGGGTCGGGAAACGGCTGTCTCCCTGCTCCAGGCTGTGATCCAGAATGCCCATGGCAATCGCCTTGGTCTCGTTTTGCCCGTAACAGAGCCCATAGCCGATCTCAAAGGACAACTCTTTCCCGCCCTGCTCCTTCGCCACCGCGGCGGACATGAGCATTTCCGCCTCTGTTACCTTGATTTCGCCGATATAATAGCTGTCCTCATCATCGGCGCCAGTCCCCAGCGGATCGTCAATACATATCGGCACACGGCCGACCCGCAGCTCACCGACGGTGGGATGCAATGCGCCGTATCCGCGGATGACCGCGTAAGCGAGCGAGGTAACCGTCCCGGTCTGGCCCCGGGTCAGCACCTGCAGCTTCTGGCTGCGGCTGGCCGGAAACGTGATGCTTCGGCGCGTCACATCATCCGGTTCAGTGTTGTCGTCCGCAGGGCTGATTATGAGCCCCTGCTCGATCAAATAGTCCATGACTTTCATCAGCTCCGGCGGGTGGCCTGCCTCCGGCAAGCTTCCGAGCTCACCCGCAAAAGCCTCCAGCCACTGGGCGGCATCTTCGTCCGTTTCATGCATCAGGTCAAAGTCCAGCAGCCGGTGGCTGTAATCGACCGATGCGCCGAGAATTTGCCCGCCCGGAATATCCTTGAAGCTGGCGGAGATCCGCCGCTCCACCCTCATCTCGCGGGTGTGCACCGCTCGCGAATAATGCTTCCGGGGAAGCGTGGAGCGGTAGGCCCTCAGCAGAAACACCGCTTCCTCCGGGCTTCCTTCCGCCTGCTTGATCGCCAGCGCCGCCAGCGTTTCGTCGTACAGGCTGCTCTCCGACATGATCTGATCGATCAGCCCTCTCATCCCGCCTTCAATGCGGGTGACGTCCAGTACCTTTCCCTGCTTGATCCGTTCGAATTTGATCCGCTTCAAGGATTCCTCGATCGCAAGCGTTCCGCCTTTTACCGCTACATATCCCATAGAAGCACCTCCCTCTCCTCGATTTGCGTCGTCCGGGGCAGGCACAGCAGCTTGTTGTTTTTGTCGACGACCAGCATGTCAATTCCCAGGGGATACTCCGCGTTTTTCTCCGCCCGCGCCTCCAGCCAACCGGGAGCCAGCGGAATCCGGACAAAGCTTTCATCCTCGATACCCGGCCCTTTGAGGCTCAGCTCAAAGTCTCCAGACAGCTCCTCCAACTCCACGATCACGGTGGCAGAGGCATGCGGATCGGCCAGCGTTCCGACTTTGGCGCCCTGCAGAGCCTTCAGCAAATCCCCTTCCTTCGCGTCGTGCAGGACAAAAATGTAATCCGCCTTCTCCGGCTCCGTCCGGACGGCGAAGGTCAGCTGGTTCAGGAGCCGCGTAAGCTCCGCTTCCCGCTGCGAGCAAATGCAGAACGTAACCTCCGTATCCAGCAGCATCAATGCGAGCACCCAGGTGACGGGTAAACCTCCCCACTGGCCATCGGCCTTAGCCGCTTCCGCCGTCAGATCCGAGATCAAGCCGGGTCTCGACATGGAATCCACCACTTTGCGGTAGGCGCGCTGTATATCATGAACTGCGTCGAAGTTCATCGCTCTCTCCCCCTAATCCACATCCATCGTTTCAAAATCGACCTTCGTTTTGGTGATCGCGGCGAAAGCCCGGCTGCGCATGGCAGCGATCCGGGCTTCTTCATCCAGCAGCGTCTGATCCCATGCCCTGGTCTCCTGCAGTCCGGCCTGATACGCCGCGTCGATGAGGGCGAGCTGATAGGCCAGCTCATGGTCATGCCCTTTGACCACGCCGATGCCCATGCTGCCTTCGACCTGCACCTTGCATTCGCTCACCAGCACTTCCCCCAGATAGAACAAGCTACGCTTGGCGGTCTCTCTCACTTTGACCATGACCAGTCCCTGGCTTGGCTGCTCGACCAGCTTCACTTCATAACGGTCAGCAATAGCCTGCGCCATACGGGCGGCGAGTTCCCTGGAGCCTTCAACCAGAATTTCAGTCCGTTGTCTTCGTTTCATCCATTCCCGGCCTCCCTGTTTGAGGTTGTTCAAAAAATCCGCTTTTGAACACGCACTTTTAGAGCTCGTACGTAAAGTAGTCGCTCCGGTACATAATTCTCGTATATTCCAGCGGCTTGTTCGTCTGGCTGTCCAGACAGCCGGTCTCCACGACGAGCAGTGGAATGAGGCTGGTGCAGGCGAGCAGCTCCCTTTCTTTCCTGCCGGGATAGGTCACGCTGAGCAGCGTCTTCATCGACTCGAACCCCGTATACCCTTTTTCCCGGTAGAAATCGAACATCGAGGTAATGTCCCTGCCTGTCCGTCCGATGTCCGGAAACATCGACTCCGCCACATACGACGCGTGAATCGCAATCGGACGGTTGTCGATGAGACGGAGCCTGCCAATCCGGAACACCCGCTCTTCCGGCTGCGCTTCAAGCGCTTTATACACTTTGTGGTTATACTCGATGGGATCGCAAAAAATGTTGCGTGACTGATAATCATACCCCATGTGGATCATCTTCCGGCTGAAGCTTTCGTTGCCCGAGAAGAGGAGCGGGATGCGCTGATGCTGGTCGCGGACAAAGCTGCCCTTGCCCTGCCTGGAGTACACATACCCCAGGTCCTGCAGCTTCTCGTAAGCTTTCCGGGCAGTCATACGGGGCACTTTGAACAGCCTGGCCAAATCGTTCTCCGACGGCAGCTTGTCATCCGGCTCATAGATGCCTGCCTCCATATCGGCTATGAGCTTATCCATGATCTCCATTTCGTCATGCATCCCTTACGCTCACCCTCCTCTTTTAAACCCCGTACTTCCGGATAAAGGAAGCCGTATCGTTCAGTTCTTCGAACCGCTCCTGGATGACCTCCCGCGGCCAATCCCACCAGGCGATCTGCAGGAGCTTCGCGACGACATCCTCCGAAAATCTCTTTCGGACCGGTTTGGCCGTAACCCCGACGACGATGGCATACGGTTCGACGTCTTTGGTGACGATAGCTCCTGATCCGATCACCGCTCCGGTGCCGATATGGACCCCCTTCATGATGATCGCGCCGTGACCGATCCAGACATCGTGCCCGATCGTTACCCGGTTGCCCCGCCGCCGGTTGAAAATCGCCTCGTCATCGGTGGCGGCAAAACCGTAATCTCTTCTCCGGTAAGTCATATGGTGCTGCGTAACCCGCTCCATCGGGTGATCCACCGGATTGATGCATACATGCGAGGCAATCGAAGTATATTTGCCGACTTCCGTGTAGTTGATCGTCACGTCGTCCATGGTGTAGGTGTAATCCCCGATGTCGGATTCGATAATTTGATTACCTGGTCCGACGGAGGTCCAGAATCCGAACGTGCTGTGAAGAATATGCGCGCTTTCGTGGATATCAGGCTCCGGGCTCAGCCGTTTACTTTCCGCAGGGCGATGAATCGAATGCTTTTCCATGAATATTCCCCCTTTACTTCGGTCTGCGCTTCTTGAGCTCTTGGACGCAGGAAAAGCCCGGATCTTTGCTTCCCAGCCGGACCTCCTTCTCCCCGTAAAACCCATGGAAGTCAGAACCCCCGGTCATGACGAGATCGTAACGGCGCGCATATTCCATGGCCCGCTCCTCATCATCGGCACCATGCAGCGAATGCCACACTTCAATACCCTGAAGTCCCATGCCCACCAGCTCCCGGACATATTCAAAGTTGCCATATTGGCCCGGATGGGCGAGAACAGGCACCCCGCCAGCCTGAATGACGGCCTCAATGGCGTCACGGGCGTGAAGGTAGTCCAGCCGGACGTAAGCCATGCCGGGCTCCTCTCCGTTTCCTCCGCGGGAAAACAACTTTTTGTACAGCTCACCATATATGGATTTGGCATAGCCATTGTCGATCAGCGCGTGCATAATGTGCTGCTTGTAAACGCCGGTTCCCCCATCCGCATACCGCAGAACTTGGTCCCAGGTGATGCTGTACCCCGCCTCAATCAGGCGTTCGACCATCACACGGGAAGCTTCATGCCGCTTGTGGATCATCGGGGTGCATACCTGCTCCAGAGCCGGATGTCCCGGCTCGATGAAATAGCCCAGGATATGAACCCTCCTGCTTCTTTCCATGTCATAGGCCGATATTTCGATCCCCGGGATCATGTCAAGGCCAAGCTCTCTTCCCCGTTCCAGCATGGCGGCAAGGCCCTTTGTCGTATCGTGGTTTGTGACCGCCAGCACGCCAATGTTCTCATTCAATGCCGCCTCGGCTAATTCCTCAAATGAATACGAACCGTCCGAAATGGTTGTATGACAATGCAGTTCCGTCTTGATCGCTCAGCACCACCTTATCTTGGATAAGCAGACAACCGCCGCCACAACCGATGATTCACGCCCGCTACATCGCTTCGGCTGTCTGTAGTGACAGTCTAACTTGGTGCCAAGTTGCAAGGGTTAAGGCACGGTAAAGCTTCTGTAAAAAAAACGCCGTAACCGTAAACTTTGCCTCGTCTCAAGCTTTTTCGCACAAAAAAAGCCCCACATTGGTGGGACTGTGCTGCAATATTCATATTCAGATACTTTGCGGTACATAGACATCCAGTCATATGAAAAAGGGTATTCGGAAATTTATGGTGGAGACAAAATCAAAACATTTCACTTAAAAATCGGAGAATATGGTGGTAATTATCTAAAGACTTGATTTGTAGCGGTATCTTAGTACAATGGTTTTATGACTACTCAAAAAATGATAAATGATGAGCTCAGAGTCAAAATATTTAAGGCGTTAGCTGATGAAACAAGATTGGACATTATTCGAAATCTATACATCAGCAAGAATGAGATGAATTGTGGAGAAGTCGGCCACATTCGCGATACTACGAAATCTAATACTTCGTATCACTTGCGTACTTTAAAGGAGGCGAAATTGATCAAGGTACGAAAAGAAGCTCAAGCGAAGTATATGAGCATCGATTTGGAGACATTTCAAACTTACTTACCCGGATTTCTGGATACGTTGTAGAAAGAAATTCTCTTTTTTTCTTCATTAGTTCAATAATCATTGAACAATAGAACTAATTATAAAGGGTGAATAGAATGATCAAATTAACTACTTTATTTTTCCTCATCATGTTTGTTATCGGTACAGATACGTTTTTGATTTCTCCGCTCATCCCCACTCTTCAGAACTTGTTTCATATCCCAACGGAATATTCCGGTTGGATGGTTGGGGCTTATGCTTTAGGTTATGCCATTTTCGCATTAATCGCTGGACCGCTTTCCGATGGATGGGATCGCAAAAAAGTAATGCTTTTTGGCATGGTCTGCTTCTCGGTTTCAACCATATTATGCGGCTTTGCCACAAGTTTTTGGTCGATGTTCGTATTCCGTTTTTTAGCTGGAGTCAGCGCAGCATTTACGGCGCCTCAAGTCTGGGCATCGATCCCTGCTCTGTTTCCAACACCAAAAATAGCCAAAGTATCAGGAATCGTCATGGCAGGCTTAGCTGCTTCCCAAGCGTTCGGCATCCCTATTGGAAGTCTGCTTGCCTCAACCCATTGGTATTATCCTTTCTTTACAATCGGTGCATGTGCACTATTGGTGGCGGTATTCATCTTCTATGCTTTGCCCGAAATGAAACCAATTCAAGGCCAAAAAACCAAGACTCCGATTTTCAGTAGATACATCCCCTTATTGAACAGCCGAATGGCGAGAAGGGCTTTCCTCGCTCACTTCTTATTTCAGTGTGGATTCTTTGCTGCCTTTTCTTTCATTGGAAAATGGGTGACAGATCGCTTTCATCTTTCAATTGATCAAGCGGGGTACGTGATGTTTTTTCTTGGTCTCGGGAATATAGTCGGAAGCTTCGGCGGTGCCTATGTGATCAAAACGTTTAACCGTTTCAATACGCTAGTTGTGGGCTTTCTTGTCTCTATCGCATGTTTTATTGTTTTGCCTTACTTGCCATCGGTTGCGGCTTTCGAAAGTGTTTACTTTTTCATATTCGTTAACATGGGGATCGCTTTTCCCCTAATATTGGGAATGTTGAATTCATTAAATCCAACCATCCGCGGCACGACTTCAAGCTTGGCCAATTCAATCATGTATGCTGCGACAACGCTCGGGTCTTGGATCGCTGGCCTCATTTACGCGGCTTTTAACGGTTTTTCCGCCGTTGGCATGTTTGCGGCTATATGCTTTGCCGGTTCATTGTTATCTTTCATATTCAGCGGTATTTTGACCAGCCAAGTGAAAACAAAGAAGGAGATTGCATCATAAATGCATAGAAGAAACTCATATGGATATTCTAAACTTTCCGAAATTTAACATCCTAAGTATTTGTGAGAATGAATTTGAATTTCTAATTCAAATGGTGTCGAAATCTCCACCTTTGGCTTGCCCTCATTGTGGATGTATAGCCAACCTCTACAAACACGATAGCAGGGAACAGATTTGTATGGACTTACCTCTTCACGGCAAGCGCGTAGTCCTTCTCATAAAGCGTCAGAGATATTGCTGTAGAGACTGCAATCGAACCTTTTGGGAACACTTAGACCACACCATAGACAAAAAGCGAAACTGCACCAAACGATTATTGTCTTATATAGAGACGCAAAGCCTTAAACGTACGTTTGTTAGCATATCCGAGGATGTTGGATTGCATGAAAAAACAATACGCAACATCTTTCGTGATTACATCAACCGTCTTAGAGAAACGCATCGATATGAAACTCCCAATTGGCTTGGAATTGACGAAATTCATATCATTAAACCAAGATGCGTTTTAACCAACATAGAGGAATGTACTTTGTTGGATGTTTTGCCCAATCGTAACAAGGAAACCGTTGTAGATTACCTCTTACGCCTTCCAAATATAGGGCAAATCCGATACGTCACTATGGATATGTGGCAACCGTATAAAGACGCCGTAAGGGTTGTATTGCCAAAAGCATTTATCATCGTAGATAAATTTCACGTTGTCCGTATGGCAAACCAAGCGTTAGAAACCATTCGTAAGCAGATCCTTGAAGGATTATCGCCAAAAGAACGCCGCGGGCTAATGCCAGGCCGTTTTATCCTCTTAAAACGGGATATAGAGCTTACAGAGAAGGATAGGATTACGCTAGACCTTTGGACAAAGAATCATCCGTCTCTCGTCACTGCTTATGGCTTAAAGGAATCATATTTGGATATTTGGGAATGTGATAGCAGACAAACGGCATTTCTTAAATACAACGAATGGAAAGCTAAAGTACCAACGGAACTGCAATCCGCTTTTGAACCATTGACAAAGGCTATGAAGAACTGGGAAGAAGAAATATTCGCTTATTTCGACCATCGCATTCCAGGTGCTTATACGGAATCTCTAATTAGCCTTATTCGAGTCATTAATCGTTTAAGAAGGGGATACTCTTTTGAGGCCCTAAGAGCCAAGATACTCTTTACAGAGGGACTTAGAAAGCAATTCAAACCAAAGTACCAGAGGAGGTTTGATAGCTACCATCTACGAGAGGAAAACTTCCCGATGTTTAATAAGCCAACTTTGGAAGTTGTTCGTGAGCCAGAAGAAATAATCTTCCTGGGAATTGATTTTCCCACCTTGATCGAGAAATTGGAGAAGGGCCAGCTATAAGCCCTTCCACCATAAAATCCGAATACTAACGAAAAAAAGCCTGCCTCTTAGCAGATCGGCTTCCGATCCATAAGAGACAGGCTTACAGTCCGTACAATATTGTTATTGCGGGTTGGTCGTCCAGATGCCGGCCGATTTCACAAATACGCGCTGCGGCAGCTTCAGCGTGGCGAGCGCCAGCTCGGCCACGTCTTCCGGCTGCATCATGCGGTCCTCATCGCCGACCTTCAGGTTGTTGTCGCGGGCCAGCGCCGTATTGACAGTGCTTGGCGTCAAGGCAACGACGCGGATGTTGTTCTTGCGCACTTCCTGAAGCAAAGACTCTGTCAGCCCCATGACCGCAAATTTGGACGCGCAGTATGCGGAGCCCGTGGCAAAGCCTTTTTCCCCGGCTGTGGAGGAGATGTTGATGATGCTGCCGCTGTTTTGCCCCACCATGTCCGGCAGGACGGCCCGGGACATGTAATATGTACCCATCAAATTCACCTGAATGATTTGTTCCCACTGCGCCGGATCCATTTCGAGTACGGTCCCGAACGAAGCGATGCCCGCGTTATTGATCAGAATATCGATCGTGCCGAGCTCCGCCTTCAGCGCACTCACCGCGCTTTCCGCTTCCTCCCGCTTTGATACATCCGCCGCTGCGGTCGCAACACGGATGCCGTGTTCGCCGGCCAGCGAAGCCTTCAGCGCATCCAAATCGGAGGCGGTGCGGGAAATGAGGCCCAGATTCACGCCTTCTTTGGCCAGCAGCTCAGCGATCGCCAAGCCGATTCCTTTGCCCGCTCCAGTAATGACCGCCGTTTTTCCTTGTAGATCCATCAAACTCATTCTGTTCTCTCCGTTTCTGTTTGAATTTGTTGAAGACGATGCCTCAGTTAGGCATCTCCCATTATACTATTAGCCGCAAATAGCCCCGGAACCTTCGTTCCGAGGCAAAATCCCGCAAAGCATCCTCTCCAATATAGACCAGATGCTTTGCAAGGACATGAGTTCTTAGCCTATTTGACCGCGACGAAAAACAGCCGCTGCGCCTCGTCGTCCGCTTCCACCCACTCAAAGTCGGCATAGGTCTGCACGTCCCGGAATCCGGCCTTGAGCAGTTCGCTCTTCATCCATTTCGGATCATAGCCCCGCTGCACGTGCACTTCTTCAAAGCGGCGGTACAAATCGCTGTCTTCTTCCTTCGCAAAGATGCTCAAATGATGCTCGATTTCGCACCGCGGCGCGTCCAGGTCGCAGGTCCAGATGTACGAAACCGACTTGTCGTCCCATACGAACGGCTGCTCCTCGTCATAGCGGATGATCGTATTCGGATGATGCACGTCAAACACGAAGATCCCCTTTTCCTTCAGCCCATTATAGGTCTGTCTAAAGGTCGCGACGATATCGGCTTCTTCCAGCAGGTAGCTGATGCAGTCGCAAAATGAAATGACCGCATCGACGGGCTCGGGCAGCTCCCAGGCGCGCATATCCTGCTGCACCCAGCGGATGGAGCCCTCCCGGAACAGGCGGCTGCCCTGCGGCGTCTTTTCCATCTTCCGCCTTGCTACGGACAGCATGTCCGCCGACAGGTCGATCCCTGTCACTTCGAACCCCGAGTTCACAAGCGGAATCGTGATGCTGCCCGTGCCGCATCCCAGTTCTACCACACTTTTCGGCATGCCGTATTTTTCCCAGGCCTGTCTTGCAAACCGAAGCCAATCGGGATACGGCATATCTTCCATCAGTTCATCGTAAACGTATGCAAATTTTCTGTAAGAGGACATGATGACACCGCACTTTCTGTTAACGTTCCGAAAATCCTCCCAGCCCTGTTAGGACGGATCGGCGTTCCCGCCCGTTTCCGGTTTGGAACTTTCCGGCTGAACCAGATAAGTCCAGTTCTCCTTCTGTGTGATAAGACCTTCCTTCATCAATTTGCCGATTGCGCGCTTGAAAGCCGACTTGCTGATGCCGAAGCGCTGCTTGATAATGTCCGGAGGCGTCGCATCCGAATACGGCATGCCTCCGTTCGGACGTTCCTTCAAGAACGCCAGCAGGCGGTCGGCATCCAAATCCCGGCCAACTTCCTTGCGCTGCGCCATGGACAGGTTGACGCGTCCGTCCTCACGAATGTGACTGACCCGCACCTGCAGCTCTTCGCCCAGACGCAGCATACGGGTTCGCTCCGAGGAGTGGATCATGCCGATGGCGCCGAAGCCGAGCACTCCACCGTCCACGATTACGAATGTTCCCATCTGCAGCGGGCGGTACACCGTCGCGGTGAACCACTGGTTTACCCAGGACTGCGGCGCCTGGAACGTATGCTGCGACAGCTCCTGTTCGCCGGCCAGCTTCGCGCGCAGCCGTCCCTGCTTGTCATGCTCCATGATGACGAACACTGAGTCTCCGACCCGTGGATGCAGCTCCTTCAATTCCGGAAGCTCGCGAATCGGCAGCAGCAGCTGACGGCCAAGCCCCATTTCGAGGAAGCATCCCAGTCTCGGATGCACGTCCGCCACAACCAGCTTGGCCATCTCGCCCAAGGTCAAATACGGCTTTTTCATCGTTGCCGCCAGCCGGTCTTCCGTATCGTAAAAAATAAACACTTCCACGCGTTCGCCCGGCTCGATCTTCCGGGTCAGCTCTGTGTAATGGAGCAGCACATCTTGTCCGCCGGCATCGAGAAAATAGCCGTAAGGCGATACTTCGCGCATCACCTCATAGGTTTGAATCGTTCCTGCAATCGGACTCATACGGTTTCCACGACCTTGGCATCCGACCACAGGCGCTCGATGTTGTAATAATCCCGTTCATCCCGGTGGAAAATGTGCACGATCACGTCGCCCAGGTCCATCAGCACCCAGCGTGCGGAATCCATTCCTTCCACGCCGCGGATTTCGAGACCAGCTTCATGCACGCGCTTGCGGATTTCGGTCGCGATCGATTGGACCTGGGTATCCGAATTCCCGTGACAGATGACGAAATAGTCGGAAATGAGGGAAATCCCCCGCAGGTCGAGTGCCACGACGTTCATGGCCTTTTTATCTTCAGCGGCAGCTACGGCCAGATTTAACAATTCTTCAGGTTTCAAGGTCATACATTCGCCTCCAACTGTTTAATAAGATCATTGCGGGCAAATACGGTCAGCGGGTAAATGATCTGACGGCGGGAGATAAGCAGACTGATCGTGGAGTCCAGTCCGGCGATCAATCCCTCTTCAAGGCTATGGTTGGCCAGTTCCCGGATATTATTCACGCCCGGAAAATCCCTTCCCGGTTCGATGTAATCCGCCAGGCACACGACCTTGTCCATCAGGGTCATGCCAATGCGGCCGGAGGTATGATACCGGATCGCATCCAAAATTTCAGGATCGGTAATCCCGTAATCCCGTTCCGCTACAAAAGCACCTACTTCGGCATGCCAGAGCGGCTTATCGTAAAACAGCAGATCCTTGGACAAATCATTTTCCTTAATGATCGCTTCCATTTGCTTCACAGGCCAGTATTTGGCCACGTCGTGCAGAATCGCCGCCGTTTCGGCCTTAACAGGGTCCGCTCCGTAACGCTCCGCAAGCATGACGGCGGATTGAATCACGCCTTCTGTGTGCTTCCAGCGCATGGCCGGCATTTGTCCGGACACGGCTTTAATCAGTTCTTCGCGGCTGAATGCCATACATTCCCCTCCTTCTGATATAGTCGTAGACACTGTCTGTCACCATATAACGAATGGAGTGTCCGGTGGCCAGCCTTTCCCGGATTTCGGTCGACGAGATGTCCACCTGGGGCATGTCGGCCAGTAGAATTTTTCCCTTCAAATAAGCTGGGAGCGCATCCAAGTTCAGCGTGGAGCCCGGACGCCCGACACCGATAAAGCTCATCAGCTCCACCAGTTCCTCAATGCCCTCCCACTTCGGCAAATAATTGACCATATCGGCCCCGATGATGAAATGAAAATCGATGTTTTCAAACGAGCTGCGGATTTCCTTGACCGTGTCGATCGTATAAGAAACCCCGCCTCTTCTGATTTCGATATCCAGGGTCCGAAAGCAGGGATGGTCCGCAATCGCTTCGGCGACCATGCCGAGACGCTGTTCGCCGGTAGCTCCCGCCTGTTCCTTATGGGGCGGAATATGACTGGGCATAAACCAAACCTCGTCCAGTCCGAACGTGTCCCGGGCCGCTTCGGCAGCGAGCAGATGTCCGATGTGGATCGGATCAAAGGTACCTCCCATGATACCTACCTTCATGCTGATCCCTCCCGCTTATGGCAATTCAATCTGCTTATGATCTTTGGATTCTTTATATAAAATAATCGTGCTGCCGATCACCTGCACCAGTTCAGAGCCCGATTTTTCGGCCAATTCCTCGGCAATTTCGTGCTTGTCTTCCAAGCAGTTGTTGAGAATGCTGACCTTCATCAGCTCCCTCTTCTCAATGGCCTCGACGATATGACGGATTAACTGGTCGTTGGTTCCGCCCTTGCCGACTTGAAAAATCGGGTCCAAATGATGCGCCTGGGACCGGAGATAGCGTTTTTGCTTACCTGTTAACATAAAATGTCAAAACTCCTTAATCTTCAATGTACAATTCAATAATCATGATTCCTTCATACTGGCCAGAACCGCTCTGCGCATCGCCTCTACCGGGGCGGGCAGTCCGGTCCAATACTCCAGGGCAAAGGCTCCCTGATTCACAAACATCCCGAGACCGCCGTGAATGACGCAGCCCTTCTTCTCGCAGTCGGTGAGCAGCCGGGTCTTCAGCGGATTATAGATGAGGTCGCTGACCACGATTCCCGGAGGAATCCGCTCGGAATCTAGCGGTGTTCCGTCCGTATGCGGATGCATGCCGACCGATGTCGTATTAATGATCACATCCACTCCGCCTAGAATGGCCAGAATGTCGTCCATCGCCATCCCGCGAATGTCTGCCAGCGCCTTCCATTCAGCCGCCAGCGCCTCGGCTTTATCGGCCGTCCGGTTGGCGACATAAATCCGGTCCGGATGCTCCAGCGTCAGGGCGTATACGATACCGCGAGCGGCACCTCCGGCTCCGAGCACCAGAATGCTTTTGCCTTTCAGCTCGGCAATCGCTTCTTCCTTCAGGGAACGGACATAACCTATACCGTCTGTATTATACCCCGTGAGGTAGCCTCCGTCATTCACGATCGTGTTGACGGCTCCGATCTTCAAGGCCGTTTCGTCCAGCTCGTTCAGGAACGGAATAACCTCCAGCTTGTGTGGAATCGTGACGTTGATTCCCCGAAAGCCAAGCGCCTTGATGCCTTCCAGCGCCGTTCCGACCTGCTCCCGCGATACGCGCATCGGAACATAGGCGCCCGGGATGCCGAGCGCGGCCAGCGCTGCCTTATGCATCACGGGCGATTTGGAATGGGCGATCGGATCCCCGATGACGCCCAGCAGCAGCTCCCCTGTATGTTTCAGTAACTCCGGTTTAGCCAAATTCATGGTTTCCCCTTTCCTGCTCTCACCTGTCAGCTCTTGCAACGTTCAAAGGCAGCGTCAGATTAAAGAAGGTCTTGCCAGCACCTTGACTCCCCGCGGCGCATGAACAGCGCACAGGGCTCCCTGATCGCTGTTCACTTTAACCCAGCCCAATCCGGAGACGAACAGATCCATGCGCATACCGCGCTTGATGCGGAATTCATGCCTCGTCCATTCCGGCAGCTTCCCGATGTTCTCCCGGTTCGGCGGGGACAGCAATTCTCCGGCATGCTCCGCGTACAGCTCATCGGCACGTTCCAGCTTGGTGCGGTGTATGCCTACGCGGCTGCCGACAAAGCAAGTAAACGACTGGCGCTCGCCCTGAATAAAGTCAAACCGTGCCATGGCTCCGAAAAACAGCGTCTGTCCTTCGTTCAGCTGGTACACGGCCGGCTTCAACGGGTTGTCCGGCATCACTGCGCCCAGGTCCTCCCGGGTGACGAGCTCACTGTAGCGCCAAGGGTATACGATCCCCGGCGTGTCGATAATAAAGCGGCCGTCGTCGAGCGGAATGTTGACCATATCCAAGGTCGTTCCCGGGTAACGCGATACGGTCAGCTCCTGCTCCAAATCGCTGTAATCCCGGATCAGCCGGTTGATCAGCGTCGATTTGCCGACATTGGTCGCCCCCACCACATAGACGTCGCGGTCCCCGCGATATGAGGCAACCGTGTCCAGCAGGCGGTCGAAGCCCTGATTTTTCTTGGCGCTGCAAAGGACGATTTCTTCCGTCTTGAGGCCGTGCTCCTTGCATTGTTTCTGCACCCAGTTAAGGACCTTGTTCCAGTTTGTCACTTTAGGCAGAAGGTCGATTTTATTCACGGCGAGAATGACCGGATTGTTGCCGACAAACCGCTGCAAGCCTGAAATGAGGCTTCCTTCAAAATCGAACAGGTCTACAATATGAATAACGAGCGCGTTCTTCCCGCCGATTTGGCTGAGCAGACGCAGGAATTCATCCTGGTCGACGGCAACGGAAGAAGCCTCGTTGTAGTTTTTAATCCGGAAGCAGCGCTGGCAGATGACCGGATCCCGGTCCATCGCTTTCTCCGGGGTATACCCCGGAAGCTCGGGCTGCTCCGTTTGGATGGCAATGCCGCAGCCGCTGCATTTTACGGCTTGACTGCCGTCTATCGGGTCTTTCATTGTTGGTGTTCCTCCTCCAGCCATAATCCCTTTTTCCGCAATCGTGCGAGCGCAATTTTCTCCAGACGCCGGTTAATGCGCGTACCCCAGCCTTCATCCTGAATGGATATCGGGAGAACCAGCACGGTAAACAGGCCGAGCCGGTTGCCGCCGTACACATCGGTCAGCATCTGGTCGCCGACCACGATCGTCTCCTCGCTCTTCAGGCCCATCATCTGCATGGCTTTCCGGAAAGGCGCGTTCGACGGCTTGCGGGCTTCATGGACAAACCGGATATCCAGCGGGGTGGCAAAAGTTGATACCCTCGCCATTTGGTTATTGGACACGATGACAAGCTGAAACCCCGCCTTTTTCACCTTTTCGAACCAGGCGATCAGCTCGGGGGTGGCCAAGGGAGCCTTGGCACCGACCAGCGTATTGTCCAGATCCGTGATGATTCCACGGAATCCCTGCGAATACAGCCGCTCCAAATCCAGATCAAACACCGTTTTTACCCTCATTTTCGGGATAAGCATTTCAAACAAATTGATGTCACCTCAGTTTCATAGGACAAACTATACCATAATCTGCGTAGTTAGTAAAAAACTTATGTTCGGGCGAAACAAAAAAGAAAACGCCCGGAGGGCGCCTTCTAAAAAGTCCATCACGCTGCATTCTTCGGTATCTTTTTCATTGCAGCTTTCAATTCCTTCGCATGGGCATGGACGCTTCTCCATTCCGATTCCGACACCGATGAAGGGCTGTAGCGCGCCTTCTCGAACAGCTGCAGCAGCGGCTCCAGGAAGGATCCGAGCGCCGGGGACCGTCCTTCCCAGCGGCTGACCGACTCCCGGAGCGTTTCGTCCGCGCCGCGTTTGAGTCCTCTCCGGCGCAGCTGCTTGATCCACCGTTCGGTCATGACGATGACCTTCTGGTCGGGAGACAGCTTTTGTCCCGTACGAAGCCGGAGCCATCCGAACCGGAGCTGGAGCCGATTCCGCCACAGCACATACACTGCAAATGCTGCGATGATGAGGAGGGAAGCGCCGTATACGATTTGCACCACTGGTCCGCGATCCTGGCTCTGCGCTGCCTGTTGCGGCGCCTGCTCAGGCTGGTCTTCCTCCACTTCCGGCTGTTTCTCCGGCTCGGCCGGATCTTGCGCCTGGGCGTCATGCGTGAGCAGCGGCATGCTGAAGCCGGGGGTTGCTTCCACCGGAATCCAGCCGTACGGCCCGAAATAGACCTCGGCCCACGAATGCGCATCGGCATTGGTCACCGTATACACGCCGGAGTCCGAGGTGCCCTGCACACCTTGGACCTGCACGTCGGCGGTGCTTCCCTGCACCTGGCCGGGAGCGTACCCTTTGACCCACCGCGCCGGGATGCCGAGGGAACGGGCCATCATCACCATCGAAGTCGAGAAATAATCGCAGTATCCTTCCTTGATCTCAAACAGGAAGCTGTCCACGAAATCGTCGCTGACCTTTTTGGACAAGTCGGGCTCGTTTGTATATGTGTAATTCGTTGTTAAATAGTTTTGAAGCAGACCGATTTTTTCATAAGGCGTTGCTCCGGAAGCCGTCACTTCTTCCGCAAGGTCGCGGGCCCGCTTCGGAAAATCGTTCGGCACCTGCAGATAGGCATCCTCGGTCCCTTGGGAGCCGTACAGGTCGGCGAACGACTTCTGACGGATTTCATCCTCCGAAACGACCGGAACCTCGGACACCACCGTGTAGGTTTTCGGATAACGGTCCCGCTTTGACTCGGCGGTCCAGCGAAGCTCCGACTGGGAACTGTTCCAGCGGAGGCTGCCTGTATTTTTCCCGTCATCGATAAGCTCTACTTTGGACAGGTTATACGCACCAAACAAAACGGGGTACTGATTGTCGCTCAGCATCGTAACCGTCTGTCTTACCGTCATCGAATCGCCGGCGGTTGGTCCATCACCGGAAAGCTTCGTATCCGCCGTCACCTCATCGGTCTCCCTGCCGGAATTGCGCTCGTCCCCCCAGCCGCTGCCTGTATACAGCCTGCGGGTCTCCCCGCGCCAATAGCTTCGCTGGTCCGAGCTGATTTCCATCACCGGCGTGTAGTCAAAATTGAACCCGCCGCCAAGCTTGGTGTCGTTGCGGCTGTATCCCGAGGAAGTCCGCAGCACCGAGTCAGCCGGATCCCCGTCAACGCCAGCCGTGGCAGCCGTCTCACCTTGGACGACCCAAGCCGTGTAGGGATCGGTCAGGGACGGCGGCACTTCCGGCATGTTGACGCCGACCGAAAACACGAGCGAAAAAATGACCGCCACGTTCAGCAGCATTTTTAGCGGGTACTGGCGAAGATAGCGCCAGCCATGCGGGTATTTCTGCTGGAAGCGGCGGAAGTGCTCGCTGACCAGCCAGCCGAGCGCCGCAAACACCGTCCAGGCGACTTCCTTCCATAAATCGTACACGGTGAAAGAATCCAGTATGGAGAACGCCACGATCAGCATGCCTGTGAACACGAGGATTCTGCGCTGATTGTTGACCAGCTTGGCACTGAGCAGCAGCAGAATCCAAGCGCCTACAGCAAAACCGATGTACGGCAGCGCGTTGCCCGTAAACTGCTGAATCCGGTTCGGCAGGCTTCCTGCCGGAAAGTAAATCCAGTACGCGATCATCTCCCGGTGAATGATGTACAGCACGGCGATGCCTTCCAGCACGTACCGGTAAATGCTTTTGATTGGCAGCAAGATTTCGATCGCCGTGATGACCGTAACGCTGATGATGACGATGGCTGTCGTCTCGCTGTACCAAATGTTGTTCATAAAGTAAATCCACTGCAGCGCCATAATCCACAACCACACCAAGGATAAGGTGCGGAAAAACGAAGTGCGCAGCGAATACAGCCAGTTGATCAAACCCTTCCACCCCCTAATACGGCCGGCAGCTCACTCAGCGATTGAATGCTGCACGCAAAGGTTCCGCGAGAAGCGAGCATCGCTCCCCAGCCTTCTACGCCCTTTTCTCGCCCGGAGCTGATCCGGATGTGCGAAGAGCTCATGCCCCGGGTCTCGGCCCAGCGCAGAATGTCGAGCACCTGCTGGCCGCTGGCCGGTGAAATGAAAACGAGGAAGGCCCCTGCCGGGAGAAACCGTGCGTTCTGCTCCAGCTTCGGGAGCAGCTTACCGTATCCGTCGGCGGACAGGTCCACCAGGTGATGCATCATCCGCTGGCGGTCTCCCTGCACGCTGCTTGGCGGAAACAATTTGAATGCGTCGCCGAGGGTTGCGAGGCCCATGTTCATTCTGCCGCGCCCGCCATACTCGAGCAGGGAAGCCGCTGTGGAAACAGCCAGCTCAAACTGCGCGTCGGAGCTGTAGTGAGCCTTCGTGGCGTCCAGCAAAAGCATCGTTTTCGGAACGGAATCGTACTCGAATTCCTTGGATTTCCACTGTCCGGTCTTTGCCGTAGCGTTCCAGTGAATCCGGGAGATCCGGTCCCCGTACACATAATCGCGGACGCCGTTAATCTGGGTCGTCTCTTTGCGCGAAGCTGCCGAGGCGGTTTGCGGCCCCGCAAGCGGGGAATTCCGGTCGAACAGCTTCCATGTGGGGATAAACACGGTTCGGGGCATCACGCGAAACTGGCCGGGCACATGAAAACGGCCTTTATGCTCGATAAAGCCGAAAATATCCTCACTGACACATTCCGTCTCCGTAAAATAATATCTTCCCCGCTCCAGCGGCGGCGTCTGGAACACCAGCGTACCGCCGCCTCTGTAATTGGGAATGACGCTTTCCTCAAACGACCAGGAATCTCCGTTATGCCGCTTCATGACTTCACGGATAATGATATAGGGCATCGGCAGAAATCCCGGAATCGAAAAATGGAGCCTGACCTTGATCTGCTCGCCGGCGTGAAGCACGGTGCCTTGTCCCCTTTCGGTGGACAGCTGACGCGTTCCCCGCGTCAGCCGGACGCCGCTGATGCCAAGCACGATCAAATACAGCACGATGACGCTGATCATGACAAACAGCATCAGGGACGTCTTGCCCCCCTGAAACAGAACATAGAACAGGCTGGCGACCCATACGAGCAGTACGGCCCAATACCTCGGGGTTTTGAGTCCGGATCGGATACCGGTTAACAGCCTTGTCATCATTTATCGCTCCATCGCTACAGGCACATGCACCTGCTGAAGGATGTTTTTCAGCACGGATTCCGGACTGACGTTGTCCAGCCGGGACTCCGGACGAAGGATGATTCGGTGGGCGAGAACATAAGGAGCGAGCGTCTTAATATCGTCCGGAAGGACGTACTCCCGCTGCTGCAGGAAAGCAAACGCCTTAACCGCGTTCAGGAACGACAGGGAAGCGCGCGGGCTGGCTCCGAGCAGGACGGAGGCATGCTCCCGGGTACGGCGTACGATGCTCAGCAGATAGTCCGTCACCGCCTCGTCGATATAAATGCTGCGGATTTCATGCTGCATCTCCGCGATCTGTTCCATGTTGGTCACCGGAGTCAGCCGGTCGACCGGCTGGCCCTGCTTGTGCTGGTACAGCAGGCTTTTTTCCGTGGCCGCGTCGGGGTAGCCGAGGCTGATCTTCATCATAAAACGGTCAAGCTGCGCTTCGGGCAGCATGTAAGTGCCTTCAAAGTCGATCGGATTCTGGGTGGCGCACAGCATAAACGGACGGGGAAGCTCATACGTTTCGCCGTCCACCGTCACGTTGCGCTCTTCCATGACCTCAAGCAGGGCCGACTGGGTCTTCGTCGTGGCCCGGTTAATTTCGTCAGCCAAAAGAATGTTGGTCATCACCGGACCCGGACGGAAGTAGAACCGCTCCTCGCGCGGATGAAATACGGAAACACCGGTAATATCGCTCGGCAGAATGTCCGGGTTGCACTGGACACGCCGGTAATCGCCGCTCATGGACCGGGCGAGCGCCTTGATGAGCTGCGTCTTCCCCGTTCCGGGTACATCTTCGATCAAAACATGCCCTTCGGCCAGCAGAGCAGTTAGAAGGAGCTGTATTTCAAATGATTTTCCCAATATGCAAGATTCGAGATTAGATCTTACTGCTGCAATAATGTGAAGAAATTCGCTGCGTACGGGCATATCAGTTCCTCCTAGAATTCGTAATCAATGAACATGCTCGCAGATGCGTTCACTGGTAAATCGATAACATCGTAAAATAGCTGGATACATATAAGTATATATTTTACATTGTACATGAAGGAAGAACAGAAAGTATATTGGGCACATTTCCTAAAATCGTCGTATACCCCCACATACCCGCCGAAATGAACGGCAAAACACCCCGGAATACACAATTCCGGGGTGTTTATTCGGGCAAACCATTTTCAGCTCAAGCAAGGAAATGCAAACGGCGGATTGGTGGAATTACCCGCGGGGACGGACGAACAGCGCGGCGATAAACGAAAAGATGATCGCCGCCGATATCCCCGCGCTGGTGACCTCGAAGATGCCTGTCACAACCCCGATCCAGCCGTCCCTCTGAAGCTCCGACAGCGCTCCGTGAACAAGCGAGCTGCCGAAGCTGGTGATGGGAACGGAAGCGCCGGCACCGGCAAATTTGACGAGGGGATCGTACCAGCCGAGACCGTCAGCCACCGCTCCCGCCACCACCAGCGTGCTCATCGTATGCGCCGGCGTCATCTTGAACAAGTCCATCATGAGCTGGCCGATGACACAAATCAGACCGCCGATAATAAACGCCCATAAAAACTGCATTCGTTAATCCTCCATTTCCAGCGCTACGGCGTGGGCGATGCACGGAATGCTCTCTCCCTGCTGAACCGACAAGGGGGAGTGCAGCGAGCCGGTCGCCACGACCAGCACTTTATGTAATTCGCGTTGCAACATCCGTTTGACCAAATGGCCGTAGGTCACCGCCGCCGAGCAGCCGCAGCCGCTTCCTCCGGCCAGGACGGCCTTCTGCTTCTCACGGTTATAAATCATGAGCCCGCAATCGCCGAATTTCGTCTCGTCCATCTGGTAGCCTTCCTTCTCCAGCAGCTCCTTCGCAATCGGCAGACCGACCGAAGCGAGATCGCCGGTCACAATCAAGTCATAATAATCGGGAGACAGCCCCGTATCCCGGAAATGCGCGGCGATCGTATCGGCAGCGGCCGGCGCCATCGCGGCGCCCATATTGAACGGATCTTTGACCCCAAGGTCCATGATCCTGCCGATGGTCGCCCGGGCGATTCTCGGGCCGGCTTGGCCCTGTCCGCCTTTGGCGATGACGCCGCAGCCCGCCCCGGTGACCGTGTATTGGGCGGTCGGCGGCTTCTGCGAGCCGTATTCGGTCGGATACCGGAACTGCTTTTCGGCCGTGCAGTTATGGCTGCCCGTTCCGGCCATCACCCGTTCCGCGGCCCCCGTGTCGACCATCAGGGCGGAAATCGCTAGGCTTTCCATGGACGTCGAGCAGGCCCCGAATACGCCCAGGTATGGCACGCCAAGCTTGCGGGCGGAGAACGTGCTGCTGATGATCTGGTTCATCAGATCCCCGCCAACATAGAACTGGATCTGTTCCTTGTCCAGGCCCGACTTGATGACGGCAAGCTGGGCGGCCTGCTCCAGCAGCCTCCGCTCCGCTTTCTCCCAGGTTTTCTCATTGATTTCGAGATTGTCGTACACATAATCGAAATCAGGAGACAGCGGGCCTTGTCCCTCATCAGGACCGACGACGGCGGCGCTTCCGATCAGAACAGGCCGGGTGTCAAACTCCCAGGTCTGGCCGGTCAGCTTCATGGCTGATGCACTCCCTGGATGCCGAAGATGGCGTATACGAGTCCCACGACGAAGGCGGCGACGGTTCCAAACACGATCACGGAGCCGGCGAGCTTGAACATGTTGGCCCCTACACCAAGGACGTAGCCTTCCGCTTTATGCTCAAGTGCCGCCGAGCACATGGAGTTGGCGAAACCCGTAACCGGTACCGCCGTGCCCGCTCCGGCCCATTGTGCGATTTTGTCGTACACGCCAAAGCTGGTCAGGATGACCGATATAATAATGAGCACCGCAACGGTCGGATTGCCCGCTTCTTTGACCGTCATGTCAAACCAGCTCATGAACGCCCGCTGAATCGCTTGTCCGATCAGGCAGATCAGGCCGCCGACCACAAAAGCACTTACGCAGTTTTTGAATGTGCTGCGTGAAGGAGAATGCTTTTTGCTGATCGATTTATATTCCTCGGGCGTCAAGGAATCGATCTTGAATCCGGTTCCCCTGTTCTTCGTATTGGCAGGCATTACAGGCACCTCCTATTCATCATTCCTTTTCATTATTTGTCATTTGCAGGAGAGTTATGTATGTTATGCGGAGGTGGGCAGCAAACAGCGCCAGGCAGCCGGGCGCTAATATTTGAAACCTGGCGGCTGTTTAATGAGGGCTATCCATGGCAGGCAGATTATAATAAGAAGAGAAGCACGATGACCAGCAAAATCAACAATACGAGGATCAGGATGTTTTCTTGGCGGCGATCCATGTGTATCGGTTCCATAACCAGGCTCCTTCCGGCTGACTTCAGGGCATCCGTCCAGGATATCCTATTCATCAGGTTCGCCATTTGTGCTTCTGCCCGCCGGACGTGGACATTCGGATCAAGTGGGTTCATACTAAGGATTGAAGTCAACTGCATAGAATGAACTAAAGAAATGAATATTATTGGCCTCTATAGGCCGTAATAACAGGAAGTTCAATGCAAAACTTTGGTTCAATCTAAATACATAACCACATTCATAATAAAGGAGATAAGGTACGATGGATCAAAAAACAAAAGATATGTTCCGCAAGCTGACGGAATTCCCCGCGGCTTCCGGATTTGAAAAAGACCTGCGCGCATATTTCAAGGAGGCGGTGACCCCGTTCACGAACGAGTTCGTACAGGATCGCCTCGGCAGTCTGTTCGGCGTTCTCCACGGGGATGAGAACGGCCCGAAAGTCATGGTGGCCGGCCATTTTGACGAGGTCGGTTTCCTGGTCACCGGCATTACCGAAGCCGGAATGGTGCGCTTTCAGCCGCTCGGCGGCTGGTGGAGCCAAGCCGTGCTCTCCCAGCGGCTGCAAATCATCACGCCTAACGGTCCGGTATTCGGGGTCGTCGGATCGACGCCGACCCACCTGCTGGACGAATCGCAGCGCAGCAAACCGGTGGACATCAAAGCCATGTACATCGACATCGGTGCGGATAATCGCGAGGAAGCCGAATCCTTCGGCATCCGCCCGGGGCTTCAGGTGCTGCCGGTCTGCGAATTCACGCCGCTGGCCAATCCGAAGAAAATCATGGCCAAAGCCTGGGACAACCGCTACGGGGTCGGCCTTGCGATCGAACTGCTGGAGGCGCTCCACCAGGAGAAGCTGCCGAATACGCTGTACTGCGGCGCAACGGTTCAGGAAGAGCTGGGACTGCGCGGCGCGCGCACGTCGGCCAACCTCATCCAGCCGGATATTTTCTTCGCGCTGGATGCGAGCGCAGCCAACGATATGACCGGCGACAAGAGTGCCTTTGGGCATATCGGACAGGGAGCGCTGCTGCGCATATTCGACCCGACGATGATCACCCACCGCGGACTCGTGGAATATGTACAGGATACGGCGGACACCCACAACATTAAGTATCAATATTTCGTATCCCCTGGCGGCACGGACGCCGGGCAGGTGCATTTGAGCGGAATCGGCGTGCCGTCTACCGTCATCGGCATTTGTGCCCGCTACATTCATACGTCTTCGTCGATTATCCATACCGACGATTACGATGCAGCCAAGGAGCTGCTGACCAAGCTGGTTAAAGGCCTCGACCGCACGACGCTGAACACGATTATCGAAAATGCCTGAAGCACGGTTGTCCCTCCGGCGGCGAAAGCTCATTGCTTCCGAAGTTCCGACACGGTAACACGAAAAAGCCTGCGCGCTCCAAATCTCAGAGTTGGAGCGCTGCAGGCTTTTGTATTAGGAAATCCGGTTATCTAACTTACCTGAACCCGTTCATGCCATTTGCAGCTGCCTCTCGTACAGCCTCTTCCAGCTTCCCTAGCATGCCCTTCAGCCTCTCGTTCAGCTCCTCATCCTTAATCTCTCCGCCCCGGAGCTTCTGATTGAGGAAAGGTACCGTGAAAGACCCGCCCTCCACCAGGTCAGCCGTCATCATCCTAAGGGTCATCTGAAGGGACTCATGCGCCTTCTCTCCACCGGTTTCCATCGGCGATCCGCTGACGACAGCGACGGGCTTGTAGACGAATTCTCCGGACGATACCAGCCAGTCGAGCGCATTCTTCAGCACGCCGGGCACGCCATGGGCATATTCGGGGGTGCTGATGATCACACCGTCCGCCTGACGGATCGTGTCACGAAGCCGGGCCACCGAAGGGGCCGGGTCGTCTCCATCCAAATCCGGGTTAAAATGGGGAAGGTCTCCGATGCCTTCAAATATCGAAATCTCCATCGTTTCCGGCGCCAGCGGATAGAGGGCGTGAATCAGGCTCGTATTGGACGATTGTCTCCGGAGGCTTCCGGAAATCGCCGTGATCTTTATAGGACTTGAGTTCAAAGGCATTCGTCCTTTCTCGGTTTGACATTGGCGGGCGACCGCGCATATCGCAGCCGTCTATGACCATTGTGGCCGTAATGGAAAATTTGGTCAATACCGTGAGCGCTTTTGTCCAAGTTCACAAAAAAAATCATAAAATTCACAAATTTACTCTTATGCAGGACGAAAAAGTGTGGTAGAATGAAAGCGCTAACACTTTATCATCTTCTAAAAGGGGGCTTTGGTAAGATGACTTCATCCGACAAGGTGCTGCAGGAATATCATCAATTTGATCCGGTGACGGACGCGTTTTTCTTTAAGGTCGGCGGTCAGGGACAGGTTATTTTCCACGGCAGAAACTATATTATCAAGAAACGGTTAACCAGCCAGGAAATCTCCGCTTTGATCTCGCAGCCCAATTTTGTCCGAGCCGCATCCAACATCCATGTCAACGTGAATAAAATTACTTCCTTTGAAGGCAACGTCCTTCACTTCCGCGATGATTTTGCTTACCCCCGCACCATTTCCGTTTCCAAACGCATTTTGGAGCAGATTAAGAAACGGATGTCCAGCCCGCTGACGGATATGACGCTGAAGAAATAACACAAACCAAAATCAAGGGGTCATCACAGAAAAAAGCAGCAGTTGGCCGGGCTTTCCGGACACTGCCGCTTTTTTTATATCCAAAAGTATAAACTTCCTGGGCTAAACATCCTGATCTCGCAAAAAATTTTCCGCTAAACGCGGTCTGGCTTCTTGGCATGTACGTCGATAGTCTTTATGATATTGCCCTTTAAAAAGACGATTCGTTGACGGCATAATTCTACCCACGGACGATTCCGGCAAAAGTCCGGATCACCTGCTCAGCCGATATCTCCAGCAGCTCTCCGGCACGGGCCACCGCTTCCTCCAGCGCCATCGGTCCGTTCACGATGCTGTGCACGCTGAGGATTCCCGCATCATACAGCGGCTCGATCCCCGGCCCCACCGATCCGGCCAGGGCGATGACTGGAACCCCGTGCCGCCGCGCTTCCTTGGCGACGCCCATCGGCGTCTTGCCGGAAGCGGTCTGCGCGTCCATCCGGCCTTCGCCGGTGATGACGAGGTCCGCGCCTTCCAGGTGCGCCATGAATCCCGAATGCTCGATCACGAGATCGATGCCGCTCCTCATCTCGGCTTTGAAAAAAGCGAGCAGCCCCGCTCCTACGCCGCCGGCTGCGCCCGCTCCCGGCAGGTCATGCACGCGCAGGCCCGTCGCCTCCAGGATGCGGTCCGCCCAGACGCGCATCCCCTGTTCCAGCACCGCGACCATCTCGGGCGTCGCGCCCTTCTGCGGGCCATACACATGGGACGCGCCGTTTGGGCCGAGCAGCGGGTTCTGCACGTCGGAAGCGATCACAAAGGTCGATTCGGCAAGCCGTGCATCGATTCCGCCCATGTCGATCGCCGCCACGCGCTGCAGCTCCAGGCCCCCGCGTCCAACCGGCTGCCCGGCCTCATCCAGCAGCCGCACGCCAAGCGCCTGCAGGATGCCGGCGCCTCCGTCGTTTGTGGCGCTGCCGCCGATCGCCATAATAAATTGGCGGCAGCCCGCATCGAGCGCGCGGCGGATCGCCTCGCCGGTCCCGTACGTCGTCGTATGCAGCGGGTCCCGCTCCTCAGCGGCGATCAGCTCAAGCCCGGACGCGCTGGCCAGCTCCACCACGCAGGTGGATCCTCCGTGGATGAGGCCGTACTCGGCGTCGACCGGCCTTCCCAGCGGATCGGATACCTGCACTTTGGCCTTGGTACCGCCAAAGCGGGTCAAGCTGTCCAGCGTCCCCTCTCCGCCGTCCGCCATGGGGACAAGCACCGTTTCCGCGCCAGGCAGTGCGCGTCTTATGCCCCTGTCAATGGCGGCCGCCGCGTCGGCGGCACGGATGCTGCCTTTGAACGAATCCGGAGCGATCACAATTTTCATGCGGTCCATCCTCCTTTTGTAGTCTCTCCTTGCCCTATGTTTATGCCTTCCATGCACTGATTCAACCCGTACATTCAATAGAGCCTCCATGCCCCTTAAAGCAGTACGTCGTTCTCAGCGGGAGTGCGGCCCAACCGTGTTCACCGGCCGGCCTTCCAGAAACGCGGCCACGTTGCCCGCAGCAATGCTCATCAGCCGCTCCCGCGCTTCCACCGCCGCCCATGCCATATGCGGGGTGATGATGCAGCGCGGGGCATGCACAAGCGGATGGTCTGCGGCGGGAGGCTCCGCCGCAAGCACGTCAAGGGCCGCGCCCGCAAGCCGGCCTTCGTTCAGCGCATCGGCCACATCCTGCTCCTGCAGCAGCCCGCCGCGGGCGGTATTGATCAGGAAGGCCGAAGGCTTCATCAGCGCCAGGCGTTCACGGTTGATGAGCCCCTCGGTTTCCGCCGTCAGCGGACAATGCAGGCTCACCACGTCCGACTCGGCCAGCAGCTGCTCGAGCGGGACACGCCGGACGCCGATGTCTTCGTCCCCGTCCGCCTTCCCCGGTCTGCCGGATACCAGTACGCGCACGCCGAAAGCCTCCGCCAGCCGCGCGACCTGGCGTCCGATCCGGCCATAGCCGACGATCCCCATTGTCTTCCCCCAGAGCTCGATTTGCGGAGTCAGCGTGTAGGAGAAATCCACCGCCTTCGCCCAATCTCCCGAGCGTACGCTGTCCCCATGCCGCCCGATCTGGTGGCAGAGCTCAAGCAGCAGCGCGAACACAAACTGCGCCACAGACTCGGTTCCGTATGCCGGCACATTCGTCACCGTAATCCCGCGCGCAGCAGCGGCTTCAATGTCAACTACATTGTAGCCGGTCGCAAGCACGCCGACGTAGCGGAGGTTCTCTGCCGCCTCCAGCACCTCCCGCGTCAGCTGGGTTTTATTCGTCAGCACAATTTCGGCGTTCCCGATCCGCTCCTGAATCAGCCCGGCGGGGGTGCGCTCGTAGACCGTCACGGAACCGAGCTTTCCCAGCTCGTCCCAGCTTAAATCCCCTGGGTTCAGCGTATGTCCGTCCAGCACGACGATGTTCATTACAGTCAACTCCTGTTCCTGAAAGTGTAATCGAATTCCCGCATCTTCAGCTAGCAGCAGGAGAGTTATATCTACTATACCATTCGGGCAGTACCGGGTGAACAAGTCCGTTTCGACATCAGCCCCGCCAAGCAGGAAATCGTTTCAAGATCTGGATGCGAAACCTTTGCTGAATACTAGACTTTTCCTCATAAAATAAAAGCAGCCCCCCGCGAAAGGGGGCTGCTAATTAGGCTTGCAATGACGATGAACGAACGTTATTCGTCCGCGCCAATATTGACGCCTGCCCCTTGAACACGGGGCTGCCCGTCGATATCGAGCGACCCGATATCCGAATCCGTCAAGCCCTTATCAATGGCGGGCGATCCCGCCTTCAGGTGTAAATCGCCTGCAGCGGGGTTCACAAGGAGTGGATCGGCGAATACGGAATGGGCATCATTGCCCGTTCCATTTTTATAAGCAGCAAAGCCGGTGTATTCTTTGTTTTTCCAGGTCCAGCTGGCATCCGAGCTTCCGCCGGGAGCGAAGTACAAATTGTAATCCACGACGTTGCCGGAATTTTTCGTGTATTCATTATAAATGAGCACATCGGTAGAACTGGCCACAAAAATGTTGTTACGGATGACGTTGTTCTGGGTATCGTACTGCACGTAGAGCTGACCGCTGCCGTCGCCAATGGTGTCATTTTTGTACAGCGTATTGTTGACGATGTGGCAGCCTACCGTCGAGCCGCGATCTGTGTCGTATCCGCCCATGGCGATGCCCGTCAAACGGTTGTTGTAAATGAAGTTGCTGCGGATCGTAATGTTGCTGGTCGCCTTGCCGGCATGCTCGGAGGCGATTTCCACCCCGATATCGTTGTTATAGCTGTAGTTACGCTCGATGATGCTGTCCTTGCCTCCATCGACATAAATGCCGTCCGCCGAATTACTGTTGTTCGGAAGCTTTTTGCCGTAGGAAGGATTGTTATTGGAGGTGATATTGTACACTTTATTGCCGCTGATGATTCCGTTTCGTGCCTGGTCGTAGGCGGAGTTCGGCGACTTCCCTTCGAATCCGATCACGTCGATACCGATGTTGTCGTTGTCGTGAATGATATTGTTCGTCACGGCAAAAGTATCCACATTTCCGTTAAGAACGAGCGTTTCGCTGGACCCCACCACCAGATTGTACAGCTCATTGCCGTCGATCGTCACGTCATGAATGGATTCCGGCGCCTTGGTTCCGTACACGGCGATGCCGTGCGCATCCCGGCCCAGCAGGTCGATGCCGGCAGGAGTCGACGTGTTTTTGATATCATGGATCTTGTTTTTGGACAGGGTAATGTTGCCGCCTGCGCCATGAACATAAATCCCAACGGGCATGACGTTGCTGGCAGTCGTCGTATAATTGCGAATTTCGAAACCTTGAATGGTCACATAGTTGACGTCGGCTAGGTCAACGATGCCTTCCGTTCCGCTTACGGGAAGTCCCGTACCGTCAATAACCGGCGTCTCGCCGCTGTAATTGGCAAAGGTGATCGGCCCTTGGTCCGCGGAACCGGACTTGGTGATCTTCAGCTTTTGGTTATACACCCCGCCCCGGACATAGACCGTGCTTCCCGGGCCGGCTGTGTCCGCCGCATGCTGCAGCGTTTTCCACGGTGCGGCGCTCGTACCCGCATTCGAATCGCTTCCGCTAACAGCAACGTAGTACTCGGCGCCCGAAGCCTCGACGGTCTGTGACGCCGTATACCCGATTCCAAGCCCTAATACAGCCAGACTGATACCTGCAATCAGTGTTTTACCGAATTTCACGAAATATCAACTCCCATGATTAAAGTTTGAACTGAAATGAAAAGGATCCGATTTAGACTTGCTATGTAATGTGTCGATCACCCCCTTTGCCCGGACTCTCATGAACCTTTGCCTGAGCTTCCACCGCCGAGGCGCTTACTGGAGCGACCGCCTTCCCTGCAGGGCCGATACCGCCGCCGCTGTCGGCAAATGGCCGGTTCCCCCCACGCCCAGCGTGGATAACGCGCCGCAGGCATTGGCGTACTCAAGCAGCTCTCTGCCGGTCAAGCCTTGGAGGAAACCGCAAATCAATCCGGCATTGAAGCAATCGCCTGCTCCTGTCGTGTCCACGGGGGTAACCGGATAAGGGGGCGCCGACACGACAGAACCATCAGGAGACCGGAGCGATGCACCCTTTGAGCCTTGTTTGACGGCGATCAGACCGGGAACGGCCGCCAATTGGCCGAATACCGTTTCTACGCTGTCCTGCTCAAAAATATGCAGCACCTCCTCCTCGCTGGGGATAAACAAATCGGTAACGGCCAGCAGTGCGCGGATCCCGGCAGCATCCCACCGGCCACGGACGTCCCATCCGGTATCAAAAGATGTGCTGACCCCTAAGTCCTGCGCCTTCCCGAACAGCTCCTTCCAATGCGGCCGCATGCCGTCCTGCAAATAGTAGGAGCCAAAATGCAAATGATCCGCCTCCTGAATCAAAGCATCGGGAATATGGCCGGGCGTCAACAGCGGAATACTTCCGGGATACGTGATCAAACCGCGGTCGGAAGGCGTCGTAAACGAGAGGGTAACCCCCGTTGTGACCTCCGGCAGCACCGCTACATGATCGGTGTTCACCCCCAGCCGCTGCAGCTCGCCCAGGCAGAAGCGGCCGAAGTCATCCGCCCCCACCACGCTGACGAACCGCACGTCCAGGCCGAGGTTGGACAGCGCGCTCGCGGTAATCGCAGAAGAGGAGCCGAGAACGACGTCAAAACCGTCGACGATTTTCTCCCGGTTCCATTCCGGGATCACGTCCGTTCCTGAAATAATGATGTCCACGTTCAGCTCACCGGCCACAACGACAATCGGTTTATTCTTGTCCGCTCTCCTCATTTCAGCACCGGTATGAAGTCGCGCTCCGCTTCATACAGCTCCTCAAACATGTCGCTGATCTCATCCAGCGAGCAGACGGCGGCGGACAGCGGATCGACCATCAGGGCATGGCGGGCCATTTCCTTGTCGTTATTCAGCACAGCGCCGACGGCCAGGTCAAAGAACGCCATGTTGGACCGGCACAGCGCGGCCAGATGCTCAGGCAGGCTGCCGAAGCGGCATGGATTGACGCCATTGCGGTCGACCATGCAGGCTACTTCGACGATCCCGTCCCCGGGAAGATTGTGAATCAGCCCTTCGTTCGGCACGTTTCCGTAAATCACCTTCGGTTCATTTTTCAGCATCGCTTCAATAATGATAGCCGCGTATTCATTGCTTGGCGCAAGCTCGATCGGGAGGGAGCCTTCCAGCTGCTTGACGATTTTTTCGTCGTTTTCCTTGCGCCAGATCGGCCAGTTATCCGCATAGTAGCCTGTCGCGCCATTATACCCGGTGCTGCAGTGCTTGTCGATTAAGGACTGCCGTTTGCGGTAGTACGGAATGTACTCCGAAAAGTGCCCGCTGGACTCCGAGACAAAAGCGCCCAGGTACTTCATGGCGTCAAAGCGCACAGGGTCCTTTTTCAGCAGGTCGGGATTCTGGATCTTTTCCCGGAGCACAGGATACAGATCTTTTCCCTCGTGGGTCAGCTCCACAAACCAGGACATATGGTTGATTCCTCCGGCCCGCCACTGCATGTCTTCGTAAGGTACGCCGGCGTATTTGGCTAACTGCCGGGACGTATTCTGGATGGAATGGCACAGGCCGACGACCGGAATGGAGGTCACCCGCGACGTCAGCAGGGTCACCGCCGACATCGGATTCGTATAGTTCAGAATGGTCGAATCCGGGCACAAATCCTCCACATCGCGGATGATGTCCATCCAGCTCGGAAGCGTGCGCAGCGTTTTAAACAGTCCGCCCGGCCCCAGCGTATCGCCGATGCATTGATTGACCCCGTATTTCAGCGGAATCTCGTACTCATAGCGGACCGTTTGCAGCCCGCCCACTTCGATTTGGTTGATGACGAACTGCGAGCCCCCGATGACCTCCCTGCGATCGGTCGAAGCGATAACGTTCCAGCGCTTGCCGGACAGCTCAATGATTTTCTCGACCAGCTTGCGGGCGATCTCCAGCCGCTCCGCGTCGATATCCACCAAAGCGATCGTCCCGCCTTCAATGCCTTCAATCAGTAAAATGTCCGTGGCGATGTCCTGCGTAAAGGCGCTGCCTGCGCCGATAATCGATATTTTAGTCATGTAGTTTCTCCTCCTCATGGTCTCTTCTCTTTTTATTTCATGCCTGTCATCGTAAGTCCTTTAATAAACTGCTTCTGGAAAATCAGGAACACCGCAATCACCGGCAGGGTGATGAGCACAGCCGCCGACATGACGACGTTATAGTTGACCATATGGGTTCCGTTAAAATAAACAAGGGCGAGCGGCACGGTCATTTTGCTCTCGTCGTTCAAAATAATGAGCGGCCATAAATAGTTGTTCCAGGCATTCATAAACGTAAAAATACCAAGCGCCGACAGCATCGGCAGAATCAGAGGCGCAATGATCCGGACCATCAGCCGCAGCTCGCCCGCCCCGTCGATCCTTGCGGCATCGAGCAGATCCTGGGGAATGTCCTCGATGAACTGCTTCGCCAGAAACACTCCGTAGGAGCTGACCAAATTGGGCAGGATAATCGCCAGCAAATGATTGACCAGCCCCAGTTTGGCCGTAATCAGATACGTCGGAATCATGACCACCTGAAACGGAATCATCATCGTTGCCAAGATCAGGATGAACAGCAGCTTCTGCCCCTTGAATTGATGCTTGGCGAAAATATAGCCCGCAAGGGCGCTCGTAAATAACGTCGCGGCCGTAATGACAACCGACGTCATCGCGCTGTTCAAAAACCACCTTCCGAACGGCGCGTCTTCAAGGACGGTCCGGTACCCCTCCAGGCTGGGATGCTGCGGCAGAAGCGCATGCGAGCCGGACACGATTTCCATGTTGCTTTTTAAAGAAGACAAAACCATCCACAAATACGGCAGCAGCATCAGGCATCCGGCTGCGATCAGCACGAGCATGACGATGCCGTCGAACCATCTATTCCTACGGTGCATTGAAAGTCCCCCTTGTCAGTACTCCCACTCCGTGCGCCCCCACTTCAGCTGAAGCAGGGTCACCAGTAAAATAATGATCAGAAACACCGTGGCCATCGCGGACGCATATCCCATGTTGGAATTGGAGAACGCCTGCTCATAAATATGGAGGGCCAGCACCCGGGTCTCGTTAAACGGCTCCCCCTTGGTCATGATCTGGAATTGGGCGAAAGCCTGAAAATAGGAGACGACCGTCGTCACCGAAACAAACAGCATCGTGCGCCGGAGCAGCGGCAACGTCACATGCCAGAACGAATGCCAGCGACTCGCCCCGTCCAGAATGGCCGCTTCATAATACATATCCGGAATGGAATCCAGACCGGCGATAAAGAGCACGATGTTATACCCGATATCGGCCCACAGCGTCATCAGAATTACCGAGTACAGCGCATAATGAGGATCGCTCAGCCACTGCACGGGAGCCATGTGGAGCTGGGTCAGCACGATATTAAACAGACCGTGACTATAATTGAACATCGTGCTCCATACGATCGCCGTTCCCGCCAGCGGCGCGATCGTCGGCAGAAAAAAGACGGTGCGCATCAGGTTCCGCAGCCAACCCGTACGGATCCGCTGGATCGCGACGGCAAACATCAAGGTGATAAGGATATTGACCGCAACGGCAATGACGACGAACTTAAAGGTGACCCACAGCGACTTGATAAAAATGGAATCTCCCAGCATGCGGATATAATTGTCCGCCCCGACGAACAGCGCGCTTGCGCTGAGCGGATTATACTTAAATACCGATAGTCCCAAACTCCATCCAATAGGAATGAAAGCGAATACACCGAATAGCAGCAGGATCGGCGCCAGCGATAAATAGATGAACCAGCGGCCCCTTCCTTTCTCCTCTCTCCGGTTCGGGGTACCGGGGACGATCCCTGGACTGCTGCTTGCTGCAGCATCATGCTTCATGCGAACACCACTCCGATCATTTATGTTGATCCTGACTGTCGTTGATGGTTTTTTCGATCTGCTGCAGACCGCTTTCCACCGATTCCTGGCCGGTCGCCATCAATTGGAAATGATCATTGATCGTTTTAAAGAAAAAGTCCCGGTCGGCAATGGGCCCGATCCACTGACCCAGCTCCAAAATATCCAGCGATGTTTTCATATAAGGATTCGCTTTAACGTAATCGGGATTTTGCGCCACCGCTTTTTTGGCCGGAACCGTAAACGTGCCCTGGTTCCACTCGAGCAGATTTTCGTCGGATGACATGAATTTGATAAAATCGACGGCCGCTTCCTGATGCTTGCCCTTCTGAGACGCTACAAGGCCCCAGCCAGATTCGGCCGCATAAGAAGGTGGATTCGTCGTAAAGGAAGGAACGGGCACATACTCAAAGTCTTTCACCTTGTATGTATTCAGCCCTGCAGCAATCGTCCATGGACCCCGGTAGGTCATCGCCGAGCTGCCTTGAAAGAAGTAGTCTGAGGTGTCAAGTTCACCGCCAAACGTGGTGAGGTCCGCCACTTTATCGGTAGCGATCAAAGAGGTTAAGGCGGTCATCGCCTTTTGTGCTTCAGGGGTTTGAAAGTTCACATGGTCGTTATCGCCCCAATACTTGCCGTTTTGCTGCAGAATCAAGGAAAGGAACGTGAAGGTGATGTTGTCGCTGGAGACGAAATCGAATCCCTTCACCTTGATGCCGTTCGCATCCCGCACCGTCAGCTTCTTGGCGTCTTCGACCAGTTCATCCCATGTGGCCGGAGGGGTCGCGATGCCCTGATCCTTCAGCATTTGCGGGTGAATCAGCATTCCGCCGTTCTCGATGTTAAACTCGAGCGGCAGTCCATACAGCTTGTCGTTCAACGTGTATCCTCCGAGCGGGGCTTCGTAATACTCCTGCCGCAGCTGCTCGGCCTCCGGGATCTCCACAAGCGCCCCGTTTCTTGAATATTCCGGTGCCCAGGTACCGAACATTTCTGCGATATCGGGCGGGTTTTTGGCGGAGAAGGATGCCTTGAGCTTCTGATTGTACACGTCGTAAGGGAAAGTTTGGTAGGCGATCTCAATGTCGGGATGCAGGGATTGATACTTGGCGATCAGCGCTTTATAAGCGTTCATAATGGCATCTTCCTGATGACTCCAAAACACAAGTTTGGTTTTGCCTGTTGAACCGGCAGAGGTGGCGGAAGCATCAGAGCCATCATTCTTTGCGCAACCAATCAGCAAAAAAAACATGCAAATTAGAGCAAAAACAGAGAAACTTTTGAAATATCGCAATGACATAACCCCTTTCCCTTTACTTTTTTGCTTATATCACCTCAATCTCATGAAAATCATACCTCTGATGAAAAAGTTAGTCAATCAATTTTTGCAAGAATTTTGCAATAATTTTATTGTAATTTGCACATTATTATTATCGTTTTTCAGTTGACCTGTGATTTTATTTTACTTAACATATAGAGTAAGCAATCCAAAAGACAGGTTTTGCAGAATCCTCATCTGACATTAAAGGCAGGTCATGACATGCCCACATTAAAAGATATTGCCGAACGCGTCGGCGTCTCCATATCGACCGTTTCCCGCGTACTGGCCGACGATTCGAACCGATCCTCAAGCAGCGGGACCAAGCGGAAGATCTGGGACGCGGCGCAGGAGCTCGGATACATGGCGAAGGTGCCGCCCCAGGACCAGGCCGCAGTCAAAAAAATCGGATGCGTCGTATCCACCATGCAGGGACGGCGCTACCATCCCTATTTTTCGGTTATTTTTGAGGGAATTGAGAAGGAACTGGCCCGTCACGGATACCAGATCGCTTTTACCTACACGCAAGAAGATTTGCAAAAAAATGAAATTTTGCAGCAAATCTCCGGCAAAGATTCAATCGACGGTTTAATCGTGATCGAGGGCATTGAGCCCAAATTATACAGCTATCTCAAAAAACACGTTCCGCATGTGGTGGGAATCGACGTTTCCGATCCGAGCATCCCGACCATTTCGTACGACCGCGTCGAAGCGGCGTCGATTGCCGTCAAGCACTTGACCGGACAGGGCCACCGCGAAATTATGTTTATCGGAGGTACGGGCTTGTCCGGCCAATTCGACCGGGAGAAAAGGTACCGGGGGTACAAGCAGGCTCTGGAGCAGGCCGGCTTGCCGGTTCAGCCGGAGTATGTGCTGAATGCCGAATGGGAGCCCGACCGGGCCTACCGCCTTATGCTGACCTTTTTGGAGGAGCATCAGGGTAAGCTCCCGACGGCGGTCTTCGCGGCCAGTGACATCATGGCGATGGCCGCCATGCGGGCCATTTCCGAGAAAGGCTACCGCATGCCCCAGGACTTCGCCGTCGTCGGCTTCGACGACAACGAACCGTCACGCTACACCGTTCCTCCGCTCTCCACCATTCATATTCCGACGTTTGAAATCGGCGTCATGGCCGCGCGAACGATCCTGCAGATCACCGGGGATCCCTTCCCGCTGCCGGTCAAAATCGTGCTGCCGTATGAACCGATCTTCCGCCAGTCCAGCATTTGGCAGGTATAGACGCAGCGCAAAAGGCCCCTCTTTCCGCTCTGAAGAAATGAACTTCAAGCGGTAAGAGAGGCCTTTTTTCGGCTGCAGGGGCTTCCTGGCCAATATAAAAAAACAAAGTCAACTGATCCATGTGCGCTGCACAAAATCACTCGGCGAAAACTTCCAATGTATTTTTGCCATACCTCTTGACGACCACCTTCATTAATTTATGTACTAGTTGATCCAGAAGTTCTTGACAAGGGGCATGGTTCAACATAATATATGGAATGACTGATCTATAATTTGACTGAACTGGAAAACTGATGGTTTTTCTATTCTTCTGTAGGGGATGTGTCGACAGATGATAACCTTTAGAGACAAAACATATCGCTGTACCTCGGAAATTATACTAAGCTTAGTTAGCGGTAAATGGAAGATATCCATATTAAACGAATTAGTTAATGGCCCGGTACGGTTTAATCAGCTGCAGCGGCTGCTTCCCGAAGCGACCCAACGCATGCTTACGATGCAGCTGCGGATGCTGGAAAACGACGGACTCATTATACGCAAGGTTTACCCGGTTTCGCCACCAAAAGTGGAATACGGCTTGTCCGAGCTGGGCGAACAATTTGCTCCCATGCTCACGATGTTATGCGATTTTGGCACTACCTATATCCAAAGTTATCCCGATGAAGTATCCTACACCAGCCAAAAGCATGCCTAAACAGCCGCTTCGAATGTGGAAAACAGAGGTACCCTGCGTGGGTACCTCTTCATCTTATAATACCTGATCACGAACTTCCTTCGTATTGGTGCGTAGCCCATTCTTCTCTCTAGATACGCTGCGTGTTCCACGATCTAAACGATAGGTGATCCAAGCCAGCACGGCTGCTAAAACAGCCATCATTCCCCCGGACCAGGAAAGATCAATGAGCTCCATATTCTTCGTGACGAAACCTCCCAAAGCGGATCCCATCGCGATCCCGACATTGATGGATACGGAAGTTAAGGAGGAAGCCAAGTCTTTGGCCTCAGGAACGTGCCGATCGGCCCAATTCATGAAATACAGCTGCATTGTCGAGTTCATAAGGTATACTGCGAGGGCGATCAATGAGATGCTGACGAGCCCCCCGGCAAGCGAGCCGGAAGATACATAAAGCGACGCGAGAATGACAGCCTGGGCCAGGAAAATATAGCAAATTTTTCCCATCCCGCCACCGACAGCCAGCTTCCCCCCGATTAAAGTGCTAAAGATGGACACGATACCATAAAGCAAAAAGACTAGGCTAATATACCGTGCCGGTACAAAAAGCACATCCTGGAGCATAGGAGCTAAATACGTATAGACGCTATAAGTTGCCGCAATGCTAAATGCAGGAATAAAGAAAGCAAGCACAATTCTGGGATAGGTAAATAATCGAAGTTGGTTTTTGAGTGAACTCCGCGCCCCCTTCAGTCCCCTGGGAATCGTTGCAAAGCTTACTATCAGTGAAACAATCCCCAATAGTGTGGTAAACCAGTAAGACATGTGCCACCCGCCCCATTGCCCGATGAAAGTTCCAAGGGGGACGCCAAGAACGCTGGCCACGGTGAAGCCCGTAAAGATGATCGAGATCACAGGCCCTCTTTTTTCCGGTGGCAGCGCTTCACTGGCCACAGCCATCGCAAGTGCAATCAGGACGCCAGTAACCACGGCGGTAATCACTCTGGAAAACAGAAGCAAACCGTAGGATCCGGATATCGCCGTGATCATATTCCCGATAATAAATACGCCGATCAAAGCAAGGATGAGCGGGCGCTTGGAGAATCGGCTGAATAACGCCGTGAAGATCGGGGTACCGATGGCAAAAGACAGGGCAAAGGCCGACACCAAGGAGCCTGCGATCGATATGGCGATCTTCATATCCGAGGCCACTTCGGTTAACAATCCGACCATCACAAATTCACTGGTTCCCAGGACAAAAGTCAATAAAAATAAATTCAAAGTCAGAAGCTTATGTTGTCTAGTCAATATAAATCCCCTCCTACTCCTATCTCTATGGACAGTGACGTTCTTATCTTTCAAAGTAAGCTAATATTTCTGCATACCTTCGCACCTCACCTGTGATTTAAACGACCGTACCGCTCGGCGAAATCTGGATCGATCGTTCTATATGTAAGATTATCAAGTTCCACTACGCCTGAATAGTACGCACTTTTTTGTATGGTCCGATCATTTTTGTAAGGTAGGATACTTTTTGATACTGGATTATGGAGTCATTAAAGACCATCGGCGAGAAAAAGAAAAAGGCCCGTGACGTTAAACGCCACGAGCCTTCGGACTATTAATCATTACTTTATCTACTCAAACTCACTGCTTCCTATGTCAATTAGACAAAAGCATCGGTGTTTCCTGCGCTGAAAGCTATTGCTTGGATTTATAAAATTCATGGTACAGCTTCATCAGGGCACGCTTCTCGATCCGCGACACGTAGCTGCGGCTGATGCCCAGCTCCCTGGCGATTTCGCGCTGCGTCCGTTCTTCACCGCCGTGCTCCAGGCCGAAGCGGCCTTTGATGACCTCCTGCTCGCGCTCATCGAGAATGTCCAGGTTCCGGTAGATTTTGCTCTTCTCAATCTTGAGCTGGACCATGTCGGCCACGTCGTCCGCCTCACTGCCCAAAATATCAATCAACGTGATTTCATTTCCCTCTTTATCCGTTCCGATCGGATCGTGCAGGGAAACGTCCTTCCTCGTTTTCTTCAAGGAACGCAAATGCATCAGGATCTCATTTTCGATGCAGCGGGCTGCGAACGTGGCCAGCTTCGTGCCTTTATTTGCCTGAAAGCTCTCAATAGCTTTGATGAGCCCGATGGTACCGATCGAGATCAGATCCTCCAGATCCTCGCCGGTATTATCGAATTTTTTCACAATGTGCGCCACCAGCCGCAGATTATGCTCGATCAGCATATTGCGGGCGTGGGCGTCTCCTTCCGCCATCAATTGAAGGTACTTACTTTCCTCTTTCTCTGTCAGCGGCTGCGGAAAGGCGTTGTTTTTGACGTACGATACCAGCAGCGTTAATTCTTTAATGAAAAGGGCGATAAAGCTGAAAAGTCCGGGCAAAGATGACACCTCCTGCTGAATGACTGGGCACCGCGAAAACATGGCTGCTGCTTCCTGCTGTTAGGCTGCGGTCTGTTCATTCTATGTGGGCGAAGGCCCATCTGTGCCTGTACGTATAAAAGAAAATGCTGCCCCTTTAGGCCTGCCTTGCTTGCGAGGATGTTTCCCCGGCGGCGCCCTCTGCGGCTTCGCGCAGCTTCTCGAGGGTAAACCGCTGGACAAAGCGGCGGTAGGACTCCTTCCTTTTTCCATGCTCCTGAAACTGGGCAATGAGCCGGGTAACGGCCGGAATCAGCTGTTCCGCCTGAAGCCCCGTCAAGAGCAGCTTGGCCAATTCGGCCTTGATCCCTTTCGGCTCACCTCCGACATAGAGATCGTAGCTGTCTTTCATCTTGACAACGGCGATATCCTTCAGCAGCGGTTCGCTGGTTCCGAGTGCGCAGCCGGCGTACCCGATCCTCAGCGGACTCGGTACCGCTATGCCCGCGATCGCCAGATCCAGAGCTCTCGCCACATCCAAACCGGCCTCTTCCGCTCCGCGGCAAAATTGGCAAGCGATCAGGCTCTTGGTCACAAAACCCGCCGGGTGAATTTGAAGCCCGGCGGCCCTGAGTTCCTCCTGAACATCTGCCAGACGTTCTTCTTCTGCCGTCACGTACAGCTGTTTGAAGCCGGTCATTTCCACGTCGACGACTCTGTCGGCAATGCCGCCGATCGCTGCTAGCTGTTTCGGGGAGAACACGGTCCCCCCGACCCCGAAGCCGGGGGTAACCGCAAATTTGCGCTGACCCAACCTTCCTCACTCCTTATCGCTTCGATGAATATACCTGGTACCTGGTGACAGCCGGCAGCAGATTACGGCACGTTCACGACAAAGGGAACGGTAATGACACGTCCGTCGCGCTGGAACTGCCCCCATATTTTATAGATGCCGGCGTGCGGAAAGGTCGTCATAAACTCGGCCTTTGGCCCGGAGCCTTTTTCATCCATCGGATGGACGTGCAGGTACTGCTCCGCATCTTCGGACAGGATGACCACGTGTCCGACAGCGCCCAGGTACGGCTGCAGGTCGGTGACCGGTGCGCCGGTCTCGGCATCCTTGATCGTATACGTGAGCATCAGCTCCTGCCCTGCCGCAAGTCGGTCAAAATCCAGGGTCACCCGCAGTCCGTCCACCGTTTTGACCCGCTCTCCGTCCGGCTTCACGGGAACAGCCGGCAGCGGTGCACCCTTCACCTGAAGCCACGCCGATTTATTCATCGCGCCTCCGCCTTCCGGAACAAAGTCGGCGATCAGCTTGTAATCTCCGCCTGCGGGGAAGCGGTTATTCACTTCAAACACGCCGCCGCCCTGGTACTCCGGATGAATATGGTGAAAGTATGAAAGATCTTTGCTGACGATAATGAGATGCTCTTTTTGTTCATGCGTCGTTTCGAAGGATTCAATCGCCTTGCCGTCATGCGTAAATGCCATGGTGATCTTCGTATCCACGCCGGCTTCCGGCGCTTGGCCATCTGCGTACGTCCAGCTGACGTTCACGTCCTTTTCCTGAAGCCCTCCTGTTTGGCCGCCGCCGTGGTTATGCGTACTACCTTCTGCGCCATTCGTCTTTGCCGGCCCATGGGCCGAGTGATGATCATGCGACATGTTCATTTGTTCTCCATCTCCTTTTGTGGCTTTTGTTTCGGACTCGCAGGCGGTCAGCACCGCGAGTCCGAGCAGTGCGGCGAGTCCCAATGAACGTTTCATGCGGCCCGCTCTCCTTTCGGGTTCGTCTGCAGTTTCATCCGCTGCAGTCTAAGTGCGTTCAGGACGACCGAGACCGAACTGAGCGCCATCGCCGCCCCGGCAATCCAGGGAGCGAGCAGCCCGAGGGCCGCGACCGGAATGCCCAGCGTGTTGTAGCCAAGCGCCCAGAACAGGTTTTGGCGGATATTGCGCATCGTTTTCCGGCTCATTTCGATGGAATCGGCAATGCTGTTCAAATTACCGCGCATCAGCGTCACGTCCGCCGCTTCCATGGCGACGTCCGTCCCTGTTCCGATGGCCATGCCAATGTCGGCTTGCGCCAAGGCTGGGGCATCGTTGATGCCGTCGCCGACCATCGCCACTTTTTTGCCAAGCGACTGCAGCTTTTTGACTTCGGCGGCTTTCCCTTCCGGCAGAACCTCCGCAAGCACCTCGTCAATGCCCGCCTGCCGGGCGATCGCTTGGGCGGTGCGTTCATTGTCCCCAGTGATCATGACCACTTGAATGCCTAAGCCTTTCAACCGGCCGACTGCCGCCTTGGAGCTTTCCTTGATCGTATCCGCAACGGCGATCAGTCCGGTGTACCGGCCGTCTACTGCGACGAGCATCGCCGTTTTTCCCTCTTCCTCCAGCTTCGTCATGCTGCTCTCGGCATCCCGGGCAAGGATGCCATGCTTCTCCATCAGCTTGCGGGTTCCGGCGAGCACCTCACGGCCGTCCACGACGGCCCGGATACCGTAACCCGGGATCGCCTCGAATTCCCCGGCTTCGGTAAGCGTAATGCCGCGGGCCTTGATGCCGTCTACGATGGCCTCAGCGAGCGGATGCTCCGAAGACTTCTCCGCCGAGCCGGCCAACCGCAGAAACTCTCGCTCATCCATTGATGCAGTGAGCACATCGGTCAGCTCCGGCTTCCCTTTCGTGACCGTGCCCGTTTTGTCCAGGATGACCGTATTGATGCGGTGCGTCGACTCCAGATACTCGCCGCCCTTAAACAGGACGCCCAGCTCGGCGGCGCGGCCCGAACCGGCCATGATCGACGTCGGTGTCGCGAGTCCGAGGGCACATGGGCAGGCGATAACCAGAACCGCAATCGCCTTCTCCAGCGCACTGGCAAAGTCGTACGGGGCAACCCAGAAGTACCAGACGACGAACGTCAGGAGGGCAATGCCGACCACGATCGGGACGAAGATGCCGGAGATGACGTCGGCTACCCGCTGGATCGGCGCCTTCGAGCCCTGCGCTTCCTCCACCACTTTGATAATTTGCGCGAGGGCCGTTTCCCGGCCGACCTTCGTCGCCTGAATTTTGAGCCGCCCATTTTTGTTGACGGTCGCCCCGAATACGGAATCCCCGGCCTTTTTCTCAACCGGTATGCTCTCGCCGGTCAGCATCGATTCGTTGACGGCCGACGCCCCTTCGAGCACGAGTCCGTCCACCGGGATTTTTTCGCCCGGCTTCACAAGGACGATGTCCCCGACCAGAACCTCTTCGACCGGAACGGTGAGCTCTTCGCCGTTTCTGATGACGACGGCGTTCTTCGCCTGCAGCCCCATCAGCGTTTTGATCGCTTCGGACGTCCGTCCTTTCGCAAGCAGCTCGAACAGCTTACCCATAATGACCAGTGTGATCAGCACGGCGCTTGTTTCATAATACATTTCTGGGCCGTGATGAAGGCTTCCGCCTCCGGCAGCCCACTCGATGGTTAAATAGAGGCTGTAAAAGTAGGCTGCCGACGTGCCCAAGCTGACCAGAACGTCCATGTTGGCGCTTTTGTTGCGGAGGGCGTTGAACGCCCCTTTATAGAACTGCCTTCCGATATAAAACTGCACCGGGGTGGCGATTGCGAGCTGGAACCAAGGGTTCATGAACAGCTCCGGCATCCAGATCCAGGACAGGAAGGAGAAGTGGCTGACCATGGACCACAGCAGCGGCAGGGACAAGAGAGCGGAGATCAGCAGCTTGCGCTTCTGCTGCGTGATTACCCGGCTGCGCTGGTCTGCCGGATCGGCGGTCTGTTCCCGCTTGGGAGTCGCCTTGTATCCCAGCTTGTCGATCCGCTTCTCCATGTCGCCCGCGTTGACTTCCAGCGGGTTAAATTCCACTCTGGCCGTCTCCATCGCAAAATTGACGTTGGCGCTCTTTACCCCAGGCATCTTGTTGAGCGTTTTTTCAATTTTGACCGCACAGGCCGCGCAGTACATCCCGGTAATATCCAGATCGAGCACTTCTTTGGCCGTATCGTACCCCAGCTTCTTGACGGCTTCCTCCATATGATCCGTGCTGGTCCGTCCCGGATCATACGTAACCGTGGCGCGCTCCATCGCAAAATTCACGTTGGCCTCAGACACGCCATCCAGCTTTTTCAGCCCCTTCTCAATCCGGTTGGCACATGCGGCACAAGTCATGCCAGTGATCTGCAAAGACGCTTGCTCCTGCTGCTTCAGCTGCTCCTGCTCCCTACCGTATGTTTCCATTGCAACGACACCCCGTTTCATTTATTCGTTAGGCAACCTCATAGCCTTGATCTTCAATGGCTTCCTTAATGGATTGAAGCGACAGCTTTCCGCTGTCATACGCTACCGTGACTGTCCCGTCGGCCAAGTTGACCTTGCCGTCCGCACCCAGCGCCTTCATCGCGCCTTCGATGGAATTGACGCAGTGCATGCAGGACATGCCGTTGACTTGTAATGTAACTTGGTTCATATATCATCTCTCCTCGGATCGTTATTGTTGAAAGATGGTATTGGGCAAGAGGCCGAATTATTGATCACCATCTCCTTGTCATGTAGTATACCCCCCTACCCTATAATAAGTCAACCATTATTTTACTATACCCCCCTAATCTATATTTTTGCCTACAAAAAAAGGATTCTTTCGAATCCTTGGGTCATCTGAACCATTTTCGATTATTTCATCAATTTATTGATCGTTATGAGCAGCTCGTCGATCACTTCATTCTCCCCGTCCTGAATGCGTTCGATCAGGCAGCTCTTCATATGATGCTCAAGCAGCAGCTTGCTGACCCCGTTCAACGCGGATTGGACCGACGAAATCTGGTTCAGCACGTCGTCGCAGTACGTATCCTTTTCTATTAAGCCTTTAATGCCGCGGATCTGCCCCTCGATCCGGTTCAAGCGGCTGATCAGGTTGTTTTTCGTTTTGGGGGAATGGTGGCTCTTCCGTTCGCCTGTTCCGCAAGACTCGTGCTTGACGGATTCTTCCATGGTCTCTTCCACACGCATCCATCCTTTCTTACTGGCTATCTCTATTGTACCATCCGTTTCCCCGATTGATGAGTCCGGATCGTGCATCCGGTGCCTGGATTCGTAAAGATCCTTGATCAGCCGGGCATCGAAAGCCCGCCGGACCTTCAGGGGAATATGGATTTAGAAGCGGACGGCCCACACGCAGACCGGTTTGGACACTTTTACCGAATGGCCTGTATACGTTAATTTGCCGGTATCCTGGTCTACGGTGAAGAGCGTCAAGTTATTCGTATCCCGATTAGCCGCGATCACATGCTTACCGCCGGGAACGATGGAAAAATGGCGCGGGTGCTGGCCTTCCGTCGACACGTGCTGCACCGTTGTCAGCTTGCCTGATTCCGGATCGACCGCATAGACGACAATGCTGTCGTGACCGCGGTTTGAGCCGTACAGGAACCGGCCGTCGGCAGAAATCGTAATTTCCGCGCAGCCGTTAGCCCCCGTCCACTCGGCAGGCAGCGTCGGCACGGTTTCCAGCGTCTCGAGCGTTCCGTGTTCCGCATCGTATTGAAAGGCCGTAACCGTCGAATTCAATTCATTGATCACATACGCGAATTTTCCGTTCGGATGAAAAGTCAGATGGCGCGGTCCGGCGCCTTTCTCCACCCGGGCGTCGCTCACGGGCACGAGCTTGCCTTCGGCTTTGTCGATCCGGTATGTACGGATGAGATCCAGACCAAGGTCACACGCGAGCAAAAAGCGCTGATCCGGGCTGTAGAACGAGGAATGCAGATGCGGAGCCACTCCGCTGTAGTCGCCTTGTCCGACATGCTGCTGGATGTCCAGCACGCTTCCCACCTTGCCGCCTGCGGCAAGCTCCACCAGGCTGATCGAGCCTTTATGATAGCTGGTCAGCGTCAAATATTTGCTGTTTGCGCTCCGCTGAATGTGGCATGCCGGACCGTTTAGTGCGTACGCGCGGCTGGCTTCGGTCAGCTTGCCTGTTTCCGGATCGATCGTATAAGCTGCGGCGTCGCTCGTCTTCGTTCCGTCTTCGGCTGCAGTTTCACTGATCGCGTACAGCAGGTTTCCCGCCTGATCCACGTTCAGGAACGTCGGATTTTTGTTGCCGTCCACCTTGTCGAGCAGCGTCAGCTCGCCTTTCCCTTCATTCAATTCGTATACGTAGATTCCGTCGGATGCCGCTTCGGCATATGAACCGACGAACACCAGCATGCGATCGTTTGCTGTCATGATCACTTCGCCTCTCTCTTTGTGTTTGTATAAATGATTGTATCATTGTTAGTGGAATACGGCAAAAAGGGCTCAGCCTTCTTTTTCACCCACCCATAAGGGAAAAGGACGGATCATCGGGTCCATGGTGTAATTATCCTCGGGAAGGAACATAGTAATATGGTCTGTGTTATTGGTGGATGCGTATAACGGGGATTGCTGCATCACTGGCGGATCTGTTCAAACGTCATACAGTCATTATGGTACGGGCGACATCATCCTTAAACATAAGGAATATCTGGGACCACAGTCGGACGTAAAAATCATTACAGCGCTTCGGATAGAGCGATCGAATGCAAACAAACCCAACATCAGGAGGCTGATCAAACCTATGAAATTAGCGGATCATATGATTCTCGTCAATGGGGGCGCCGCGGGTATCGGCAGGGGGGTCGTTATGGCTCTCGCCAAAGAGGGCGCCAGGGTCGCCTTTTTCGACAGCAGCGAAGAAAAGGGACGCATCACGGAGAAGGAGGTTAGCGAAAGAGCGGAATGCATGTTTGTGAAAGTCAACCTGCTCGATAAAGATGAGGTCGCTCAAGGCTTCAAGCAGGTCATCGGAAGGTTCAAAACGCTCCACGGATTGGTGAACTGCGCGCAGGCTTCAAGGAACGTGCCCTTTCTGGATACGACTGAAGAAGAGCTCAGACTGGCGCTGCATACAGGTTTTCTGCCCGCTTTTCATCTGATGAAATGGAGCTACCCCTATTTAAAAGAAACGCAGGGCTCGATCGTGAACTTTGCGTCCGGAGCGGCGCTCGAAGGCATGCCCACGCAAACCTCCTACGCAGCCGCCAAGGAAGCCCTGCGCGGTATTTCCCGCGTGGCGGCCAAGGAATGGGGGCCGGATCAGATCAATGTCAACATCGTCTGCCCGATCGCAGCCTCCGAAGGCGTGCTGGAATGGAAAGAGAAGATGCCCGAAGCTTACGAGAAAATGGTCAACAACATCCCTTTGCGGCGGCTTGGCGACTGCGAGCATGACGTCGGCCGGGTCGTCTGCTTCCTGCTAAGCAGGGACGCCAAATTTATTACCGGGCAAACCATCATGGTTGACGGCGGCACCATGATGCTGCGGTAGCGTTCAAGCTTGATGGGGAAGCAGCATCCAGCTGCGTGGATTGGCGGCTCCCGGGCACAGCTGTGTAAGCAAGTCGCCAGCTTGCCCATTGAGCCGTGACGCCTTCCATAGCTTCAGATATACTTGGGAGCAAAGGAGTGAGATGATGAATTCACACATTCAGCTAGGACATGATGTCCCGGAAGCCGAGGAGTATAACAAGCTGCGGGTAAAAGCCGGCCTCAGTCCCAAGGACATCGAAGCCTCCCGCAGAGGACTTCAGGGCTCCCTCTTCATCGTGACCCTCCGCCTGGAAGGGAAACTGATCGGCATGGGCCGAGTCATCGGGGACGGCGGCTGCATGTACCACGTCGTGGACATCGCCGTTGATCCCGATCATCAAGGCCAGGGCCTGGGCAAGCGGATCATGACCGAAATCACCGGCTACCTGGACCATAACGCTCCGTCCACCGCCTATGTCAGCCTGATCGCCGATGTGCCGGCCGACCGGCTGTATCGGCAGTTCGGGTTCGAGGAAACGGCGCCGGCATCGGTCGGCATGTACAGGCGGTTCTAGAGCGGAGCGGCCATCGGCGGCAGTCTCGGCCATGGTCTTTAGTCCACCTTGGCGCCGTAGGCCCGGGCTACGCCGACCGCCTGCTCCAGGTCGATCCGCACCCCGGTGAGGTCGATCGACCGGAAATCAAAGCGGTCCAGCTTCGCGCCCCGGAGGTCCGCACCGTTCAATGCGGCCTTTGCCAGCCGGACCCCGCTCAAATCCGCCTCGCGGAGATCCGCTTTTTGCAGATTGCATTCGGATAAGTCCGCCTCTACAAAGCGGATACCCCGCAGCTGCTGCTTGACGAGATTGGCGTGCCGCAGGTTCGTGTAAGACCAGTCCCCGCCCTGGATTGTGATGCCGTCCAGCGATGCGCCGGAGAAGTCGCTGCCCGTCATTTTGCAATCCTCAAACTTGCTTACAAACAAATTGGCTCCCGCAAAGCGGCAGTTTGTAAACGCCGACCGGGCATGAACAGAAGCGTTCAGCGTCGCTCCCCCAAAGTCGCATTCGATAAACCGGCAGCCGGTCGTCCAGACCTCATCCAGCGCGGCTCCGCGAAAGCTGCACTGTTGGAAGGTGCATCCCTTCAGTTCCCCTTCTTTCAGATCGGCTTGGCCAAAATCCACTTTTACGTATTCCTCATCTATGTACTGATACATCCGCTCATCCCCCACGTTTTATTCGATAACCCTTAAGTTTGTTTAGACGGTTTATTTTCTATCCTATCAAACATATGTTCCTTTCTCAATCGTCGTGAAGCCTTATGGTGCACCATTCCGATGTCCTCCTCTGAAAAAAACAAAAACAGAAGGCCCGGGTCATATCCTGGGCCTTCTGTTCTTTTCCCCCGCGTAACCATTGCTGGGAATTATCCGTTTGTAATCCTCTGTACAGCGCTCTGAGGTGCTGCCGCCTACTTACAGCGTCACCCGGATATGCGGCTCATCGCTGATCACCGTCTGGCCGGCCCATTCGAGGATGACCTTCAGCCCACCGGGATTCGCGATGTCGGCATGCAGCTTGCCCGCCTCGGAGCGGAGCTCCAGGTCGATGACCGCCTGGCCGATATGAAGCTGCTGAAGCGTCATCTTTTTTCCGTCCCAGACGGACGGAATGAGCGGCGCAATGTGCACGGTGTTCAGATGCGCATGCGGCTTGACGCCGAAGAAGTGGCGGATCAGCGGAACGGCCATCGCATACAGCGTCCATGCCTGGACTGCGCAGCCGTAATCCGGCGACATCTCGTTCATCGAGCCCGGCAGCGCCATCGAGAACGTGCGCATCATCCGCCGGAGCAGATCAAGCGACTCATCGGCAAAGCCGTATACCGCCTCTGCCACGGCGTGCACGCCCGTAGATATCGTCATCGTTTCGGTCCGGTATACCCCTGAGAGGTATGTGCCGTACGGACCGATGAATTCCTCCGTTCTCATGTTGCCGAGAGCCCGGACCGCCTTCTCCCGCTCAGCGATTCCGGTTTCCATCGGGGTCACGATCACCCAGTTTTTGTTCAGCAGCCAGCCGCGGTCTTCCTGCTCATCCTGCACCCGGTCCAGCACCCGGTTGAGAACGTCCCGGTAACCCTGGACGCCGTGCTTCTCCGCAACGGACACCAGATGGTCAACCTTCGGCACAATGTCGCTCTTCGGAGCGACCGCATCGGCGTATAGGCCGTCCTCCTCGGACCAGTATACCCGGTTGATGGCTTTCTTCATCCGGTCCGCCAGCGCTTCGTACGCCTCCGCCCGCTGCCTTTCGCCAAGCGCCACGCTCATGCTGGTGAGAGCTCCGGCCGCCTGAGCCGAATACACCGCGGTATCGATCAATTCCATATTCAGGCCGGAAATTTCAATGATTCCGTAGCCGGATGGGAACAGATCGCCGTCCGGGTCCATTTCATGCAGCAGCCAATCCATGCCCTGCACGCAAATGTTGTAGTTCTCTCTAAGCATCTCCAGATCACCTGTCCAGGTGAACAAATCCCAGATCATCGTGATGAAATGGGCGGTTTCCTGCGTATTCCCCGGGTTGGCAACCACGCCCATCGTCGTAATTTCGTGAACGATGCGTCCGTTACCGTTGGCTTCCTGCGAAATGCTTCTGAGGATATCTACCGTATCCTTAGCGAGCCGAAAATCCCCCACAGCGGCAAGTCCCTGCACCGTATAGGAGTTGTCGCAGCCAAACCACCACGGATAATGCGGGGAGCCCGCGGTCAGGCCGCGCCCGATAAAATCGACCCTTTGCACGAGCCACTGCGTATTCCATTTGGTCCAGGAGAAGATTTCATTCAGCTCGTCTTCTCCTTCGATGCTCAGCTTGGATTTCCGATCGATGCTCTCCAGCAGGCGCAGCTTTTGTTCAAACAGCCGTTCATGCTCCTGCTTGAGACGGTCAAACGTGGCGATGCATTCGTCCCGGGATGTGTAAGAGCCTGCGATAAAGGCGTGAAAAGCAGAGGTTTCGCCTGGCGCCAGCTTCAGAGAAGCGGTGAGCGAAGCCCCGGAACCGCCGCCTGCGGTCCGCTCCGGGCCGAACAGGGAACGGTCTGTGGTCATCTGGACCGATCCGACTCCGGGCATTTCAGCCCCCACCATCACGTACCATTCGCTGCCGCTGTCTTTGGCGATCAGGGCCGACTCCGACACCGCTTCAAACCGGTCCTCTTCCCCGTCCTCGATACCGATTTGCTCTGAGTACCACACCGGGCGAAGATCGGAGCGAAAGAGCAATTCCAGCTCCAGCACCGTTTCCTCTGCCGCATAGTTCACGATTTCGTACCGGACGACCATGCCCTTTTCTTCGTCAGGCGCAAACTGGACGCGCTTCATCGAGACCGGGATATGCCCCAGGCCATGATCGTAACGGAATTCCGAACCCCAAGGATGATTGATGAACTCGTCCGCCTTGGACCAGACGGAAATGTTCCGGCGGTGATCGGTCAGCCGGAGCCAGAAGCCGTCCAGCAGCTTGATGGGATGAAGCCATACTCCTCCCATTTCACCGGCAACATGATGTCCAAAGTCCGGGAAATAGCCGTCCTGCGTACCGACCGCCTTGATATATTCACCCGCCGTCAAATAAATCGGGAATGGATGCCTGCTGCTTTGCTTTATCATTCGGAATCTCCTCTTCTTCTTGTGTATTGGTCTTTCGCGAAGGCTAGCCCTTCATCGCGGACGAGAGGGAAATCCCCTCGATGAAATACTTCTGCAGGAAGAAAAACACAATGATCGCCGGCAGCATAATCAGCACGGTAGCGGCCATCAGCATGTTCCATTCGACGTTATAGAGCCCCTTGAACATGGACAGCCCCAGGGCCAGCGTATATTTTTCGTTCGAATTCAAATAAATCAGCGGACCCTGGAAATCGTTCCACACGCCCATAAAGGTAAAAATCGATACCGCGATGAGCGGCGGTTTGCTCAGCGGAAGCATGATCCGCGTAAAAATGCTCCACCGGTTAGCCCCGTCCATATACGCGGCTTCATCGAGGTCTCGGGGAATTCCCCGCATATACTGCCGGATCAAAAAGATGTTGAAGGCGCCCCCGCCAAAAAAGGACGGAACGATCAGCGGCAGGAACGTATCGACCCAGCCCGCCTCCTTGAACATGATGAACATCGGAATCATCGTCACCTGGCCCGGAAGCATCATCGTCGCCAGCAGCACGAGAAACAGCCAGCGCTTGCCCTTGAATTTGAACCGGGCGAAGCCGTATGCGCACAGGGCCGAGGTAAACACCGTTCCGATCATGACCGGAATCAGGATCAGCACCGTGTTTTTCAGGAACAGAAAAAACGGCACCGCGGTCACTGCGTCCCGGTAGTTCCCCCATTTCCACGTTTTGGGGAAGAACGAATCCTGAAAGACCTCGGCCGGCGTTTTCAGCGAGGTGGATACGGTCCAGAGCAGCGGCACAAGTACGATCGCAGCGCCCGCAGTCAGCATCAGCAGCGTCAGGATCCGGGACAAACTCCATTTTCGAATTGCCGTATGCATACGCGATCCCTCCTTTTAATCCCGGTCGTCATCGCCGTTGTAGTACACCCACATCGAAGAGCTGCGGATGACAATCAGCGTGAAGAACAGGATGATCGCAAATAAAATCCAGGATAAAGCCGAAGCATAGCCCATTTCGTAGTTCACGAACGCCTTGTTATATAAATACAGGTTGTAGAACAGCGTTGAGTTAAGCGGCCCTCCATTTGTCATGACAAAGGCCTGGGTGAAGTACTGAAAGCCCCCGATGATCCCCATGATCAAATTGAAAAAAATCGTCGGGGAAATCATCGGCATCGTCACGCTGAAAAAGCGGCGGATGCTTCCCGCACCGTCCAATTGCGCCGCCTCATGCAGCTCCTCGGGAACGCCCTGCAGCCCGGACAGGTAAATGATGATCGTGTTGCCGACGCCCCAGATGCCCATGACGATCAGCGCCCCAAGCGCATAGCTCGGATCCTGCAGCCAGGCCGGTCCCTGAATGCCGAACCATCCCAGCGCCCGGTTCAATATGCCGTATTCCGGATTGAAAATCATGATCCACATCATCGACACGGCGACGGCCGGAATGACCGACGGCATGAAATAGATCAGGCGGAACAGCTTCATGCCCCGGGTCCGCATGTTCAGCAGCAGCGCGATGAGAAGAGAGACAATCTGATATAAAGGGACGGAGACGAGGGCAAAGATGAAGGTGACTTTCAGCGACTGGTAGAACAGCTCATCGTGAAAAATCGCCTTGAAGTTGTCCAGGCCGACGAATTCGATCGATCCGATGCCCGTAATGATGTCCCATTTGCTGAAGGACAGAACAAACGAAAAGAGCATCGGACCCAGCGTAAACAGCAGCAGGCCCATAAACCAAGGAAGAATAAACAGGTATCCCGCCCTTTCCGATCGTGAATTCCGCATAAAGTAACCTCCTTGATGGTACGGATGGCCGCCCGGCTGATGCAGCACGGGCTGTTGCATCCGGATGTTCGACGAAGGAGGAAGCCATGAATCGGGGACTCATGGCTTCCTGTGTCATCCTTACTTCGCGATCTTGCTGTCCACATTTTTGGCCGCCTCATCTAAGGCGTCCTTCACCGTGGATTTATTCAGCAGCACCTTTTCAACCGCCTTATTGAATTCCTCCGTAAAGGTCGGCGCATTCGCCGAACGCATGGAAATCGGCTTTTTGGCATAATCCATCATTTCGATGACCGGTTTGTCGACCACTTCCGTGCTCTTGACCTGATCCAGCTCCGCAACGGTAGCCGGAAGCACCTGGCCCTTTTCGGAGCGGGCCTTTTGCGCCTCGGTGCCGGACAGCCATTTCATCAGCTCATACGCTTCCTTCTTGTGCTTGCCGTTTGCGTTCATCGCCCAGCCGGCGGCGGCAATAATGCTTGCGCGTTCTCCGCTTGCCCCTTTCGGGATCAATGCCGAACCGTACTGCACGTCGGATTTGTCGAGATCGCCCTTGACCCAACGTCCGGTAATCATCATGGCCAGCTTGTCGGTCATGAACATCGACGAGTCCCCGCCCAGCGTCTCGGTGTCCTGCGGCGTTGGGGATACGCGGTCGTCACCCTGTGCCAGCGCCACGTATTTTTCCATGGCTGCCACCGTCTTCTCGCTGTTCATGAAGCCTTCCGCTTTCGTGCCGTCTTCATTGCCGATGTCGGTTCCGTTCAGCCACAGGTATATGTAAATCGGATATTCCCATTTGGTTGCGTTAAAGCCGAATTCCTTGATTTTGCCGCTGCCGTCCTTCTGGGTCAACTTCTTGGCCGCGCTGATCATGTCGTCCCAAGTCCAGTCGTCAGTCGGATAAGGGATCTTGGCGGCGTCGAACATGCGCTTGTTGTACCATAAAGCGAGCGGATTGAAGTCTTTCGGAAGGTAGTACAGCTTGCCGCCGATTTTGCCCATGTTCAGCAGATCCTGCTGGAACATATCCGTCTTGAAGGAGCTGTCCTGGCTGATGTACTCATCCAGAGGCTCCACCACGCCCTTGTCGACGTATTTGAAATAATCCCCTTCACCGATCAAAAAGACGTCCGGTGCCTGCCCCGCCGCCAGCGAAGTCGTCAGCTTCGTGGCATAGCCGTCTCCCGGAACCGGTTCAAACGTAACCTTGATGCCCGGGTGGGATGCATTGAACTCGTCGGCCAGCTTTTTCTCTACCGAATCGGCCGACAGCTCTCCCCAGGTCGTAAATTTCAGCTCAACCACCTTGGCGGACCCGCCGCCATCAGAGGAACCGCTCCCCTGGGCGCTGTCGTTCCCCTTGGAACCCGAGCCGGATGAGCAGGCACTCAGGATGACGCTGAACAGCAGAACAAACGCTACACTTGCAGACCATTTTTTCATTGGATAGACCTCCCTGTTTTTTCACTGGAAACGATGAAAGCCGTGCAACCCAATCACCTAAAAAATGAGTACTGATGCGGTCCCAAATCGATTTCGGAACCTTGAAAAAAATATTCACCCTCCCTGCAGGTTGGCCTGTCGGCTCCTTGTTGGCATGAAGGTGAAATGCATTGGTACCCTTGATCCGAAATCGATTTCGATCTCCGTAAAAAAATATGAAAATTTGAAAGCGCTTCCGTGCAAATTATAGCATCGACGTCGTTTCCCTGTCAACCACCTGAAATGGAATTTTCAAATGTTTTCCGGTGCCGTTGTGCTCCAGCAGATGAATGACCTGCTCGAATGCCGTCATAGCCATCCGCTTAAAATCCTGCCTTACTGTGGTCAGCTTGGGTGACGTGTAGCTGGACAGCACGATATCGTCAAACCCGATCACGGACAGCTGCTCCGGAACGCGGACGTTCATCTCGCGGCAGCGGTTCATGAAGCCGATCGCCATCAGATCGCTTGCGAAGAAAACGGCCGTCACGTCCGGGTGATCCTGCAAATAGGACTCTGCCGAACCATAGGCATACTCCTCCGTATAATCGCCGTTAACGACCAGCGCTGGATCGAATTCGATGCCGTTTGCTTTCAATGCCTGTCGGTAACCCTTCAAACGCTCGTTGCTGACCACGGCAAAATTATGGCCGTTGACCATGCCGATCCGGCGGTGTCCGAGATCGACCAGATGCTGGATGGCCGCCTGGGCCGCCCCGACGTTATCCGTCATCACCGAGCTGGTGTGGCTTCCCGTAATGTCGGCGTCGATCACAACGCACGGAAAATTACTGTCCACGATTTCCTGAAAATACGGATCGGTCGTCTTCAGTCCCGTTATGACCGCGCCCGATACCTTGTGCTCCTTGCAGAACTGCCAATAGGACTTGTCCTGCTGCTCCGACAGGTTCCGCGTGTACAGCAGCACCTCGTAATTGTAATGCGACGCCGCCTCGAAAATCCCTGTCATCATCTGAAACAGCACGCCGTCCTTGCCGCTCGAACCCTCAAAATTGGAGAAGATCAGCGCGATCGATTTCGTGACTTTTTGCTTCAGATTTTTGGCCAGCATATTGGGGGAGTAGTTCAGCTCCTCGACCGCCTTCAGCACCTTTTTCCGCGTCTCCTCGCTCACGTCCGAATACCCGTTCAGCGCCTTGGAGACGACCGTCGTCGATACGTTTGCATGCTTGGCCACATCCTTGATCGTTGCCATGTTTCTCTCACCTCCCGTCCCGGCTAATATTTTCATATTAAAGCATAGAGCCGGGATCATGTCAAAATACGGCAATTCGGACGTTCCATCTTTGACTCGCACATTCCCCATATCCACAAATCCGCTTTTACAGTATAATTATTCCAGAATTATTACGTTTTTATGAACAAGGACCCTGGGTCCGGAAGCCTTACGGCATCGAACAAAAGACAGGGGGCATACCATGTACAAAGTATTCATCGTCGACGATGAAGCGGTTGTCCGCGACGGGCTGAAGCGAACGATCGGCTGGCAGGAGCTCGGCTTCGAGCTGATCGGCGATTATGCCAACGGCCGCGAGGCGCTGGAGGCGATCGATCTGAACATGCCGGATCTCATCATTTCGGACATCTCTATGCCGTTTATGGACGGTCTTGCGCTGACGGCCGCTGCAGGCTCCAAATATCCGCATATCAAAATGATCATCCTGACCGGTTACGACGAGTTCGAATACGCGCAGCAGGCCATTCGCCTCAAGGTTTCCGATTTTATTTTGAAACCGATTACTGCCCAGGAAATTCGCGAGCTGCTTCTGAAGGTCAAGGCCGAGATGGACGAAGAGACACGCAGGCGCGAGGATTTCAGCCGGCTCTACAGCCAGCTAAAGCAGAGCCTGCCGCTCCTGAAGGAGCGCTTCCTGGAGCGCCTCGTCGTTACCGGGATGAAAGCCGAGGAAGCACAGGAGCGCTTCCGCTATTTCGGCCTGACACCGCTGGCTTCGCCATGCCTGGCCATGGTGGCTGATATCGACGATTTCGGCTCCCGCCCCCTGCAAAGTGAGAGCGGGCAGGACACGGAAATTCTTCGCTACGCCGCTTACAACCTGTTCGAGGAAATCGCCCTCCGCGAGGACCTGCTGCTGTTCCGCACACGCGAGGAGCGCATCGCCCTGGTCGTCTCGGACGGCGCCGAGGATACCGATGTGTACGAAAAGGCGTTTCGGGTGGCCGAAGAAGCCCGCTTCTACATTCACAAATATTTAAAGTTCACCATTACCATCGGCGTCGGACAAGCAGTGCAGGCAGCGCAGCAGCTTCCCGCATCGTACACAAGCGCCCTTTCCGCGCTGGATTACCGCTTTTTGCTCGGCAAAAACCGGGTGATCAGCCTGCTGGACATGGAGGACCGGCCCGCCCTCGCCGAGACGCTCCGCCCGGATTGGGACCGCCAATTGGCTTCCGCCGTCAAGACCGGCTCCCTGGAGGAAATCCGCCAGCTGATCCGGGAATTCGTCTGCGACCTGAAACAGGGCATGGCACCGATGGATTCGTGCATCTTTCACATCCAAAAGGTCATCCTTTCACTCATGAACACAATTCAGGAGCTGGGCTTGCACGAGCCGCGCTCGATCCTGCTGACCGACGTCTACAAATACAAAACGCTCGACGAAATCGAAGCCTGGCTCACGGAGACGGTCACCTCCGTCATGAACGCCGTTGCCGAAAACCGCCATCATTTGACCCATATGCAGATCCGCAAGGCCGTCGACTACATCGAGACGCATTATGCCGACGAAGACATCTCGCTGCAGCACCTGTGCCGCCACGTCCTGATGAGCACCAGCTACTTCAGCCTCGTCTTCAAGCAGCATACAGGCGAAACCTTCGTCGAGTACCTGACCCGGACCCGAATGGACAAAGCCAAGGAGCTGCTGGCACACACCGGGCTCAAATTTTACGAAATCGCCGGTCAGGTCGGCTACAATGACCCGAACTATTTCAGCATCCTGTTCAAGAAGCATGCGGGCATGACGCCCCGGGAATTCCGCGACAGGCAGGCCAAGGAGAGCCCGCAGCCATGACCAGACAGCGTGCCTCCCTCCTTCCTTTTTTGCCGTTTAAAAGCATTCAGTCGAGCATCTTTTTCACCTTTTCCTGCCTGATCCTGATTACCGTCCTGGTTATCAGCCTGAACAGCTACAACCTGTCGGTCGCCGCGATGGAGACCAATTCTGAGAGCTACGTCCAGGAAATCATCACGCAGGTCAACTCCAACATCCAGTCTTACATTGACAACATGGAAAATATCAGCCTCTTGGCCATGACCAACAAAGACGTCAAGTATTACATCTCCAACAACACGTTTATCAGCACAAGCGACCGGCGGCCGTATGAAAAGCGCATCTCCGACCTGTTCCAGGCCATCCTGTACTCGCGCAAGGACATCTCGGCCATTATGGTGTTCGGCTACAACGGCCATTACGTGTCCGACCGCCGGATTACCCTGCTCAACCCGAACACCAAGCTGGAGGACCAGTCTTGGTACAAGGAAGCAAAGAGCAAGGGCGGACAATCCGTCATTTCGCCGCCTCACGTGCAGAACGTCATCCAGAACGAATACCGGTGGGTCGTCTCCCTCAGCCGCGAATTGAAGAGCACGGACGGGATCCGGGGCGAGGGCATTTTTCTCGTGGACCTGAACCTGAGCATCATCAACGATATATGCAGCAAAATTAACCTGGGCAAAAAGGGCTACGTCTTCATCGTCGACCAGAACGGGAACATCATTTACCACCCGCAGCAGCAGCTGATCTACAGCAACCTGCGCACGGAGCAGATCGCCAAGGTCACCGGTGCCAAGAGCGGTACCTCCTTCACGATCAACGACGACAAGGGCAAGCGCGTCTACTCGGTTCATGACACGAACTTCGGCTGGAAAATCGTCGGCGTGGCCTATGCGGACGACCTGATCGCGAACGAAGGCACGATCCGCAGGTCCATCCTGCTGTACGCCATCATGGGCATCCTCTTCTCCCTGCTGCTGTCGCTCGTGTTGTCATACCGCATGTCCAAGCCGATCCGCATTCTGCAGCGGGATATGAAAAAGGTCGAGCGCGGCAACTTCAATATCCGCACGAAGATCGACCAGCCGAACGAAATCGGCCAGCTCGGACGGTCGTTTAATTTGATGCTTGCCCAGATCAAGAACCTGATGCAGGAAATCATCCATAACCAGGAGAACAAACGAAAAAGCGAGCTGATGCTGCTCCAGTCACAGATCAATCCGCATTTCCTGTACAACACGCTCGATTCGATCGTATGGATGGGCGAGCAAAAGAAGCACGAGGAAGTCGTCCTGATGACCTCTGCCTTGGCCAAACTGTTCCGCGCCAGCATTACAAAGGACAAGGAGCTGGTGCCAATCAAGGTGGAGGTCGAGCATATCACCAACTATCTGCTTATACAGAAGATGAGGTACAACGAGCAGCTGGAATACGACATCGACGTGCCGGAGGAAATCAGAGGTTTCATGACGCTCAAAATTTTGTTGCAGCCCTTTGTGGAAAACGCCATTTATCACGGCATCCGCAACAAGCCCGAACCCGGAAAAATCGTCATCCGGGCCCGCGACCTGGGCCAGATGATCCAATTTGAAGTGGAGGACGACGGGCTGGGCATGACGGAGGAGCAAATCGGGCAGATCTGGAACCCGCCGGAGGGCAAGACGTCCGGCCGGACGAAATCCGGCGGCATCGGGATTGCCAACGTCAACGAGCGCGTAAAGCTGTACTTCGGCGACGTCTACGGCATCCAAATCCGCAGTGAGCTGGAAGAAGGGACCTGCGTCACCATCACCATCCCCAAAATGAAGGAGTAGCACCCATGCGCATACAACGTGCCACGCTACTGTTGGCCATCATTTTTGTCATATCCTGCGTCTACATCATCCTGTACTTCAAGCTGTTTATTCCGACGCCCCCTCAGGAGAGAAGCGTGACGGTGATCCTCAAGGAGCACAACATCCGCTCCGAATTCTGGCAGACGGTGAGCGCCGGGGCCGAAGCGGCCGCCAAGGAGGCCGGGGCCAGCATCAGCATCACCGGCCCGCTGCAGGAGACGGACGCCGAGTCGCAGCTCCAGCTGCTCAAGGGCGTCCTCAAGCAGAAGCCGCAGGCCGTCGTCGTCGCCCCAATCAACGACGACCGCATCATGGACGAGCTCAAGAACATCCAGGATGAGGACATCCCGCTCGTCATTATCGATACGCCTCTCAGCCTGAAATCGCCGCCGGCCTTCGTGTCGAACGATCATGTCACTGCCGGCGTCCAGGCCGGCAAAGTGGCGCTGGAGCAGACCGGCGGTTCGCTAAGGGCGGTGATCATCAGCGATTTCGTGACGTCCGGCGTATCGGCCGAGCGGGAAAAAGGCATCCGCCAAGCGCTTGAGGCCTCGTCCTCGGCGATCTATGGCACGTTTTACTGCTCCGATTCCGAGGAGCGTTCGTACCTGATCGCCAAGACGCTGATCCGGGACCACCGCGACATGAACGCCATCATCGCGCTGAACGAATCCGCGGCCCTCGGCGCCGCCAAAGCGGTCAAGGAAGCCCATCGGACCGGGCTCGTCCAGCTGATCGGCTTCGACACGTCGGCCAGTGAAATCCGGCTGCTCGAGGAAGGCACCCTGAACGCGACCGTCGTGCAGCAGCCTTTTAACATCGGATATTTGGGCGTACAGACCGTGCTCGATCTCATCAACGGCAAAAAGGTCAAGCCGGAAACCTACACCAATTCGATCGTCGTCACCAAGGCCAACATGTATTCCCCGGAAAATCAGAAACTCCTCTTTCCATTTATCGATAAATAAACAATAACCATCGAAAGGTGCGAGAGCCGATGACTTCCCGTTTTCTGACCCGGCTTGCCGGGATCTCTCTCTGCCTGCTGGGCATTCCGGCGCTCCTTCTCTCCTGCTCCGGCCCGCAAGATGCCAAACCGGTGATGAAGCCGCAGGAGGAGCAGACTGCGCTTATCAATTTTGTCGCCTCCGAGTACAGCTCGGAGACGCGGCCCCTGCTCGAAAACCTGGTGCAGGACTTCATGCTGAAGAACCCGTCGATCGTCATCAATTTGCAGGTGGCCAACTGGGACATCCTCGACGGCATCTATACTACGATGATCAGTAAAAATCAGCCGCCGGACCTGCTGAACACGAACGTGTACACACATTTTGCGAAGGACGGCCTCCTGAACGACATGGACGAGATCATTTCGCCGGAGCTGAAGCGGAAATTTTATCCGGACCTGATGAAGCTCGACCAGTGGGACGGCAAGCAGTATGCCATTCCGTACGTTTCGTCCACCCGGAATATGTATTACAATCGGGACCTTTTCGAGGCGGCTGGCATATCCAAAGCACCGGCCACCTGGTCGGAGCTGAAAAAGGATGCCCTCAAAATCAAAAACACTGGCAAGGCCCACGGCTTCGGCGTCGATTTGAGCGATAACGAAATCCAGGCCTATCTCTCTTATTTCTTCCTGGGGGCGGGCGGCGGGTGGTTCCGTGACGGGAAATGGACGATCAATTCGCCGGAAAACGTCGAGGGCCTTGCCTTTCTGAAGGACCTGTACGACGAAGGATTAACCGATCCCGAGCCGACCGTCACCACCCGGGACGAGAAGCAGCGCATCGTCGGGGACGGGAAGCTGGGGATGATGATTTCGGGCAATTATTTCGGCACCGTCATGCCGAGGGAGTTCCCGAATCTGAAGTGGGGCACCGGCCCTATTCCCGTCAAGGACGGCCGCAAGCCGCTCCTGTTCGGCGTGCATGATAACCTGGTCTCGTTCAAAACAGACCATACCAACAAGGAGGCGCTCTCCGCGTTCCTGGATTATCTGTATTCCAGCCCGGTGTATGAGGAAATCATCGCGCAGGAAGGCTTCCTGCCCGTGACGGAGGAGGCCGGGGCCAAGCTGTCGGCAGCGGATCCCATGGTGAAGCAGCGTCTGGCGGAGCTGCGGAAATCCAGCTTTTATCCGATCCAGCAGCCGGAATGGCAGTCGATCATGGATACCGCACGGAAAATGGGCGACGCAGTCCTGCACGACCACGTCTCGCCGAAGGAGGCGTTGGACGAGCTGCAGCGTTACGCCGAGAAGGTGCAGAAGGAGGTCCATGGAACGGAGTAAGGGGAAAGCGGCAGCGGCGCAGCAGCACTGCGACGGGGCCGCTCTACAACCTCACATTTTCCCTCCTCATCCCAAGTAGAAGATTATCCCTCCTTTTTTCCCCACGAACAGAAAATAACAAAGAATTCATGGAAGATATTCAATAGAGCCTCTCCCCCCGAATCCTTATGATGGTTTTAGGCGCTGTAATCTAAAATAGACAACCACTATGGCGTTGCACAATCACTTAAGGAGGGTTAGCTTTTATGATGTTCAAGAGACATTTGGCGGCACTCAGCCTTGCGGCTTTGATGATCGTCGCCCCGCTGGCCGGATGCGGCTCCAAGGACTCGTCCACTTCGACGAAAACCGAAGACGCGTCCTCCTCAACCACCGCCACAACGACCAACACCGATTCCAGCTCGAACACGACGACCGATGACAGCACCAAAAAACTGACCGGAGACTTTGAAATCCAGTACTTTGTCGGCGGCTACGGCGACAAGTGGTGGAAAAAGGTCATCGCCGACTTTAAAGCGGCCAACCCCGATTTGAACGTTAAAGAAAGCGGCGGGCCTAAAATTAACGACCAGATGAAGCCCCGCTGGGTCGGCGGCAATCCGCCGGACTTCGTGTATATTGACGGACCGAACCTGAACGACCGCCAAATGGTGGAGGACGGCCAGCTGGAGGACCTGACGGATTGGATGAAGGACGCCACGAACATCGACGGCACCAAAATCAGCGACATTCTGGCGCAGCCGCCGCAGCTGTTTGACGGCAAGGTCTACGACATCCCGCTCGTTTTGAACTCCTGGGGCGTGTTCTGGGACAAAGCCTTCTTCCAGGAAAAAGGCTGGGAAGAGCCCAAAGACTGGCAGTCCTTCTTGGCCGTCAGCGACAAAATCAAAGCGGCGGGCGTGACTCCGTTTATCCATACCGGCAAATATCCGTACTACATCAACGGTGCGATTTTGTACCCGGCGATCGTATCCGCCAACAACAACGATATTTCCATTCTGCAGGACATGGCCGATTCCAAAGTGGAAGCCTTCCAGCAGCCCGCCGTGCTGACCGCACTGAACAAAATCGTCGAGCTTCGCGACAAAGGCTTTATCGACAAAGCCTCCATCCAGATCAACCACACGGATTCGCAAATGCTGTTCCTGCAGCACAAAGACGCCTTCATCCCGAACGGCCTCTGGCTGCCAAACGAAATGGCCAAGGACGTCCCGGGCGGATTCTCCTTCGGCTTCATTCCATCGGTGACGCAGGATTCAGGCGGCAAGGTCGTCGCCAACACTTCCACCGCCAACGTGGCGATCGCCAAGAACGCCAAAAACAAGGAAGCGGCCAAAGCATTCCTGCAGTTCATCTTCTCAGAAGCCCAAGCTTCGCAGTGGGCCGAGCTGAGTGGCGCTCCGTCCAACATCAAAGGCGACATCAGCAGCTCCAGCGCGCCAAGCCATGTTAAGGATGCAGCGCGGTATTTAACCGATTCCAACACCGTCGTCGTTCCGTCCATTACCTTTAATGCGGACGTGGATAAGGCGATGCAGGATGCCACGGATGCCCTGACCATCGGCAAAATCACGCCGGAAGAGTGGGTACAGCGCGTCGTGGACGTCGCCAAGAAAGTGAAAAAGTAATGCGATAGACCGGCAGGAAACGCGGAGGATGACGGGGATGAACGCTCTCTGTTATCCTCCGTACATTTTAGGTGAAAGGCAGGGAGAACGAAGATGAAATTGGGGACGAACGCCTGGCAGCGCAACCTGTTTATCGCAACCTTCATCATTCCCACGTTCCTGTTCTTCTGCGTGTTTACGGTATACCCCGTACTGCAGGCGATGTATTACTCGCTGTATGACTGGTCCGGCTCCTCGGACAATAAAACGTTTATCGGCCTGGACAATTTTAAGGAGATGCTTCACGACCCCATCATCTGGATCGGGATGGGCAACGACTATTTTCTCGTCGCGGGCAAAATTATCGGCATCATGATTCTGGCGACGTTTTTTGCGGTCGCTCTGACCCGCTTCAAATTTCGGCTCGCCAATTTCTTTCGCTCGATTTTTTTCATTCCGAACGTCATTTCCGTCGTCGTCATAGGCGTCCTCTGGAATTTTATCTATAATCCGCAAATCGGCTTTCTGAACTCCTTCCTGTCCTTGTTCACCAAAGACAAAGTGGACATTACGTGGCTCGGCTTCACCAGCCACACGATCTGGATGCTGCTTCCGCCCGCCATCTGGGCCGGCATCGGCTTTTATATGATTCTCCTGATCGCCGCGATTCAGGGGATACCGGAATCCTACTACGAGGCCTCAAGCCTTGAAGGCGCTGGCCAGTGGCACCAATTCCGCCATATCTCTCTGCCGCTGATCTGGGAACAGATGAAGGTGTCCATCCTCAACATTATGATGACCACGCTCAACGGCTCTTTTGTCATCGTGATGATTATGACGAACGGCGGGCCGGACAACACCACCCAGGTCATGGGGTCCTACTTGTATCAAATGGCCTTCACGCAGTACCACTTTGGCTATGGTGCGGCCATTGGCGTGCTGATTCTGGTCTTATCGATGATCACGACAGTCATCCTGCAGCGGCTCATGCGCCAGGAAACGATCGAAATCAGCTGATTTTTCTAGGCACAGGAGGAACAAATAATGAAATCAGGCCTTTCCAATCCGATGGTCAAAATCGTGTTTTACGCCATCCTGATCCTGTGGGGCATATCGGTCATTTATCCGCTGCTGTGGACCCTGCTGGACTCGCTGAAAAACAACGACCAATTTTTCCGCAAAATGCCCTGGTCCCTGCCGGACGTTCCGCTGCTGTGGAGCAACTTCAGCTACGTATGGCGGGAGTTCAGCTTCGGCGATTACTTCCTGAACTCCGTCGTGGTGACGATCGGTTCCACGCTGCTCGGGCTGCTGCTGTCGGCCACCACCGCCTACGTTCTGGCCCGATACCCGTTCCGGGGAAGCACCGCGCTGTTCCTGCTTTACATTGCCTCCATGATGATCCCGTTCAGCCTGGCGCTCATCCCGCTCTTTTTCCTGATGAACTCCATGCATCTGACGAATTCGTCTTTAGGGCTGATCCTGGTGTATGCCTCTACGCTGATTGCGTTTGGCATTTTCGTGCTCGTCGGATTTTTCAAAAGCCTGCCCAAAGAGCTGGAAGAAGCCGCCGCCATGGACGGAGCGTCCTACTTCGGCATCTTCTTCCGGGTGATGCTGCCGCTCTCGCAGCCGGGGCTTATTACCGTGGGCATCGTCAACGTCCTTAACATCTGGAACGAATACATTATCGGCACGATTCTGGTCAACGATCCGAAGCACTATACCCTGCCCGTCGGCATCGCAATGATGCAGGCCCAGATGCAGTACCGTACCGAATGGGGCCCCCTTTTCGCCGGTCTGCTCATCACCATCGTCCCCGTCCTGATCATGTACATGTTCTTCCAGCGGCAGATCGCCAGCGGAATAACGGCCGGGGCCATCAAGTGATCCCGGGTTGCCGGGTTACATCGCTCACAGCCGTACAGAAAAAAGCCCGGAATCCCCGGGCTTTGTTTTTGTCCTGCACGTCAGCAAGCTATGCAGTTGTAGCCGTGCTCGCGCTGGCACCGGATGCCGGCAGCCACCACGAGCCGCCAGTCGCTTCCCGCCCTAGCACTCTTTCAGCGTCACTTCCGGCCCCAGCGTAATCTCAAACGCCCGCTCCCAAATGAATGCCGGATTGTCGTAGTCCAGAGACGCGCAAGCATACGTCGCAAACGACCATCCGGACGGATTGATCCGCCACACGTTCTGCGACACGCCGAGCTCGAATGCCTTTCTGGCAGCCAGCGTCTTCGTGTTCGCCTGCATGCGTTCGCGAAGCATCTCGACCAGAACCTTATAGTCTTCCGGCGAGTTGAACAGGCGAATGTTTTGGTCCGCATACGGTACGTTGGAGTATAGGGTGTGTGCCCGCGAGTACGCTCGAATTTCGGCAATCGTGATCTTCTTATAGTAGTAGTCCTTGAGGAATCGCTTGAACAGCAGCGATCCGTGCGCATTCACTGCCTCTTGCAGCGCCGGCGGCCGCTTCTCCGTGCCAAGGTATACGAATCGGGCTTGGGCCATGCCGAGGGCCATGCCGATTTTGTTGCCGGCCGTGTTCCACGCGCTGTATCCCAGAAGCTGTCCGGTGGACACGCTGTCGAGCAGCGCTTCGGTTACGGTCGCATCGGCGGCACCTCCCCCGACAAAATCTATCACAAGCGTCGGGATCCGTCCGGCGCTGTTCGCTTCCATCCGGCTCACGGCGGCACCGATCTCGCTGGCGCTGGTAACCGCCACGATTTCGATGTCATAGGCTGCCGTGTCAACGAACTCCCCGCCGACGATGTCCACATGATGCCGGATATTATCGTGCACGCTCATATACTCGTAAGGATTGACGATGGTCGACCCGTCCGGCCCAAAATATTTGACGCCGTATTTCGGACGGGAGCTGTACCGGTGAAGCTCCTTCGCCATCCGGCCCAGCAGCGAGTATCCCAGCGCATCGGCATCGGGGAGAATAATCGCTTTGTCCGGATTCTGGCCGCCGGTGCCGCCCAAATGCTCATTCACAAAGGCTTCCAGGTAAGCAATTTCGTTGGCCTGTACTCCCTGGGTATAGGAGTCATCCACCCCCACTGCGAGAAAATCCACGTATCCTTCACGGACGAGCCGTTCAATGATGTATCTGTTGGTCTTGAATTTATGCCTTCTGGCATTATAGTACTGCTCTTTGTCAAAAAGGGTAGGCTCTCCGAACGAAGTGCCGTCGGGTTTCGTGTCATACCCTTCCAAAATGCCCTCGAACGTGGTTGCGACCGCCCGCGGCTGCTGGGCAAAGGCTCTCGCTTCATCGTATGCAGCCTGGGTCAGGCCTTCCACAAACACCGTGGTCGCCAGCCGCATGATCGTATCCAGCACATAGACCGGCTTACGCGGGTAGGCCCGCTTCACTTCCCGAACGACGTCCAGCAGTTTGGTAGTCTCGGGGTCGTAATCAGGGTAGTCGCCGCCCGCGCTTGGACGAAGCCGTCTGCTGCCGATTAACCCGCCGTAGGCCAGCATATCCGTCGAAATGATAAATCCGTCTGCCTGAGCGGCGTGTTCCCTAATAAATCGGCGGATATTCCGCGTCTTTCCGTACGTCGGCGATGAGGTGCTCACCAATTGGCCGCCTTCGGCCACGGCCTTGGAATCGAGGCGATTGGCAATATCCTCCCGGTCGGGGACAATCAGCTGGATCCCTGCGGATCTCCCCTGCACGATCACATCATCCAAATTGGCAGGACGGTCGTCCAGCGGCACATAAAGCACTTTTTTCATAAGAGAACATCTCCTTTGCATGCTTGATTTGTCGTATTACGCGGCGCTGCTGAATACGGTTAAACTCAAGATGGCTTATCATGCCGAAGGAAAGCTTACTCCATGGACAGCCGTATCGGATTTCCGGATATCCGACGCTGCCGCGTTGTTCTTTAAGAGTAGGCACCTTCTATCTTCGGCTGATTCGGATCCGTTAATCCATAATATCATATACCGTTACGATACGCAATATAATATTTGGTTTTTTATTCCTCCAACGAGAAGGATAGCCGCCCTCTAAATTTGCGCGAGCAGACGGAGCATTTTCCAGTATTTCTCGGATTCATTCTCATCTATAGGCCGCATCGAAATTGCGTCTTTCAGCTAAGCTATTAGGAATCCTCTGGTTACTTACTATACTTTCAAGTTGACTATGTATGCCCTATTCATCTACAATATATAAGGTAAATTTACAAGAACAGGTGAAGAAGCAATGACAACGAAGCAAGAATACCGTATTTTGTTATATTATAAATTCGTCAACATCCCTGATCCTGAGCAGTTCACTGCGGAGCATCTGCAGTATTGCAAAGATCTGGGCGTCAAAGGCCGCATTCTGATCGCCTCTGAAGGCATCAACGGCACGCTGTCCGGCACCGTGGAACAAACCGAGAAGTATATGAACGACATGAAAGCGAATCCGCTGTTCTCTGATATCGTCTTCAAGATCGATGAGTCGGAAGGCCATGCGTTCAAGAAAATTTTTGTCCGTCACAAGAAAGAGCTCGTCACGTTCCGTTACGATGAGCCGCTTGATCCCAATGTTATCGGCGGGAAGCGTCTGTCTCCGGAAGAGTTCCATGAGCTGCTTCAGCAGGATGACGTTATCGTCCTGGACGGCCGCAACAACTATGAATACGAAATCGGACATTTCCGCGGCGCCATCCGTCCGGATGTCGAGTCGTTCCGCGAATTTCCGGAATGGATTCGCAACAATATGAGCCAGTTCAAGGACAAGAAAATTCTGACCTACTGCACTGGCGGCATCCGCTGTGAGAAGCTGACCGGCTTCATGATCAAAGAAGGCTTTCAGGATGTTGCCCAGCTTGAGGGCGGCATCGTAACATACGGCAAGGACCCTAAAGTCAAAGGACATTTGTGGGACGGCAAATGCTACGTCTTTGACGAGCGCATTTCGGTGCCGATCAACCGTACGGAAGAAGATGTCGTGATCGCCAAGTGCATCCACTGCGGCAAAACGCATGACCGCTATATCAACTGCGCCAACCCGACCTGCAACAAACAGCATGTTTGCTGCGAAGAGTGCGAAGAGATCCATCAGTCCTTCTGCTCCGACGAGTGCCGGGACGTCATCATGGCAGCCAAGACCAACTGATCGGGTACAGCTATCCAAATAAACGGCAGTTCCTCTCTTTGAGAGGAGCTTGCCGTTTTTTTGTTAATACGTGGCGGGCGGAAAGCCGCTTTCTTCCATCCTCCAGGCATAAAAACAGCCCGTCCCTCAAATGCCAGGGAACGGGCTGCTGCGGATTTACGTGGTCATCTCAATCGTTATCGTTCGTTATTCCTTGGGCGGTGCAGTTGGACGATTTGGCGTAAGCTAGAACGCGCCGGTTCCCCCGCCTCCGCCTCCTCCCCCGCCGTCACTGAAGCTGGACGAGGAACTGCTGCTGCTTCCTCCGACGCCCATCGGCTTCAGGAGCAGGTGATTTTGCGTATAATTCAAGGACTCCATAATTTCCACGCTGAATAATGCGGGAACGGCTGCGGCCAAAGCGGCGCCTGACGTTCCGGTCTGCTTACGGTGTTTAATGTACCGCGGAACGGTCCCAAGCAGGGCGGCATACTCCGCGGCCTGCTCTGTTTCCAGGGGTTCGCCTGCGTAGGACATCTCTCCTTTTCCGAGGGTACTTCGAAGTGCCTTGAGTGCATAGCGATAGCGATGCGTCTCCCAGGACAGCACATGAACGGGAATGCTCCATACAAACAGAGCGGAACATACCGTCAGGATCAGATAGTCGCCCGAAATATCATGCACGATTTGGGAGCCCATAATAAAGCATGCGAGCAGATACAGGAAGATCCACAGCTTATTCCGGAAACGGATGGACGCCCATACCCCTCCGGCACCAAGCAGCACGGCGGTTAGCACGATCATGAGCGTGGACGCCGCGTCGGTGTACAGCAGATACATCAGCAGGCCGTAATTCACCGCAGCCGTCAGCGGAATGAACAGCTTCAGCAGCGGATTGGGCCGGACCTGCCCCGAATAAGGCTGGGTACGCGACAGCAGCCTGATCCACTTCATCAGCCGGTCGGCATGCTTAACCGACTTTGCCCGGTACTGCTTGACGATCCTTGCGCTCTGCCGCTCCTTAAACGTTGGTCCCGCCAAGGAATCCAGCTTGAAGATCAGGCTGCCGTTGATTTCTTCGAACAGCCAGCCGACAAGATGCTTCTCCGCCGGGTTGAGCTGATCCATCCTGCCCGTAAAGGTGAACAGCAGCGTGAATTCGGGAGCCGTCGGCTCTTCCTGGAAGCGTTTGGAAGCTGGGACCTGCTTCACGGTCACGTAACCCTTCTGCCGCAGCGATAACAATCCGGCCATGAAGTCTTCCCTTTTTAACCGGCCTTTGCGCAGCATATACATGAGAAGCAGCGGATCCGCTTCATCGATGTCCTGCCGTGTGACATCCCCGCGCCGCAGCCAGGCCGATATTTTTCTCCACGACAAAGCGTACAGCAGCGCACCTACAATGAAAACAGCCATGCCGACTTGCACAACCGGACGGATGGCGTTCATTCGAACGTCACGGGCGGCAAGCCGGTCCTGGTATTTCTGCTCGGCAGACAGCTGCTTTTGCAAAGAAAGCTGTTCCTCGGAAGCCGTCATTTGGGATAACTGATCCGGTGGAAAATAGACCACCATATGCGCCGAGCCGTCACTCTTCAAATCATCGGTTTCATAGTGAACCGCTGGCGGCCCTTCGCTTGTAATCTTTCCGCCCGAACGGTCATGCAAATAGGCATGAACGTCTCCGTCCTTATAATCGCCGGGCATAAACAAGTCGACGGACACCTGGTGAAGATCCTCTTGGTTATTTTTGAAGAAGCTCCATTCCAGCTTGCCCGTTTCGCCATACCTGACCGCCGCATGGTCAATCCGGTAGCGGTAATAGACCTGTTTCGTTTCGTTCTGCGCGGCATCGTATATGTAATACGTATCATTGTCGTCGTCCCATTGGACATCCAGCCGCTGCAAGTTTTCGTAGGAGAAACTGCCTAGCTTAGGATGTTCCGGGGGTACATAAGCTTCAAAAAATTCAACCCCCTTCTGATCCGCCCGATCAATCGCACGCGTCATTCCGTTAAAGCTGCCCTTAAAGGTATACGTAAACAGTTCTTCGACATACAAGTCTCCATCCGGCCCGAGGTAAGCCCTGGATTCCACGCGGTCCATCGAGTAGCTCTTCTTGTCTCCGCAGCCGGTTATCCCAAGGACCAGGACTAGGCTGCCCAGCAGTAGCCACCATCTCCTCATGCGCTCACTCCCATCTCCATACTTCTTGCTCTCTCTACTGACTATGCATAGATTCAAAATGCCGCTTCCCTGTCATTCAAAGAGCTGTATTCTTCGGTTACAGCGGCTGCCATAGACGTTTTCTATTATATTAACAAATGCCCCCTAGTGGAAAACAAGTGCATATGGTACCAAAATATGAGTTTTTTCGCCATTTATTGTTGGAATATACGTCTTCCGTCGCATACTTTCAGCGTCTTCCGGTATGTGTTCATTGGAGGACAGAGCGCTCATTTTATGCGTTTAACCTAAAAAAGACTGCCTCGGATGATCAACCGACACAAAAGGTCGGTCACCCAAAGGCAGTCTACAGCATGAACATGCTGATTACAGAAGGTCGTCAACCGGTTCAAAACCAGTACCGGGATCGTACTCGATCCGGTGAGAGCAGTGCATTAGTGCTTCCAGGCAGCGTTCACGCCCTGCATGATAGCCGGCAAAAAATTTCCGCTCGATGCGGATCGACAGCACCGTAATGTACTCCTCCTGCCCGGTCTTTCCGTTCAGTTTGGTGTCCCTCGCCTGCACGACGACCGACTCCAGCGGGAGCAGGGCAAACAGCTCGCCTGCAATCCGGAGGACAGAGCCGCAGATGTATTTCAGCTCCAGGTCATTGCGTTCGGGGACGGACAGTTCAGGCGAAGCTACCCCTGCTTCGGTGCGGACTTTCGCCTCGCGTGGGATCACCTGCTGGGAATTGACATCCAGTTCCACTTCCACTTCGGAGCTGCTTCGGACGCTGAACTCGAGGCCGCTCCCCAGCATCGTCAATTCCTGCAGCGGGGCCATCTCTTCCAGAACCCGCAAATAGGCGGTACGGTTGCCGTCCAGGATGTCGTGTGCAAAATCGTTGGCTGCTTTCCATGCCAGATAGTCTTTACGATCCTCTTCCCGAGCCAGCTGAACCTGCCTTTCGAGCTCCTCGCGGATCATGGCGTCCTGCTTGAGGAGCTTCTGGATACGGGTCGGCTGGAACGCAGCTAAATTCCCCTCAGCCAGCTTCTCTTTCGGTCCCTGTTCCCCTCTCGGGAACGGAGGAGCCATGGCAGCAAGAACATCCCAGAATACCGGCTCCCCGTAAGTTTGATCGATCGTCGCGATCCACTCCAGCTGATTGTCGTACCAATCGGCCTCAAACGCTAATTTTTCCGCCTCGTTCCAAGCGGTGTGCCCCTGCTGCCGGTTTATAAGTTCACGGCGCTTAAGATAAGCGCTGCTGTAGGTCGGTGTGGTAGAAAAAAGAGAGGCTATAGATATAGAGCCTGCTGCCGCGGACGCAGCCGCATGTTCGTCGCGAGGCATATATCCGCTGACAGGCGGCGAATCTGCGCCCTGTTCGCGGCTTCCCCCTGTATCCATGCTGTACAGATGAGGCCCTGAATTGGTTAGGATACCGTAATTGTATCGATTTCGCATACATTCTTCTCCTCATTCCCAAGTCCGTGAATGGATCACAAGTAATAGGTCATTTTTACTAAAGCATAGAGGTAAATTTCGCCATTGCCGTTCATATTCCTGCATCCTTTTCATGAAAATTTATCGGGATCAAATGGAGCTCGGCCCGTTCTCGCAGCTAGACAAGAAAAAAACCGGCCCCTCCAAGGTCCGGTTCACGGTACTTCCATGAATAAAAATGACTCTCTATAAGGCAAGCAGCTCGCGGATTTCCTGCTCAGTCAAGGTCGTGACCGCGTCATCCGCCGACTCCATCACTTCGCGGATCAAATCCTTCTTCCGCTGCTGCAGCTCCAGCATCTTTTCCTCCACGGTTCCCTTCGTCACCAGGCGAATAACCTGAACCACGTTTTTCTGCCCCATCCGGTGGGCGCGTCCTGCGGCCTGTTCTTCCACCGCCGGATTCCACCATAAGTCGTACAGGATGACCGTGTCCGCTCCGGTCAAGTTCAGCCCTGTCCCGCCCGCTTTGAGCGAGATCAGGAATACGTCGTTCTCTCCCTGGTTAAACCGCGAGCAGGTGTCCACCCTCTCCTTGGCCGGAGTCTGCCCGTCCAGATAAAAGACCGGAATCCCCCGCTGGGCCAGCTCGCTGCGGATGATCCGGAGCATGCTCGTAAATTGGGAAAAGATCAGGATCCGCCGCCCGCTGCTGAGGCATTCGTCGACTACGTCCAGCAGTTGGGAGAGCTTGCCGGCCGGACCTTCGTACCCGTCCACAAACAGCGAGGGATGGCAGCACAGCTGACGGAGCCTCGTGATGCCGGCCAATATTTTCATCCGGCTCTTCTGGAACCCCTCCATCTCCAGGTCACGGATCGTCTCTTCCTTGAATTCCTCGAGGTAAGCGGCGTACAGCTTCTTCTGCTCAAGGCTGAGCTCCGAGCGCTGAACCGTCTCGATCCGTTCCGGCAGCTCGTCCAGCACATCGGCCCTTAACCGGCGTAAAATGAACGGCTGCACAATTCGGGAGATCTGGCCGCGGGTCAGGCCGCGGAAAGCTTTCTGACCCGTAAAAAGACCCGGGAATACCGCCTCGAAAATCGACCACAGCTCATCCACCGCGTTTTCGATCGGCGTGCCCGTCAGCGCAAACCGCCGCTCCGCACGGATTTCCCGCACCGCTTGAGCGGTCTGCGTCGCGTAATTTTTGATCATCTGGGCTTCGTCAAGAAACAGGGTGCTGAAGCCCATCTCCCGGTACAGCCGGATATCCTTGCGCAAGGACGGATAGGAGGTAATAATTACGTCCGCCTGCTGCGCAGCAAGGCTGTTAGGAGATTCGGTTTCTGCGCCCGCAGCCGCTATGCGAAGCAGGGAATCGCTGCGCTCCTTCCGCGCGCCAAGGGCCACATGAACATGAACGGACGGAGCGAATTTCTGGAACTCGCTCTCCCAGTTATATACGAGCGATGCAGGGGATACGATCAGGACCGGAAGGTGCCCGCCTTCCTTCTCCCTGCGTTCGGACACAATGTAGGCAATGCTTTGCAGCGTTTTGCCCAGCCCCATGTCGTCGGCCAGAATCCCGCCGAACCGGTAATGGCCGAGCGTCTTCAGCCACTGAAAGCCGTCCCGCTGGTAATCCCTGAGCACGTCGGCAAGCTCCTCAGGAACATCGAAGTCCATCTGCTCGGGATGCGTCATATGATCAATCAGCTGCCGCAGCGATTTCCCCATCTGGACCCCATAAGCCCGGCCTTCCTTGTCACGAAGCTGCAGCCCCTTGACCAGAGGAAGATGGATGCGGCTGCCGGTAATATCGCCTTTTTTCATCCCGAGCTCATCATACAGCTCGCCGAAAGTTTGGAAGGCTTCCTTTTCCAGGGACACATACGCACCGCCGGGAAGACGGTAATACTTCCGCTTCTCAATCACGCTCAGCAGCAGCTTGCGGATTTCTTTGTCGCTCACATGGTCCAGCTCAAAGTTGATCTCGAGCCAGTTGGTCGTATGGTCCGTGTCCGCCTTGATTTTCGGAGGCTTGTTCGGATTGTGCATCAGCTGCTTGACGGCGGGAGTGGCGTATACTTGGACCCATTTCTCCAGCTTGGGCAGCAAATGAAACAGGATGTCGTATACGCTGTCTTCTTCCGACAGGTCCAGCACCATTTCGCGTCCGCTCTGCACAAAGTCCGTTCCTTTCAACGCCTCGATCATCCGCCGCTCCTTATCGGTATCCCGGACCAGAATAAAATCGCCGTCCTTCCGGGCATCTGTATCGGCAAATGCATCGATCACAACCCCGTCGTACACGAATTCCAGCCTTGCGGTCAGCTCGGTTTCGTCCCGGTCCAAATACAGCTTGGCCACGAGGTCCGGCTGCACCAGCTGATCCCGGACGCTGGCGTCCATGCCGACCTTCCCAATGCGCCGCAGGCCGGGAACCACCTTCTCCATCAGTGCGTCCATCTGGTGCGGTGATATGTTAATCCGCTTATGGTCATAGCGGTATATCAAGGTTTTCATCTCTGACAGCAGGAGCAGGTCGCGCACCGGCAGCCGGTATATCGTGCCGTCAACAGCTGCGCAGCCGTATGCGGTCATCACGACGACCCGCTTCAGCCCGTTGATTTCCAGATGATAGGCGTCGCCGCTATCAATGCTGCCCACATGGAACGACAGCGGTATCTGGCCTTCACCCAGCTGAATCGGCTGAGGCGAAGCATACTCGCGCTCCATCGCGGCCCCGGCCTTGACCAGCAAAGGCAGCAGCTCGTTCCAGCCCAGCGGCGGGATCGTCAGCATCCGCTGGCTGCCCGAGGCTGCGAAGCCGGGAATGGAACGGCCTGCTTCATCATACGCGAACTCGCTTCCGCAAATCCGGATCAGCATGTCGATGACTGCCCAGTCCTCCGGCCGGAACGTGTGCTGCTTCGGGCTGTATGTGAACAGCTTGGTAAAAGGCAGGCTTCTCCCTTCCTCGATGTGAAGCAGAAACTGCCTGATATTTTGCACGACGTACAGCCGGTTCGATCCGACCTTCATCTCGATCCGGAACTTCGGTTCCGGCTGATACTCGTCCGTCACTTTGCAGATCCATTCCACAGCCAGCGTTTCCTTAAGCACGCTCGCCGCTTTCTGGCCGGTCTTCAGCCGTTCGCTGTCCGCCATCTGCTCAAACAGCTCGATCAGTCCGCTGGTGAGCCGCACGTCCCTGGAGGAAACCGCGGGCGTCGGAATCGGGACGACCTCCCCCCGCGGCTGCATCCGGTCCGCCCCGCCCTTTTCTTCTTCCAGCAGATAGATCAAGATGCCGGCGATATGCTTGCAGTAAGGATAATATCCGCCGAAGCCCGAACAGTGGCAGGTTGCGCTGAAGTCCGCTCCGTCGATATCGACCTCGACCCGGTATATATCCTCGTCCTGCACTACCGCTTCAATGTAACGGTTATCGTCATCGCGTTCCACGATCATGACCTGACCGTAGGCGCAGTATTCCTCACCCCGTTTAAAGGCGGATGCGCCGCATAGTGATCTGATTCTTTGTGAAGTAAACGCCAGCATGTCTTCCGTCCTTTCCCGTCTCCTGTCCTAAAATCTCGTGTACTCAATATACCATAGTTCGGCTCAGGAAAGCGAAAAATTAGGAACTCTTGTTCTCTATTCGTTCAGGTAAAATAAGGTTCCTTTCCAAGGTGCAGACGATCTTCAACGTCGCTTTGCGGTTTCTTTGATCAGCTTGAATACTTCCGCAAGCGCGTCCGTCTTTTGGCCGCTCTCCATGGCCGATACGTAGGCATCCCGATGGGCATGCAATGCCCGAACCCGCTCGAGCAGCGTTTGCGGAGACAGGCCTTCCTCTTCCAGCACTTCGGCATAACCCGCTTTTTCGAACGAATGCGCATTAAGGATTTGATCGCCCCGGCTTTGCTGCCGGGTCAATGGGATGAGAAGCATCGGCTTGCGCAAAGAAAGAAACTCAAAGATCGAATTGGAGCCGGCACGGGTGATCACCAGATCCGACATCGCCAGCACATCCGGCAGTTCATCGCGAATGTATTCGAATTGACAATAGCCGGGAACCGTCAGCGCCGGATCAAGCTGGCCTTTCCCGCATAAGTGCACGACTTGAAAAGCTTCCGTCAGCTCAGGCAGCGCCTGGCGCACCGCCCGGTTAATGCTCTGCGCGCCAAGACTGCCGCCCATCACCAGCAGGACGGGCTTTCCCGGTGTGAACCCGCACAGCTTCCGTCCGGCGGCAGCACTGCCCTGTTTCAGCTCATTCCGGATGACGGCGCCGACATGGCGGCCCTTGCCCTTGCCGATATGGGCAGCCGCTTCCGGGAACGTCGTGCACACCGCTTCAGCCATCGGGATGGCAATCCGGTTGGCCAGCCCCGGCGTGATGTCCGACTCGTGAATGATAACCGGCACCCGGTTCAGCCAGGCACCGATGACGACGGGCACCGATACAAACCCGCCTTTGGAGAATACAATATCCGGTTTCCGGCGGCGGATGAGACGGTAGGCCTGATAGACGCCCTTGGCGATCCGGAACGGATCCTTGGCGTTTTGCCAGTCCAAATACCGGCGCAGCTTTCCTGTCGATATCGGAAAATACGCCACGTCCGGCAGCGGCGACACCAGCTCCCGCTCGATCCCATTGACCGAGCCTATGTATTCCACCGCCCAGCCCTCCTGCCGAAACAGCGGGATCAGCGCCAGGTTGACCGTGACATGTCCGGCGGACCCTCCGCCGGTAAACATTATTTTTTTCTTCATGGGACCCTCCACTCGTTTCAACCACTGCATCTTATTGTATTATAATGCCGGTCTGGAGATAAATGCCCGTCCCGCTATTACAAATCAGCCGTAAACACCGACACCCCTTCGACAGCCCGAAGCCGAATTGGGACCACCCCTCCAAAACCTGCTGAGGGTTCTGATCAGGGTTATATGGCCATTTTCATAAAATGTTTCATCCATTGCTTGCTTTTAGCACTCGTTGTGGATACAATAAAGCTAACTTTTTTCACAGGGAGGTGAGGTAGAAGTGGTACGCAATTTTGGAAACGACCGGATCAATCAACTGCCGATGATTTTGTCCGGCATTTTTTACAGAGTTCCTGTTAACGGGATCCGTCTGTCCATTTTTAACAATCCGGTTGTTTTACAAAATTGCGAAATGCCGCTCCTACCTTAACTTCAACGGATAAGCGTTGAACGTTCAAGCCGCAGGGACATTTCCCTGCGGTTTTTTTCTGTAGATGCGGCATCTATGGAGGAAAATACGATGATGATTCAATGCAAAAACATACAAAAATACCATGGTGCCCAACTCGTTCTGTCCGATGTATCCTTTGAAATCCGCGAAGGGGAAAAAGCGGCCCTGATCGGCCGCAACGGCTGCGGAAAAACGACGATGCTCCACTTGCTGAACGGCGGAGACAAGCCGGACCAAGGCGAAATCTCCATTTCGCGGGGCGCCAAGCTTGGCTTCCTCGCCCAAATTCCCCAAGCCGGAGACGGCGAAACGGTGTATGACATCCTGCTGCGCGCCTTTGCGGCGCCGCTAGAATGGCAGCGGCGGATGCGCGAGCTGGAGGCGCTGATGTCCCGCTCCTCCGCTTCCGGCGGCAAAGAGCCGGAGCAGTGGCTCGCCGAATACGGCAGGCTGCAGGAACGCTTTGAAGCAGCCGGCGGATATGAAATGGAAGCGACCATTGACCGCATCGCCGGCGGCCTTGGCATCCCCGCGGGCCAGTACACCCGCCCCTTCGCCTCCCTCTCCGGGGGAGAGAAAACCAAGATCGGGCTCGCCTCCCTGCTGCTTGAGCAGCCTGATGTGCTGCTGCTGGACGAACCGACCAACCACTTGGACATGGCGGCGATCGAATGGCTGGAGCAGTTCCTGAAGGAATACCGCGGCACCGTGCTTACGATATCGCATGACCGTTACTTTCTCGACAAGCTCGTGACCAAGGTGGTCGAGATTGAAGACGGAGAAGCCTTTACCTACCACACCGACTACAGCGGTTATCAGAAGGAAAAGGAAGAGCGGCTCCTGCAGCAGTTTGCCGATTACCAGGAGCAGCAGAAAAAAATCAAAAAGGTGCAGGAAAGCATCAAGCAGCTGATCGAGTGGGGCAACCGGTCCAACCCGCCGAACGCCGGTTTCCACCGCCGTGCCGCCTCCATGCAGAAGGCGCTCGACCGTATGGTGAAGCTGAAGCGGCCGGTGCTTGAACGGAAGACGATGGATTTGTCGCTGCAGCAGGAAGACCGCTCCGGCAAGCAGGTGCTCGTGTTCGAGGAGCTGGGCAAATCGTACGGCACGCGCACCTTGTTCAAAGGCGTAAACGAAACGCTCCGGTACGGGGAAACCGTCATGCTGCTCGGCGGCAACGGAAGCGGCAAGAGCACGCTGATCAAGCTGGCCCTGGGCGAGCTCGAACCGACCGAGGGGAGCGTGGCCGTCGGCTCGCGCGTCAGCATCGGTTACCTCGCGCAGGAGGAAACGCCGGAATCCGTCAAGCAGAACGTGCTTCAGTACTACCGGGAGCAGGCCGGCATCGAGGAAGGTGAAGCCCGCGGCCGGCTGGCGCGATTCCTGTTCTACGGCGCCGATGTATTCAAAGACATCCGCAGCCTCTCCGGCGGGGAGTGGACGCGGCTGCGCTTCGCCATCCTGATGGAGCAGAAGCCGAATTTGCTGATTCTGGACGAACCGACCAACCACCTGGACATTGACGCCAGGGAAGCGCTGGAAGAGGCGCTCGAAGAGTTCCCCGGCACCATCTTCGGCGTATCCCACGACCGGTATTTTATCAACAGGCTGGCGGCCAGAATTTGGAGCCTGGATCACGGGCGGGTCCGTTCCTTCATCGGTAACTTCGAGGATTACAAACAGGAAATCCGCAAGCTGAGCGAGGCCGAAACGGCGGAGCAGGCACGGAAGGCAGAGGCGGCTGGCTCAAAGGCCGCGGAAGCCGGCAGCCAGGGCAAGGAGCCGGTATCCAAGCCGGCTGCTGCGCGCCCCGATACCGGCGAGCGGCGTTCCCGGAAAAGCGACGCCTCTGCTTCCTATTCACTCGAGCAGTCGATCAAGGAGCTTGAGGCCCGTCTGGGGCAGATCGACGCCGACATGCTGAAGGAAAGCGCCGCCTCGGATCTGGGGCGCCTGCAGCAGCTTCATGCGGAGCGGGAGCAGCTGCAGGCACAGCTGGACGCGGCGTATGAGCAATGGCTGGAGCTGCAGAACGCGTAAACAGGTGATACGTATACGAGTGAAACGTACAAAGGCGATTGGCAGTACACAAACAACCGTGCACCCACTTCGCCAAGTGGGTATACGGGCAGTGCATCTCACACATGCCTCATGCAAAGAAACCCCTGGTCGTGAACGACCAGGGGTTTTCCTGTACAAGCATGTATATGATAAGACGTTTTATTCGTTGTTGTCTTCTGCAGCCGTTTCCGCCGCTTCTTCTCCCTCCGCTGCCACGGATTCGTCCGCAGCCTGGGCCTCGGTCGCCATGCGGGATGCCGTTACAGAAGCAACCAGCTCTTCCGGTGAGGCTACGAGCGTTACGCCGGATGGCAGCTGGATGTCTCCGGCTATCAGCTTGTCGCCGATTTCCATATGCGATACGTCCACGGTGATCGTGGATGGCAGATTTGCAGGAAGCGCCTCGACTTCAAGCTCGGTCTCCTGATGCTGAAGCACGCCGCCCACCTTGGTGCCGGCAGCCGTACCTTGGAAGTCGATCGGAACGCGAACCTTGATCGGCTTGTTGGCGGAGATGTGCATGAAGTCCACATGCATCCACTCACCGGCTTTGCGCTGGTAATCCTTGATGATCACGTCCAGATCCGACGAGCCTTCCACCTTCAGCTTGAACACTTCGGACCGGCCTGTTCTGGCAACTTTCGCCAGCTCCTTCGCATCGACGCTGACCGGCATGCTCTCGGTCTGTGTTCCGTAGACCACCGCCGGAATGCGTCCGCTTTGTCTCAAGCTGCGCAGGCTCGAATGCTTCGTGTCGGTTCTTCGTTCTGCTGTAAGAGAATGAGATGTCATCTTTTACAACCTCCTCTGATATTTAATCTGTCCCCTGCAGTACACAGGCATATCTATGTATTACCCATTTTTGGCGAAATCAAAACCTTGCAGCGCAAAACAGCCGGCTGCATCTGAAGCAAACGAAGTACGCTGCTTAGCCCCGAGTACACCGAAGGAAGGAGCAGTGTATCTAAACAAAAATGTCTAGCAGCGTCCTTTGAAGGAAGCTAGACGGTTTTTAACTGAAGCTTGTGTCTGACGCTATAAAATTGCCCAGCTCCCGAAAGTTATCCTTTCCAATATCACAAAAAATCCCGCATCGGTCATTGCAACCGTGCGGGATTTGGGCTGGCCCGGCGAAGCGGGACATGCCGCTGCCGAAGGATTTATTTTCCGGATATCATCGTAAAATCGTCAAAATGAAAGCCTGGGGAAACGACGCAGGAGACGAACACCGGCTCGTCGCCCAGCGGCTTGGCCGCCTGCCAGACATTGGCCGGAACGAGCGCCTGCGGCACCTGGCCTTTCTCGACATCCATTCCCAAAATGATTTTGGTCTCCCCGCCCGGCTGTTCCCCATCGCCTCCGAGCAGCAGCTCGAGCGGACTGCCGGAATGCCACAGCCACAATTCATCGGAATAAACGCGGTGCCACGCGGAGGATTCCTCCGGATGCAGCAGGAAATAAATCGAAGTCGCCGAAGGGCGCGAACCCGAATACTTGGGATCCAGCACGTCTTTCGGGATTTCAAAGGACGCCTTCCATAACTCCTTGTACCACCCGCCCTCGGGATGGGGCAGCATGTCAAAGGTTTTCACCAGAGGCGACAGCAGTTTCTCGGTCATCGTAAGCCTTCTTTCTCTGTTATATATCACCCTATCCAAGGGAATCTCACTTTACTTTATAGGAATCACCCGTTTTTGTAAAATGCATGCATCCCTATCCCGGTTACAGAAAAGAAAGCTCCATATTTCCGTCATACCGTCGCCCCAGGCTTCTAGGCTTCTAGGCTTCTAGGCTTCTAGGCTTCTCAGCTTGCAAGCTTCTAAAGCGGCCAAACCTTCCAACCTGTTAAGCTGCTCCATTCCCAGGTTGCCGTACGCTCCAGCCAGCCCCCTTACACAGACGGCCACATTCTCCCGGCACCCGGGCGTCAGCTGATCTTCTTCCAGTCGTCCGATCCACTCCGGACAAGCACCTTCAGCTTGCTGTGATGCCATCCGAGCTTGATAAACCGGTCCTGGTCGCAGTCCTTCGCCTCCCACTCGTTCAGCCGCACGATATATCCGATTTCCTGCACGTTCAGCGGGACATATATCGTCGCCACAGCGCGTCCGTCCTCCATCCGGTCAAAATCGACCCGGCGCTCCCGCATGCCGCTGCCCCATACCCATAAGTTCCAGCCGTCATATTTACGGTCCTGGCGCTCATAATGCAGCTCCACCGTCTTGAGCGGGCGCGGACGGCCGCCTTCTTCCTCATACAGAACCATGACCGACAGGCCTGGGACGCTCACCGTTTCGTCTACGATCATCTCCAGCGCCCCGTTCCGGGCCTGAAGGTTTTTGACGGCCACCTTCCAGCCGGTAATGGAAAACGGAATGTCGACCTGCGCCTCCCGAACGTTTGCGTTGTAGATGACGATGATATTTTTCCACGTATCGCCGTTGGCATGGTCCTTCAGCCGGTAAGCGACGACATTGCCGTCGCAGCGCATGACCTCCATGCTCCGTTTGATCTGCTCCTTGTCGGTCATACGGAACGCCCGGTGGGCGCGGCGCAGCGCGATCAGCCCCTGGTAATACTCGAATACCGGCAGGAACCGGGACTTGTTGCTCCAGCGGATGGCGTTGATCGCATCTCCACTCCGGTAGCTGTTGTGGTCGCCGAATTTGCTGCGGAGCATCTCGTCACCCGCATGAATGAGCGGAATCCCCTGAGAAGTTAGCACGATGCCGTTGGCCAGCAGCGCTCTCCGGACGCTTTCGTTCTCCAGCAGCCGGTCCTGGTCTATGCTCCGGTAAGGATCGGTGGCTGCGACAGCATCTTCGAGGCTCCCCCCTCCGGCAAGTTGGCCGTTATCGATACCCCGGATCAGATCACCTCCCAGTCCCTGCGTTATCAGTACTTTATCCCACAGGTTAAGGTTGTCGTGAACCGTCACATAGTTGATCGTCTCCGTAGGTGATCCGGTGAAATCGTCGATTGCCCCCTGAACGCCGGCCAATACCGCCGCTTCCTTGCCGGGCTGCCCCGTGGCGAAGCCCTTTCCCGAACCGTCGCTGTCTCCCTTGATGGCCCCCCGGAAATTGTCGTTGAAAACGGCAAAGCCTTTGCCTCTTTGGGACCCTTTCAAGGTTTGCTGCTTCAGCGGCGTTTCACCGCCTGTCCAAGGCTCCCCGTAAATCAGCAGTCCCGGATGTTCGCGGCGGAGCTCCTCGGTGATCTGCGCGATCGTGTCCGTGTCGATCAGACCCATCAGGTCAAAACGGAATCCGTCGATATGGTATTCTTCCGCCCAATAGCGCAGGGAATCCTTGATGTACTTGCGGACCATCGGGCGCTCGGTTGCCAGCTCGTTCCCGACGCCGGAGCCGTTGCTGAACCGCCCTGACGCATCGGTCCGGTAAAAATAACCCGGCACAAGCTTCTCAAACAGGCCGTCCCCCGCAGAGTAGGTATGATTGTACACCACATCCATCACGACCCGGATTCCTTTGCGGTGCAGCGCCATGATCATCTCCTTGCACTCCCGGATCCGGACTTCGGGGCTTGACGGGTCGGTCGCGTAGGAGCCTTCCGGCACGTTGTAATGCTGGGGATCATAACCCCAGTTGAATTTCGGTTCCGCCGAGTCCGGATCATCGACCGTCAGCTCGTTCACCGTCGCATAATCAAAAATCGGCAGCAGATGGACATGTGTCACGCCGAGTTCGGCCAAATGATCGATGCCGAGCCGGCTGCCGGCTGCGTCCCGCACGCCTGTCTCCGTAAACGCTTTGAACTTGCCTTTATACTGGAGCCCGGAATCCGGGCTGATCGAAAAATCCCTGACATGCAGTTCATAGAGAACCGAGTCTTCCACCCCCACAAGACCGGGAGTTTCATCCTCTTCCCAGCCCTCCGGGCTTGCGGCCTTCACGTCGACGATCGCCGTCCGCTGCCCGTTGGCACTGACCGCCCAGGCGTAAGGATCGGCCGCATAAACTTCCCGTCCGTCCGGGTGCTCCACCTTGTACATATAATATTTTCCGGCCAAATCGCCTCTGAAATGAAGTGACCATACGCCGCCTTCTCCGCGTCTCATGCCAATTTCGAACCCTCCGGCGTGATCGGTAAGCGCTCCGCCGTCATAAGTTCCCGCGTCGTCGTACAAGGCCAGGGTTACCTTCGCCGCCGTCGGCGCCCAAACTTTGAATATACTTTCAAGATGCGTATAATGACATCCCAGGTCGCCGCCTTCATATATTTCCACGTTATTCATCATCATTCATCTCACCACCATGGTTTACCTGAATAAATGCCTCAAAAAATCGCTTTCACTACATCCTATGTTACTTTCTTGCCATTTGTAAGGGGTTCTATAAGCTTTTCACTGCCCAAATTTACGGGACAGCTGTGACTGCATGGTTAAATCATTATATGCTTGTACGCTAGCATTTACCCCATAGTTGCACGGTTCTTTCAAATTCATAGAATAATAGATGCAGCGCAACTTCCATTTAGCGGCGTATGTACACTCCTCTTATTCTTGTTTTCGACAAACCGAATCCTGGTCATAAATAAGCTCGCTTGAAGGAATAGTTAAGAAAATTACCCGCACTGCAGGTGCAGTAAGCTGTGCAGGGATAACGGGCCGTCGTATAAAATCGTCGTATAAAATCAAAGAGGCTGCGGCACGATGTGCCCCAGCCCCTGTCTCGATATCGTTATTATTCGTTCAAAAATTGCTCATACTGCTCTGCCGTCAGCAGCGATTGCAGCTGCTCGTCCAAATCTCCTTCAACCTCTACCTCGATCATCCAGCCTCCGTCGTACGGCTCGCTGTTGACGAGCTCCGGCTCGCTTTCCAGCGCATCGTTGATTTTGGTCACTTTGCCGCTCACTGGACTGAACAGATCCGACACGGTTTTGACCGACTCGATCGTTCCGATGCTCTCTTCGGCCGCTACGTCGGCGCCGGCTTCCGGCAGCTCCACAAATACGATATCCCCCAGCTGGTGCTGGGCAAAGTCGCTGATCCCGATGCGGACCACAGATCCGCCTGCCTTTTCCACCCATTCATGATCCTTGCTGTACCAACGGTTCTCCTTCACATTGCTCATCGATTTCGCGTCTCCTTTGATTTCAATTTTGGGGCTGCCGTTAATAGGTTAGTCTTCCTTGGCAGGCGCTTTAGCTTCTTTGGCCTTTCTGCGGCGCTGTTCCACCAGTTCCTTGGTCAGCTTGCGGCCAGTTGGCGTCTGGGCGAGTCCGCCCTTCCCGGTCTCGCGGTGCTTGGCCGGCATGGCGCTTCCGACCTCCAGCATGACGCCGATCACTTCATCGGCCGGGATAACGCTACCAACGCCGGCAAGAGCCATGTCCGAAGCCGCCAGGGCGGTGACGGCCCCCAGCCCGTTCCGGACGATGCAGGGAATCTCCACCAGCCCGGCGACCGGATCGCAGATCAGGCCGAGGCAGTTCTTCAGCGCCAGGCCAACAGCATGAACGGCCTGCTGGGCCGTGCCGCCGCGCAGCTCGACCATCGCACCCGCGGCCATGCCGATCGCCGAACCGACTTCCGCCTGGCAGCCGCCTTCCGCCCCCGAGATCGAGGCGTTATTGGCTATAACATAACCTATGGCGCCGGCACAGAACAAGCCCTTGACCAAATGTTCGTCTTCCCAGCCGAAGCGTTCCTGGGCGCTGACGAATACGCCGGGGATGATTCCGCACGAGCCCGCTGTCGGCGTCGCGATAATGCGTCCCATCGAGGCGTTCACTTCCGACACCGCCAGCGCGTAGGCCATCGCCTCGGCCGCAGGGCCGCCAAGCGATGTTTCGCCCTGCTGCATATAATCGGACACCTTTTTGGCATCGCCGCCGGTGAGTCCGCTCCGCGACTTGGTGTTGCCGGTGAGCCCCTGGCGCACCGCTTCCTTCATCACACCGTAATATTCGGCCATTTGCCGGAATACTTCCTCGCGGGAGACGCCCGTTTCGCGCGCCTGATCCTCAAGCATAACCTCGGCAATCGTCTTGTTCTCCTGGCGGCAAATGTCCGCCAGCTGTTCGAGGGTCTCGAATCTCATATGATGGTTAGCTCCTTTTGGTCAAATCGATCATCGTGACTTCCTTGATATGGGGAAGCTTGCTGATGGCCTGAATCGTGCTCTCTTCCGGAGCGGAATCCAGTTCGAACACGGTCATCGCATCCCCGCTGCGACCCTTGCGGTCCACATCCATATATCCGATATTATATCCGTCCTGGCTGAGCAGCGCGGTCATGTTGGCCAGAACGCCCTGGCTGTCGGAATGCTTCACCGCCAGGGTCGGGTATTCGCCCGTGATCTGCACGTCAAAACCGTTCAGCGAATATACCGCGATCGTCCCGCCGCCAATCGAGGCGGCTACGATTTCGGCGGTTCGGCCGCCCCCGGTCAGCTGGATTTTGACCGAGTTCGGATGCGGTCCGTTGCCCCGGCCCTGAACCCATTCCAGGGTCATGCCGGCTTCTTCGGCAAGCACGTCCGCCTGCGGAATCCGCTGATCATCCGTATCATAATCCATCAGCCCGGCGGTCAGCGCCAAATCGGTTCCATGTCCCCAATACGTCTCTGCAAAAGAACCGAACAGCGTCATCTTGGCCGTCTCCGGCTGGCTGCCCAGCAGCTGACGCGCTACTCTGCCGATGCGTACCGCTCCCGCGGTGTGCGAGCTGGAAGGCCCCACCATGGAGGGACCGATAATGGAAAACACATTTTTAAATCTCACTTCGTTCTACGCTCCCCGTTAGCTATTTTCGACGCGCTTTGCGATGAATTAGACAGAAAAAAGGACAGCAAAAAAGGCGTCAGCACCTTTTCTCTGTCCCTTGTACCTGAGAGTTTGTGCGGCATCGTGCGCCGCGTTCCCCTTGGGTGGCCGTATAGCTCTCTCCAGAGCCGCGTCCCGCGGCGGTTCCTTGTACCTGAGAGATTAGCTGCCTGCATGTGCCTACCTGCAGCTTGCTCCTTCGGTGCCGCCCTTATACGATGGGCGGTCTCTCCCGCGCGCGTTCATCCGCTGAATATTCAATTACTTTCCAAGCATCCGCTCTACTTTTCTAAACTCTGAACTAAGAATAAAGCAGAGCGAATACGGGTGTCAATATAACATATGCGGCCTCGTCTAAAACTCCATTCCAGTGCGCAAAAATTGCATCGCTCCGAGCGCCGCGATCCGCTTGCCGTCTTTCGGGGATGCGAAGGAGCACGCTTGGAACATGTCCGGCAGTGTATGCTTCTCGGCCGTTTGCAAAGCGGTGTCCATATATCCCGGATAGGTGGAGGTACTGCCGCCAATCACCAGGACGTCCGGATTAAACAGGTGCAGCACGTTGGTGATGGCCAGCCCGCAGTAAAAGCCGGCACTTTCCAGCAAAGCCAACGAATCGCCGTCTCCATCTCGGATCTTGGCGAGGAAGGCGTCGATACCGCAGCCCGCCCTAGCGAGAATTCCGATGCCGCCCGCCAGTTCGTCCACCTTGCGCGGCCCGGCTTCAGTCGCAATAACGGTGTAGCCCAGCTCCCCGGCAAACCCGCCTGCGCCGGTATACATCCGCTGTTTGGAGTAGACCCCGAGCGCCAGCCCCGAGCCGGCCATCATCACCGCGACCGTATCCTTTTCCGGATAATTGGCCGCCTCGGCAACCGTCGCCGCTTTCACGTCATTGATCAGACGGCAGCGAAAGCGCCCTTTGGCAAAATCGTCAGCCGTCACCCCACACAGCGCGTGGATATCGGAAAACTGCAGGCGGCGGTCTCCCTCTACGAGTCCCGGAAGCGCGATTCCCAGCCCCTCCGGCTCATACGGGAGCCCTGCTATAAAACGGTCAATCTCCCCCGCCAGATATTCCAGCGAACAATCCAGCCCGGTAGGGACCTTCCGCTCGACAAGCTGTCCATCCACCTCGGCAACCATCAGCATTTTCGTACATCCCATATCGACGCCTACTACGTTCTTCATCATCACAGCTCCTCCCAAACATCCTGATTCGCTTCACCTTCGGCAGACAGCTCTGGGACGATACAGTCCCCTCAGAGTACCGCTTGGACCAAAATACCCAAAATCGAACATTATCAACATAAATTCATTGTAATATTCGTAAATAGGCATTATGATAATGTTGTTGACACCGGTTTGTACTTTGAGTATTAATAATATATAGAACGAACTCGAACATTTGATTCGAGCTTTATGATGTCGTGAACAAACAATCGTATAGCGGATGATGGTAATGGGAGAGATTACTGCGAGCAGTAACGCCGAAGGAGTAAGCCCGGACCCGGGTGAATCTCTCAGGCAAAAGGACGATTACCGGACGCATCTCTGGAGAGAATTCTGAACGTAAGAATCACCCAAGGGGAAACTTGCTTGTTGCCCGGGGTTGATGTGGAGCCCGAATTTCGCCTGTGAAGTCCCGGGCCGCTCCATTCACCGGCATCCGTAAGGTAACTCTCAGGTACCAAGGACAGAGCTTGAAAGAAAGTATGCGAGCACGCATGCTTATTCTTTCGCCCTGTCCTTTTTGTGCTGCTTGAAAGAACTTTTATGATGAAAAGCCTAAACAATCCGTGGTAACACGTGAAAACCGAGGTGACTCATGTCCGAATTGAAAAGAACACCGCTTTTTCCGCTCTATGCACAGGTTCCCGGCGTCCGCTGCATCGATTTTGGCGGCTGGGAGCTTCCCGTCCAGTTCAGCAGCATCCACAAAGAGCACGAGGCGGTCCGCGAGGCCGCCGGGCTCTTCGACGTTTCCCACATGGGCGAATTCAAGGTGGACGGCCCGGGATCGGAGGATTTTCTCCAGCTCGTGACCGTCAATGACGTATCGGTTCTCGAGCCGGGTCAGGCGCAGTACAGCGCTTTGTGCTATCCGGACGGGGGCGTTGTCGACGACCTGCTCGTCTACAAGCTGGGTGTGGAGTCCTACATGCTGGTTGTGAATGCCTCCAACATTGACAAGGATTGGGCCTGGCTTCAGGAGCATCGGCCGGACGGCGTGAACATGGTGAACGAGTCCGATGGAACTGCGCTGCTGGCACTTCAGGGGCCGAAGGCTGAAGCGGTGCTGCAGCCGCTCGTCGATGCCGATCTGGGGCAGCTCGCCCCGTTTCATTTTATCCAAAATGTGAAGCTGTTCGGCGCTAGTACGTTGATTTCCCGCACCGGTTATACGGGGGAAGACGGCTTTGAGATCTACCTTGCCGCACAGGATGCTCCTGCGGTCTGGAGCGGATTGCTCGAGCAAGGCGAGAGTGCGGGCCTGATTCCGGCAGGGCTCGGCGCCCGCGACACGCTTCGCTTCGAAGCGAAGCTGCCTCTGTACGGACAGGAGCTGTCCAAGGACATCTCCCCGCTCGAAGGCGGCATCGGCTTCTTCGTCAAGCTGGGCAAAGCGGCCGATTTTATCGGCAAGGCGGCCCTGCAACAGCAGAAAGACGTCGGCGTGCCGCGCAAACTGGTCGGCATCGAAATGATCGACCGGGGCATCCCCCGCTCCCATTATCCCGTATATGCGGGAGATGAGCAGATCGGCGAAGTGACGACGGGAACCCAGTCCCCGACGCTGAAGCGTAATCTCGGGCTCGCGCTCGTGCAAAGCGGCTATTCCGCCCTTGGAACCGAAGTGGAAGTCGACGTCCGGGGCAAGCGGCTCAAAGCCAAGGTCGTAAGTACTCCTTTCTACAAACGCGAGCGCAAATAAATAGCAGGCTAACAGCATGATACGATTTTCAACCTAATCTAAAGGAGCTGACTCCACTTGAAACACCGTTATCTGCCTATGACCGAACAGGACCAGCAGGAAATGCTGGATACGATCGGCGTCTCCTCTCTTGAGGACCTGTTCAAGGACATTCCTGAAGAAATCCGTTTCAAAGGGGACTTGCCCGTATCCCCGGGACTGAATGAATACGCGCTGACGACGCACCTGTCGGAGCTTGCCGCTAAAAATGCCAATACGGACCAATATGCCAGCTTTCTGGGCGCGGGAATTTATGATCACCACATCCCTTCGGTCATCAACCATGTCGTGTCCCGTTCCGAATTTTACACGGCCTACACGCCGTATCAACCGGAAATCAGCCAAGGCGAGCTGCAGGCGATCTTCGAGTTTCAGTCTTACATTTGCGAGCTGACCGGCATGGCCGTCGCCAATGCGAGTATGTATGACGGGGCCACCGCCCTCGCTGAAGCCGGCTCCCTGGCCAGCGCCGCCACAAAGCGCAAGCAGCTGCTCGTGTCCAGCACGGTGCATCCGGAGGCCCGTCAGGTTGTCCGCACGTATGCCAAAGGGCTCGGTCTCGATGTCGTGGAGGTCCCTTCCGCAAACGGCGTCACCAACCTGGCCGAGCTGGCTGAAGCCGTGTCCGATCAAACGGCCGCCGTGCTCCTGCAGAGCCCGAACTTCTTCGGAGCGATCGAAGATTTGGCCGCCATCGGCGACCTCATCCATGCCAGCAAAGGGCTGATGGTCGTCAGCACCAACCCGATCTCCCTCGGCATTCTCGAAGCTCCAGGCAAGCTCGGAGCCGACATTGTCGTCGGCGACGCGCAGCCGCTCGGCATCTCATCTTCCTTGGGCGGGCCAACCTGCGGATTCTTTGCCGTTTCGCAGGACCATATGCGCCGCATGCCCGGACGGATCGTAGGCCAGACGGTCGACCGGAACGGCAAGCGCGGCTTCGTTCTGACGCTGCAGGCCCGCGAGCAGCATATACGCCGCGAGAAAGCGACGTCCAACATCTGCTCCAACCAGGCGCTGCTCGCCCTCTGTGCATCCGTATACCTGTCGGTCATGGGCAAGCAGGGCATGATCGAGGTCGGCCAGCTGAATCTGCAGAAGAGCCATTACGCCGCACGCCGGCTGGGCAGCATTTCAGGGGTAAGCATGCCGTTCACGTCCCCGTATTTTAACGAATTTGTCATTAAGCTGCCGGAAGGAACCCGCGTGGCCGAAGTCAATGCGAAGCTGCTGCAGAAAGGCATCCTCGGCGGGTACGACCTCGGCAGAGCTTATTCCGAACTGGAAGGACATATGCTGATTGCTGTCACGGAACGCCGCACCAAAGAACAGATCGACCAATTTGCTGAAGCGCTGGAGGGCTGCATATGATTCAGGAAAAAGCGTTGATTTTCGAGTTGAGCCATCCTGGACGGATTGCCTACTCTTTACCGGAGTTTGACGTCCCTGTTGAGGAAACCGAAGAGCTGATCCCAAGCTCGATGCTGCGGTCGGAGCCGGCCGCGCTGCCTGAAGTGTATGAAGTGGACGTCATCCGTCACTATACCGAGCTGTCCCGCCGCAATTTCGGGGTGGACAACGGCTTCTATCCGCTCGGCTCCTGCACGATGAAATATAATCCGAAAGTGAACGAAGATGTCGCCCGTTATCCGGGCTTTGCCAAAATCCATCCGTATCAGCCGGAGGACAGCATTCAGGGCGCGCTTGAGCTGCTATACCGCCTGCAGGACGATTTGGCCGGTCTGACCGGCATGGACGCCGTGACCCTGCAACCGGCCGCCGGCGCGCATGGCGAATGGACCGGTCTCATGATGATCCGCGCCTACCATGAAAGCCGCGGCGAGCAGCGCGACAAGGTCATCGTGCCGGATTCCTCGCACGGCACCAATCCGGCCAGCGCCACCGTCGCGGGGCTGAAGACGATTACGATCCCGTCGACCGACAAAGGCCTCGTCGACCTCGACGCCCTGCGTTCCGCCGTCGGCAGCGACACCGCGGCGCTGATGCTTACCAATCCGAACACGCTCGGCCTGTTTGAAGAGCAGATCCAGGAAATTGCCGCCATCGTCCACGAGGCAGGGGGCCTGTTGTACTACGACGGAGCCAACTCCAACGCGATCATGGGCATCACCCGCCCGGGAGACATGGGCTTTGACGTCGTGCACCTGAATTTGCATAAAACGATGAGCACGCCGCACGGCGGCGGTGGTCCGGGAGCCGGTCCGGTCGGCGTGAAGAGCCGCCTGATTCCGTTCCTGCCCCGCCCGCTCGTGTCGAAAACGGCTGAAGGCAAATATACGCTCGAAGGCGGCAGCGACCAGTCCATCGGGCGGGTCAAGGCGTACTACGGCAACTTCGGCATTCTCGTCCGCGCTTACACCTATATCCGCAGCTACGGCCCGGAAGGTCTGCGCCGCGTATCGGAGTGCGCCGTGCTGAACGCCAACTATATGATGAGCCGGCTCGCGCCATACTTCGACATTCCGTATCCGGGCGTCTGCAAGCACGAATTCGTCATGTCAGGCTCCCCGCTCAAGCAGTACGGCATCCGTACGCTGGACGTGGCGAAGCGCCTGCTCGATTTCGGCTATCACCCGCCGACCATTTACTTCCCGCTGAACGTGGAGGAGTGCATTATGATCGAGCCGACCGAAACGGAGAGCAAGGACACGCTCGACGCCTTTATCGATACGATGATCCGCATCGCGAAGGAAGCGGAGGAGCAGCCGGAGCTGCTGCTGAACGCGCCGTACGACACACCGGTGACGCGGCTGGACGAAACGACCGCGGCACGCAAGCCGGTGCTGAACTGCGCCTGCAGCTGATTTTCGGATTTGGATTCGATATAATTCGGATTCAATGCGAATTCAGATATTGGAGAGAATACCCAAGAGCACCCTTTTCAGGGTGTTCTTTTTTTAAATATTTTCTGTAAACCGGAGACATACCCACATAAAAAAAGGCCGGCATTCCGTAGAATACCAGCCAAGTTCGGATAAAGATATGCGTTATGCGTGCAAAGCTTAGCTAAACTCAGGTTGATAAATAAGGGTTATAAATCGTGATGCCTCTCTAAATCCCGCTGGTCACCAGCAGAACCATCCACTACTGAAGGCTCTGCACCAACTGCGTCACTTCCTCCGCCGTGCCGAGTTGCAGCGCCTGTTCGGCGAGTCGCTCCATGTCCGCCCGGGACAGCTTGGAGATCTGACTGCGCGCCGGAAGAATGGACGAGGCGCTCATGCTGAACTCGTCGAGCCCGAGGCCGAGCAGAATCGGGATGGCCACGGCGTCCCCGGCCATTTCGCCGCACATGCCGACCCACTTGCCCTCGCGATGCGCGGCGTCGATGACCATTTTGACCAAACGAAGGATCGCCGGATTATAGGGCTGATACAGGTACGATACCTGTTCGTTCATCCGGTCGGCTGCCATCGTGTACTGGATCAGGTCATTGGTGCCGATGCTGAAGAAATCCACTTCCTTGGCGAATACGTCCGCCAGGACGGCTGTCGACGGAATTTCGACCATGATCCCGATCTGGATGTCGTCTGCAACGGCGATGCCTTCCGCCGCCAGCTTATCCTTCTCTTCCAGAAGAACGGCCTTGGCTGCCCGGAACTCGGCAAGCGTGGCGATCATCGGGAACATGATGCGGAGGTTGCCGTGCACGCTGGCCCGCAGCAGAGCCCGCAGCTGGATCCGGAAGATGTCCTGCCGGTCCAGGCAGAGGCGAATCGCGCGGAATCCGAGAAACGGATTCATTTCCTTCGGCAGGTCCATGTAAGGCAGCTCCTTGTCGCCACCGATGTCCAGCGTGCGCACGACCACCGGCTTGCCTTCCATCAGCTCCAGCACGGTTTTGTAGGCGTTGTACTGCACATTCTCCGAAGGCAGCTTGTCGCGGCCCATGTAGAGGAACTCGGTCCGGTACAACCCGACCGCTTCGCCGCCGTTGTCAAGAACGCCCGCCACGTCGTTCGGCGTACCGATGTTGGCCGCCAGCTCCACATGAACCCCGTCCTTCGAGACGGTCGGTTCCGTACGGAGCTGCTTCCACTCCTCCATTTGCTTCGCATAGGCCTGCTGCTTTGCCGTGTATTCGGCGATCACCTCTTCGGTCGGATGGATGATGACATCACCTTCAATCCCGTCCACGATCACCAGCTCGCCGCTTTGCACGGAGCTTAGAACGCTTTTCGTGCCGACCACTGCCGGAATTTCGAGCGAACGGGCCATGATGGCCGAGTGCGACGTTCGACCGCCGATATTCGTCGTAAAGCCTTTCACGAACTTGCGGTTTAAGCCCGCCGTGTCCGATGGAGTCAGGTCCTCGGCGATCACGATGACTTCCTCATCGATCTCCGACGGGCTCACGTATTGAAGGCCGAGCAGATGCTTCAGAATGCGCTTGGTCACGTCCCGCATATCCGCGGCGCGTTCCTGAAGATAAGCGCTTTTCATATTTTCGAACATCCGGATGAACTGCGCTGCCGTCTCATCCAGGGCATATTCCGCATTGACCGATTCGCTCCGGATTTTGTCCTTCACCGGATCAATAAGCTCCGGATCGCTTAAAATAAGCAGATGCGACTCGAAAATTTCCGCTTTTTTCTCGCCCAATTCCGCCAGCGTCCGCGCCTTGATCGACTCAAGCTCCACCCGCGACTTGGCCAGCGCATCATCCAGCTTCGCAAGCTCAGCCTGAACGTCATCCGCCTGCTTGCGGGTTACCGTGTAATCCGGATGCTCCAAGATGAATGCGCGGGCGATCGCAATTCCCGCCGATGCCGCGATTCCCTTGATCTTATTCATGAATCTCGCCCAGCCCCTCGCCAACCATAACCTGCTCAAGCGCTTCCAGTGCTGCGCGCTCATCGCCGCCTTCCGTGATCAGCGAAATGATGTCGCCCTGCTCCAGATCCAGAGACAGAACGCCCAAAATCGATTTTAAAGTGACCTTCTTCCCGCCGGATTCGGCAAAGCACTCCGTATCCTTGAATTTGGTAGCTGTATTGACAAGCGCCGTCGCCGGACGCGCATGGATTCCGTCTTCATCGATAATTTTAAACGTTTGCTGCATGAGGATCATCCTGCTTTCTGCTGAGATTTTGTAAATACCAAAAAGGCATGAGTATCCGCTCGGGATCCTGGTCTCTACCGCTAAGCGTTAGATTGCCCCAGTAATGGGGAAAACAACCAAGATCTACAGGTTTACTCATGCCTGATCGTATCAGTAACACGTATGCATGTTCAATTGGGTTCATTACAGTCAGTATTGTAGCACCCAACCCGCCAAGATGCAAGCGCTTGATATTCGAAAAAGGCGCCTGCGCTCCTTCCAAAGTGAAAGCGGCGGGACCATACACAATCAAAGGCGCCACACCCGCACGCGATCAATCCACGCGCCCCTGCTTTTTGTGAACCAGACGCTGGAGATGGATCGTCAGATATCCGACTTCCGCCGGATATACAGGCCGGCCGAGCCGCTCCTCCATCACTCCGGTCAGCTTTTGAGCGAGCCGGTACGTATCCGGGTATTCCCGCTGCATCAAGGCGTCGAGCGTGTCTGTTTCCTCTACGGCCTCGCCTCTGCGGATCCGCTCCAAAGCAAAGCGGAGGTGCGTAATCAGGCGCGAGTAGTCCAGCGAATCCCGCGGGACCCGGAAGTCCATCTCCGTCTCCACGATGTGGACCAGATCGCTGATCAGCTCGGAATGCTTGCGAACTTCGGAAATATGCTGGTTGGTCAGCGCGCCGTGGATATGCAGGGCGATAAATCCGGCTTCCTCTTCACCCAGGTCCACGCCAAGCTTCTGATGAATCAGCCGGACGGCGAACTCCGCCATTCGAAACTCCTCGGGGTACATTTCTTTGGTCTCGTACAAAAAGGGATTATGGATATGAATGCCCTGCTGCATGCGCTTGATCGCAAATGCGATGTGATCCGTCAGTGCGATATGGACATGCTCGTTCAAGGCCCCTGAGCTGGTCTGGTCGGCATGCAGCAATATTTCGTTGACCGCTTCAATCAGTTTCTCGTCGACCTGGGGCAGCAGCTGCTTATACTGCTCCTGCTCCTCCGGTTTGGTCAAAATAAACATCTTCTCTACCTCAGCCAGCGGAATGGCCTGCCCGGTCTTCCGATTAAAGCCGATCCCTTTGCCGATGACTACCACCTCGCCGTGCTGGGGATGCTCGGCAATGATGACATTGTTGTTTAACACCTTGCTCACTTGCAGACTGCTCACACTATGCACCTCGTTTGCTGACGCCTGATAAGTTTTATCATCTCTGACAGACAGAAAAAATATCAGAAATCGGCCGATTCGTCAAACCGAGCGGACATGAAACCGTGCATTCCCTGTTTTAATCGCCTCGGCCACTATCTTGATCATGCGATGCAGTCAGCCTGGCAAAATAGTTTACGGCAAAATCGCGAAATGCCGCTGCGGTATGCGTCAAATACCGTTCCTGCGGCCAGGACAAGGCAATCGAGCGTTTGCACCAGCTTTCTTCGAGCCGCAGCAGAACGACGTCCGGCCCGGTTGAGCCGCCCCAAGTAATAGCCGGCAGAAACGCAACGCCTTGACCCGCCCGGATCAAACCGCGAACCATGGCCGGGTCGTCGCTCTCAAACCGGATACGCGGAGTAAAACCGGCTAGGCGGCAAAAAGCATCCGTCGTTTCGCGCAGCGATTTGCCCGGGGGCAGCGAGATGAAGCTCTCCTCCCTCAGCTCCTTCAAGCCGATTTGCGTACGGTCAGCGAGCGGATGGTCCGCGGGAACCGCAACAAAAATTTCCTCTTCGAGCAAAGATAGCGACGTTGTTCCCGGCGGCAGTTCAGCCCCGTCAGAAAGGCAAAGATCGAAGCTCGCCGCCCCTTCGAACGTCGAATGCTGCAGCAGATGGAACTCGGCTGCCGGGCATTCTTTGCGGAAATCGGCCAGCAGGTCCGGCAGTAAATGCGAGGAAACGCGGACGTCGAGCGAGACGGCGGGAGAAGCAGAGCCGCCGAGGTCCTGCAGCTGCAGCTTGCCGTCCTCAAGGGCCTGCAGGGCAATATCCACCTGGTGCAAAAATAACTTGCCGTGCTCGTTCAGCCGTATGCTTTTGGGCTCCCGCTCAAACAGCTTTGTCCCCAGCTCGGCTTCCAGCGAGGCGATCATTTTGCTGAGCGCCGGCTGCGAAATATGCAGGCTGCGGGCAGCCTGGGTCATATGCTGCATCCGGGCGGCAACCTGAAAATATCTTAGCTGCAGCAGTTCCATACCGTATCCCTCTTTCGATCTCGAGAATAACCTATAAGTTATGATAAATATAATTCAATATATATTATAGTTCATGGAATAAACAAGTTATAATAGTTCACAAATCAATAGGAATAGGAGTCGAGCACCTTGATCGTACAAACCACATCAGGCAAAGTCTCAGGAGTACCTTTACAAGGGGCCTATGTATTTCGGGGCATTCCCTATGCAGCGCCGCCGACGGGCAAACGGAGATTCCAGCCTCCTGCGCCTGCGCAACCATGGCCCGGCATAAGAAAATGCGATCACTTCGGTCCGCTCGCCCCTCAGCAAACCGATCCTTCAGTAGGGGCTACGCGTATACAGTCTGAAGATTGTTTGTATTTGAACGTGTGGACCCGGGGATTCGAAAAAGAATCGATGCCCGTATTGGTGTATATTCATGGCGGCGGATTCGTATCGGGCACCGGCGCGGACTGCGACGGTTTGCGGCATGCGGCGGGGGATGGCATCGTCTACGTATCGATCAATTACCGCCTTGGCGCGTTAGGCTTCCTCTACTTGGGCGAGGTGCTGGGCGAGGAATATGCAGCCTCGGGAAACAACGGTCTGCTCGATATTGCGGCCGCGCTCCAGTGGGTTCAGCGTAACATTTCCGCTTTTGGAGGCGATCCGGCCCGCGTGACTGTTATCGGGAATTCCGCCGGTGCCAAGTGCACCGCTTCGCTCTATGCGATGGAAGCAGCACGCGCGTTATTCCACCGGGCCGTGGCACAGAGCGGCGCCACCCAAGCGATCCGGGATCGGCGCACCGCCAACGTCACCACCCTCCGGATCCTGGAAGAGCTGGGCTTGTCCGGTGCAGATCCAAGCCTGCTGCTGGAGCTTCCGTTCGAGCAGCTCATCGCAGCGCAGTCCGCCGTCGGCTCGGATACGTCGCGCAGCCTGCACATGTTCGGCCCGGTGGCGGACGGCCGGGTCATTCCCTTGGACCCTTTGGCCGGCATTGCTGCTAGTTCCGGCCTGCCGCCGCTCCTGATCGGCACGAACGAAAACGAAGCGTCGATCTTTATCCGGGACGATTCCACGCTCCAGTCCCCAGGCAGGGAACCGCTCGACAGATTTTTTGGAAGCCATGCTCCCGCCGTATGGGATGCCTATCAGCATTATGCCGAGGCGATGTCCCCAGCCGACGCATGGTGTACAACGTTAACCGAGCATCTGTACACGATTGGAGCTGTGCAGTTCGCACAGGCCCTCGCTTCCTCAGGAACCCCGGTATGGATGTACCGGCTTCGTGCTGGCAGCGCTCTCGGAGCGACGCACGGCTATGAGGGCAGCCTTATTCATTGGGATCCGGAAACGCAGCCTTCAGCTGCCCTTGCAACCGGCGATCCGTACGCTGTACCCGCCGAGCAATACCCGCTCGCAAGAAGTATGCGGGAAGCCTGGGTCGCGTTCATACGAAACGGGGATCCCAATATCGACGCGCTGCCTGCATGGCCGGTCTATGGGACAAAACCGGCCATCATGGTGCTGGACACTACCAGCCGCGTTGAGGATGACCTGCCGGAACCGGCTGGAATCGGCGTTCCCCATCAGGTGTGGAGGGTCGACCGATGAAGCTGATCGATATCTCTGCCGTTATGATTCTGCTCGGTCTGCTCCTGGGCTTCGTGGGCGCGGGCGGCTCCGGTTTTATCATTTCGATCTTGACCGTTGTGTTCGGATATCCGATTCATATCGCGCTGGGAACCGCGCTGGCGGCGATGTTCTTCTCGTCCCTTTCCGGTTCGGTCAGCCATTACCGCGAAGGAAATATGCTGCTGAAGTCGGGCGCGGTCGTCGGTTTGGCCGGAGCGGCGGGGGCGTGGGTCAGCTCCAGCTGGTCAACGCTCATTCCGGAGGATAAACTGGGCTGGATGACTTCCGGCATGCTGTTCGCCTCGGGGCTCGCGTTGTGGCTGCGGATGGCGGTCGTCTCGCGTCGGCCGGGTGCGTCCGTTAACCAGGCTCCGCCTGCCGCCAAGGGGCTGCGGTATTGGTCATTCGCGCTGCTGATCGGCGTCGTTACCGGCATGCTGTCCGGCCTGTTCGGCATCGGTTCCACGCCGTTCATCCAGCTGGGGCTCATGCTGCTGCTTGGCATGCCGATGCGCTATGCGGCAGGAACGACGATGATGGTCATCATTCCGATCGCGCTGGCTGGCGGAGCAGGCTATTTTACGATCGGGTACCTGGATTTCCGGCTGCTCATTGCGGTGGTGTGCGGAACGATGATCGGCTCTTACGTCGGGGCGAAGTTTACGAAGCGCGTTCCCGCCCGTTGGCTGAAAACATGCATGGTCATCACCCCGATGATGGGCGCGGCGATACTGCTGCTGTAATGTGAATCCTTGCTCATAGTTAATCCCTCAAACAAAAACGGCGGCTTCACTTTGGAAAATCACCCAAAGCGAGCCGCCGTTTAAGCTATAATTCTGTTACTGTTTGATCGAGGATCGGGATACACCGTCGTCTGCTTCGCATGCCGATCATTCGGCTTGCAAAGCGCCGGTTATCCCGGTTGAGTTCTATTATTCCTTCGTTGCCCCCGCTTCCAGGGTAACCAAATCCTGCTGCGCGGCTGCAGGCGCCGCGGATGCAGCCGGAGGCGTTTTCCGTCCGGTCAAGCCTTGGATGAGGCTCTCCACGTCGATGCCGGACACGTTCTTGAGCATTTCCGGAGCCGTCGACATCAGCTCGGTGACGTAATTGCTCACGCGTGCCGCGCCCTCTCCCTTGCCGGTGTCCACCACCGTCAGCTTGTCGATGGAAGCGATCGGCTCGGCGATTTTGCCCGCCAGGTCCGGCAGCATTTTCACGATAATATCGAGGATGGCCGCTTCGCCGAACTTCTGGAAGGCTTCAGCCAGCTTCTCTTTCGCATCGGCTTCCGCAAGACCCCGCAGGCGGATGACTTCCGCCTCGGCGGTACCTTTGGCACGTTCTGCGTCGGCAATGGCCTGGCCGTCCAGCCGCTTCTGCTCGGCCGATGCCTTCGCCTGGGTTTCGATGGAGTACTGCAGCGCCTCGGCCTCCAGCATCTTTCTCGCCTTGTCGGCTTCAGCCGCGACTTCGACTGCATACCGGTCGGCGTCCGCTTTTTTCTTCACTTCGGCATCATATTGCTTCTGCCGCACCAGAATTTCCTTCTCCTGCAGGTCGATCTCCCGCTCCTTGCGAACGAGCTCTACCTTCATCTGCTCTTCCACCATCGTCTGCTTGGCGCGGGCTTCCTGTATGTGGTACGCCTGGTCGGCTTCCGCCTTGGCAGTGTCCTGTTCCTTCTTAAAGGAAGCTACCTTCAATTCCTTCGCCTTCGTCGCTTCGGCGATATTCGTATCGCGCAGCAGCTCGGCCTTCTGCCCCTGCTCCTCGGCGTTCGCCTTCTGGATCCGCGCATCGCGCATCGCTTCCGCCTCGGCGATCTCCGCGTCCCGTTTCACCGCTGCAATCCGCGGCTTGCCGAGCGCATCGAGGTACCCCTGCTTGTCGCGTACGTCCTTGATCGTAAAGGAGACGATCTGCAGGCCCATTTTCTTCAAGTCCCTGGCCGCTACACCTTGAACCTCCTGGGCAAACTTGTCGCGGTTCCGGTACACCTCTTCCACAGTCATCGAACCGAGAATGGCCCGCAGATGCCCTTCCAGCACTTCCTGCGCCTCGCCCTTCAAGGCTTCAATCGGCTTGCCGATGAACTGCTCCGCCGCGGTCGCGACGTCTTCAATCGAGCTGCCTACTTTGATGATGGCCACGCCGTCAGCGATGACGGGCACGCCCTGCTCCGTGTACACCTCCGGCGTTGACACATCCAGCTTGTGGGAGAGAAGTGATATGAATTCCGACTGCTGGAAGACGGGCAGGATAAAAGCCCCACCGCCCCGAACGATTTTGATTTTGCGTCCGGATTCATCTTCCGATATGTTTTTGCTTCCCAGAAACGATCCCGTCACGATCATGGCTTCATCCGGTCCCACCGTTTTGTAACGGGCCCAGAAAGCCAAGCCAAGCACGACGATTACCCCTATAACGATCAGCGGTATTACCAGGTATTCAGGCACTGTCATCAAACCACATCTCCTTTTCTCTCTTCGAGTCCGGTCACGCGCAAGACGCCGTCCAGCACATCCACGACGACGACGCGGGTTCCGGCGGGCAGCGGAAGGCGCTCCAGACTGGAGGCGATGTGCAGTGTGTTGCCTGCCCCCAGCCTCACCATCACCTCACCGAACCCTTCCGGCGGAATGGGAATCGTCACTTCACCGATGCGGCCTTCGAGCTCGCGGATGGAATATCCCGTGGAATTCTCGCTGTTCTCCATCGGCCTGACATACACAACATAGACGACACCCGCCATAGCAATGGCACCAATTCCGGCGATAAGTGCGCTTAGGCCCTGATGCAAACCGGTGTAACGCAGCAGCAGAATACCTGCGCCTCCGAATACGGTCACCGCCGTCGCAATCACCATCGGCTTCAACACATCAACAGACAAAAAATCGAGAAGCCCATCCAGCGCATGGCTCAAAATATCGCCAAGCACCACGCTGACCACCGCAAAAATAACCCCGCCTGCCAGGCAGCTCCAATAAAGCGTTTCCATCCTCCGTTCCCCCCTGCGCGTATTCCTGACTGTCTATATAAGGGTATACGTTAGAAGTGCCTAAATTGTTTCAATATTTTCCTTTTTCGTTAGAATTCCGGGAATTTTCCGCCAAAATCCTCCTTTTCCTTCCGGCTGGCTCACGGTTTCAAGCTCAGGAAGCCGAATCGTTTCGGCTGGTCGGCCAAACCACATTCCGCTTCAGGCGCTGTTCCAATCATCTGAGAATCAATGAAATCCAGGACCTGCTGAAGAGAGTCCATCTGTTCCCTGATTTTTGCCCGGTGCTCCAAAATCAAATCGTGCAGCTCCGGATGCTCGCTGATGTCATCGCCGACCGACAATTTCAAAAACGGCTTCATCTCCTCCAGCGGCATACCCGTCTTCTTCAGGCAGGTGACCAGCTTCATCGTTTCCAAATCCTTTGGACGGTACACCCGGTGGCGGTTTGGTTTACGCTCTGCGTGCGGCAGAATCCCGATCCGTTCGTAATAGCGAATCGTTTCTTCGGGGATGCCGGTATGCTCCGCGGCTTCTTTGATCGTATATGCATCAGTCATGGCTTTCTTCCCTTTCGTTTCTGGTATGTTCATACCATCATACAACTTGGAGTTGACTCCAGGTCAAGTCCGGTAGGTTTTTCGAAAATGGGGATTGACTTGTAGCCGACTACAAGTTGTAGAGTGGCTTTACCGCAAATACAAAAACCTATCCATTTGCTAGGAGGCACATATGAAAACCAACTCAATTGCACTGATTACCGGGGCAAACAACGGCATCGGCCTGGAGCTGACCCGCAGACTGCTGGGTGAAGGCTGGACCGTTCTTGCCTTGGTCCGTTCCGCTTTCCCCAGCGACGACGCCTTGATTCAGAAAGCTCTCGCCAACCGGCAGCTTCGACAATATAAAGCCGATCTCGCCGATTTCTCCGCCTTACAACGGGCGCTGGACGAGATCAAGAGCAAGGAGGACAAAATCGACATGCTGTTTAACAACGCCGGGGGCAGCTTCCCAGATCTTGTGTATTCCAAGCAGGGACGGGAGATGCACTTCGAGCTGCAAACCGTAGTTCCCTATATCATCTTCATGGAGCTGAAAGATTTGGTAAAGCAAGGTTCCTTCAAAACGATCATCAACACGTCTTCCTCAGCGATGAAAATGGTCCGCCGCTTCCAGCCGGCAGAGCTGGCCTCTCCGCGGACGTTCAAGAAGCTGTTCGGTCCCTACGCCGCTTCCAAGCTGGCGTTGTCGCTGTGGACCCGCGAAATCGCCCCCTTGGCAGCCGCCGAAGGCTTGACGATCCGCAGCGCAGACCCCGGGGGAAACAATACGATGCGGAAAGGAAAAAATTCCGGGCTGCCCTGGTATATAAAAATAGCGATGAAGCTGGTCATGAGTCCTCCTTCAAAGGGCGCTGCGCTACTGTATGAGGCGGCTTTCGGCAAGCATAAGAACCTGAACGGCGTATTTCTGTTGAAAAACGAGCCCACAGAGTTGATGTATGCCGAAGCCGGCAAACCGGTGCTGGAACTTGTTCAGGGCATTTACGAAAACGAGTATGCACGAAGGCAACAATGATTATAGAACGGAAATATACTTGTACGGAGAAGCTGAATTATGATTTGTAACCATCCACAAAAGCAGCAGAACGGCAAAAAGGGGCTTTCCCGGGTCGGATCGACCTTATGGGAAGCCCCTTGGCTATATTGGCGGAGAAAGGAAAAATACTCCAGTTCTCCGGTCGCTGACGGAACGCTTATCGGCTTACAGCGACATTTTGTAAATTTCGATGACGTCTTCCTTGTTCAATTTGCGGAAGTTGCCAAACGGACCGAAGCGCACCGACTTCTCAGCCATCACTTCGATCTGGCTGTCGTCGATGTCGTAATCGGCAAGGCGGGCCGGCGCACCGATGGAGCTCCAGAAATCGCGAAGCGCTTGGATGCCCTCTTCCCCGACCTGCTCGTCGCTCTTGCCGGCCGGATCCACGTTAAACACGTTGACGGCAAGGCGCTTGAAGCGGCCTGGATCCACGCTCAGGTTATATTTCATCCAGTTCGGGAACAGGATGGCCAAACCGCCGCCGTGCGGAATGTCATACACGGCCGATACGGCGTGTTCAATGTTGTGGGTCGCCCAGTCGCCGGACATGCCCATGTTCAGCACTCCGTTCAGCGCCATCGTGCCGCAGTACATGATCGTAGAACGGTACTCGTAGTTTTCCAGATCGTTAATCAGCTTCGGCGCGGTTTCGATGACGGTACGAAGGACCGTTTCACAGAATCCGTCCTGAACCGGCGTGTTGGTCTCCTGGTGGAAGTAATGCTCCAGCACGTGGGACATCATGTCTACCATGCCGTAAACGGTTTGGTCTTTCGGCAGGGAATACGTGTTCACCGGATCCAGGATGGAAAATGCCGGGAAGGCAAACGGGCTGCCCCAGCCCATCTTTTCTTTCGTTTGCTCGTTCGTAATGACCGAGCCGCCGTTCATTTCCGAGCCCGTCGCCGCCATCGTCAGCACCGTGCCGAGCGGAAGGGCCGCCTGCGGAGCGGCTTTGCGTTCCACAAAGTCCCACATATCGCCGTCGTATTTGGCGCCGACCGCAATCGCCTTGGAGCAGTCCAGGACGCTGCCGCCGCCAACCGCAAGGATCAGCTCAATGCCGTTCGTCCGGCACAGGTCCACCCCTTTATGTACAGTTGATAAGCGCGGATTCGGCTCTACGCCCGCCAGTTCGGTCACCTCGGCGCCGATTTCCTTGAGCAGCGCAAGCACGTTGTCGTACAGGCCGGAGCGCTTGATACTTCCGCCGCCGTAGACCAGCAGCACCTTTTTCCCGTATTTCGGAACTTCGGTTTTTAATTTATCCAGCTGACCTTGGCCAAAAATCAGCTTGGTCGGGTTATGAAATTCAAATGCTTTCATTGTCGGATTCGCCTCCATGATGTAATGAGTTGCCCTAAATATTATAACCCTCCGGCCGCAGAAGAAACAAACCGCCCATCCCATGCAGGGAATAAGCGGTTTGTAATGAAGGGGGCGCATCCCCCGAAGATAGTATATTACGCCTCGGTATAACCCATCGAAGCAAGGAAGCGGCGGAACGCCTGCTGCCCGGCCTCCGTCCGTTTGTAGACGCCGGCGTGGCCCAAAATCTCCACGAAAATGCGTCCAACCTCCTCGCGGACCCATTCCTCGGCGGCAGCTTTGTCCCGCTCCATGCCCTGTTCTTCCACCAGGCGGGTGATCCACGGTTTGTGGACCTGGAGCGGATGGTTGTCGTCCTGTAGCAGCGCTTCATACAGCCCGCGGTTTCCGGACAGAATATCCGCGACCTGATCCAGCTCTTCCTTCAGCCGTCCCGGCAGAATCGCCAGGCCCATCACCTCAATGAGGCCGATGTTTTCCTTCTTGATATGGTGCATTTCGGCATGTGGATGGAAAATCCCCGCCGGATGCTCCTCGCTGGTCCGGTTGTTGCGCAGCACCAAGTCCATTTCGTAAGCGCCGTCCGGCGTCCGATGGACGATCGGGGTCACCGTGTTATGCGGCACCCGCTGCCCGCCTTCTTCTGTAAAAGCATAAATCTCGGCTTCCGGATCGCTGTACTGCTTCCAGGCTTCATAGATGGAATCAGCGCATTCCAGCAGGACGGCGCTGTCCGCCGACGCAAGCCGCAGCACAGACATCGGCCATTTGACGATGCTGACCATGACGCCCGGGAACTGCGGGTGAGCGAAGGATGTTTCCTTCGGCGCGTTCTGGATCGGGAACGTATGGCGCCCGCCCTGGAAGTGGTCGTGGGTTAGAATGGACCCGCCCACGATCGGCAGATCAGCATTGGAGCCAATAAAATAATGCGGGAAGACGTCTACAAAAGCGAGCAGGCGGCGCAGGCTGTCCTTCGTCAGCTTCATCGGCACGTGATCGTGGTGGAACACGATGCAGTGCTCGTTGTAGTACACATAAGGCGAATACTGGAAGAACCAGTTTTCGTTGTTCATCTCAAGCGGAATGATCCGCAGGTTTTGGCGTGCGGGATGGTTGACCCGGCCGGCATAACCGACGTTCTCACGGCACAGCTGGCATTTAGGGTAGACCGGCGGCGGCAGCAGCTTGGCCATGGCGATTTCCTTCGGACTTTTCTCCGGCTTGGACAAGTTGATGGTCATTTCGATGTCGCCGTATTCCGACGGGTACGTCCAGTATACGTTTTTGCTGACCCGGTCCATCCGGATGTAGTTCGAATCGATCGACAGCCGGTAAAACCGGTCGGTCGCCGCTTCGATTCCCTGCTCCCGTGCCGTGTGCTCAAACTCCGCAATCACTTCCGAAGGCCGCGCCATGAGCAGGCCCATTATTTTGGCATCAAGCAAGTCGCGGTAGGTGTCGGTGTTCTCGGGCATCAGTCCGATCTCAAACGCGTAATCCAGCAGCGTGTCGATCATCGGCTGCGGGCTGTCCGCGGCCTCCGGCTCAGCTTCGCCCAGAGAAGGCTCGCTTGCGCCGAACATATCCAGCAGCAGGTTGCGGCTGTAGTCGGCATCTTCAGCCTGAATGAGCCGGTGATCCAGGGCAAATCGCACGAGGCGGTCGATCGCCTGCAAGGCTTGCTCTTTCAAGGGACTCGTGGTGTCGGTTTGTGAATTCAATGCGCTTCCCCCTTATTCTTTGCCATATCCGTCAGGATGGCTTTGATGCCAGCTCCAGGCGCTCTCGATAATGTCCTCCAGCTTGGTGCGCGAAGGGTTCCATCCGAGCACGGTGCGGGCTTTTTCAGAAGATGCAACGAGCACAGCGGGATCGCCGGCACGGCGGGCCTGCACGACGACCGGAATGTCCAGCCCGGTGACTTTCTTGGCCGTCTCGATCACTTCCTTCACGGAGAAGCCTTCCCCGATTCCCAGGTTAAACACGTTGCTGGCCTCGCCCTTGCGCAAATAATCGACCGCCCGCAAGTGCGCGTCCGCCAGGTCGCTCACGTGGATGTAGTCGCGTACGCAGGATCCGTCTGCTGTCGGATAGTCGTCGCCGAAGACGGCAATACTCTCGCGCTGCTTCAGCGCGGTTTGCAGCACCAGCGGAATGAGATGGCTTTCGGGACGGTGGTCCTCGCCGATTTTGCCGCTGTCATGCGCCCCGGCCGCATTGAAATAACGCAAGGCTACGTATTTGATGCCGAGCACCTGGTCGAACCAGGACATCATACGCTCCATCATCAATTTGGTCTCCCCGTACACGTTCGTCGGCTGCGTACGGTCGCTCTCGACGATCGGCACGCGTTCCGGTTCACCGTAAGTCGCCGCTGTGGAGGAAAAGACGATCCGGCGCACGTTCGCCGCGTCCATCGCTTCCAGCAGGCAGAGCGTGCCGTAAACGTTGTTATCATAGTACTTCACCGGCTTCTGCATACTTTCGCCAACGAGAGAATTCGCCGCGAAATGGATCACCGCATCGATCTCGTTCTCGGCGAACAGCTTCGCCAGCAGCTCCTTGTCCCGTAGATCCCCTTCGTACAGCTTGCCGCCGAGCAGCGCCCCGCGGTGCCCCGTTTGCAAATTGTCCAGCACGACAATCTCCTCGCCGCGCTCCAGAAGAGCCGCTACCGTATGCGACCCTATATATCCTGCTCCACCCGTTACGAGAATAGCCATGTTAGTGATCCCCCTTCAGTTCTTTGACTCCGTCGCCTGCGCTGCACACATAGAAATCGGCCTTGAGGCCCGTTCTCGCCTGATACGCTTCGCCGACGTGCTGAATGAACCGTTCCACCGCATCTTCATGCACGAGCGACACGGTGCAGCCGCCAAAGCCGGCTCCGGTCATCCGCGAGCCCAGCGTGCCTTCGATCCGCTGCGCTTCTTCGACCATAACGTCCAGCTCTTCGCAGCTGACCTCGTACAGGTCACGCAGCGATGCGTGCGATGCGTTCATCAGCTGTCCGAAGGTCTGCAAATCGTTCTGCTTCAACGCTTCCACTGAATCCAGCACGCGCTGGTTCTCTTCGACCACGTGCTGTGCACGTCTTACGACCGTCTCATCGGCGATAGCATCCTTCAGCGATTCGAACTGATCCGGCGTCAGACCGGCCAAATACTGAAGCGAAGGCATCTTCGCCTGCAGCTGGGCCAAGGCGGTTTCGCACTGCGAGCGGCGTTCGTTGTAAGCCGAATCCACCAGGCCTCTGCGCTTGTTCGTATTGCTGATCACCAGCTTGTAGACCCCGGTCTGGAACGGAACATGCTTGTATTCCAGCGTGTCGCACATGAGCAGGATCGCGTGGTCCTTCTTCCCGTTCGCGACGGCGAACTGGTCCATGATGCCGCAGTTGACGCCGACGTACTGGTTCTCGGCCTTTTGCGACAGGAGCGCAATCTGCACCGTATCCGTACTGTACCCCTCCATCGTCTGCAGCGCATACGAAGTGACCACTTCGATCGAGGCGGAAGAAGATAATCCGGCGCCGTTCGGAATATCGCCGTGATAAAGGATGTCATAGCCTTTAGTAACCGGACAGCCGATATTGGCGTTCTCGACCATGACGCCTACGGCATAATCCACCCACTCGCCCGTTTTATGGCTGCCGATTTCCTTGACGGCTAGTTTGTATTCATAAGGTAAATTTGTGGAGGCCAGCTGAATCACATCGTCCCCGCGCTCCCGAATGAGCAGCGTCGTGCCGAACTCCAGCGCTGCGGGAAGAACGTAACCTCCGTTATAATCGATATGCTCCCCGATCAGGTTAACCCGGCCCGGAGCATGAAACACACGTACTTCCTCGCTGCTGTCACCGTATTTCGTCATGAATTGCTGTAATAAAGTTTCCGATGTCATAGGGATATGCACCCATCCTTTCCTTATGGTTCTGCTCTTTCATTATAAAAGGACTTCCTGTCCGCGTTAATGCAATTATGTTGACTGGATATGGATTTATGTGACCTTGGAGAATATAATGGTGTAAGAAGGACCGCATTTATTTTGATGTTTGTGAAAGGATCGATGAATCCATGATTCCGCAGGAGACCTACTCCGTTGCTTCAAACCCCGTCTATCATGACGACGGCCCGCTGCACGTGCTGTTTGCGGGAGAGAGCCAGACCAGGCCTGTGCATGCTGTCGGGCCAAAAATTTATGATTACTATCTGCTTCATTATGTAGAAGAGGGAAAAGGGACGTTTCGAACCGAGCAGCGCACCTATGAGCTCGGACAAGGGAGCTGCTTTCTCATTCATCCCGGCCAGCTGGTCAGCTACGCCTCCGACGCCGGCGAGCCTTGGCGCTACCGCTGGACCGCCTTCTCCGGCAGAGAGGCGCAGGGGCTCCTGGCGAACGCCGGCTTCGACCCGCTGCATCCGGTGCTCTTTACCGACGGGGACACCATGATCCCCGGCTCCATTGAACGGATGCAGGAAGCGTTCTATACGAAGCAGGAAAGCGCCGATCTGGCGTCGCTCGGCTATCTGTACCTGATCTTCTCGGAAGCGCAGAATATCCTGTCCAGCCATTCCCGGCTGACGGGAACGGAATCGCAGGTGCAGCGGACCGTCAAGCAGATGATCCACTACATGTCGGCGCAGTACGCCCATCCGGTCTCCATTGAGCAAATGTGCGACAGCCTCGGTTATAACCGGGCCTATCTGTCGCGGATTTTCAAGAAAGAAACCGGCTGCTCGCCGGTGACCTATTTGCTTAAGCTCCGCATCGATAAGTCGCGCCAGCTGCTGCGCGAACGGCCGGAGCTGTCGATCGAGCAGGTGGCCGCCTCCGTCGGGCTGACGGACGCCCTGTATTTTTCCCGCCAATTCAAGCGGCTGTGCGGGCAGTCCCCGACGGCGTACCGCGCCGTCGTAACGGCTCCGGACCTTGTCGCTTCCGCCCGGCCGGACTCGCAGCGCGGATCCTAAGCGCTTGGCACACAATAACCCGCATGCCCTGCCCTCCGGCAGACAAGCGGGTTATTGTGAGTTAGGCCCATGATAAGCGGGTTATTTCGATTAAGGGCCAGACAAGTGAGTTATTGCGCGTAACGCGTAAGATGTGCGTAAAGTTAATCCAAGCCGGTCATACACCTGATATACGCGCAAGGTCAACCGCAGGATGGTCGCTAATATGGACTTAAGTTTCCGTCACTGGAATATGCCTCTCATCGATCCGCAGGATATCCACTAGATCAGGATTCGCTTTCCGTTTTTAAAATCGCTTCGATCCGGTCCAGCTCTTCCTTGCTGAATTCCTGATTCTTCAGTGCAGCCACGTTGTCTTCGATCTGGCTAACACGGCTGGCTCCGATCAGTGCTGAAGTCACGCGCCCTCCGCGCAGCACCCAGGCCAGCGCCAGTTGGGCCAGGCTTTGGCCGCGGGCGGCGGCAAGCTGGTTCAGCGCCCGAATTTTGCGAAGCACATCCGGCGTAATGTTGCTCTCGTTCAGGAAGACCGACGGGCTCGCGGCACGCGAATCTTCCGGAATGCCGTTCAGGTATTTGTTCGTCAGCAGCCCTTGAGCCAGCGGGGTAAAGGCAATCGTGCCGATCCCCTGCTCATCCAGCACGTCCTGCAGGCCGTTCTCGATCCAGCGGTTCAGCATGGAATAGCTTGGCTGGTGGATCAAGAGCGGCGTTCCCAGCTGCTTCAGGATCGCGGCGGCTTCCGCCGTCTGCTCCGCCGAATAATTCGAAATGCCGACGTACAGCGCTTTACCGGAGCGCACAATATGGTCAAGAGCCATCATCGTTTCTTCCAGTGGAGTATCCGGGTCAAAGCGGTGCGAATAAAAAATGTCGACATAATCGAGACCCATCCGCTTTAAGCTTTGATCCAGGCTGGAGACGAGATACTTGCGTGATCCCCACTCCCCGTAAGGACCGGGCCACATGTAATACCCGGCTTTGGACGAGATAATCAATTCATCCCGGTGGCTCTTCAGGTCTTGGGCCAGAATCCGGCCAAACGTTTCTTCCGCCGAGCCTGGTGGAGGACCGTAGTTATTCGCCAGATCGAAGTGGGTAATTCCTAAATCAAACGAGCGGGTGATCATATTCCGCGCATTTTCGTACGTATTGATTCCGCCAAAATTATGCCAGAGTCCCAGCGATATGGCCGGGAGCTTCAGTCCCGAACGGCCACAGCGGTTATAAGTCATCTCTTCGTAACGTGATTCGCTTGGTGTATATGCCATTGATATCCGCCCTTCTCTCTCACGGTTAATAGACTACTAGAACCATCATAAATCCTCGGCAAGGCATTTGACAAGAAACCGATTACACGGGCTGGAGGTCCCGGCTAATATCCTTCCTGTTAAAAAGGGATGGACTAAGCTGTTACCACGCTTACCGCGCTATGAACATCTGCCACCCATTAAATACCCAGTTTCCGCTCCACCTGCTCCATCACTTCGCCGATTTTATCAGCGATCAGCAGATCCGCTTTGCGGTCATATGGAGTGGGGTCCATATTCAGGAGGACGGTGCGGCTTCCTTGAAAATAGGACACCAGGTCCGCCGCCGGCTGAACCGTCAGAGAGGTGCCGCCGATGATGAGCAGATCCGCCTGGGAGATCGCCTCCACCGCACCAAAGAGTACCTGCTGGTCCAGCGGCTCCTCGTACAGGACGACGTCGGGCTTGATGATCCCGCTGCAGCTTGGGCAGCGCGGAACGAGCTTGTTCGTCGCCATGATGTGCTCCAGGTCGTAAAACGCCCCGCAGCCCATGCAGTAGTTCCGGTGAACAGAACCGTGCAGCTCCAGCACCTCTTTGCTTCCCGCCTTCTGATGCAATCCGTCGATGTTCTGGGTCACGACAGCCTTCAGCTTGCCGGCTTGCTCCAGCTTGGCCAGCATCCGGTGGCAGCCGTTCGGGGCCGCATCGGGATGCAGCATTTTGCTGCGGTAAAAATCAAAGAACACCTCGGGAAGCTTCATAAAAAAGGACCGGCTCAGCATTTGCTCCGGCGGGTATGGCAGATGCTGTTCAGTCTGATACAGCCCGGCGGCGGAACGGAAGTCGGGAATGCCGCTTTCCGTCGACGTTCCCGCTCCACCGAAAAAAACGATATTGCCGCTTTGTTCAATCCAAGAGGCAAGCGTATCTATGTTCTGCACGATATGGTGCACCTCCACAAGTGTTGGTCCTTTTGATCCGATCCGCGGCTTCTCGCTTCATATGGAATAAGGGACCAGCCCGCCTCCACATGCGGGACGGCAGGCTGTATGGTGTAGTACCCGTTACGATCGGGTTTGATTCATAATGCTTGGGTTTTACTTATGATACAATGATTCCGCTCACAACATTCCGGCCGGCTTACAGCTCCGACTTCGCCTTGCGGTAAGCCTCCATGTACTGCTCCGCTTTCGTGCGGACATGGCTTAAATCCCCGGTCTTCACAGCCTCGTTGGTCAGGTCCGAGCCGATGCCGACGGCCACCGCTCCGCCTTTGATCCAGTCGCCGAGATTGGACAGCGATACGCCGCCTGTCGGCATAAAGTCTGCTTGAGGCAGAGGTCCCTTCATCGTCTTGATGATAGACGGATCGTACAGGCTGCCAGGGAACAGCTTCACGATGTCGACCCCGAGCTCGAGTGCCTGCTGCACTTCGGCGATCGTCATGACGCCAGGCAGAATCGGCACCCGGTACAAATTGCACAGCTTAACCGTGTCGGGATTCAGCGAAGGACCGACGACAAACTGGGCTCCAGCCATGATGGAGGCGCGCGCCGTCTGAGGCTCCAGCACCGTTCCCGCTCCGATGATGGCGAATTTGTCCGGGTCGCTCGTCTCCCAGCTGTACATCCGGCTGAGCTTCTCGATCGCATGCAGCGCTCCTGGCACGGTCAGCGTAACCTCGATGACCTTGATCCCGCCGGCAATTGCCGCCTCCGCCATGTCAAACACCTGATCAGCCGAATCTCCGCGCAGAACGGCAACGACGCCGTTATCGATAATTTTTTGCAAAAGCTGGATTTTTTTCACAATGACCGCTCCTTTTGTTCATTATATGGAAAAGCCTGAAAGATGTCTATTTCCAGAGTACCCCTGCACTCTTTCGCCTTATCTCTCAATATGCGCCTTGTTGCCGAGCTTCGCCTCGACCTGCTCCCAAGTCGGAAGCGCTTCCCAATCACCCACGGCCTGAATAACCATGGATCCGGTAAGATTCCCCAGACGGGTCGCTTCCACAGCGCTTTCGCCCTTCAATAGCCCGGCGATAAAGCCGGCACAGAAGCCGTCACCCGCTCCGACGGTATCCAGTACGTTGTCGGCTTTGAAGTACGGAACCTCCGTTACGTTCCCCTGCTCCAGCACATAAGTCAGGTCAGGACCGCCTTTGATGATCGATACGGCTTTCAGTTTGGAAAGGCTTGCAAAAATCCCCGCGTCATCGTCCGTATCGTACAGCAGCTTCAGCTCATCGAGGCCCGGTAAAAAGTAATCCGCCTTTTCGGCCAGACGCAGCAGCACGCCCCGCGCCTCTTCCAGACTCCACAGCTTCAGGCGGAGATTGGGGTCAAAGCTGATTTTGACGCCGGCTGCCGTGGCAATATCTATAGCCGCTTCGACACAGGCAAGCCCGGACGGGCTGATCGCCGCCGTGATGCCGGTCACGTGTAAAATTTTAGCTCCGGCAATATAAGAAGCATTCAGCTGATCCGGCTGCATCCGGCTTGCCGCCGAGCCTTTCCGGTAATAGTACACCGACGTGCGGCCCGCCGTATTTTCCCGGATCATCATGCCTGTCGGCGCGTCAACGCCGCGTACCGTCTGCGACACGTCGACGCCTTCGCCGCGGATCGACTTGTAAATCATGTCCCCGAGAGGATCCTTTCCCAGCGCCCCGAACCAGCCTGAGGTGTGACCCAGACGGGCGACGCCGATGGCCACATTGCTCTCCGCTCCGCCAAAGGATTTATGTAAGGTGGAAGCATACTCCAGGCCGCGGGAATCCTGCGCCGTGAACAGCCCCATGCTTTCTCCGAACGTGACAAGCTCGGGTGATCCAGGTAGGTTACTATCCTGCATGTTTTCTTCCCCTTTCCGTTACTTGGTCTGTCCCTATTGTCAGCGGAGGAAGAAGGGTTGTCAATATGTAACAATTGAAGCGGAGCCGTATTTCTCTCCTCCTCTCCACGGGCTTATCCGCTAGGGCTGATCCGATAGGCCTCCTTCCGACAGCGCTGTATCCAAGCGAGTTATTTACCAATGATTTCATAATTTAATTGTTTCAATCCAAAAAAGCCGTGGTAAGTAAAGGATGCGCGCAACTAATATAGAGTGAACTAAGGCTAACGTCATCCGCACTTTCTCCGGAAGGCGGGTACGGACTTCGGGTCCGGAGGTACACTTTAGTTCAATCTATATCAATCAAAAAATACTTTCCAAGGAGTGATTTGAAATGGCACGTAACAACGATAATAACGGTAAAATGAGCAGAGAAGAAGCAGGTCGTATGGGCGGGGAAGCAACGGCCAAAAATCATGACAAGGAATTTTATCAGGAAATCGGCCGCAAGGGCGGCGAAGCCACTTCCAAAAACCATGACCGTGAATTCTATCAGGAGATCGGCCAAAAAGGCGGCGAAGCCACTTCCGAGTCTCACGATAAGGAGTTCTACAAAGAAATCGGCCGCAAGGGCGGCAAAAACTAATCCCTGCCTGACCATAAGCCAACAACAAGTGATTGATTGACATAAGCCAAAAGGCACCTTCATTCCCAGCGAATGGAAGGTGCCTTTTCCTGTTCGCCTGCCTGGGCCTAAAGTTCCCCGAATCTTTCGAACCATTGCTAGAAAAAGCTTTCATTTTGTGATAGACTCATTTAAAACCGTTTCGTTTTATACGGGCACTTTCATAGTTAACCGCGCTAAAGCGCGATACTTACAGTTAGGGGGAAAAAGACATCATGGCAGCTAATAAAATGCGCTCTGACATGATTAAGAAGGGCTTTGACCGCGCGCCTCACCGCAGCTTGCTCCGCGCGGCGGGCGTGAAAGAGGAGGATTTCGGCAAGCCGTTTATCGCCGTGTGCAACTCATACATCGATATCGTTCCCGGCCACGTCCACCTTCAAGAATTCGGCAAATTGGTCAAGGAGGCCATCCGCGAAGCCGGAGGCGTTCCGTTTGAATTCAACACGATCGGCGTTGATGACGGCATCGCCATGGGACACATCGGCATGCGTTATTCCCTGCCGAGCCGCGAAATCATCGCCGACTCGCTCGAAACCGTTGTCTCTGCACACTGGTTCGACGGTATGGTCTGCATTCCGAACTGTGACAAAATTACGCCGGGCATGCTGATGGGCGCGCTGCGCGTCAACATCCCTACGATCTTCGTCAGCGGCGGTCCGATGAAGGCCGGCGTCGACAGCAAAGGACGCCGCCTGTCCCTGACATCCGTATTCGAAGGCGTCGGTGCCCACCAAGTCGGCAAAATCAGCGACGACGATCTGTTGGAACTCGAACAATACGGCTGTCCTACCTGCGGTTCCTGTTCGGGCATGTTCACCGCGAACTCCATGAACTGTCTGGCGGAAGCCCTTGGACTGGCAATGCCGGGCAACGGAACGATTCTGGCGGTAGCCGAAGAACGCAGAGAGTTCGTCAAGCAATCCGCACGCCAGCTGATGGAACTCGTGAAGATGGACCTGAAGCCGCGTGACATCGTGACCAAGGAGTCCATCGACAACGCCTTTGCACTCGACATGGCCATGGGCGGCTCCACGAACACCGTGCTTCACACCCTGGCTCTCGCTCAGGAAGCCGGCATCGACTATCCGCTGGAGCGGATCAATGAAGTCGCCAACCGCGTGCCGCATATCTCCAAGCTCGCACCCGCTTCGGATTACTTCATCGAAGACGTTCATACCGCAGGCGGCGTAAGCGCCGTGCTGAACGAACTGCTCAAGAAGCCAGGCGCATTGTACGGCGACTGCATGACGGTTACCGGCAAGACGCTGGCCGAGAACGTGGCCGGCTGCGAAATCCAGGACAAGAACGTCATCCATCCGATCGACCAGCCATACTCCGAGCGTGGAGGCCTGGCGGTGCTCTACGGCAACCTGGCTCCGGAAGGATCCATCATCAAAGTCGGCGCCGTGGATCCATCCGTCGGCGGCTATCATAAAGGTCCTGCCATTTGCTTCGACTCCCAAGAGGAGGCGCTGGAAGGCATCGCGAACGGTAAGGTTAAAGAAGGCCACGTCGTCGTTATTCGTTACGAAGGACCTAAAGGCGGCCCAGGCATGCCGGAAATGCTGGCGCCTACGTCCCAAATCGTCGGCATGGGCCTTGGAGCCAAAGTTGGCCTGATCACGGACGGACGTTTCTCCGGCGCATCCCGCGGAATCAGTATCGGCCACATCTCTCCGGAAGCAGCTGAGGGCGGTCCGATCGCCTTCGTTGAAGACGGAGACATTATCGAGCTCGACCTGAACAACCGTAAAATCGAGCTTCTTGTCAGCGACGAAGTGCTGGCCGAGCGCCGCACCCATTGGAAAGGCTTCGAGCCGAAGGTGAAAACAGGCTATCTCGCCCGTTACTCCAAGCTCGTCACCAACGCCAGCCAAGGCGGCGTCATGAAAATCTAATCCACTCTGCATCGAAGTGAGATGCATCCGAGGTGCTTCATAAGTCGCTCCGACTTATGAAGCACCTTTTTTATATAAAGCATAAAGCTTTAAATAGTAAGGCTGCTTCATTCGGTTTCCGGTTCAACAACAAAAGGGCTGTCTCCAGCTGCGGTCTTTAACCACAGCCGGGACAGCCCCGATCATTAATATTTCGTATAATTGCTGTTTGATTTACACAGCAGGCGGCGTGCTGCCGATGCCCTGCGACGAAGCAACCAGATTCAGGTCAAGCATCTCGTCCTTCTTCTCCTCTTGCGGATCGGATGGCTCCTTCACTTGCTGCCGGCGGTGAGATCCGCTCTCGGAAAACCGCTCGACCAGCTGAGCGACGGGCATGACCAGCATTTTCGGAACCATCTGTTCCGAATGGTCCTTCAGCCGTTCCTGTCCGGACGGATTAATGATCCGCAGCAGGAATCTCAGGTACAGCTTCGACGACTTGGCGAACAGCCCGTCTTTTAAGTCGACGATTTTGAAGCCGAAGTTCTTTGGCCCCCGGTTAATCATCGTGACTCCGTATATGGCCTTCGCCTGCTGCAGTTCAGGGTCGTTGATGATAATCCGGGCCAGTTCCGGGAACTGATCTTCGGTGCCGCGGATCATCTGGATGGCCAGGTGCACCATCGATCTGGACCGGACACCGAGCCGGAACAGCTTCTCGTTATCGAAGTGCAGCTCGATGACTTTATCCCCCTTGGACAGCGTTGCGCCGTCATTCATCTCCACCGTTTGTCCCTTATAGGTGCGCAGCCGGTAATGGATGAAAGGATCATAAGGCCGGATCGATTTCAACCGGAACATCGCATGAAACAGCGTCTCCCACAGCAGCCAAACTTTGACCGAAGCCCGTTTCAGCCGCGGCAGCTTTCGCTCCGGCGCTTTCTCCTTCGCTTCGATCATCTCGTCGATCCGGATGGCTTTCATTCCGCGGCGCTCCGCTTCCTCCAGCACCCGCTCCAAAGCAATCAGCATCTGCTGTGGCGCGTCCGGGTTAGCTCCGGCTGTGAGCCCGCAATCATGCAGCAGCATCACTTCTCCGGGCTGAAGCTTGTTCAGCATCCGCTCGGTCAGCCGATCCGCGCCGATGCGTTCCCGCCAGTCGCCGAACATGGACGACCACAGGACGATCTTGAACTGGCTCCGCTTGGCAAAATCAAACAAATTCACGATTCCCCACGGCGGACGGTAATAAGAACTGCGCTCGCCGGTAATCGTATGAATAACCTTGTCGGTCTTCATAATCTGTTTCTTGACCGTTCCCGGCCGCATCAGCCAGTTCGATTTATGGACATAATTATGAATGCCGATCAGATGGCCTTCGTCATAGATCCGCTTGACGATTTCGGGATGCTGCTCCGCGTGCGAGCCGACGACGAAAAAGGTGGCCTTGGCGTTGTATCTTTTCAGCAGGTCCAGCAATTTCGGAGTGTACACCGAATCGGGACCGTCATCGAAGGTCAGCGCGTATTCATGCTCCGTGATCCCTCTGCGAAATACGCGGAAACCGAATATTCGGGTGATCAAGCCGGGAATAAACGCGTAAAACGATGAGATGTAAAATAACCAAAGCAGCAAAGTCTGCATGTCATATCCCCACTTTTCTCTGTATTGACTTTGACTTGCCGAAAGGCATGTGTTATTTGATAACTTTGATTTTCATAGGCACCCTATAAAAATCGCTACCTCTTATTTTATCACAGTGACTGAAGAAATAGGCGTTTTTTTATAAATCGTGTACAATGAAAAATAATCTGTTGTGAAAAGGAGAGATCCGCCCGCGATGCTTCCACTGTACAAAAAATACTGGCGAACCTTTGTGGATATCGGGTTCATCGTACTTACCGTTTTCCTCGTCATGTACATATTCAGCAAGCTGTACCAAATCGCCGCGCCCGTATTTTTATCGTTCGTCGTCTTCTTTATGATCGAACCGCTGGCCAAGTTTTTGCACAAGAGGGGCATGCCCAAACCGTTCGCTTCCGCCATTTCCGTACTCGTGTTTATTTTGGTAATCCTGGGGATCCTGTTCGGGGTCGGACTGATCGTTGTTTCCCAGTTCGCCCAGGTCCAAGATAATTTGCCCAAATACACGCATATGATTCAAACGGAATTTACCAAGCTGACGCAATTTCTTCAGGAAAAAATCGCAGCCCTGCCGCCAAATGTCACCGCAAAAATGAACGAGTATTTTACGACGTTAACGGATTATGCCAGCGGGTGGGCCACCGCTTTCTTTAAATATATGGTCGGACTGTTCAGTTCGTTCTCGTCCTTTATGGGCAACTTCGGCATCGCCATCATCCTGGCGTTTTTCCTCAGCACCGAAATTGGCAGCTGGAGAAAAGTGATGCGGGACAAATCGCCGAAGACGCTGAAGAACGCCTATACATTTCTGAAGACATATGTCCTGAAAGCCATCGGCTCCTACATCAAGGCCCAGCTGGTCATGGTGCTCATCACCCTCGTGCTCGTATATGCCGGGCTGTTGATTCTGCGCACAGGCAACGAGCTTGCACTAGCCTTGGTTTGTGCCGTATTTGATATTCTGCCGCTCGTCGGGGTTCCGGTTATCCTGATCCCATGGATCATTTATTTGTTTATTGTCGGCAATCTCAGTCTGGCGATCGGCCTTTCCGTCCTGCTCGTCGTGGTGCTTCTCACCCGCCAGCTGCTCGAACCGCGAATTACGGGCAATTCGATCGGCGTGTCGTCGGCATTCCTGATGCTCTCGTTCATGATCATCTCCCTGTCGATCTTTGGCATTGCCGGACTGATCCTCTCTCCCGTGCTGCTGATCCTGATCAAGGAACTGCTCCAGCAGGGATATTTGCAGAGCTGGATCCGCCTTCCGAAGGAAGAGTTCGACGTGTCGCCGTTTGATATGACCACCCGCACGCCGGATGCTACGCCGCCGGATGAGCCGCAAGCAGGTTCATAATGCGTCCGAACAGCACCGTCGCCTGGTTCCGGGAGGACGGCGACATATTTTGATACAGTACCGCAGCCGCGTATTTCGGTTGGTTCACGGGTCCGTACCCGATGAACCACTGATGATTACGCGGCTGTCCGTTTATGGTCACCTGGGCCGTTCCCGATTTGCCGGCTAGCGGCCATGCCGCGCCGCGGATCGACTGACCCGTTCCTTCGGTGACCACCTTTTCCATCCAGCCGGTAATCAAATCCGCAGTTGCCGGCTGGACGGTACCAAGGGACGACGGGGCCAAATGGGGCTTTAGCTCTTTCATCAGCTGGCCGTTGGCATACGAAACGCTCTCTAGAATTCGTGGCGCATGGACTTGTCCCTGCTGAAGAAGCGTCACGATCATGTTGGCGGCCTGCAGCGGGGTCACCTGTACATCGCGCTGACCGATGCCGGTCTGTGCGCGGATCCCCCCGTCCCGATCGGCCTTATCCGGATCGGCAAAGATTTTTCCGCTGTCCTCATGATCGAACGGGCGCAGAAGAGGCAGGCCAAGGATGTCCTTTTCCTCCCAACCCACCGTTCTTGCCAGGCCCAGCTTATGAGCGGCCGCTTCGATTTCGCCCGCTGACAGCCGCTCCGCCAGTTCCGCAAACACAGCGTTGCACGATTCGGCATAAGCCTCCGCGAGCGTAATCACGCCATGCTCTTTGGGGCAGGAAAGTCCATATTTACCGTATGCGCCGGTGCACGTAAAGGTTTCATCCGGAGAAGTGACGCCTGCCTCCAGCGCCGCTGCCGCGATGACCGTTTTGAATATGGAACCAGGCACGGCTGCCTGTAAAGCGCGGTTATTCCATGCCCTTTGCTGCGGGTTGACGTCCAAGGGATTGTAGAACGGCAGCGATACCATGGCCACCACATCGGCGGTTTGCGCATCAAGGAGGACAACGGCGCCCTCCTTCATCCCCGATTCCTTGGCCAGCTGCTCGATCTGCCGTTGCAGCTCCAGGTCCACCGTGGTGCGGAATTTGAGCGGATAATAGGCGTTACCTGGTCCTTTAATCCGGATGCCCGTACCCGGAATGGGCTGATCGCTTCCATCGACGGTATAATAGGCGGTCGTCGGACCCATCCCGCGCAGGAGCGGCTCCAGCGTCTTTTCCAGCCCGGCCGCCCCCTCCTGAAAGGCATACCCCGTGTGGATCAGATGCTTCTGCCCGGGCTGCTCCGTTAAATAGCCGAGCCACTGCATCCCGCTGGAAGCATCCTCATACCGCTTGGTATACGGCAGCACTTCGATGCCGCTGATTCCGGCCGTCCTTACCTGTTTTGCCTCGCTGTCCTTCAACGCCAGCGGAACGCTCTTGCGGGAGTCCGGCCACACGAGAGGGACGCTCAAGTGGTCCCATACCTTCAAGAAGGCGGCCTGATCCGTCTTCAGGACCCGGGTGACCGCATTCAGCTTGTCCTTCGCCTCTTGCCGGATGGAACCGGAAACCGGGAACAGCACGGCGGCGGAAACCGTCTTCCCTGTTAAAGGCTCGCCGTTTCTGTCGTAAAACTTGCCCCGCCCGGAGTCCAAAACGACGCCGCGCTCCCGCTGCAGCACCGACATTTCCTGCATCGTAAACCGGCTTCCGGGCAGCTCCGACCCCCTCATAACGAGCTGTATGTAGGCTAATCTCAATATGAGTACCGTCATCATAAACGAAAGGATGACCAGCACATAGAAAATGCGCTGCTTATGTTTTATGCTCAAGAAGAACCCCTCTTTATGCTTTTTCCACTCAGTATATCCTTCCACAGGCATGTCCAACCCGGCCAGCTCAGGCTGGATCCGTTCTCAGAGAACCAAAAAGCCAACGCATCCCCGGGAGGGAGACGCGTTGGCTCACTGTGAAAACTGTATATTGGGTTGGCACTACGCTGTCAACGTTGCTGCATTCGAATAAAGCTAAGTTTTGAACATGCTTCCTTATGCTTTCTCTAGTTCAACGTAAACCGGGACAGCGATTCCTTCAGCTGAATCGATACATTTTCCAGCTTGGCGGAGAGCTCAACGAGATGATCGCCCACGCTTTGCTGCTCATTGCTGAGCGAGGCTACTTCCTCGGAGGTCGCCGAGGATTCCTCTGCGACCGCGCTGACGTTGCTCATGCCTTCCGAAAGAACGCTGTGCGAATCATGCAGCGCTGATATCGATTCGGTTACGGATTGCAGCCGCTGCGTGAAATCGCCCATCTGTTCCTGAACCGATACGAAAATTTCGTTCGTTTCCTTCACCGCATTCATTTGGTGCTGGAACAGCGGATAAGCGTCCGACAGCGCTTCGACCGTTTCATTCATCTCGGACATGATTTGACCGGTGATCTGCCCTACCATGTCAATCGATTGTCTGGACTGGTCCGCAAGCTGGCGAATTTCGTCCGCCACGACCATGAAGCCTCGTCCGGCCGCCCCGGCCCGCGCCGCTTCGATCGTGGCGTTCAGGGACAGAATATTCGTCTGCTTCGTAATATTTTGCAGCACGACCAGCACTTTGTTGACAGAGCTTGCCGTCTGCTTCAAGGCATCCACCTTGTGCATCAGCTCACGCGTCATTTCTTCCGTTTGATGCGTTTTGTCCAGCAGCTCGTTCAGCTGTTTGGTTCCGTACTGGCTGGATTGTTCAACATGCCGCGCGGCGCTGCCCATTTCCTCATTGGCCGTGATCACCAATCCCATCTGCTTGGCCATATGCTCGGTCATCTCGTTTCCGCGCTCCGCCTCGGTAGCCAGACTGCTTGCCCCGTTGGCGATTTCCTCGGTCGCAATGGCAATTTCTTTGGCCGAGATCGCCGTCTTCTTGGAAGCATCCGTCAGCTCGCCCGCCGTTTCAAGCACGAGCTGGGCCGTCGTATTCGTCTGCTGAACAAGCTTCGTAATTTGGTCCACCATCAGATTGAAAGCCTGTCCCAGCTGACCGATTTCATCCTTAGACTTATGCTGTGTCCGCACGTTCAGGTTGCCCTTGGCCCCCTCCAGCATCAGATCCTTCAGCTTGCTGAGCGGGGTTGCGATCATCCGGGCCATCCAGAACCCGATCAGGATGGCGACCACGATCGCGCCAACGGCCATTCCCATGGTCAAAACCAGAATTCCCTTGGCGTCCTTGACCAGCATTTCGACCGGAACGGTTCCTACCAGCTTCCAACCTGTCGTCTCGAGCGTGTTGTATACGGCAAGGATTTCATTCCCTTCGTTATCCTGCGTTTCCAGGGTCTTGGCCGGTTCTGTCTGGCCCTGCATGAACGAAAGTGTGGCTTTGGTTCCTGCTTCACTGTTCACGGTAGAGGCAACGACTTGACCGTTAGCGTCGCCAACCTGCAGCTTGCTGCCGTCACCCAAGCTGATTCCGTTGAGCTGGTTTTCGATGACGTCAGTCTTAAGCTCCACGACAATGACGTAGGCTCCGCCGCGGGACAAGCTCTGCAGCGAGCGGACCAGCTCGAAGGAAACGCTTCCATCCTTACCCTTTGAAGAAGGAACCCATGATGTCTGATTTGTTTTCTTCGCATTTTTTAACCAGTCGGCTTCGCGGATCGTATTGATGTCCAGGCCGCCTGAACCGGAAGAGATGATGCGCTGCGACTCTTCGGGCGGAACCAGATAAATCGCTTTGATCGAAGAGTTGCTGTTCAGCTGGTTTGACAATTTTTTGTTGATCTGATCCGTAAGCACGAAATTCTGGTATTCATCCTGCCGGTTCCGTGCCAGCTCGTCGATGACGCTCTGCATTTCCGGATCAAAAAACATCTGCATCGCCATATCTTCATATTGCTTCAGAATGATATCCAATTTTTCCTGAGTTTGCTGGATCGTCTGGCTATTCGCCAGCGCCGTATTGTTCTTGATGGTGCTTTTGGCTTTGCTATAGGATGTTAGACCCAGGGTCAGCACGATCGCCGCTATCGCCACGAAAAAAATCAGGAACAGCTTCACGCCCACCGACTTGAACGGGTTTAAATTTTGCAGCTGTGCCCCGCTGATGCCCGGCAGGCTGGCGAACCGTGACGGCTTTTTCGGATCTCCCGGCCCTCCTGATGCTGCTGAAGCCTTCCGCTTGCTGCCGCTTCGCTCCTTTGAGCTGGAGCTATTCTGTTTCTGTTTTTCTTCCCCCATATCTTTCTTTCGAATCCATCCCACTCTCACTCACCGCCGTTTCAATTTCTTGCATTACGTCGTATGTAAGTTTAAAAAACGAATGCCTACTTTATTCTTCGACATTTTCCATCTCGAACCTTTGCTTTTTTGGCAATTTTTTTATAACTTTTTTCCTAAGCCTCATAATTCTATTGAACTATGCATTGGAATGCCCATTAAAGATGGTGAAACAGAGGCTGCCAGAGGCGGAAGACCTTATTATTCGACGAAAACAGTCAAGCCTCTTCTTTCTCTTTCGTATGAGAAAGGTACCATGCGGATGGTGCGTTCTCCTTCTAATTACATATTTTTTACATTTAAAATATTATTTTACAAAATAACATATTTATTTTATGCCTAATATGGTATAAATTGTATTACATCAGCTGATAGATTTGGAGATCTCCCAAAATATCGACAAAGGAGCGTGAATTCTTGCGGAGGTTGTTTGCCTTAAGCTGCGGATTTTACCTACTGATCGGAATCACCAGTGTGGTGCTCGGCGCGATGCTTCCCGTCCTCCTGGCCCATTACCATAAGGATTACGGGGACGGCGGAACGCTGCTCTTCCTGCAGTTTCTCGGTTTTCTCGCCGGAGTTACGGCTTCGCCTTTCATGTCGGCCAAGCTCGGCCGAAAGCGGATGCTTGCTGTTTCCTTGGCCTGCGTCACCGCAGCCTGCATTGTCATGGGAAGCCTTCCGTCCTGGACCTGGTTCATTCTGATGACTCTGCTCGTCGGTTTCGGTTCCGGCATCATTGAGTCTTCGATCGGCGCGTTTACGATTGAATTTGCCGAAGAACAGAAAGCGGTCGCCATGACTAAGCTTGACGTTTACTTCGGTCTGGGCGCGCTCCTTATTCCCGCGGCGGTCAGCCTGTTTCTTACGATGGACGCCTGGTTCCTCACCTTTTTTACGGTTGCCCTAGTATCGCTGATGCTGTTGATCCTGTGGCTGGCCATGCCGGCAGAGAGCTCCGCACGGCTGGACAAGGCGGTATCCGCAGGTTCTCAGGAGAAAAGCCGCTACCGTGGTAGATACGCCGGGCTGCTGGGTATATTCATCGTCTTTTTCTTTGTATATATGGGTCTTGAGCTGGGGCTGATGAATTTTCTGCCCTCCATTCTGATCGAGAAGGTGCACGTTAAAGATTCACTCGCTTCCCTTGGCGTCACCATCCTGTGGATTGCTATGGTCATCGGGCGGCTGTTCGTGGGTAGAATCGCGGAAACAGTAAGGTATATCCCGTTTTTGGTCTGGAGCACGGCGGCTACCCTCGCCTTTACGATCGGGTTCGCTCTATGGGCGAACGAATGGACAGCCTACCTACTCGTCTTTGGAGTCGGCGTATCGATGTCCGGGCTGTTTTCCATCGCCCTCGTATATGCCAACGTGCTCATTCCGGGAATGACGGAGACAACCACCAGCATCCTGATCGCATCCGGTGGGATCGGCGGCGCGGTGCTGCAGTATCTGATCGGCTGGTCGATGGATCAGTGGTCGGCCGGAATGGCCGTCTGGATCCTTGCCGGATTCAGCTTGATCCTGCTGGCATCCCTGATCCTCACTAAGCAGCAGCAGTCCAGGAAACATAAGCTGGGAGGCAGCCTTCTGGGGCACGGCCACGAGGGATGATGGCCCCTTTTTGGGAAATTCGGTGTCGATACAAAAATATGACATTCTTCTAACAACGTATTACCGAAATGAAAATGAACCTTTGGAGGGAAGACGGATGCAAACCTTAACCACAAACCGTTTCAAGTTTGGAAAAGGGATTACGTTGGTCGATGATGCAGGCACGGAGTATTTGGACGGCGTGTCCGGGACGTTCAATCTTTCGCTCGGCTACAACCACCCGCATGTTGTGGAAAAGGTTCAGGAGCAGGTGGGACGCCTGACTCACATGTCCTCCACTTTTACCGAACCGTATGTGAACGAAGTGCTGGACCAATTGACCGAGCACGCCCCGAATGGGATCGATACCGGCTGGATGCGGGATATTACCGGCTCCACGGCCAACGAATGCGCGACCAAGATTGCGCAAAAATATACGCAGGCCACCGACATCATCAGCTTGTTTCTGTCCCATCACGGCCAAACCCAGTTTGCCACCGCCATCTCCGGCAACGCATTCCGGCGCAAGCACTTCCCCAACTCGACTGCCGCGAACAGCGTACACGTTCCCGCTCCTTACTGCTACCGCTGTCCCTTTAACGCCTCCCGCCCGAACTGCGGTTTTCAATGCATCGAATCGATCCATGACCACCTCGAATACGCAAGCTCCGGATCAGTCGCCTGCATCATCATCGAGCCGATCCTCGGTAACGGAGGGAATATCGTTCCACCTGAAGGATATTTCAAGCTGCTGCGCAAGCTCTGCGACGAACACGGGCTGCTTCTGATCGCCGACGAGGTTCAGACCGGAATCGGGCGGACCGGTTACATGTTCGCCAGCGAACGGTTCGACATTCAGCCGGATATGATCACCCTTGCCAAAGGCTTGGGCGGTATCGGCGTTCCGGTGGCGGCCGTGCTGATGCAATCCCGCCTGGACGTGCTGGAGAAGCACGAGCACTCCTTCACCTCGGGCAGCAATCTGATATCGGTTACGGCAGCCAAGTCCACCCTGGAGGTCGTATCCGAGCCTGGATTTTTGGATGAAGTCAAACTGAAAGGCGAAATCCTCGGCGACCTGCTGCATGAGCTTGAGACCAAATACAACTGCATCGGCGAAGCACGCGGAGTCGGGCTGATGTGGGGTTTGGAGATCGTGGACGAGGACGGAGCACCGGATGTCGCCAAGACCAACGCGGTAATCGATCGCGCCTTTGCCGATCAGCATCTGATCCTCCGCGGGTCCAGATACGGATTCGGAAACGTGGTGAAGGTCAGACCGTCCCTGACCGTAACGACGGATGAGATCGTAACAATCGTGGAAAGACTGGACGCGGTTCTGGCCAGCGTCGGTTAACGGTGCTAATGTTCGCAAAAGTCAAATATCCATATCCAAGGAGGTAATACGTGATGCAGGCATTGGTATACAAATCGGCATGGGACGTAACGCTTGAGGAACGGCCGGAGCCGTCCATTACAGAGGAGCATCAGGTTCTCGTCCGGATTCGCGCCACCGGCGTGTGCGGGACTGATCTGGGCATTGTGAGCGGCAAATATCATGCGGTATCTTCCGTCATCCTGGGCCACGAATCGGCAGGAGATGTCGTTAGCGTCGGCAGGGGAGTCACCACGCTGAAGCCAGGCGACCGGGTCGTGATCGACCCGACTTATTACTGCGGGCACTGTGAGATGTGCCGAACTGGCCGGCAAAATCACTGCGTCCATAAGTCTGTGACGGAAACCGGGGTCAGCGCCAACGGAACCTTTACCGATTATTACGTCACCGAAGACCGCTTTTTATATCCATTAAAAGATCATGTCAGCTACGAGGAGGCCACTTTAACGGAGCCGCTAAGCTGCATCCTGACAGGAATCAACCAAATCCGGCTCCTGCCGAATTTTCGCACGGTCGTCCTCGGCGCCGGGCCCATCGGCATTCTGTACAGCTATGCCCTGGCTTCCAAAGGCGTAACGGGAAGCATTGTGGACATCTCCAAAGAAAGGCTCGCCATCGCCGGGAGTATCGCCCCGGAACGCTGGAGAACTTACGATTCGTTCGAAACGGCGGTAGCGGAGGCTTCATCCGGTGGCGGACAGGTGGATCTTATCGTCGATACGACGGGCGTGGTCGGAACGCAGGTGCTTCCAAGCCTGGCAAACGGCGGTTACCTCATGCTTGTCGGCTTAAGAGACGGCGTCAGCACCTTTAATCCCAAAGAGGTCGTCGACCGGAGCCTCAAAATCATCGGCTCGATCGATTCCCTGGGCACCTTTTCCACCGCCCATTACATGATCGAGCGCCAAATTATTCCCGCGCAAAAAATCATAACCCACACCTATCCCTTGGCCCAATACCGGGAAGCCTTCCAAGCCCTGGGCTGTGATCTGGACGGGCGTTCGCTGAGCCCTTCGTCCCAGGCGATCAAGGTCATTCTGCAATCGGTCTGAAGCCGTTTAGGCACGAAAAATAACGACAAAGGAGCGTTAAGCGTATGACATTGCAGAAGCAGGAATGGCAGGCCCCGCCGGTAAAGGCCGTTATTTTTGATATGGACGGCGTGCTCGTAAACAGCGAACCGATCTATTTTGAGATTGAGCGCAGCTCTTTCGCCCACTTCGGCGCTCCCGTAACGGAAGAGGAGCATCACGGCTACGTGGGGGTAACGCTGGAGTCCATGTGGAGGCAGGTGCTGGAGAAGCATAAGCTCTCCTTCCCGCTGGAAGAAGTGCTCGCCTATCATCAGAACAACGTGCTGGACATCATGGCAGCACACCCCGAACTGCAGCCGATTCCCCACGTAACGCCATGGCTGGATTGGCTGCGCAGCCGTCAGGTGCCGCTTGCGGTAGCTTCTTCCTCGCCTCCGTCCCTGATCCGGCTCATCATGGAACGTACCGGACTTGGAGCCTTTTTCAGCGTGCGGCTTTCCGGGGAAGAGGTGAAGTCCGGCAAACCGGCACCCGATATTTTTCTGCAGGCCGCCGAGCTGCTGGGAGCCGAGCCCTCATCATGCCTGGTTATCGAGGACTCTTGCAATGGGGTCAAGGCCGCAAAGAGCGCAGGCATGCGCTGCATCGGGTACCTTAACCCCGGATCCGGCCGGCAGGATTTGTCCCAGGCGGACCATATCATCACCAGCTACCTTGAAATGGAAACGATCCGGGACATGCTGTCCATCGAACGGCTCACTCCAGTCCCTTTGGATTTGCAGGCATAACGCTGGCGGCTGTTTGATACGGCCCGGCTCCAAGAAACAACCGATTTGAATTCAACCACCAAAAGGCTGCAGCCTCCGTCCGGGTTCGGACAAGAGTCTGCAGCCTTTTTCGCCGATGAAGTCGACTGTTCCGGTGAAGGAGCAGGAGCAAGCTCAGCCGTCAGGCATGGCCTTCATTGCGACTCCGGCGGCTGTTCATGCACATCCGCATCCGGCTGGGCCGTTGCCCATCGGGTAAAAGCCACTTTGAGCCCAGCACTTGTCGGCGCGCACAAATACGGTCCCGCTTGCCATTCATCCGGAGTAAGCCGGCATACGCGGACGGTTCTCCAGCCTTCCCCTTGCGTTCGTGCTCTGATAATAACCGCATCTTTCAGACGGGACGCCCGGATCGTCACGATCTTCTCCATCCACTCCGGAACGGGCGCAAGCGACCAATCCGAATAGCCGTGGGTCACGACCGCTCCGAGATGAGGGACGCCATCATTCATCTCGATTCCGGCTTTGATCCACTGCTGCCCATGGCTCCATAACATCAGACCTGCCTGGTCATACAAATGATCGAAGGCGGTCAAACGAAAGGTTATCTCTACCGCTTCTTCCCCATCCCATGGCAGCAGAAGCGAGTGGCCGTTGTCCCGTTCAAAACCGTACATGGTCGTTTGCCAATAATCACTGCCCTGGCACGCTTCAACGATCAGCTCCCCGTCCTTCTCTTCACAAGCAGCCGGTTCCGTCGACCAGCGGCCGCTAGTCCACGGTATCACTTGTCTAGTCATATTCATGCCACCCTCTCCCCAAACGAATTTTAACATTTTGAACGATTCCCAGGAGAAACTACTGTACTTAAAAAGCACCCCGGACCCGGCGGAAGCGTGTGTCTCCGGCAGAGTCTGAGGTGCTTTGGTGCTCGCAGCGGCAAATGGATTCTGGGCGATACTTGCCCCGCAGCTACTGCTTCGCATTGCTGTTGCTTTTCTTGATGTTGTTCAAATGCTCCTGGTACGTCTTCGCAAATAAATGCTCATGCGAGCCGTCCTTCTTGGTCACGTAATACAAATAATCGGAAGCTTCCGGCGATAATGCGGCTTTGATCGAAGCGATGCTCGGACTGCAGATTGGTCCTGGCGGGAGCCCCGGATGCAAATACGTGTTATATGGACTGTCCACCTTCAGGTCCTTATACAGCAGCCGTTCCTTCGGCTCCTTCAAAGCGTACTGCACCGTAGCGTCGATTTCCAGCTTCATCTCCTTGTGCAGGCGGTTGTAGATGACACCCGCAACAAGCGGACGCTCCTTGTCGACCACAACCTCCCGTTCGACGAGCGAAGCCACCGTCAGCATCTCGTGCAATGTAAGGCCATGAGCCTTCAGATTCTGCTCCAGATCAGGGATCTGATCGAGCTTGCTCTGCATTTGCTCCAGCATTCGGGTCAGGATCTCTTCCTGCCCAGTCCCTTTTTTAAATTCGTACGTGTCCGGGAACAGGTACCCCTCCGCCTTATGCTTTAACGAAGTATCCGCAGGGATCTCCTTAAAGGCCGGTACGTCCGTCTGACCGCCGGTATCCGCCAGCTTTACGAACGCCGCCGGATCACTCTGGCTTGCTTCTCCCACCGTCTTTGCGATCTGCTCCAGCGTATAGCCTTCCGGAATCGTAATGCGGATCATTTCCGCCTTCACCACTTCGCCGCTGTTCAGCTTGGCAATCAGCTGGTCGTAGGTTACCCCCGGCTTCACCTCATAGGTTCCCGCCTGAAAACGGGAGCCCTGGTTTTTCCATTTCAAGTAGATTTTAAAGAACATATCGTTTTTAATGAGTCCACTTTGCTTAAGAACCCCGGCAATTTGCGAAGTTCCCATTCCCTGCTCAATGGTGAACTTGACGGCATTCTGCGAAGCCTTCACCGGCTGCATGCCGTTCCAGACGTAATAGGCCCCGCCAGCAATGATCACCAAGACGATCACCAGCACTACCAGAGCCTTTTTGGCAGCTTTCAAACCGATCCAACCCTCCATAACCAAAAAAATCCCCACAAAGCAGCGCAATGCTCCGTTTCACGCATTCCGCTGTCTTTGCGGGGACTCCGGAGTTATCAATTTTGGTACTTGATCAAACCTTGTGCCCGATTAATCTTCGCTGTCCTCAGGAAAGGTCATTTCGTCGTACAGCTCGCTGATATTTTCCCATTCATCGTCATCATCTATGGTGACAAGCCCAAGAGTTCCTTCAGGCGAGGAGACCACTTTCAGGATATCGAATTCTCCGCTTTGATCTCCTGGCTTTTGGAGCACAGCATAGCTCTGACCGTTGATTTCAAACTCAGCTGTAAGATCGTAGACGGAAGTGACTCCGTCCTCATCTTCCAGTTCCACAGTTGGACCAAAGGCTTCCTTCAGTTTGGAAGTCCATACGGCCTGATCTGCAGAGAAATCATTCATGTTCATTCCCTCCATCAAGTTCGGCAACCAGCGTATTGAACGTTTCCTCGACGATTTCCCACTCTTCGTCGTCCTCGATCATATACAGCTTCAGATCGTCTCCGTCCTCCTCATAGCGGAAGGCATAGACCTCGTCGGAGTCATCATCCTCGGAGTCAAGCGGAACGACCATCATATACTTGGAGTCCGAGCCGTCGACCTCGAATTTCATGATGACTTCAAACTCCTCTTCATTGCCTTCGTCATCGGGAATATAAATAATTTCCGGTTCTTCTTCTTCCATACGATTACGGTCATTAGCCATTTGTATCACCCTCACCTTTTACTCTTAGAGTCCAAATAGTTTTGCAAAATCAAGCTGGCAGCCATTTTATCCACGACCTGCCTGCGTTTCTTCCGGCTGACATCCGCTTCAAGCAGCGTCCTTTCGGCGGATACCGTCGTCAACCGCTCATCCCACAGATGAACCGGCAAGTTCAGCATGTCTCTCAGCTGGTCTGCAAACGCAATGCAGATTTCGCCGCGCGGACCAATGCTGCCGTTCATGTTCTTCGGGAGGCCAACCACGATTTCTTCCACTTCCTGCTCGCGGACCAGATCCGCAATTCGCTGCATTTCCGCCCCGTCGCGGCGGCGTTCGACCACTTCAAGCCCTTGGGCGGTCCAGCCGAACATATCGCTCACGGCCACCCCGATTTTGCGGTCCCCGTAATCGAGTCCCATAATTCTCATAAAGCTCTCCTATCGGTGATTGGCTAGATAGAACCGGACCAGCTCTTCAATCAACTCATCACGCTCTTTTTTTCGAACCAGGCTTCTCGCGTTGTTCTGGCGCGGTATATAAGCGGGGTCTCCGGATATCAGGTAGCCGACGATCTGGTTGATCGGGTTATAATCCTTCTCCACCAGCGCGTCGTATACCGTCAGAAGGATATCCTTCGCGGAGGCCTCCTTCTCATCACCCTTCACGTTAAACTTGACTGTCTTATCCATGGAATCCATTTGTGACACCTCGCTTCTTCAAAAACATGTCCATGCATGTTTTGACGAATTGAATCTTTAAGGTTTCCTACTTTTTCTATCATACCATACCGGGCCGCGCCGAAGGAAATTCCACGGAAATAAAAAACAAAAATTTTACAAAGTCCCGGATAGCCGCCGGAGGCTTTACAATGTATTGGATGCAGAAGGCAAAGATGATATGCCTAAATTCCAGATCCAACCAATTGTTCAGCCAGCTTCAAAGCGTCTTCGAGCTTGCTGGCGTCCTTGCCGCCGGCCTGGGCCATATCGGGACGTCCGCCGCCTCCGCCGCCGCAGACTGCCGCGATCTCCTTCACCAGCTTGCCTGCATGAAGCCCCGACTTCACGAGCTCCTGTGGAACGGAAACGACGAAGTTCACCTTCTCGTCCATCGCTGCGCCGAGCACCAGCACGGCATTCGGGAGCTTGCCCTTCAGTTCGTCGGCAATCGAGCGCAGGCCGTCCATGCTTCCCGCATTGACGCGGACAGCGAGCAACTCTCTTCCGTTCACCTGCTTCACCTGTTCGGTGAGCTGGCCGGCTTCGATCGTGCTCAGCTTGCTCTGAAGCGACTCGTTCTCGCGTCCCAGCTCTTTCAGCTGGCCGTGCAGCGCTTCAATCCGTCTCGGCACGTCGTGCAGATTCGATTTAAGAAGCTCTGCGGACTGTTTCAGCAGAGACAGTTGGCCTTCCAGGAATTCGTATGCCATACGGCCGGTTACCGCCTCGATCCGGCGTACCCCCGAACCGATGCCGCTTTCGCTGACCAGCTTGAAGATTCCGATCTCGGACGTGTTGTTCACGTGGCATCCACCGCACAGCTCCAAGCTGTAATCGCCGACCTGCACGACGCGGACGATGCTGCCGTACTTCTCGCCAAACAGCGCCATGGCGCCCATCGCTTTGGCTTCATCCAGCGATTTATATTCAATTGTTACATTAGTGCCCTTCCAAATTTGTTCATTCACGCGGCGTTCGATATCCGCCAGTTCTTCCGGCGTAATGCTGCCGAAATGCGAGAAGTCGAAGCGCAGGCGCTGCGGCTCAACGAGCGATCCGGCCTGATTGACGTGGGTGCCGAGTACTTCCTTCAGCGCTTTATGAAGGAGGTGGGTCGCCGTATGGTTCTTCTCGATGTCTCTGCGTTTGTCATGATCGACCTCCGTCTTGACGGTCTCGCCGACCTTGAGCTCCCCGGCTTCCACCGTCACCTGGTGCACATGCTGTCCGTGCGGTGCCTTGAAGAGGCCCTCCACTCTGGCTGTCACCGATCCGCCGCGCAGCAGACCCTGGTCGCTGACCTGGCCGCCGCTCTCAGCATAGAACGGAGTGACGTCAAGCACCACCTGGGCGCTCTGTCCTTCCCCGGCGATGTCCACCATGGCGTCATCGACAATGATCGCCACAATTTTCGACTCGGTTACGGTGTCATTATATCCAACAAATTCACTTTTAACCGTATAATCGGACAAGACGCCGCCCTGAACCTTCATGCCTCCGCTCTCCTGACGGGCTGCACGCGCGCGGTCGCGCTGCTCCTGCATCGCTGCGTCAAAGCCTTCGCGGTCAACGGTCAGCCCATGCTCAGCCGCATAGTCTTCCGTCAGGTCGAACGGGAAACCATACGTATCGTACAGCTTGAATGCATCGCTGCCGCCGATCTGCTTCGTGCCCTGCTCCAGCGCCTGCTTGCTGATTTCCTCGAGGATCGCCAGGCCGTCGGACAGCGTCTCATGGAAACGTTCTTCCTCCGTAGAGATCACCTTCTCGATGAATTCGCGTTTCTCCACCACGTTCGGGTAGTATACGCCCATAATGTCGCCAACGGTTTCCACCAGGCTGTACAGAAACGGACGGTCAAGACCCAGCACTTTGCCGTAACGTACGGCGCGGCGCAGCAAACGGCGGATGATGTAGCCGCGTCCTTCATTTGACGGAAGTACGCCGTCGGCCACCGCAAACGTAACGGTACGCACATGGTCGGCAATGACCTTCAGCGCGACGTCGCCCTCTACGCTGGCATTGTATTTAACGCCGGCCAGCTCTGCCGTTTTTTGAATGATCGGCTGGAACAGGTCGGTGTCGAAGTTGGAGTCGACGTTTTGCAAAATGGATGCAAAGCGTTCCAGGCCCGCTCCGGTATCGATGTTCTTGTTTGGAAGCGGCGTGTAAGAGCCATCCTTGTTGTGGTTGAACTGAGAGAAGACGAGGTTCCACACTTCCAGGAAGCGTTCGTTCTCCCCGCCCGGGTACATTTCCGGATCAGACAGGTCGCCATAGGCTTCGCCGCGGTCATAGAAAATTTCCGTACAAGGACCGCAAGGGCCTTCGCCGATGTCCCAGAAGTTATCCTCCAGCTTCACGATCCGCTCGGCCGGCAGGCCGATCTTTTCGTTCCAGAGCTTAAAGGCTTCTTCGTCCTCCGGATATACCGTGACCGACAGGCGCTCCGGATCGAATCCGATCCATTCCTTGCTGGTCAGAAATTCCCATGCCCATGTAATGGCCTCTTCCTTGAAGTAGTCGCCGATGGAGAAGTTGCCGAGCATTTCAAAGAAGGTGTGATGCCGGCGGGTTTTGCCTACATTTTCGATATCGTTGGTACGGATACACTTCTGCGAGTTCGTGAGCCGGGGATTTTCGGGACTGATACGTCCGTCAAAATACGGCTTCAGCGGGGCCATACCCGCGTTGATCCACAGCAGGGAGGGATCGTTATGCGGCACGAGCGAAGCGCTCGGCTCGATCTGGTGTCCCTTGCTTGCGAAAAATTCAAGCCATTTGGAACGAATTTCACTTGCTTTCATATTAAACAGCCTCCAGCTCTCTCGTAAATTGCATGCAAATGGACGGTTAAACGTAAAAAACGCCCCTGATCAGATCAGGGACGAATGAATTCGCGGTACCACCCTGGTTACCGCCTGAACGACTGCCGGGCGCCATACGCCGGCTGCCAGCTTGAATGATCAGGCGATCGCCTTGTTAAGGCCGTTAACGGGGCCAGCCGGTGAATTTGTCACACTCCGAAATCAGCTTTCCGGACAGTATCGCTTGGGGGCTCTTGCAGCCGTCACGCTCACCGTGAAGGAGCCCTTCTCTGAACAAGGAGGAACTGCCGTACTTCATTTCATCGCCGTTTTGTCCATTTTTGCATAGTATTGTTTGAATTATATCCGAAAGCGCGGACGCTTGTCAAACCGCTCTACGTCGTCTTCCGCTTGACGTAATAGGCAAAGAAGTGCTGAATGATGACCTTGAGCACCGCGAATAAAGGCACCGCCAGAATGAGTCCGACGACCCCTGCAATCTCTCCGCCGACCAAAAGGGCAAAAATAATCAGCATCGGGTGCAAATGCAGCTTCTTCCCCACGACCTGGGGCGATACGATGTTACTCTCCAGGAGCTGGCACAGCCAGTTCACGATGATGACCATCAGCACCATTTTCCAGGATATCGTCGAAGCCATGACCACCGCAGGCGCCGCACCCAGGAACGGGCCAAGGTAGGGCACGATGTTGAATACCGCAACGATGCTCGCCATCAGCAGGGCATACGGCATGCCGACGATCATATATCCGATATAGGCCAGAATGCCGACGATGAGACACACCAGGAACTGCCCGCGGACATAATTCCCGAGCGCCTCATCGATCTCCTTCAGCAATCTGACGGAAGCCTTGCGCCGGGTGCGCGGCAGCAGCGATACGACCGCCCGCTCAAAAACGTCGAAGTCCTTTAATATGTAGAAAATCAAAAACGGGATGATGAAAATGTTCAGCACGATGTTAATGGTACTGCCGATATGGTCCATGAAATTGGAAATGCCTTTGGCCAGCCGGTCCTCCCACTGCAGCAGCCACTGATCCACGCCCTCCTTAATCCCCACCGGAACCCCCCGATTATCCAGGTTGTTCATGATGTTCTGGGCATGCATCGTCATCTCCGGCAAATGCTCGTTCAGTTCCTCCATCTGCTCGATCAGCATCGGGATCAGATTGATCAGAATCACCGCAAGGCAGGTCAGAAAGACGGCGTAAATGAGCAGCACGGCGATTCCCCTCGGCATTTTCCGCGCGGCCAGCATGCTTACTACCGGATTGAGCACATAGGAAATGATCATCGCCACGACAAAGGGGGCCAGGATCGCTTTTAGAAATTGATAGATATTCATGAACATCGGCCGCAGCAGCCAAACGAAATACAGAATAATCAGACCGAGCAGGACCCAAATCATCCCCCGGAACCATTTATTAGCCGTCAGTTTATCCACCCTTGTCTCCTCCTTCCGGACGTGCTGTCAAGTTAGTATATGTCCCGAAATTCGAATTTAACCTATTGGCGGCCTTAGGAGGAGAACTATGGGTAAACGCAAAGAAACCCGGATACCGGCGTCCGCCATGGAGGCAAAAACGGGTACGGGTTTCCAAGATGACGGCAATAAGACCGTGTATGCTTCTTCCGCTGTGGGTGCTATGTAACCAATAATAGGGATTGAAGCTGCCGGGTGAATCCCCCTTGCGGGCCGTGGCCAAGTGAAGACAAACCACAATTAGCGGAAGGGGCGGCTCCATTTACGCAGCATAAATCAGAAAAATATTCGTTAGGACCCGAGGGTCTGCGGAAATGTTCTGACCGGTACATGCATATTGTTTAAGAGGAAGCGTGCAGATGAGGAAAATCCTGAGGAATCTCCTCAAAGAACAAATCGTCCAGCGAGCTGAGCGTACCGTCCTCTTCTACCTGGTATACGGACATTTTCTCCCCGTTCACCGTCAGTTCAATAAAGCAGCCCCAGCAGTAAAATTGGTGGGAACCGATTTTTCCTATATCTTTGGAATTGCAGTTAGGACATCTCATATTCATTGATCACCTATCCGTTAACAGAATTAATGGCTTTTTCCAAACGCTGTTCGCTCATAGGCGGAACCATGACCGCATTCTCCCCTATGGACATTTCCGTGGTGCAAGGCAGCCATTTCCGCCCTTCGATCAAATCCGAAACAAATCCGTCGCTTATTTCGAGACCTAATATTGTATTTCCCATTTCCTGGTCAAAATAAACGTCCGTCACTTTACCGAGCATCGTACCGTCCTCAGTAAGCACGTCCAGATCCTTTAATTTATTTTTACCCAAAAGATAGGTGTATTGTATGTCGTCGGCATCCGTCTTGCGAACAGCCTGTTTATTACGAATCATCACAGCATCTTCGCCATAAGCAACGACGTCCTCCCAGGACACCGTCTTCGCTGTGTTGGAGAACAACCCTTTGCCTTCCAGCTCAAGACCTTGAATTTTCCAATCTTCGGTGATGATAATATCGTATATTTTGCCGATCTCCTTGCCTTCTTCCACATCAAATACGGCAAGTCCGATCATCTCTTGGAATTTCATGGCCAGGATCCCACCTTACCCTCTTCAAAATTGAAACGAACCCCTTCACGTTACCACCGAAGTCAGCCAATGAAAGTGCGGCACGCGCAGGTCGATTTGTCTCGCGAACGGTATGGAGCACTCATCCCTCCCTCTCCATCCATGGAGAATCCCTACCTTTCTTACGTAAGACGACGCAGAATGGTTTCAATTTTTTGGGCTGTGTACTCCATATCTTCAGTAGTATTACCCAAACCAAAGCTGAATCGAATCGCCGAACGCAAAACATTTTGAGGCAGCTGCATGGCCTCCAGCACATGGGACAGCTCCAGCGAACCTGAAGTGCACGCCGAACCGCTGGCCGCGGCGATGCCCTCCATGTCGAGATTCATCAGAAGCGTCTCCGTATCTGTCTGCGGGAAGCTGATGTTCACGATGTGGGGAAGGCATTCCTCTTGATGGCCGTTGATTACAAAAGCGTCCCTGCCGATCTCCTGCTCCAGCGTGCTGATCAAGGCCTGGCGCAAACGAAGATCATGCTCTCTTCGCTGCTCCATCTGGCGGGAAGCAATCTCCACGGCTTTGCCGAAGCCGGCGATTCCGGCCATATTTTCCGTTCCTGCGCGCCGCTTTTTCTCTTGGAGTCCGCCGTGAAGGCGCGGTGCGATGACCAGTCCTTTGCGGACGTACAGCGCTCCTACACCTTGGGGTCCGTTGATTTTGTGCGCGGAAAAGCTCATCATGTCGACCGGAAGCTCATGGCAGTTGATGGGCAGCGCTCCAAGAGCCTGAACGGCGTCCACATGAAAAAGAATGTCTCTGCTTCGGGCGATTCTCCCGATTTCTTCAATCGGCTGAATCGTTCCTACCTCGTTGTTCGCATACATGATGCTGATCAGAATCGTATCCTCCGACAATGCCGCCTCCAGATCCTCGGGCCGAACCCGTCCGGTGTGGTCTACCGGCAGGTAAGTGACACGAAAACCTTCCTTCTCCAGCTCTTCGCAGGCGTGAAGCACAGCATGATGCTCGATGGACGACGTAATGATGTGGTTCCCCTTAGACCTGCGCATCGAGGCTGCGCCGAATAAAGCGAGGTTGTCGCTTTCCGTGCCCCCGGCGGTAAAGACGATCTCATCGGGCAGGCAGCCGAGAAACTTGGCGATCCGGTCCCTTGCCCCGCTGACGGTGCGCTTGGCCGCACGGCCGAATGCGTGAACGCTGGAGGCGTTGCCGTATTGTCCGGTCATGACGCGCATCATTTCTTCCGCCACTTCCGGATGTACCGGAGTGGAGGCCGCATGGTCCAAATAGATTGATTTCATGATTACACCACCTTGGTCTTGTGTAGTATTTCGCTTATGATGTCCAGTGAAATTGTTGTATTCAAATCAGGAATTTGGAGCCTGTTCATACAGGGTTTGGCTCGGATAGAACGGTTTCCGGGCAGTCATAATATGTCGGTAATCCAATCCCGATATGGAGGTAATGACATGAACCCGTATTCCCAATCCCAGCAAATCAACCAAATCATTCATCAGCTGACGCAGCAAACTCAACAAGCTTCTATGGCTTACCAGCAAATGCTGAAGCAGGAGCAGCAAAATGCGATGCAGCTGGAGCAGCTCGCTCAGCGTGAGCAGCAAACGTCGCAAATGATTCAATCCGCCCTTCAAGGCCACCAGCGCGCCATTCAACAGCTGCAGCAAATCTCCAGCCTGGCCCAGCAAATGGTGAGCTCCGTATCCCAGCCGGTATCGGGATATATGGAAACGCAGCAGCCGCAAGGCTTCCAAACGGGGTTCAACAACCAGTTCCGTCAACAGTAACAACCGGAAACAGACTCGCCGAAGCGGGTCTGTTTTTAATTTGGAAAACATTTACTTACAAAACTTTGGAAGTTGACTATCCTTACGGAAGGTACGCCCAGAAGGTACGCCGTTTGCAAAGCCGAATGCCACTCGCAAGGGGCGAGTGGCTGCAGCTTGTAGTCTAGATGTAGAACATATAGTTCTCGGACGTCTCTTTCTCCTGGTAGGAAATCAGGTCGGCAAGCGTCGTCGAATCCAGCACGTTGGCGATTCCGTCACGGATCCGCAGCCAAAGATTACGTTTGGCCGGATCATCCTCTTCTGTAAAATCGACCGGCGAAATCGGCCCCTCGAGCACGCGAATGACATCACCGGCTGTAATCTCGGAAGCTTCACGCGATAAGATGTAACCGCCGTAAGCGCCGCGGATGCTCTTAACGAGTCCGGCGTTCCGGAGCGGAGCGATCAGCTGCTCCAGATAGTGCTCGGAAAGTTGGTTTTTCTCAGCAATGCTCTTTAGGGATGTCGGCCCTTCGCCGTATTTGGCGGCAAGCTCCATCATGATTGTCAAGCCGTAACGGCCTTTTGTCGATATTTTCAAAGGTGGCACCTCTCTCAAGTGAAATTCATGGTATCTATATAGAATGAACTCAAAAACTTCATGTTGAACGGCTTGGATAAAGCCTATTACAACAAGGGGTTCAAATTTCGAAACTTGAGTTTCAATCTATTAGCTCTTACTCATGTATCGTTATCAATGGCTTTGGTTCAACAGGTCGGTGGTTAATCCAAGAGAATACAGCTTATGTAAGCTTTTCCATATCTGCGTATTCCGATCATTTCCCTAGCCTATGTTAACATATCCGGCTCCGTTTTGGTTTAAAAAACAATGACAAAACAAAGAAATGTTCGCGACCGGTGGACAACCTATGTGGTGTGATCTGTGGACAAATGTGTTAAAATAGATGCTATGGGCACAATCTCATATGAAAATGGTGATGACTTTTGTCTACAGATAATCAAAATATACGTGTCGTCGTCGGGATGTCCGGCGGTGTCGACTCATCCGTCACCGCGCTGCTTCTGAAGCAGCAGGGCTACGACGTCATCGGCATTTTTATGAAAAACTGGGATGACACCGATGAATTCGGCAACTGCACCGCGGAAGACGACGCCGAGGACGTCCGCCGCGTCTGCGAGCAGATCGGCATTCCTTATTACACGGTGAACTTCGAAAAGGAATATTACGATAAAGTATTTTCCTATTTTCTCGATGAATATAAGTTGGGCCGCACACCAAATCCCGATGTCATGTGCAACCGCGAGATTAAATTCGGCGAATTTCTGACGAAAGCGCTGAATCTGGGCGCCCAATATGTAGCCACCGGCCATTATGCCCGCGTTGTCGAGCAGGACGGCGTCTATACACTGCTGCGCGGCGTGGACAGCAACAAGGATCAGACCTACTTCCTGAACGCGCTCAATCAGCAGCAGCTGTCGAAGGCGATGTTCCCAATCGGACATCTGCCTAAGCCGGAGGTCCGCCGAATTGCGGAGGAAGCCGGGCTTTACACCGCCAAGAAAAAGGACAGCACCGGGGTATGCTTTATCGGAGAACGCAATTTCAAAGAGTTCCTGAGCCAATACCTGCCTGCCCAATCCGGCCAAATGGTCGATATCTCCACTGGCGAAGTCAAAGGCCGCCATGACGGCCTCATGTACTACACGCTCGGACAGCGCCAAGGCCTTGGTATCGGCGGTTCCGGCTCGGGCGAACCATGGTTCGTGGCCGACAAGGATCTAGAGAAGAACATTTTGTACGTCGTGCAGGGGGATCAGCATCCCAGCCTGTACTCCACCGGACTCATCGCTTCAGGCGTGAACTGGATCGCGGGACAAGGGGCCGTGCCCAAAGAGCCCTTCCAATGCACCGCCAAGTTCCGCTACCGTCAGCCCGACCAGAAGGTTACGCTGGAATGGCTGCCGGACGGCAGCGTCCACGTTGCGTTTGCCGAGAAGCAAAAGGCCATTACACCCGGCCAAGCCGTCGTGTTCTACCAGGACGATGTGTGCCTGGGCGGCGGAACGATCGACAAGGTGGAAAAAGTTCAATACGAAGCTGCCATCTAAACGCAAAGCATATGTGCAAACCGCCGGCTCTTTCGAGGGCCAGCGGTTTTTTTGCATGCCGTCCTTAAAGATTCTCCCCGCCATCATTATTATCCTGCTGTCATCGCAAAACTAATCCCTAATCGAAGTATGTTCCCAGGCACCGCGGTTTAAGACTGATCCTTCCGGAGCTGCTGGTTATGCCGGATTTTCGCCTCGTTGCCCTGCTCCGACGCTTCATAGAATACCCGGCCGGCGATTTCCTTCGGCAGGTAGTCCTGCTTCACATAATGGCCGGGATAATTATGCGGGTATTTGTACCCTTCATGGCCCAGCTTGACGGCGCCCTTATAGTGCGTATCCCGCAAGTGAAGCGGCACTTCCGCGGATTTGATCTCGTCCATGGCGGACATGGCATTCGAAATCGCCGTATAGACCCGGTTGGATTTGGGGCTCTCCACCGCGAACAGGATCGCCTGTGCGATGTTCAGCTTCGCCTCCGGCCAGCCGTTGTTCCGGTAAGCGTCCAGCGCGCTGACGGCCTGAACCATCGCCTGCGGGTTTGCCAGCCCGATATCCTCGCTGCTGGCGGCAATCAGCCGGCGGATGAACACCATCGGGTCCATGCCCAGCTTCTCCACCGCGTAGAGGAACCAGAACAGCGCGGCATCACTTGATCCGCGGATGCTCTTATGAAACGCCGAAAGCACGTCATACTGGGTCGACTCATCCGCGCGCACGATCGGCCGGCGGATTGACTCCTCCGCCACTTCGAGCGTGATATGGATGGTTCCGTCTGCCTCGGGAGGCGTCGTCAACGCCGCCAATTCCAGCGCATTCAGCGCGCGCCGGATATCCCCGTTCGCCATCGTCGCAATATGATCGAGAGCTTCCTCATCGACCTTCAGGTTCATGAAGCCGAGCCCCTTGTCCGGATCCTGCAGCGCCCGCTTCATTGCCAGCATGGAATGCTCCTTCGTAAGCGGATGGAGCTGGAACAGCGTCGAGCGGCTCATCAAGGCGCCGTTCACATAATGGAACGGGTTCTCGGTCGTAGCTCCGATAAAAATAATAGTCCCCTTCTCCACCGCAGGCAGCAGCGCGTCCTGGCGCGAGCTGTTAAAACGGTGCACCTCGTCCAGAAAGAGGATCGTTTTCGTTCCGTACATCGATTTATTGGTCTGGGCCTGGTCGATCACCTCGCGGACATCCTTGACGGAAGCGTCTACCGCGTTTAGCCGGACGAAGTCCGCCTGCGTATGCTGCGAAATAATATGGGCGAGCGTCGTCTTGCCGCATCCCGGAGGCCCGTACAGGAGGATGGAGGATACCTGGTCGGCTTCGATCGCCCGGCGGAGCAGCTTGCCCGGACCTACGATATGCTCCTGCCCGATATATTCATCCAGCGTGGTCGGCCGCATCCGGTCGGCCAAGAGCCGTTCGCCGGGATTCGCGTCCTGCTGGAAAGAAAATAAGTCCATTCGATTCACGTCCTTGAAAGTCTAAAATGCTTGTCCCTGCGGACCAAAGCTGTTCTTCTATCATACCATACCCGGCCGGGAGAGTTCATTCCCTTCTGTTTCCGGGCGAACAGGCGGTGCGCTCATGACTTGCTCGGACGGCGGTAGGCCTTTTCGTGAAAGCGCAGGATCGACTGAAACAGCTCCTCGCCGCCGTCATGCGATTCGACGGGATGCTCGGGATCAAGGCTGAGGTACATCGCCCGGTACGTTTCAGGTACCCAAATGTACGAATGCACGTACGCCGCCTGTGTAAAACCGGCCTTTTTCCAAAAGGCGATTCTGCCGGCGTTTTCTTCCGACGGATCGGCTTCCGCTTCAATCACGATACCTCTATAACCCCTGCTGCCGGCCCATTCACGCAAATCCCGGAGGCAGGCAAGTCCGACACCTGATCCCCTGGAACTTCCCCGTACCGCAATATAATCGATGACCAGCAGGTTTTCCTTGGCATCCGTCCCCGTCAGGGCCATGGCCGCTGCGGCTTGGCCTTCGCTCCAGACGTGCAGTGCACACAGTCCCCTTTCAAACATGCGCATGATGATCGCTTTCGTTTTCCGCCCATGCTCCGGAAAAGCCTCCTCATAAACCGGCTCCGCCTGCTGCCACATCGCTTCGTCCCAATGTTCCGTCACCTGATGCTGCATCGTTCGTTGTTCTCCTTCTTTGTAGAAAATGGATGGTCATGCCTTTATTATAATGGCCCGCATGACGAAAAACACCGCAGAGCCGGCCAGCCGGACTGCGGTGTAATAATAACAACGGCTCTCGTTCGTTGCGGCGAGCTGCTAAGCTTTGGGCTTCCCCTCCAGCGTCGCTTGGACCAGCACGGCGATCGCCCGGTCCAAGGCTTCGGCAAAGCCATCAGGGTCCGTCATCGCCACCGGCCGGGATTCGCGGACAGCAGCCATGGCTTGCTCCACCGTCTCGTCCCGGAACCCGGCGGATTGCAGCAGCTCCAGCCCCTTCTCCAGCGTATCTGCGAGCCGCATCGGCCCGTAGGACTGGGGCTCGCGGTAGAGGGCGCGGGCGCTGGTCAGCACATAGGCCGCAAAATCCAGCATTCGCTCCCGCATATCCCCTGCACCCAGGCTAGTTTCCGTAGCGTTCAAATGAAATCATCTCCTTCGGCGGCTTGGACGTTTTCGGACGCGGCGGCTTGTCGGCGTAGCCGAGGCTGATCAGCAGCTCGGGCTTCACTTCCTCCGGCAAACCGGTGATGGCCGCAATGGACGGTGCGTGGAACGACCGGACCGGACAGCTGGACGCGCCGAGCGATTGAGCAGTGAGCATGATCGCGGAAGCGGCGACCCCCAAATTAATGAACCGCAGCATGTCGGCACTGTCTGCTCCGCCCCGTGCCAGCGACTCCTGATGGTTGCTGCAGAGAACGACCACCGCCGCCGGCTGCCCCGACAGTCCCTGCGCAAACCGCTTGATATGCCGGATCCGCACTTCGTCCTGAACGATGACAAAATGTGATTCCTGCGCATTGCTCGCCGACGGGCTGTGAAGAATGGCTTCCTCGATCGCCTCCACGATATGCGGCTCAAGCCGCTGGCCAGTAAAAGAACGCGCGCTGCGCCTTGCCTTGATGGTTTCCAGTACATCCATGGTGTTATCCCCCTCTCGCCTAACGCAAGGAAAATCCTCTCCGCATCAAAACTTCCCGTAAATTCTCTCTCAAGCTTGACGATGCCGCGATCGTCTCCGGTCGCGTGCAGCGTCTGGCCGTGTGCTCACACCAGCCATAATCCGATCCTTCCTTCTCCGGCTCGCCGGCAATCGAGACCCGGCGGCCGTCATACGAACGGCGTGATATCATTTGCTCATCGTACGCCTCCAGCCCTTCGTCCAATGCGGCGGCCGAATATCGTTCTTCATGAACCGTAACGCTCATCGGCAGGCGGGGCTTCACCCCTCTGCGTACCCCTTCACGCTCCCGGCCGACCGCCAGGCCGACCACGGCAAACATTCCCTCGGGAAGGCCGAGCTCAAGCGCCAGCTCCTCCGGATGGTTGCGGACGGACCCGACCGGGACGGCGCCATAACCGAGCGCTTCGGCAGCGACCAGGGCGTTCTGCATCGCCAGTGCGGCATCGACGGAAGACAGCAGGAACATTTCAAGCGTGTCCGCCTTAAAGTCGTAGCCCTGCCGCTGCGTCACATATTTCAGCCGATGGATGTCCGCGCAGAAAATCAGCATCACCGGCGCTTCCTGAATAAACCCCTGGTGGCCCGACAGTGCCGAAATTCGCGATTTCCGGTCCGCGTCCCGGATAACGATGATGCTGTAAGCCTGGAGGTTGGAGGAAGTAGGTGCGCTTCTGGCGGACGTCAGGATCGCTTCAAGCACGGCCGGCGGCACCTCCTCCGGCGTAAAGCCCCGGACGGACTCATGGCTGGTCAGAACCTGGATCGTTCCGTTCAGGTGCGTTTCGTCCGGCACGCTACCCTCCAGCTCAAAGCGGTTTCGTATCATGTTCCGTCCCATGTCTCTCCCCCTCAAGCAGTAGGCATTCCACTAGAACATCATAGGGTTCAGGCGTTCAATTCCCCATTCTTCATGATTTGACGGCCGTCCAGATACACATCCGGCTTACCGACGACGCAATCGATATGCACGCCTGCGGCGACGACGCCGCCGAACGTGTTGTTGCTGCCGAAGGCCACGTGGATGGTGCCGTACACCTTCTCGTCTTCCAGCACGACACCGGTGATCCGGGCCTTCTCGTTCGTGCCGATGCCGAACTCGCCAAGCAGACGGCCGTCCCCGTCGCCGAGCATCTGCAGCAGCTTCTCTCCCTCCGGTCCGCCTTCGGCCGCGGTCAGGCGTCCCTTTTCCACGGTCAGCACGATCGGGCCCGACAGCTTGCCGATGCCGGCAATGGAGCCGTCAACGACGATTTGACCTTCGGCCGTTCCTTCGACTGGAGCGATATAGGCTTCACCCGAAGGCAGGTTTCCGGATTGTCCCGGCTCCAGGTACATGCCCGTGCTGGGCACCCCGTCCCGCCCCTGGATGGAAAACTCCAGCGAACGGCCGTCCTTCTCGATGCGCACCGTTTGGGCGCCTGTCAGCATATCCGTCACTTTTTCGGTCAGCGCTTTGACCTGCGTATAATCGGCGGCAATGGCTCCTTCCAGGAACATGTCCTCGGTGATGCCCGGCATGGTAGCCAGACGCGCTCCGGCGGCTGCCGCCTGCTTGCGGGCCTGCGTATGCGTCAGCGAGTGCTTCGTAATGCACACCACGACCTGCGCTTTGGTCATTGCGGCCGCGATCGCCTCAGGCGGCTCCTCTCCCGACTTCGCGCGCTCCTTCATGACAGCCAGCATCGACTCGGCTCCGAGGCGTTTTCCGGCTTCATGCAGCGCTTCGGCCAGCTCCTTTCGGCTCTCATCGGTAACGACCAGAAAAGTCTCTCCGGATTTCAAGCCAAGGCAATCGGCCAACGTGTTCATACTAATTTCAACGATCTTTTCATTCATTGCGAAACAGCTTCCTTCCATATAAAAAATAGGGCTCGACCGGCTCAAATCATTTCCGATACGATTTTAGCCATAATAGCATTCGACAGAATGACCGGCAAGCCGGAGGCTTTGGCCACGATGCGGCGCGCTTCCTCCGTATATCCCATGCAGTCCAGCAGGATCAGATCCGTCTGGTCCTTCAGCGTGCGTGCGGCCGCTTCGAAATTCCCTTCCTCAACAATGTACGGCGAAGCAACGGCAAACACCGGATGCAGTCCATGAAGCTCAAACTTCGAGTTCATGCTGTCCTTCTGCTCCTCCAGCGGAACGATGACGCCCAATCGTCTTGGGCCGACCATCGCTTTCACCGCCGGGGGAATGATATGATCCGGCTCGATCAAATAGGAAGATTGGGTGGCGAGTCCCGGAAATACGCCTGTGCACAGCAGCAAAATCTGCCGGATGCCCTGCTCTTCCATGGCATAAATTTTCTGCTGAAGGAGCGGCTGCATCTTGCTTCTTCCCATGACGACCGACTGCCCTGTCGTTAACCGCGAGGTGAGCGTATGGTCCCCTTCCTCCGGCTTCAGCTTTGCGTCGATTTCTTCCTTGGTCATTCCGTCCAGCACGCCGGCCTGAACGATGTCCACCCGGCTTGGCAAATGCTCCTCCAGAATCGGCGTAACGTCCTTCCGCGGCGCCTGCCCGATCGTAATTACCCCCAGTTTCGTCATACCGCTGATCCTCCTTCACCATGATCGATATCGAATGAGGCTTCCCCATTCCACATTGTCCGTGATCCCCTGGTTACGTCATGATTGAATCGTCCCCAAACGGGGATCTCCCTGCTGAAAAAGGGAAGACAGCCGTTTGGCCTCTTCCCTCTTCCGTGCTGACTCAGGCATTCCCCGCCGTCTGCAGCACCTTCATCGAACCGTACAGCTTGACGATCCGGTCATATTCATCCGGATTATAAAACGCGCAGGTTCCGTTCGTGACCTCTTTGGCGACTTCCACCGCAAAGCGGACCGCGGCGGCGATGTCGATCTCGTGGCTCGCCCCCGTGCCGCATCCCGGCACGACCGACTGGGCCGTTACGGCTACCCCGACGACCGGTGCCGAGGTGGCCACGGCAGGCTGCAGGATCGAGTTAATGTGGTACAGGTCGTTGCCGTAAGGTGTAATGTCCTGCATCGTGATCGGGAACGTCACCGGCAGCAGTCCCGTCGTCATTTCCATAATGCGCAGCAGGTCCTCGCTCACCCGCAAAATGTAACCTTCCTTGACGGTCGGCGAAATGGCGAAGCCTTTATGGTTGATGACCCGGTTGCCCTTCGTCGTGTCGATCGAGAGGACCGCGTCCATTTCCGGCAGCACCTCGTGGGCGTTCATCGCACCGATATCAACCGGCGAATCCATAAAATCTACCGGCTCATGCGGACGGGTCGGGGCGTCGGGACAAATATGCGTCGTCACGATAACGTCGCCTTTGAGGCGGTCTCCCTTGACCTGCATATCCGCGAGCTTAAGCGCGGAAGCAACCGCCGCTACTGCTCCGTCAGCGTCGGAGACGAGCCCGATCCGGCTTGGACGGGCGCCGATGCCACCAAGGCGTCCAACGATGCCGAGGGTCGGAACAGAACCGCCCTTGGACTTGCCCTCGGTTCCCGGAATGACGATTTTAATAAAATCGGTGCTTCCCTTTTCGCCGGTTACTTTTTGTACGTGGGCGGAAATCTCCGCATAGTCGACGAACAGCGCTTTGACCTTCTCTCCAGTTACATAGCCATCATCCATCGCGTCCAGCGAAATCATCGTTTGCTTGAGTGTCATATGACCGATACCTCCATCTTCTGTCTGTTGTGCGGGTGTTCTCTCTGTACTTTTCGAACCATCCGTAACGATTTAGAACAAATAATTCAGAACCGGTTTCTTGATAATGTCTTCCACCGGCAGCATCAGCTTCTTGTTGCGCATCGTGGTGCTGAGGAGCAGCTTCTCCTTCGGCACGACGATCACGGCGAGCTGCTGTCCCTTCTCCAAAGCGGCGGTCACGACGGGTCTGGCCGTCTTGGCGTCCAGGGTCATGATCAGGTCCGGGAATGTCGCGAAGCGTTCCCCGTCCTTTTCCAGCGTCATGTATTCATTCCAGAACGTCATTTCGAACCCGTCGATCTGCACGGTCCCGACATCGAATCCGCCGGTCGTCTCGATCTGGAAATCCGTCACTTCTCCAGCCGCTACGATCCGGCCGCCGAGCTTGGCGACAACCGCTTCGATAGCTGCTTCGCCCTTGGCGCCGAGCAGCGCCCGGCCGACTTCGATCGCCTGTGAGATGGCTCCCGGAGCGCCGTTTTGCTTCGCATAGGCTGCGGTCACCGGATTTCTCGCCACCGCGACCAGGCCGCCCGCTTCAACCGAAGCCTTGCGGACCATCGACGCCGCTTTGCCGAGGGAGCCGGAGATGCTGAACTCCAGGTAGTTGTCACCTTTACCGCCGATGGCCGTTTGGTGGGACACGTAATCTTCCACCTCCGTTAGATTCAGGGCGCCCATCGTGCCTGTCGGATGCGCTCTGCCGTTGCAGGCGAAGTCGACCAGCGGAATACCGGTAATGACTGACTGCAGCCATCCGTTGACCGTTGTGCCGGCCCCGTTCTCGTTGGTGTGAATGGCCGAGATCGGCTTGCCGAGCAAGCCGGCCAGCATGTCCAGCGCTTTGGAGTAGTGAATGGGCTTCAGATACTTATCCTTTGCCCCTGGTGCACCGACCAGCGATACGGTTACGAGCGTGTCGTTATCGGCGAATTCGTCGATGGTGCGCAGTTCCGGCTGTCCCAGCTCGAGCGCGAGCCGGCCGATTTGCAGGCCTTCCTCGATCCAGCCGCCACCGCCGCCGCCCAGGACCGCGCCGCCATAAACGGCGCTCTCCATCATGTTTTCATCCAAAGGTATACGTGCCATTGGTGTATGCACCTACTTTCTGATTTTGAATATCGAGTTAAAGAAGCTGTACAGCGCATCCCCTGCGATAAATCCGGCCGCCAGGATACTCATTGGTGTCTCGGCTTCCTTGCCTTTCACTTTCAGGACGACAATCCGGATCAAGAGACCCGCCAGGACCGCCCAGCAGGCGTTCGGCGTCGCAATGAGGAGGCCTGTCGCGAACATGACGCCGATCTGGCGCTTGGCACCGCCGATGAGCTGCAGAATGGCGCCCGGAATGGCCCACAGCAGCAGCTTCATCGCCACGTCGCCCGAGGTTCCCGCTTGAATCGTCGATACGTAAACCGTATCGATCGGCGGAACGAGCTTTTGCGAGAAGTACGAGTTATACGTCAGGGCAACAACGATCACGGCTACGCCGAAGGCGATCATGCCTGTCATGTACTGCTGCTTTCTGCCCCGCTTTTCAAATTCGGGGTCCTCCCCGTTGCCGCGCAGAATGTAGCCAGTCTTCAGGTCGTATCCCATGTCCGCAAACGCCGGGCCCGTAGCGGCACTGAACCCGGCCAAAAGGGCCAGCGCCACCGGCGGAAAGCCGATCAGCATGCCGAACAAAAGCGTAATGAACGCGACGGCAAAGGCAGGGAACCAGCCGGAATGCATGGCCGCGATGCCGACGATAATTTCGTGTACAAACGCGGCAAAGGCCGCAAAGAACAGGAAGCCGATCAGCATGCCGAGGGACATTTTCGTCATCAGGCCGCCGATGATGGCGATAATAAGTGCGATGATCAGGTAAGCGACAAAGCCCAGTCCCAGGGAGCGTCTCGCTTCACCCTCCGTACGGGTATACTTCGAATCGTCAGCTTCCCGTTCCGATTTTTTCGGCCGCTTGAAAATCAGAATCGCGGCTTGAACGAGGGCGACGATCCCTGCGCCGATCATGACGCCATGGGCGATATAGAGAGCCTCCACGTTAATGTTGAACCACAGAATGGAATACTGCCGGATCAGAAGGCCGATGCCGAACATGCTGAGCGCCCAGATGTTGCCGATAAAGGCGACGCCGAAGGCCGACATCGATATGTGGAAATAGGAACCGATGAGTCCGAGTACCGTACCGACGCCGAGCAGTCCGGCGCGCTTGCCGCCCTTATCGCCGGCTATGATCGATTCGGCTGTCGCTACGCCCGGAGCCCATGTCCCTGACGCGGGGAACAGCTTCGAGTCGAACAGCTTGTACAGCAGCGCCGCATCCACGAACATGGCCATCGCTGCGCCGATCAGCATCGGTACGATCAGCTTCGTCTCCCCCATCACGAACGGAATGCCGATCGGAATAAACAAACTGTTGGCCGCCCCGAACGTGGCCGAGGATATCGAAGTCTGCACCATATTTTGCCGGTGTACCGACTTGTATTTTTTAAAGACCGCAATCGGAATCCTCGCGATCAGCATCGCCACGAGCGCTCCGATAATAGCCGTATTCGGCGTAACACCAAGCGTGGTAACGATTTGTATCCCGACGATGGCACCCAGGATGGCGGTAACGATGTTGAGTATCAAGCCAAAGGGCTCAAAAATGCTGGGGTGCTTCTCTTTGCCGCCTGCTTGTTCTGCTTCGTGTTTTACTTCGCTCATGATAACGCCTCCAATATATATGAATTTCACTTGGCACTTTAACTCTCATTTCTTTAGTTCAATCTATATTGCAGGCCGCATTTGAAGGACCGTATGAGAAGGGAGATTCCACCGCCTCGCATCAGGGTAATACAGTACTGGCAAATCCGAGCAGATCAGGAAGCGGAAATAATCTGCTTATAATAGTTGGCGGCCATCAGGCCTTCCGCTTCGACGATATCAACGACGGGAACCTGCAGCTCTTTCCGGATCACATCGGCAAAATGAATAGTAGAGAAACCGGTACAAGCGAATACAATCGCTTTTGCACCCTTCTCCACCAGGGACCGTGCTCCTTCAAGCGCTTTCTGCCGTCCCGCTTCCGTCAGCAGATCCGTCGTGTTGGTCACGCCTTCAGGCCGGGAGTATCCTACGATCAGCTCATCCAGCAATACTTTCATGACCGGCGGGATCCCTTCGGTGATCCCCATTAATCCGATGGGCTCGCCTAGCGAGAGAGCGACCAAAGCAGCCGAGCTTCCGGCCCCGATGACGGGGATCGACACGCGGCTACGCAATTCCCGGACGCCCGGATCGGCGGCGCAGCTGACAATCAGCAGGCGGCAGCCTTCCTGCTCCATCTGGATGCCCAGCTCTACGATTTTTGGAAGGGCTGCTTCCTCCGACGCATCATCGTAAATGCCCAGCGGTTGATCAGGTATGCTTCTGCTCATGACAGGGACTTCAAATTGCTCTTGAATCATGTTTCCATGCGCTTGCAGCACTTCATTATCTTTCGCCGTAAATACACGAATTAATCCTATCAAGTCGATCACCCCTTCATTCCTTTAAACTATTGATGTTAAAATATATTACATTAGATTTTATGCCTTTCACCCCGATGGAACAATGTACTCATCCCCCAAAACTGAAAGCGACCCTTTGTGCTCATGGCACAAAGGGTCGCTTTGATCCGCTAATGATTTAATAAATAAAATGTCGTACATAAGTACAATTCGAAACGGCACCTTGGATTGTTCAAATCCAGATCAAGAATCGATTTAATCCGGTCCATCCGGTAATTTACCGAATTGCGGTGAATAAACATTCGCAACGACGTTTCGTTCAGGCTGCCGCCTGTCGCCATATAATGATATAGCGTCCTGACGTAATTTGTGCCGTGGGTCCTGTCATGTTCAGCGAGCACGCCTACCTTTTCCTCAACGAACCGGTTCAGGCGGGCAGGGTCGGTCGATTCCTGCAGCAGGTGAATCATCTCCACTTCCGTGTAAGTGAACATCCGGCGCTCCTGGTTCAGCCGGTATCCGATTGACACCGCCGTTCGGGCTTCGCCATAGCTTCGGTGCGCCTCGACCAGGGAGCCCGGACGGCCGATGCCCATCCGCACTCCTTCCCAAGAGCTCAGCTGCCCGGAAAGGGCATCGCACCATGGAAGCGTCACATCCTTGTCCACGATCCGGCGGTCCTGTCCCGCAGGCTTGGCGGAGGGCAGAAACAATACGATCCTTCCCCCATGGATTTGGAGCTGGGACCGGACTTTCCGCGCGGCGGACTCCTTGCGAATGAACGCCTGAATATTGGTGACGACAGAGCTGTCCTCATTGTAAAAGGGCTCATCTGCCTCTACGACAGCCACTTCCCACAGCCATTCGGGTGAAAGACCGAGCTGCCGCCCCCTGGAGGCCGTCACCCGCTCATCGGACACCGTGTTCAAAATCAGCTCCTCGAAAAACGTGCCCCGCAGCCGGTTTTCCGTGTCCTTGGCGATTTTGTTCCTCATCAGCTCAAGCGAGAAAACGAGCCTTGCCTGCTCAATCAGCATGAGATCCAGCTCATTCAGCTCCCGCTTCTCCACCACGAATTTACCCAGCATTTTGTTGTCGACGCTAACCTCCCACTGGTGATGCTTCCCCGAAGACCGGTAAGGGTACCCTTCCGGCGACGACGCCAGCACCTCTCCGGCCTTACCGATGATCCATATCGGCGAATCAATTAACTCCGAGACGTTGTCAGCGACGACCTGAATGCCTTTATTGTTCAATACCAGCCGGGTCAGCGCCTTATTGACCTCTTCGGCCCGCCTCAGCAGCACGGCCTGCCGGTTTAAAATTTGATCCATAACATGATATGTTATGTCAATGTAAGCCATCCCGATAGGAAGCTGAATGATCGGAATATCGTATTGGTTGCTTTTATCGATCATTTCCTGCGGGATATGGGGAATAAAGCGTTCCGGCTTAATGGCCACCCCCGCCCCGTTCACTTTGGCGAGCTGTTCGATCATTTCGACCAGCAGCGACGGGTCGTTCCGGGTCGAATAGCCTGTCGTCAGCACCATCTCGCCTTCCCGCAGCCAATTTCCGATATCGGGAACCTCCCAAATATCTATATATTGTACGATACGGTCAAGGCCGCGTTCCCCGCTGATCAGCTGCGCATGTTCCATCACCGGCAGCTTCAGCATCTCCCTGACCGTCAAACCTTTCGGACTCATTGCATCACCTCGCGGTTCACGGATATCTGGGTGCAGCATGTCCTTTTGCTTTCGTAACCGCTTGAATATGCCCCCTCTTCATTGTACCTTACTGCTTAGCCCCGATGCTATTGCTTTGTAACCACAGCCAAAAGAAGGAAAGAGCCGGACTCCCGGGCATAAGAAAAACGTCTATCGACGTACTTTCAAAGAAGACAGACCGCGTTTTGCTGAAGTTTTTCTTGCGATTATAGAATGGTTCAGCTTCGCTGAAATTTATAAATTCTATAATCTTAAACAGCAAAAAACCGTTCAGCATCCGAACGGTTTCTTTAGAAACGGCCCGCCTGCTGAGCCATTTCGAGCATATGAAAAAGAGGGTTTAACGCTGCGCGCACTCTTTACTGTTGCCGCATTTTGGAGCGGAACAAACGCGAGAGCATACCTGGCCATGGACTGATCCATCCGACATGCACCTGTACCGTGCTTTCCACAGGTTTTTCCGTTGCACGCAGCAACCGGCTCCTTCGTCTGTGCAGATCCGCGTATTTGTATTCCATCAATTTCTCTTGTACATAGTGGTGTTCCATCATATATTTCTCCTCCGATCTATTTTACGCATAGATGGGGAGGTGTTATAGCCTACTGGCGTGCCGACACTTTTTGTTTCGAGGCATCCGCGGCGTGTTCCGACCGTTTCTTAAAAATCACCTTACGGATGCTCTCCTGAGACAGGTGGAAAGCCTGTTTCAAGTATTCGATTGAATGACCTTGGCAATGAAGAGCAAAGATCTCCTCGTTTCTGCGTTCGATCATTTGCCGTGTCCCGCTGTTTACACCCCATCCGACGCGTTCGTTGCTTCTCTTCGGGATGTAAATCAGCTCGCCCTCAATATGTTTCTGAAGTTCCTTCAGCAAACTAGGGGGAAGCACATCCCTCCCGTTTTTGTAATTCACGATAAACGTCCTCCTTAAACTTCAACAGATGTCCAGTTCCGACGGTTGTTTCAAACCCGCTAAATGCTTGGATCATGCTGTTTTCGCCTCCTTTCGAATTATGTACCCATATATTTTAATAAAACGGTATAAGGGGAGCCGATCGGCCCCCCGATACTGCGGGGCTTCGCTTACGCGAAGACCACCTCGTATTGTGTGATCAAATTGCATCAGCCTCCTTTCATACAGAATCGTCGGCCGTCCGACACCTTTATTAACTCATATTTTGGGAATTCCAGCAAGTGAAAGAACGGATATAAATATTCTTTACCTCTTCAATAAGGATAGGATATTCCTCACCACCGCTTCTGCACCGGGCTACCGGAGGAGAATTCCCATCAGAAGGCCGCTCTCATTCCGCCAATAATCCGGCTGTCCCGGTACCTCCTGCAGCATTAAGCCCGTCAGCGCAGACAGGTAAAGAAACAGCAGCCGGCGGGGGTCTCCTTCGCGAAATTCGCCTGCTTCCTGGCCTTTGACCAGAATCGGGACCAGCTGCTCGATCGTATCCTCCGGCGAATACCGCCCGATCATTTCCTTCGCCCGCTCCGGAACATCGCTCGAGGTTTGGGTCTGGTGGATCAGCAGAAAGGCATCCTTATTGTCACCCTCCAGCATAGCCTCCGTCAGGACGCGGATTTGCTCGGCAGGGCTGCCCGGCATACGCCCCAGCTCCTTCATCGAGTGCTGCGCCTCCTCCATCGCCTCCTGCACGAGTTCGGTAAACAGCTCTTCCTTGGAGCTGAAGTAGCGGTAAGACAGCCCTTGGCTGATTCCTGCTTCGGCGGCAATCATGCTCATTTTCGTTCCGTTGATTCCGTGCCGGGCGAACACCTTGAGCGCCGCCTTCTTGATCTGTTCCCTGCGTTCATCATGAATTTGTTCCAATTGCTGCTCGTTCAGCGGTGCCACGTTGGCGCCCTCCTTTTTATCAGTCATCCCTGCTTTTATTGTATCCGTCGTAAGCCCGGTCCGGCAAGGAGTCCGGTCTGCTCTTCACTCACCTGCCATAGACGGCTCGCGCCGGCTTCATCTCGCGCAGCATCGGAAGGCGTCTGCAGCTTCATGTCCGCGTAATAACCGCCGCTCTTCAGCAGAAGCTCCGATGATTCTGCGAGCCATACGAGCGTCTGGGCCCCTTGTTCAGGCGTTCGGGAAAAAGGCTTCATGCAGGCCATCGTCAGCCGGGCCAGCCCTCCGTTATCCTGGTTGAAGTTGGTCGCCACCAGACCGGGATCAAAACAGTGGGCCGTAACTCCCGTACCCTTGAGCCGTCTGGCCAGCTCGGCGGTGAACAAAATGTTCGCCAGCTTGCTCTGGCCATAGCGGAGATTCGCGCCTCCGAGAAGCGCCTTTGGTCCGCTGTACAGGCGGTCACCGTTCATATCGTTGAAGTCAATGCCCCTTCTCGCCATTTTATGACCATGGGAGGAAGTCGTAATAATCCGGGCATCGCCGCTCGCTATCAGCCGATCCAGCAGCAGGCTGGTCAGGAGAAACGGGCCCAGATGGTTCACCGCCCAGGTCATTTCCAGACCGTCCTCGGACAGCTTCTTCTTGACAAACATCGTTCCCGCGTTGTTGATTAGGCGGTCGATCCGTGGAACGCGGTTCAATATTTCGGCCGCTGCGCGGCGGATATCCTGCTGGGACGACATATCCGCAATGAAGCAGTCTACCTGGGCTTCCCCGTTTGTCATCTTACCCAGCTCTGCCGACAATTCAGCGGCTTTACTGCGGCTGCGGGCCACGATGCCCAGCTTCGCCCCTTTGAGCACCAATGCCTTTGCCGCCGCGCGACCAATGCCGCTGGTCGCTCCCGTGGTCACGATATATTTGCCTTCAAGCGTCCGGCTATTGTTGAACCGTACCGTATAATTCATATTCGATCGACCGCCTTTGCCCATTTTTATGAATGAATCATTCATTCATTTGTCTTCAGTATATCTTCCCTCCCAGGTACTGTCAATCGTATTTTCAAAAATTGGGCTGCAACTGTTATCACGAAAAAAGGACCGTCCCTTGAGAAAGGAACGGTCTCGTTCGATGCTATTTCCACCCGCTTGTGACGATATCTTCCTGCGGGTTGTTCAAATATTGCGGCACTGCATCCTCATGCATGATCCAGAGCTCGTGCAGCGCGCGCGTACAGCCGACGTACATGAGCTTGGCATCCCAGGCCTGATCGCCGTAATGGGCAAGATCCGCATCGGCCACAATGACCGCGTCGAATTCCAGACCTTTGGACAAATACACTGGTAGAACCGATAAACCGCCTTCATACGCCTTTTTGCCACCGTCTATCAAATGCAGGTCGGGTATTCCAGGGGCCAGCTGCTCATGCAGCCGGGCGGCGTCGGCCAGCGTCCGCGTGAGAATGGCTACCGTCCGGTAATCGCCGCCGGCCAGCTGCTGCAGCCCTTCCTGAAGGGAGCGCACCCTCCCCGCTTCTCCCGTATGATACGGAAGAATGCGCACCGGATTGCCGCTGCGGAAGACGGGTACGGCGAGCAGATCGCTCTTCACGCCATTTTCCAGGATGCCGTTGGCGAATTCAATAATTTCCATCGTCGAGCGGTAGCTTCGCGTCAGGGCAAAGTAGGCGGTGCTTTCCGGCGCGAACAGCGAGCTCATTTCCTCCCAGCTGTGGACGCCGCGGTAGGCATGGATCCCTTGCGACAAGTCGCCCAGAATCGTGAAGGAATGTCCCCGCACGAACAAGTCCAGCACCGCCACCTGAAACGGGGAGAAATCCTGCGCTTCATCGATGACGATATGGTCAAAGCGCTGCTCCCCCGTAATGTCGTTCAGCAGGTAGTGCATATAAAGGAGAGCCGGAAGATCCTCTTCCCGGATGACGTCCTTTTTCAAGTCGGACTGGGTAGATTTCAGCACCGCGGCAGGGATGCCGCTCAGCGCTTCCTCGGACCAGCCGCCGGCGGTTTTGACGGCTTTGAACATCTGCTTGTACAGCAGCAGCGGCTCGTATTTCGGCCACTTGTTCGCATACGACTTTTCACGCTGCGCCGCCTTCTTCTTCCGGTCCTTGAGCGCTGCCGCCGAAGCCGACTTTTTCAGCTCCATTTCGATCCAGCGGTGGATTCTGGCCATGACCCTTTCTTTTCGCTTCGCCAGCGGGTACGGCTTATATTCCTCATTGAACCAATGCAGAATCGTCTCTCTAGCCAAGGTTGCCCCTTCCCAAGGCATAAAATCGCCAGGAGGCACTGAACTCGATTCCATAGACGACAAGCAGTCACGGATCATCTGCATGAATCCAATCGACCCCTTGAACCGTCCCGGCACGTTATCGGTGATTTCCGGCATGCCCCCCGGCGTCTCGAACCAATACCGCAGCGTTTCTTCGTTATCGGCCAGTGGAAGGTCAAGTCCCAGCAGCTGGAGTGCCCAGTCCGCAAACGTGCTCTGCTGAATATCCCCGACCCCGAGCTCAGGCAGCACGTCGGAGATGTAATCCAGGAACATATGGTTCGGGGCAAAAATGATCATTTTGTCCGCCGACACCTGGTCCTTGTACTGGTACAGCAGAAAAGCCAGGCGGTGCAGCGCCACGGTTGTTTTACCGCTTCCCGCCACCCCCTGGATGATGAGCGCCGTGTTCCGCGCGGCCCGGATGATCCGGTCCTGCTCCGCCTGGATCGTCGAGACGATGTCCCGCAGGCGGTTGTCCTTGTTCTCGCCCAGCCGGTACACGAGAAACTCGTCGGACACGGCGGGCTGGTCGCTCTCGCGGTTGTATGTATCGGCCACCCTCTCCAAAATCTGCTTGCGGATCACCACGTTCCGCTTCAAATACACCAGCCCTTCGATGATACCCTCAGGCGCTTCGTACGAAGCCGTTTCTTCCCCGCCCGTAAACGAATAGAACAGGCTGGCCACCGGCGCCCGCCAGTCAATGACCATCGGCTGGTCGCCGACCTCCGCTTGGTCTACGCCGATTTTTCCGATGTAGAGCGGCTTGCGTTCCCCGCTTCCTTCCTGGAAGTCCAGCCTGCCGAAATAAGGCTCCATCAGGCTTTTGGCCAGGGACTGGCGCTTCTCTTCCCGGCCCGCTTCCAGCACCTGTTCCGTAAAATCATGCCCGGTGTATACCGGAATGCCGCGCAGCCTCTCAAGCTGGCGGTCGATCTCAGCGATCGTCGCATTCAGCCTACTCTCTTCCTCTTGATAGGCACTTTGAAAATCGGTCTCCAATTTCAGTTACCTCCTAAAAGTATTAAGGAGCGGGTTAACCGCTCCTGCTCTTGTAAGCCAATGCTTAAGGTTTATCCATAAGCCGCGCTTAAAAAGGATATTCAGTATATCATAATCCGGAGGCATTTTACCATAGGGATTTCAGATTCCCGGGGACCGGGGAAAGGAATTGAGACGACCTATGTTCCCCGTGCTGCGACTTTTGCGGCGTTACTGCAGCTTATGCTCGTACCTGACCTTTCCCTCCCGGTCCAGTCCTTTGATGGATTGCCATGAGAAATCCCGTCCCTCCGTTTTCCACACAAACAGGAACATGCGGTCATCCGATATGCGCTGCCGCTCCGATCCGGACGTCGCTGTATTGCTGCCGCGGTCCTCCATCACCACACCCAGTTCCACGGTAACGATGTCGGGATCGTTGACATAACCGTAAAATTTGGCCATCCCGCCATCCGACCCGGTGCTCTTAACATCCCAGCTGTAGGTCAGCGGTTTTTCCGGGTTTTTGGGCACACCGGCAACACCTCCACTGGGGTGCCATTTAAAATGGCTCCAGGTGACCGTATCGGCAGAAAACCACTGCTTGTAGGTGCCAAGGAACACCACCGTATCCTGATCCACCTGAACCTTCCTCACGACCTTGGACGGCCCGTAATGATAGCTTTGCTCGGAAAGCTCATGGGCGCCCTGCGCCGTAAAGCTGCCGCGATCCAGTCCGGATACCCACAGCAGGACGATGAACAAAATCAGAACCGCGCACCATTCCAGCACTCCGCCCAGCCTGCTGATCTTCATTTGGTGCTCTCCTCCTTCTCCAGGAGAATCGGCATCTCACTCTGCCGGTCATACCAATCATAGCGGAGGGTCAGCTTCTTTAGCTTCTTCGTCCCCGCAGGCAGCGGGTCAAAATAGATCCATCCGTTCTCTCCCCATGGCACTCCGGTGCTGCTCGCCCCGTGCTGGATCAGGTCTTTTCCTGACGCGTCCAGCAGCTTGACGGAAGCCGTCGGGAAGGACCACCCATCCCTCACCTTTTTGCGGAAGGCGTAGCGGATCGCGGTCCGCTTGGAGGTGGTGTACAGCTCCTTTATGGTAAATGTATCGTCATCGATATTCAGCTTCCGGTTCACCGGATACGCCGTAACCCGGCCGTCGTTTTTCAAGTCCGCGATCATAAGCCGGTTGCCGTCTCTCCATGGGAGCCAGTCGACCAGCTGGAACAGCAGCAGCGCGGCAAAAGCAAAAATTAGCAGCCTTCGTATAATCATTCCCACCGTTACATTTCTCAAGGGCATGCTCCTTTTATTTCATCATGGATCTCAATAGCCATTTGTATCGGTGAAGATTTTACCATAAACCGGAAAAATCGCAATCTGATTCCTGGGCAGCAATCGCCCCTCCGCTCAGCCGCTTCTCAGACAGTGGAAGATCCGGCTGCCCAATGCGTTGTTTTTCCGCTGAAGATCAAAAAACAGCCAGGGCGGGTTCACCGCACGCTGACTGTTTTAACGTTCCCCATTATTTATGAATTCAGGATCGTATATCGTATAAAGTTCGGAAATCAGACGAAAATGCTCACAACGTTAATCCTTGCCGTATTTCGAACGGTAGAACGCCTTGTTCTCCAACGCCCGTACGGGCGTGGTCCATTCATCCGTCATGGACATCGTATCGATGGCGTCCTCAGCGGCTTGCAGCTTGGCATCCATCTGGTCGATGAGATGCAGGGCAAGCGCCTCCGGTATTTGCGGCTGCACCGGACTGCCCCACTCGGCCAAATTATGATGGGCCAGAATAACGTGCTGCAGCAGCACGATTTTCTCCGCGTTCAGGTCCATGCCGTGAAGCACTGCCGCCTCCGTGATCCAGCTGACCGCAAGCGGAATGTGGCCGATCAGCTTACCGGTGAAGCTGTACTCGCTGACGATGCCCAGCTCCGCCGTCAGTTCTTCCGTCTTGGCGATATCGTGCAGAATAATGCCCGCCACGAGCAGATCCCGATTCAAAAACGGCCGCTGCATGCACACGAACTCGGCCAGCTCCAGCATCCGCACGACATGGTAGGCCAGGCCGGCATAAAAAGCATGGTGCATGCCTTTGGCAGCCGGATAATGCATGAGCTTATCGCCAACCTTGCCGTAGCAGTGCTCGATAATTTTGCGGAGCTCGGGATCCTGAACGCTTGCCGCCGCTGCCTTGATCGTATAGACCAAGTCCGCCGGCTGCACGGGAGCCGACCGTACGAAATCGGTGATGCTGTACCCGTCCTCATCCTTGGCCGGCCGAATCTGCGTTACTTTAAATTGCAGCCGCTCCCGGTACAGCTGGACGATGCCGCGCACTTTGACGAGCATAGGTGCAAAGAACGTCTCCTTGTCCGTCGAGGAGGTGTCCCACAGTTTCGCGGGGATTTCCCCGCTCGTATCCGATAAGATCATATCCAAATAATCCTTGGGCGGCGTGGCGTTCGTCTGTTTGACCTGCAGCGATTTCAGCAGATAGAAGCCCGTAATTTCCTGCCCTTCGGTAAACGATTGAATAAGTGTCATCTCTTGAAATCCTCCTAAATAATTCACTGAAAAAACGGTTCAGGACAGCTGCTTAGCTGTCCCTATCCATTACCCCAAACCGGAAAGATCCACCCGCCCTTAAACGGGTCCCCTTTCACGCGCTTCCACATCCGCGATTTATGCCTTAGAGGAATGCATGCAGCACGAAGTTCGCCACAAACAGTGCGGCAATGCCGTACAGCACAGGCGAAACCTCCCGGCCTCTGCCCTGGGCCAGCTTTACCACCGGGTAAGCGATAAAGCCGAAAGCCATGCCGTCCACAATGCTGTACGTAAAAGGGATCATGACCATAATGAGAAACGCCGGAAACGCTTCGGTCAAATCCGTAAACTCCATCTCTTTGACGTTCTGGACCATCAGCCCGCCGATCACGATCAGTACGGGCGCGATGGCACTGTCCGGTATGTAGCTCAGAAGCGGAATGAAGAAAAAGGTCGCACCGAACAGCAGGCCGGATACGAGCGCCGACAGCCCGGTTCTCCCCCCGGCGGCAATCCCGGCGGAGGTTTCCGCAGCCGCCACCACGGGACTGCTCCCGAATATTCCGGCGAAGATGTTCGATATCGACAGCGCTCGGAGGCTGCCTTTAAAATGTTCCGGCCGGCCGATCATCTGGGTTTGCGCCGCGATGAGGCCGATATTTTCAAAGACGACGATCAGAAGCAGCAGAAAGACGGCGATCCAGAACACCAGGCTGCCGATCCCTGCCGCTGACAGATGGCCGAACAGCTCCCCGTACTGGCGGAAGGTATGTCCGGATTCAAGCTGTACCGGCTTGACGGCACCGAGCAGATAAGCCAGTCCCGTTCCCAGCAGAATGCTGATGAGCAGTCCTCCCTGCACGCCACGGATAAACAAAATCAGGGCAAGCAGCAGCGTAAAGCAGGACACGATGACGGCCGGATCGCTGAAGTGCCCGATGGTGACAAAAGTCGTCTGGTGGGCGATCACGATTTGGCTTTTCTGCAGCCCGATAAACGTCAGAAACAGCCCGATCCCTACCGTGATGCCGTGCTTCAGGTTGTGCGGGATGGCCTCGCTCACGATCCGGTACAAGGACGTAAAGGAAACGATCGAAAATAACACGCCCGTGACCGCGACGACCATCAGCGCTTCCTGCCAGGACAGCTTCATGGAGTGCACCAGGGTGTACGTGAAGAAGGCGTTGATGCCCATGCCCGGTACGACCACAATCGGCGACTTGCCGCCAAAGGCCATCAGGAGGCAGCCCACAACCGACGTCAGCAGCGTTCCCACCATGGCGGCCTTCAGCGGCATCCCTGCGTCGTGCAAAATATTCGCGTTAACCATCACAATATATACGACGGAAAAATACGAAACAGCACCCGCAATCCATTCTTTCTTCCAGCTGTCCCCCGGCAGCAGCCCCAGGCTGCGGTGCCAAAAACTAGAATTCAACAATAGTCCTCCTGTTCGACAAACGGTGTCCAACCTATTTTATTTATACCATATTTGTAAAATAAAAGGCGCGAGCGCCGTTATACGGCCTCGCGCGCCATCACTTGCTTTAGTTATGCCCGTTATTTCGCGAGCGTCTGCCCGGTCGGCTCCGGGATGTTCGTTATACCTGAATTTCTGCTTTGGCCAGCAGGTCCTTCACGGCAACGCTCACCATGATGAGGCCGACGACAGGAGGTACGTAGGCGTTGCTGGCCGGCGGCTGCTTTGCCTTACGGATCTCCGGCGCGTTCTCCGGAACGATTTTTTCCGTCACGTCTACGCGCGGCTTGATCGGCTCTTCGGTCGAGAACACGACCTTGACGCCTTTTTTGATGCCGTCTTTGCGCAGTTTTGTCCGGATGACCCGGGCGATCGGATCCATCGTCGTCTTGGAAATATCCGCAACCTGGAATTTGGTCGGGTCCATTTTATTGGCCGCGCCCATGCTGGAAATGATCGGAATTTTGCGGTTCAGGCACTCTTTGATGAGATGGATTTTGTAGGACACGGTATCCGATGCGTCCAGCACGTAATCCAGCTCATACTTAAACAGCTCCTGATAGGTTTCTTCGGTATAAAACATGTTCAATGCGATCGCATCGATGTCCGGATTGATTAATTTGACTCGTTCTACCATCAGATCTGCTTTCTTCTGGCCGATGGTCGTCGTCAATGCATGGATCTGGCGGTTGATATTGGTAATGTCAACCACGTCTTTATCGATCAAAATAATGCGGCCGACCCCGGTGCGGGCCAGGGCTTCCACCGCAATGGACCCCACCCCGCCGATGCCAAGGACCGCCACCGTGCTGTTTTTCATGACTTCCAGGCCTTCCGGCCCGATGGCCAGCTCCGTACGTGAAAATTGATTAAGCATATCGTCAGGTGGCCTCCCTTAACTTAAGAATGAACTTTCTTTTCTTCCCCCGGCTTTTTCACGAGCTTGATGTGAAGCTGTTCAAGCTGCCCTTGGTCGACCGGTGACGGTGCATCCATGAGCAGATCGGTCGCGCTGGCCGTTTTCGGGAAGGCGATCGTTTCGCGAAGGTTGCTGCGTCCGGAGAGCAGCATCACGAGCCGGTCCAGACCAAACGCGATGCCGCCATGAGGTGGCGTGCCGTATTCAAAGGCATCCAGTAGGTGGCCGAATTTGTCTTTGGCATCCTCAGGCGACAAGCCGAGGGCCGCGAACATTTTTTCCTGCATGTCGCGCTTGTAAATCCGCATGGAACCGCCGCCAACTTCGTAACCGTTCAGCACGATGTCGTATGCCTGGGCCAGAATGCTGCCCGGATCGGTTTCAAACAGATGCTGGTCTTCGTCGCGCGGACGGGTGAACGGATGGTGCAGAGCAACGTAACGTTTCTCTTCCTCATCCCACTCGAGCAGCGGGAAGTCGACCACCCAGGCAAATTTGAACTCATTTTCGTTGATCAGGCCGAGCTGTTTGCCGATTTTCAGGCGAAGCGCGCCAAGCACGTCGGCTACGACTTTTTTATTGTCAGCGGAGAAGAGCAGCAGGTCGCCTTCTTCGGCTCCGGTGCGCTCTCTCAGCGCTTCGATCTCTTCAGGCGTAAAGAACTTCACGATCGGCCCTTTGAATTCGCCTTCCTTGACTTGAATCCAGGCCAGGCCTTTGGCCCCGTAACGGGCCGCGAACGGACCCAGATCGTCGATTTCCTTACGGCTCCATGTGCCGCAACCTTTGGCGTTCAGCACTTTGACTTCTCCGCCTTTTTCGACGACGGAAGCAAACACCTTGACGCCGCTGGAAGCTACCAGGTCGCTGACTTGGATCAATTCCAGCCCAAACCGGAGGTCCGGTTTGTCAGAGCCGTATTTATCCATCGCTTCGGCATAAGTCAGGCGCTGGAAAGGCAAAGGAATGTCTACGTTAACCGTTTCTTTGAACAGGCGGGCCATCAGCTGCTCCATCATGCCCAGAAGCTCGTCCTGGTTCATAAAGGACGTTTCGATGTCCACCTGCGTGAACTCCGGCTGCCGGTCCGCGCGCAGGTCTTCGTCCCGGAAGCAGCGGGCGATTTGGAAATAACGCTCGATCCCGCCTACCATCAGAAGCTGCTTATACTGCTGAGGGGACTGCGGCAAAGCGAAGAACTCGCCTTCGTGCACCCGGCTCGGTACGAGATAGTCGCGTGCACCTTCCGGGGAGCTTTTTGTCAGGATCGGCGTTTCGACTTCAATGAAGCCTTCTCCGTCCAGGAAGTCACGGAAGATCTTCGATGCTTTGGAGCGGAGCAGCAGCGTTTTTTGCATTTCCGGACGGCGAAGGTCCAAGTAACGGTATTTGAGGCGAAGCGACTCGTCAACTTCCACACCGTCTTCGATAAAGAACGGAGGCGTTTTGGCGCCGTTCAGCACTTCGATCTCGGTAATCTGCACTTCGATTTGGCCGGTCGGCAGGTTCGGGTTGACCGTTTCTGCGTCGCGCTGCACAACTTTACCTGTGACGGACAGCACGTATTCACTGCGCACTCGGTCGGCGATGGCCAGGGCTTCGCCGGAGTATGCCGGATTGAATACGATCTGCACGATGCCGCTGCGGTCGCGCAGGTCGATAAACAAGACGCCCCCGAGGTCACGGCGGGTTTGCACCCAGCCGTTTAATGTTACCGTTTCTCCAATGTTCGCGGTGGTCAGGCTACCGCATTGATGGGTCCTATGCATGTTTTGTCATTCCCCTTTTAATTGGTATATTTATTCAGCCTTATCGGCGGATTTACGTAATGCCAAATGCAGTTCGCTCAGCTTCACCGTCTGCTGCTCGCCGGTTTCCATTGACTTCAGGGCGATTTCCCCGCGCGACAGCTCGTCATCCCCGAGAATCGCGGTATAACGCGCCTTCAGGCGGTCAGCGGACTTCATCTGCGCTTTCATCTTGCGGCCCAGGTAGTCACGTTCTGCGGCAAAGCCTTCCTTGCGCAGCAGGTACAGCTGCTTGGTGATTTCGCGGTCGGCCTCTTCGCCGAGGGCCACCAGGTACACGTCCAGCGGCTTCACCGCTTGAAGGTCGATCTCCTGCTTGTCGAGGATCAGCAGGATCCGCTCCAGGCCGATGCCGAAGCCGATGCCCGGCTGGTCCGGCCCGCCGATTTCGCCGACGAGGCCGTTATAGCGCCCGCCGCCGCCGATCGTATCGATCGCGCCGATACCCTGCGCCTTGTATTCGAAGGCGGTGTGGGTGTAATAGTCCAGGCCGCGCACCAGCCGGTGATTGACCTTGAAGTCGACCTCCATTGCGGTGAGGTATGCCTTCACCTGCTCGAAGTGCGTGGTGCACTCCTCGTCCAGGCTGTCCAGAATCGATGGCGCATCGATGAATTTGTCCTGGTCGATCTTGCAGTCCAGCACCCGCATAGGGTTGCGCTCCATCCGCGACTGGCAGTCCTTGCACAGCGTGTCTTTCATCGGCGTCAGAAACGCGAGCAGCTTCTCGCGGTACGCCGCCCGGCTGGCGGGATTGCCCACGGAGTTGATCTCCACGGTCACGCCCTGCAGGCCGAGGTCTTTGCAGAACTGGTATCCGAGCGAGACGACTTCCGCATCGATGGCCGGATCCAATGCACCGAACGCCTCGATCCCAAACTGGTGGAACTGGCGGTAACGTCCCGCCTGAGGACGCTCGTAGCGGAACATCGGGCCGATGTAGTAAAGCTTGGTGACATCAGGTTCACCGTACAGCTTGTTTTCGACGTAGGAGCGGACCACGCCGGCAGTGCCTTCCGGGCGCAGCGTCATGCTGCGGTCGCCCTTGTCTTTGAACGTGTACATCTCTTTTTCGACGATATCCGTCGTTTCGCCAACGCCGCGCTCAAACAGTTCGGTCTGCTCGAACATCGGCGTGCGGATTTCGCGGTAATTGAACCGCCGGCACAAATCTCTGGCTTTTTCTTCGACAAACTGCCATTTCTCCACCGTGCCCGGCAGCAAATCCTGCGTGCCCGTCGGTTTTTGGTAAGCCATAGCAACCCCTCTTTTCATAGATCATTTGTAGCTAACAAAAAAATCCCTCACCCCTGCGCTTGAACAAGCCAACAGGGACGAGAGATCGTTATTCATTGATTCCCGTGGTACCACCCACATTCCGGATACTTCTTATGTATCCGCTCCAAACGATTAACGCCCGTTCAGCGCAGCACGTCTACTCATGAACTAGAACAGCGCACATCCTGCGCCGCAAGCCACTTTCGCCGCCTGTTCTCGGGGAAGTCATTCATCCGGTCATCCATAGAATCCTCTCAGCCTAAGGGATTCCTCTCTGCATGGTGGGGCACGGACTACTTGGTCCCGTCATCAAATCGATTTTAGATTATTTTTAGATTGTAATGAACCGCTGCACTAAAGTCAAGAGTCTCTGTCACAAAATGGATACAGCTGTCAATTTACAGACATTTCTGCAAAGAAAAAACCTACAATCCATATTGTAGGTTCAATAAGGTAATATATTAAAAAAGGGGGTCATGCTGTTATTATAGACAGCCAATATTAAGGAAATATGAAACTAATATTACAGTTATATTACATAAAAGAAAGCGCTTTATTCAGCGCTTTCTTTACATCGGTTTGTGAGGAAATCAGTCGAAAATTTCCACATAACCGCCGCTTGCCCGCAGTTTATTGACAACGTCCTGATAAGAATCGTCAGGCACTTTGGCAGCAAGGACGTACTCCAGGTCCCGGTAGTCCTCATCGTCCGGGGACACGTCCACCGCTCCCGACAGCAGGTCGCCTCCCTCGTCCGCACGGCGTTCGCGGTCCTCCTCGGACAGCTCGTCCGGATCCCGGTCGTCCACCACGGGGATGCCTGCGGCCGGGTAAGCGGTAGGCACGCCTACCGCACCTGACGTTCCTGCGGCATTGGAGCTGCCGCTAAAATTGACGGGGGCGATTGGAAGCAGGATGCGGCGGTCACTGCCGATGCCCTCCCCAAGCCGGCTTACCTCCAGGTGCTCCGTTTGGAAGCCAATCAGCTTCGTTTTTGCGCTTTCCGCGTCATCCTCGGTTTTGAAGTACGCTTGAATTTGCTTCGTCATGATACATTACCTCCATCTCTATTTAAAATCATGAATCACAAAACGAAAGCTTCCAAGGCACTCCCGGAGCCTTACAGCACGTTCAGCAGTTCCCGGACAAAGGCCGGTTCGTCTTTGGGAGTCCGTGAAGTGATGAAGTTGCCGTCCAAGACGACCTCCTCATCCTTGAATTCCGCGCCGGCGTTCACCATGTCATCCTGCAGCGGAGGGTACGAGGTGATCGTTCTGCCTTTCAGCAGACCGGCGCTGATTAAAATTTGCGGGCCGTGGCAAATCGCGGCGATCGGCTTGCCGGCACTGTTGATCTCCTTCACGAAGTTCAGCACATCCTTGTTCAGCCGCAGGTTCTCCGGAGAAGAGCCTCCGGGAATGACGACGGCGTCGTAATCGGCCGCCTTCGCGTCCGCGATAGCTTTGTCCGCCGTATACGAGGCTTCGCCGTTTTTACCGGTCAGCTTCTCACCCTGCTGGAGGCCGATAATATCCGTGTCATGGCCCGCTTTGTTGACTTCATCATATGGGACTTTCATTTCCGAATCTTCAAATGCGTTCGCTAGCAAAAATGCAACCTTGCTCATGGAATATCGTTCTCCTTTCATGGATAAGTGGTCCACGCCTTGTTATTACCCGAAACGCGCACGTTTATAACATGCTCGAGGATCCATTCGCGAGGAAAGAAAGGAGAAGAGGCGGAATTTTCGGATTGCGAGCTGCGCAAGTCAAAATGGGGGGATGATTTTCGCAATAAACTTGGGGCGGATCATCTCAAATAACAGCAAAAGGGCTCTTTTCTACAGAAAAGAACCCTCTTTCGCAATAAAAGAGGGTTCTGCTCGGGTCTATTTACTTGCAGCAATAATGGGTCGACTACCGGATGGTCTGCTGCCGGCCGATACCCTTCGTGTACAAGGTCCATAAGGGAAACGGGATTTCCCGTACGGCCTGCATCGTCTTGGTGGCCTCGTGCAGCGAGGCGACCGGCGCAAGCGGCAGTGACTGCAGCGTTTGGGTCTGAACGGATTGGCGCATATTGGATGAACTCCTTATTTGTATATAAATGGCGGATGCTCATCCCTATTTTGCCCGATATTTACCGTTTCTATGCCCCTTTGCTGTCGATAATCAGCGTGACCGGCCCCCAGTTGGTAAAGGTGACGTCCATCATCGCCCCGAACCGGCCGGTGGCGACCTCAAGCCCTTTGTCTCTGAGCTCGCGGTTGAATTGTTCGTACAAACCTTCCGCGATATCCGGTTTGGCCGCGGCCATGAAGTTCGGGCGTTTGCCTTTGCGGCAGTCGCCGTACAGGGTGAACTGCGACACGGACAGTATGCCCCCGCCAACTTCCATGACGCTGTAGTTCATTTTCCCCTCATCATCTTCAAAAATGCGCAGTCCGGCAACCTTATCAGCCAAATATTTCGCGTCTTTGTCCGTGTCCTCATGGGTAACGCCGACGAGCACCATTAGCCCTTGGCCGATCGCCCCCGTGACTTCTCCGTCTACCGTAACCTGCGCTTCCTTACAGCGCTGTACAACCACTTTCATGCTGTCTCTCTACGCTCCTTCGCTTGTTCCGCTCCCCTGGGCACCTTGAGCTATCAATGATTACTCAGGTGTGCGACGTGCATTCTCAGGCTTCTTACTGAATGATCCGGTGCACGGTGTAGACATCCTTCACGCGCTTGATCCGTTCCACAACTGACTGCAAATGATCGGTGTTGCGGATCAGAATCGTCATGTGGATGAGGGCCATTTTGTTTTTGTCCGAGCGCCCGGTCACCGCGGAAATGTTCGTTTTGCTCTCCGATACCGCCTGAAGCACCTCGTTCAGGAGCCCGTTCCGGTCATGTCCCGTAATTTCGATATCGACGCTGTAATTCGCCTCGATCTCGGTTTCCCACTCGACTTCGATCACGCGTGCGGCTTCTTCACCATCGCCCGACGCCGGAATGTTCGGACAGTCCGAGCGGTGCACCGATACGCCGCGGCCGCGGGTAACGTAACCGACGATATCGTCGCCGGGCACCGGATTGCAGCAGCGGGCGAACCGCACGAGCAGGTTGTCGATTCCTTTGACCCGAACACCGTTGGTCGGGCGCGATCTCTTCTCGGCCGGCTTGATTTCCTTCTTCTCGGTCGTGAGCTCCAGCAGGCTGGCTTCCTCCTGCTCCTTGCGGAGCCGCTCCGTCAGGCGGGTACAAATCTGCGCTGCGGTAATGCCGCCAAAGCCGACGCCCGACAGCATGTCTTCGATATCGTTGAACGAAAACTTCTTCGCCACTTCCAGCAGCTTCTCGTCGGTCATCCATTCAGAGATGTCCAGGCCGCGGCCCTTCAGCTCGCGCTCGACCATTTCGCGGCCCTTCTCCACGTTCTCTTCCCGTTTTTCCTTCTTGAACCACTGCTTGATCTTGCTTCGCGCATGCGAGGATTGAGCGATCTTCAGCCAGTCGCCGCTCGGTCCGTAAGAATGCTTGGACGTCAAAATTTCGACGATATCCCCAGTTTTGAGACGGTGATCCAGCGGTACGATCCGCCCGTTTACCTTGGCCCCGATGGTCCGGTTTCCGACCTCCGTATGAATCCGGTAAGCAAAATCCAGAGGCACCGAGCCGGAAGGCAGCTCAATGACTTCGCCTTTTGGCGTAAACACGAAAACAAGATCCGAGAAAAAGTCCATTTTGAGTGATTCCACAAATTCCGAAGCGTCCTTGGCTTCATGCTGCAGCTCCAGAATCTCGCGGAAAAAGGTCATTTTATTCTCAAAGTTGCCGCCGACGGCGGTTGTACCTTCTTTATAAGCCCAGTGGGCCGCGATCCCGTACTCGGCGGTCCGGTGCATTTCCCAGGTCCGGATCTGAACCTCGGTCGGCTCGCCGTTAGGCCCGACTACGGTCGTATGCAGCGACTGGTACATGTTCGCCTTCGGCATGGCGATATAGTCCTTAAACCGGCCCGGCATCGGCTTCCAGAGCGTATGGATAATTCCCAGGGTGGCATAACAATCTTTAATGTTATCCACAATAATACGGATCGCGAGCAAATCGTAGATTTCGTTGAACTGCTTGTTTTTGGTCGTCATTTTATTAAAGACGCTGTAGATATGCTTCGGCCGTCCCGACAAATCGCCCTCAATGCCCATCTCCTCCAGCTTTTCGCGGATCCGGACGATGACGTTTTCGACGAACTGCTCACGCTCAGCCTTCTTCTTGTGGATCAGATTGGCGATGCGGTAATACTGCTGCGGATTGAGGTAACGGAGCGACAAATCCTCCATTTCGCTCTTGATCGCTGAAATACCGAGACGGTCGGCAATCGGACAAAAGATTTCGAGCGTCTCATAAGCGATCCGCCGCTGACTCTCCTCGGACTGGTATTTCAATGTACGCATATTGTGCAGGCGGTCGGCCAGCTTGATGACGATGACACGAATATCCTGCGCCATCGCGATAAACATTTTACGGTAATTCTCGTTCTGCTGTTCTTCCTTGGAACGGAACTGGATTCGCTCCAGCTTGGTCAGTCCATCGACAAGCATGGCACAGGTGGCGCCAAATCGGGTACGGATATCCTCGAGCGATACGGTCGTGTCCTCGACCACGTCATGAAGAAGCGCGGCGACGATGGATGTCGTATCCATCATCAAGTTCACGACAATATCTGCAACCGCAAGCGGATGCAGGATATAAGGCTCGCCTGATTTGCGCACCTGACCGTGATGGGCCTGTTCCGCAAATTCATAGGCTTCCCTGATGCGGTCCAAATCCGGCTCTTTTATATAGGCTCCAGCCTTTTCAAGTAATCGCTCTATGCCCATTCTAGTCGTTTCCGTTTCCCTTCTATATAAAATAGAACCCGCGTCATAATCCATCTTTGCAGGTTCTGTCATGTAATGATTTTATATAATTATGACGCTTGAACGGCGTTACGTCAACATTTCCTGCCAGGAACAGGAAGCCTGGGAACAACAAACAAGTTTTTTGGCCAAATTGCGCCCCGGGAGTGAAAAAAAAGATTGAAAAATGTCATAATTCCAGATAAATTAGATTGAATGAATTTATTGATATGGACGAAATCACGTATGGGAGTGAACGAATTGCAACGCGAAATTCAAGTCAATGAAAGGCTTCCTTTGGGTCCGGGCTTTCTGCTCAGCCTGCAGCACCTCTTCGCCATGTTCGGAAGCACGGTGCTCGTGCCGAACCTGTTCGGCGTTGATCCGGGCATGATCCTGCTGATGAACGGGATCGGCACCCTGCTGTACATCCTGATCTGCCGGGCTAAGATCCCGTCGTATCTGGGCTCCAGCTTTGCTTTCATTTCTCCGGTGCTGGCCGTGCTCGGCGACAATCCGAAGGAAAATTACCCGCTGGCCCTGGGCGCCTTCATCATTACGGGTATCATCTTCGTCATCGTAGGCCTGATCGTCCAGTTCGCGGGTACGAGCTGGATCGACGTCGTGTTCCCGCCGGCCGCCATGGGCGCAATCGTCGCCACGATCGGACTGGAGCTGGTGCCGACCGCGGCTGGCATGGCCGGACTGCTTCCGAAAGCAGACGCGGCTTCCGGCGCGATGACCTACGACATGAACAGCATTATTTTATCCATGACGACACTCGGCGTAACCGTCATCGGCGCGGTCCTGTTCCGCGGATTTCCGAAGATCATCCACATTCTGATCGGTATCGTCGTCGGATACGTCCTGTCCTTCTTTATGCCAGGCATGGTTAATAAGGACGCGATCGCCAGCGCCCACTTCCTCACGATGCCAACGGTCACCACGCCAAGCTGGAACTGGGGCGCCATCATGACCATCATCCCGGTATCCTTGGTTGTTATCGTCGAGCACATCGGTCACCTGCTAGTTACGAGCAACATCGTGGGCAAAGACTTGTCGAAGGACCCGGGACTGAACCGCTCGCTGCTGGGCAACGGCATTTCGACCATCCTCTCCGGCTTTGTCGGCTCCACGCCGAACACGACGTACGGGGAAAATATCGGCGTCATGGCGCTGACCAAAGTATATTCGGTCTTCGTCATCGGCGGCGCGGCCGTCATCGCGATCCTGCTGTCCTTCTCGGGAACGGTCTCCTCGGTCATCTCGAACATTCCGACGCCGGTTATGGGCGGCGTATCCCTGCTGCTATTCGGGGTCATCGCCGCTTCCGGTCTTCGGATCTTCGTCGAGCAGAAGGTTGACTTCTCCAAGCCGACCAACATGATCCTGGCGACGCTGGTTCTGGTCGTCGGCATCAGCGGCGTGCAGCTCAACCTTGGCCCCGTTCAATTTAAAGGAATGGCGCTCGCCACGGTCGTGGGCATCGTGCTCAGTCTGTTCTTCAAGCTGATTGAGGTCACCGGGCTGTCCAATGAACCGGGCGGCAAGGAGCAGGAACTGGTGGAGAAAATTCCGGATTGAGTGGCAAGGGATCGGAAGACACAGTGAATCCGATGTGTCACATTGAATCGGCTGTCTCTCAGTGAATCGGCACAACAGTATAACCGCCAACCCTAATATGAAAAGCATACGCAAGAAAGCCGGACAAGCATCCGAAAGATGCCGTCCGGCTTTTTCGTATATTCGTGGCCTCAAACAGGGCAACTACATTTCCAATGTCCCTTCCGGCCAGTGAAGCTGAACCCCATATCGCTCCAGCATCGCTTGGTAATCGCATAAATGCGCTGCCGAGGCCCTTACTTCACGAGGAGGAATACCGTGCATCACCGCATAAGCGGCTAATAGTCCCGCGGATTCGCCGATATTCCATTCCGTCGGATGCAGCCGATAGCAGCCATTGGCGATCTGCGTCATGCCGATATTTTTGCATGCCGGAAGCAGGTTGGTCATCCGGACCGGAATCAGCGATCCGAGCGGAATTTCATAAGGATAGTTCGGAATAAAGAAAGCCCGCTGGTTCACCGTCGTCGGATGCAGATCCAAATAATAGCTTCCGACGCCGACGCTGTCCTCATACCGCTTGATTCCATTAGCGCCGCGAAGCTCCTGGCTGACATCATGCTCGGTGATCGTGTACTGCGCACGGATTCGCCGCGACTCCCGGATATAAGGGGACTTCGCCAAGCCGTCTTCCGTGCCGAGTACGTCGCCGCGCAGCCGGATGCCTGGATACCCGTATCCCCCGTCAAGCCGGGGAGCTTCGGTCTGCAGCCAGTACACAAGCGACAGCGTAAGCTGGCGGGCCGCCTCTAGATGACGCTTGCGCTCCTGCTCCGATACGCCGATCACAGGCCCCAGATAATAATCGTTCATAGGCCAGTTAAGCAGCGTCACCTCGCCGTCGCTCAGCGGCACGCGCCACAGGGAGGGATCCACGATCCGCCGGTAATCCCACAGCGACATAATCCCTTGATCGTTCGGAAACATCGTAAACCGCCGCAATTTGGACGTATCCTCGGCTTCGTTCGCATACCAGCTTAAGATCGGATAAGTGGAAAATGAGGGCTTGTATTCATGCCAAAAGTCATAGCTGTCCGGCTTTGGGATCGTAAAGTTTCCGTCTGGGATGTATTCCACAGCCGCCACATGGGTGATGGACTGCATATCAAGCGGATCGGCCTGCTCCAGCGCGTGCGGTTCGTTCGTTTCGCTGCGCGCCTCAGCTCCGCTCACATATTCCGCACCGGCCAGGGGAAGAAGCTCTCCGGTTTCAGTAGCGTCCAGAAAATACGCGCCTCTCAGCTTATACCCGGTTTGCCCATCTGTCTTCTCCACCGTTACCGACGCCACCTGATCACCTGCCGTCTCGCAGTGAACAGGGCGCGTGTTAAGCAGCACCTGGATCCGGCGGGTGTTCACGTATGGGGCCAGCATATCCTCCAGCACCTGCAGAGCAACCTTCGGCTCATGCGCCACCCTGCTGACCCAGGCGTTCCCCGGATTGAGCTCCGGATCGTTTAACGCCTGCTCGTTGAGCGGGTAGTTGCGTTTGTAATAATCCCTGACCCGGTTTCTGAACTCCCGGTAGGATGCCGTGCAGCCGAAGCTTTCGATCCAGCGGTGCTCATCGGGAGGAACCGCCTGCGAGGTCAGCTGCCCTCCGATCCAATCGGTCTCCTCGGTCACGACCACCTTCATCCCGGCTTTGGCCGCCGCCAGGGCGGCCGACGTTCCGCCGAGTCCTCCGCCGATGATAATTACATCAGCCACCAGCTCTTGAATCAACGTTATCCACGCTCCTTTCCTTGTTAACCAGTTATATTCAGTGGACGCCCGTCCTTCTCATGCTCTCAGCGACTGGGCCGCCTTCCGGGCCGCGTTCGAGAAGCGCCGCGTGATCTGCTGCGGTCTGGAAATGGCCCCGCCCACCACGACGGCGTGCGCGCCGAGCTTGAGTGCCTCCTCGACCTGGTAAGGCTCGTGAATCCGGCCTTCGGCAATGAGCGGAATGCTCAGCCGGGCCGCCGCTTCTTCGACCAGCTTCAGGTCGGGACCTTCGAGCTGCGGCGAATAATCCGTATACCCCGACAGCGTCGTCGATACGCAGCTGACGCTGAGGGAAGCGGCATAAACGGCCTCATCCAGCGTCGAAACATCCGCCATGCTGGCTACGCCCGCCTGCTTCATCCGCCGGATCAGATCCTCCAGCCGGGCTCCGCCGGGCCGACTACGTCCCGTGGCGTCAAAAGCGATCATGTCCGCACCAGCCTCAAGCAGCTCCTCCACCTCCTTGAGCGTAGGCGTAATATAAACGTCCGATCCCGCATACTCCCGCTTGATGATCCCGATCACCGGGATCGAAACCGCGGCCTTGATCGCCCGGACGTCGTCCGCCCCGTTGGCCCGGATCGCCGACGCTCCGCCTTCTTCGGCGGCCTTGGCCATGCGGGCCATAATGTGCGCACCGTGCAGCGGCTCATCCGGCAGCGCCTGGCAGGATGCGATCAGGCAGTATCGCAGAGATTGCAGTATTGGCTCCAGTATGTCCACCCTCTCTCATCTTTTTATGTGACTTATCAAAGCCACTATTATCTATATATCGGCGGTTTCACATGAAAACGCGCTTGTAGTCCTACTTCGAAGGTACGGTTCCAGGGCATGAAGCAATCCGTGATCTCCACCACCCCTTGATCGCTGTTAATGCGCTGATCCAGCATTTCTCCAAGGCGTTCCTTGACCAGCCTGGACACTTCACCGCGCTGGCCGTCCAGTTCGAATACGCTAAGCCCCAGCTGCTCAACCAGACCGGCGTTCAGCTCCATCCGGACACCCGCGCAATAGCAGACATCCTCGGCATACCGCAGCGCCAGAAAGTCAAGATGCTCCTGCGTCCTGCCATAATGCAGGTACAGCATGGATTGTGAAATAACCGTTCCCAGCGAATTGGAGCTCGTATTCCATCCGGCATAACCCGCCAGGTTAAACAGCATTCCTTTTTGCCGCAGCAGCTTCACCAGCTTCAAATCGCCGCCGTTCGCATAGCCGACGTCCGCGACAGCCGCCGGCTTGCCCTGAACCCGCATCACGTAATCCCCGTACTCTACCAGCTCGATAATGTTCCGGTTGATGTCGTAACCGAAGAACGGGTGCTCCTGGGACACGGCTTCGACCATCGTTTCTCCCGGCGTATTCACGAGCAGCACCAAGTCCGACTCATTGCAGCCGGACCCGATTAAGCCGCCCGCCGCCATGATTTGATACTTCAGCGTCTCATAGAAGTACCGGTCCTCGTACAGCGGTGTGACAAAGCTGCCCTGAATCGCCGCAAGGCGCGGATAAATGAGCGGCGTGCTCCCCTTGATTTCGTTGACCATGCGAGCCAACAGCGTGCATCCGACCTCATCGGCGCCGGGATACATGTATGCCCGCAGCTCCACATCGAGCTCGGAGATCAGCGCTCTGACCTTCTGCTGATCCTTGGCCGTATAACCGTATGGCGCCGAATCGTCTTGAGGGAAAATCATAAAATCAATGCCGCCGTCTGCAATCACATCCAGCACGCGGCCGATCGCCTCGATGTTCACCGCCCTGCGGTCCAGGTAATCCCGCAGCACATCAGTGGGCAGCCGGGTATCGATCTCGGCCAGTTCCATGCTTTCTTCCGCCGTGGCCAGCCCCAGCTCCTGCCGGTGACTGATAAAGCCCTTGCGGAAGATTTCCCGGCCCCAGTCGCCGTAGTAATCCGGCTCCTCATCGGCGATCGAATACTGCGGACAGCGCATGATCAGCTGAAAGGCAAAGAGCCGCAAGTTCGGATTCCGTGCCTTCAGCCGCCGCAGCCGGTCCACCCGGTTCGCAAGCTCCACCGGCTTTAGGTAATGCAGGCGCGACGGGATGATACCTCCGTAAAGTAGCGTGTCTATGGCGATGATGGCCCCGTCGGCGTCAGCGGCCTCCTGCTCCAGCCAGGCCCACAACCTTTCGGTATCGCCTGGGTGCTTTTTGAGACCCATCATGTCCATCGGCGGCCGGACCATCTCAAACTCGGTTCCCTGCGCCAGCATATACGGGAATTCATAGTTGCAGGGACGTTCGTCTAGAGGGACGAACACCAGTTTGTGACTTTTCTCCATGTCTGCAAGCTTCCTTTCCTAGCGTAAATTAGCCCATCTTACCCTTTGATCGCACCGGCCATGCCTTCCATGTAGTAACGCTGGGTAAAAAGGAACACGATAATAATCGGCAGCACCGAGATCATCGTTCCCGCTGCGATCCATCCAAAATTGTAGGAGAATTGGCCGTTCAGGAACGTCAGCGCCGCAGCGAGCGGATACTTCTGCGGATCGTCCAGTACAACGATCGGCCATAGGAAGTTGTTCCAGAACGCCATCATTTCCAGCAGCGAAATGACCGCAATCGCCGGCTTCACCAAGGGCAGGATCAGCTGCAGCCAGATCCGGAACTCGGAGGCACCGTCCATTTTTCCCGAATCCCGCACGTCCGAAGGAATCCCGAGAAACGTCTGGCGCATCAAAAAGATGTTGAATACCGACACCGCCGAAGGCAGTACGACGCCCAGAAAAGACCCGGTTAAATGCAGGGACTGAATCGTCAGGTAATGCACGATCATCGCCGTCGAAGACGGGATAATCATCGTGGCCACCAGTAGGGTAAATACGAGATCCCTGCCTTTGAAGCGAAAGGTCGCCAGCGGATACGCCGTCAGGCTGGAGAGAACGACGTTGGTCACAACCCCGAGCACCGTGATCACGACCGTATTATAGATATACTTCGGAAAGTTCATGAACTGCCAAACCTTCACGTAATTGTCGAAGTCAATGAACGTCGGCAGGATGGCCGGCGGGTTGGCGAACACGTTTTTGCCCGGCATCAAAGACACGCTGAGCAGCCAGAGAAACGGTCCCATCATAAACAGAGCCAGCGCGACCAGCAAAATATAGACGATCGTCAGCCGGATTCCTGTTTTCACTTGCTTCATCCCACGATTCGCTATCATCAGTATGGATTGACACCGCCTTTCCGGTTAAATCGGAACACAAGCACGCTGAATACGGCGATAATGACGCTGACGATGAGCCCCAGCGCCGAGGCGTACCCGAAGTTGAACTGTTCCAGACCTTTTTGGAAAATATAGACGCTCGATGTCAGCGTTGACGTACCCGGTCCGCCTTTGGTCAAAATATAGACCTCGTCAAAAACGCGGATCGCCCCCATGAGGGAGATCAGGGTACAGAATAAAATGTGGGGTCTCAGCAGCGGAATCGTGATGTTCAGGATCACGCGCAGCCTGCTTGCTCCATCCACCCGCGCCGCTTCGTACAGATCCGAAGGAATGCCCTGGAGTCCGGCCAGGTACAGCATCATGTAATAGCCCAGGCCCTTCCACATCGTAATGAACATAAGCACGAACAGTGCTGTATTGCTGGTGGCGAGCCAGGATACCTGGTCGCTGATGATTCCTACTTTAATCAAAAGAAAATTGACGACCCCGTTGTTGCTCAGGAGCCAGCTCCAGATCAGCGCCACGGCCACCATGGAGGTCACGACCGGAATATAATAAGCGGTTCGGAAGAACTTCACGCCCGGAATTTTGCCGTTGACCAGAATCGCCATCAGAATGGACAATATCTGGATGATCGGAACGACGATCACGTACAGCAGCGAATTCCACAGCGAAATGAGGAAATTGTGGTCTTTAAACGCGTTCACAAAGTTATCGACACCGACATAATGCGTTTCGGAAATAACCGAGTAGTCCGTGAAGGACAGCGGGATACCGTAAATAATAGGCCAAAATACGAATACAGCGACAACCAGAAGTCCCGGGGCCATAAAAGCCCATGCCGTGAATGACTCCGACCGCATCCATTTGTACACTCTGTGATCACCACCTAACTAGAATGTACGGGGGAACCCAGTCCCCCGCACGCCTTCCGTCAAAGGGTCCCTTACTTCTTAAGCACCCCGTTGACTTCCTGTTCCATTGCATCCACCGTCGCTTTGACATCAGCCCCGTTCAGGAAAATTTTCTGCAGACCGCGGGCGATGGCGGAGTTGATATCCCCTGCGTTCGGCACACCGACCATGTAGTCGACCGCCTTATCCAAGCTGTTGGCCGAAGCGATCTTGGCTTCCGCCTCCAGCGACTTGTCGGTTTCCGTAAAGAACGGATCCTTGATCGATTCCTTGGTGGACGGCAGCGTGTTGGCCGCTTTGGAGAACGACGTCTGATTTTCGGCATTCGTTACGAAGACCGCAAACTCGACCGCTTCCTTCTGATGCTTCGACTTGGCCGGAACGACCAGGTTCATGGAGTTGGACAAGCGGACGTCGGCTTTTCCGGTCGGCAGCGGTACGGCAATCGTGTTCTTATACACGTCCGGAGCCGAAGTCTTCAGGAAGTTGATAAAGGTCGGACCGGCCAGCTCGAAGGCCACCTGCTCCCCGGAGTAATATTGGATCTGCTTCGTGAACGGTACGTCTTCTTTCATGATGACGCCGTCGGCGATGTTTTTCTGAATCGTTTCGATCATACTGGTCATCTCAGGTGTATTAAAGGCTGCAGCAGTTTTGTCATCATTCAGAATCGGAATGCCGTTTACCGGAAGCAGCTTCGAGGCGAACTGCTGCGAGTATCCGAGCTTACCGGTTTTCGCCTTCACTTGGCGCGCCCAATCGGCCAGCTCCTCCATCGTTTTCGGCGGATTCGCCGGATCCAGGCCGGCTTCCTTCACGATTTTCGTGTTCATAAAGAGCACCTCGGTGCCTGTATACCAAGGTAGGGCATAAGCCTTGCCGTCGATGACAGTTGAGTTGAAGATGCCGTCGAAATAAGCTCCCTTCTCTTCATCCGTCAGGAATCCGTTCAAATCGAGCACGGCTCCTTTGGAGCCCATCTGGCTGGCAAATTCGGTGTTCAGGTTCACGACGTCCGGACTGTTGCCGCTGGCGATGCTGGTCAGCAGCTTGTTGGTCACCGCGTCATAAGGATAGTCTTTCCAATCGATCGTGACGCCCGGATGACTGCTCTGGTAATCGGCAATGAGCTTATTGAAGTAGTCCGTGAATGTAGGCTGCAGCGCGATGGTCCAAAACTCCAGCTTGACCGGATCGCTGCTCTTGGTCTCGGTGGACGGCTGCGGTTCGGAAGATTGCGATGGTGGAGCATCCGCCTTATTCCCTCCTCCACAAGCGCTGAGTACGACCGACAACAGCATGACAGACAGCAAAGTCAGAACAAATCCTCTACTTCTACCTCTTCCCTGTTTCCTCATTAGCAATGGCCTCCCCTTTGATCATAAAAGATGATTCCAAGCATGTGTTTCCTGCTTTAGGCAGATTATAGCAAACCGCATAAAAATAAAAAAGATATTTTTCATATTTATTAAAAAAAGTGGAGTTATTTTCCCAAACGAATCAATCAAGCTACGTTCCTAATGCAGCCACATTTCAACAAAAGCTCAATATATTGCAGCGGCAAACTCTGCCGCTCCACAGCGAACCTGCGCCAAGCCTGATGAGACGAAATCAGCGTTGCTCCTTCATGTGCGCATAATTCTCCCGCTCCTATTGTAAGTAGACGCAACTATATACTGAGTGCACAGGGGCGTCGGCAATCCAATCACAACAACAAAAAAAAAGAGCCGCCTGAAAGTCGCTTCGACTTCAAACAGCTCTTCGTTTATTTCCCGGGAAACGAACTCCCGGTTTTTAATCTTCGTAGGACATGAGGGAGAATACTTCCACGCCAGGCAGCTTGTCGCGTCCCTTCAAAGCTTCAAGCTCAATCATGAACGCCGCCCCAACCACGTTGCCGCCCAGTTGGTTAACCAGATTTACGGATGAGGAGATAGTTCCGCCCGTGGCAAGCAGATCGTCAGCGATCAGAACGTTTTGGCCTTTCTTGATCGCGTCGGTGTGCATGGCCAGCTTATCCTTGCCATATTCGAGATCATAACCGACTTCAATCGTTTCGTAAGGCAGCTTGCCGCTCTTGCGGATCGGCGCGAATCCGACGCCCAGCGCGTATGCAAGCGGCGCCCCGACGACGAAGCCCCGGGCTTCCGGACCGGCAATGACATCGATCTGCAGATGAGACACCATGGCCTTGATGTCATCGATGGCCTTTTTGTACATTTCCCCGTTTTGAAGCAGGGTCGTAATATCTTTAAAACTGATTCCAGCCATCGGGAAATCTGGAATCACCCGGATATAATCTTTGTAATTCAACATAATCTCTCCTTCTAGAGTTTTACGAAGTAAAACGGACTCCGTAAGCGTTACTTGAGGTCACGAAATGATACGGAACCTCGTAAGCATTCATTTCGACCGATTGTCCCGGTCACGAAGCTCCCTGCATGCGGGAAATGAACCAGCTCGTGACCTGCGACGTGCTGGCATACAGCAGATGCTGTTCCATTTCCGCCAAGTTCCCTAGCGCAAGGAAATGGCGGGATGAAGCCAAATCACGCTTGGGCGGTTTAGGAATAAAACGGATAAGGCCTTCCTGCCTGTCTATAAAAGAAAGCTCCTCGAACACATCCATCATCTTCGTCACCATGCGGATGCTGCACGATGCCTGCTGACTGAGCCTCGATAAGGCGGTTTCTTCTTGAACGGGCTCGGCTGCGATTCTTGACAACAATATATATAGCTGCTTGAACTGATCCCTGTCCGGCACAGCGAGTCTCTCCCTCTTATGTACCTGATGAAGCAGAAATACGTTGGACAGTTTCGGAAAAGAAAACAGAACCGCATCCAGCTGCTCCGGCGTCTCCGGCGCGTTCAGCATGAACAGCGTCGTCACGTCGTCCTGGCCGGACCGCTCCTCGTTCGGATGATACGCCAAAATTCCAGCATTCTTATCATATACCCAAAGGGTAGATTCATTCAAACGGATTTTTGCCGGATCCAGAATCTCCCGTTCCAGCACCGCCGCCACCTGCGTCGGTCCCAGTCTGAAGTGCGATCCGATCAGCTGGCTGACCCGGTCGATCTCCTGCCAAGGATCCTTGGATCCGCGCAGGTCGAACACCTGCGGCTGAGTAAGCTTCAGATCCTGCAGCATCAGCTGCGGTCTGCGCGAACCGTTCCATTCATTGACGCTCATTTCCCCGAGCAGATCGAGCTCCGCGCCTTCCGTCAACACTTCGGCCAGCTCGCCTTTGCCGAATGCGACCACTTCAAGGCGGACGCCGTCCTGCTGAACGACCAGCTTGAGGTGCTTGCTGTCACGTCCCATCTTCCGCGTCTCGAGCAGCCTGCAGTTTCGGAAAATAAACTTGGGCACAGGATTGGCCATACCGAAGGGCGACAGCATTTCCATCTCATCGATGACCGACAAGGGAACGTCCGACAACCGCCACTCTCCGTCTGATGCCGCGACGGGAATAAAATCGGATTCGGTCAGAACCCTGGCGGCATACTCGTTCAGCGCCTGCTCGAAGGCGTCCAGCTGATCCCTGTGCAGGCTCATGCCCGCAGCGGACGGATGGCCGCCATAATGGTCCATCAGCGATTTGCAGGAGGTCAGCGCCTCATAGATGTCGAGCCCCGGAATGGAGCGGGCTGACCCTTTGCACATGCCGGTATCCGGATCTATACCCAATATGATGACCGGGCGGTAATACCGTTCCAAAATTTTGGAAGCGACAATGCCGACGACGCCCACATTCCAGCCCTCTCCTGCCAGCACGATCACGTCGGGCACCCGACTTCCATCGGTCTTGGCTATTAGCTGGCTGGTTGCCTCCTGGACGATATCGTCGACCACCTGCTGCCGCTCCTTATTCAGTTCATCCAGCCCATGGGACAATCTTAATGCCTCATCCTGGTCTTCCGTCGTCAGCAAGGCTACGGCCGATCCAGCATGATCCAGCCTGCCGCTGGCATTAATGCGCGGGGCCATGCCGAAGGCGACATTGATCGATGTAACATTCCGCATCGTAATGCCCCCAACTTCCATGAGGGCGCGGATTCCCGGAAACGCTGAGCTGCGCATCTGCTCTAAGCCGCGGCTGACCAGGATGCGGTTCTCGCCGCTCAGCGGCATTAAGTCCGCAATGGTACCGATGGCCACAATTTCCGTCCATTCCACCGGCGGCTGGCCGAGCATCGCCTGGGTCAGTTTGTAAGCCACCCCGACCCCGGCCAGGCCTTTAAACGGGTACGGGCAGTTCGGCTGCTTCGGATTGATCAGCGCATAGGCGTCGGGTAGCACTTCCGGAGGCTCGTGGTGGTCGGTGATGATCACATCCATTCCGAGCGAGTTGGCATACGCAATCTGCTCGACGGCGCTGATGCCGGTATCAACCGTGATGATCAGGCTGACCCCCTGCTGATGCGCCCAGTCCAGCGCATGGTTGTGCAGTCCGTACCCCTCATTGGAGCGGTGCGGAATATAGATGTCGTAGGACGCTCCAAGATAGCGCATAAAATGAATCATGAGCGAAGTACTGGACACGCCATCAGCGTCGTAGTCCCCGTAGATTAATATATGTTCGCCGGTCTCGACCGCTTTTTGAATCCGTGGAACAGCCTCCTTCATGCCGAGCAGCAGGAACGGATCATGCAATGCGTCCAGGCTTCCGTTTAAAAACATGGCGGCTTCCTCTGCACTGTTAATTCCTCTGGCCGCCAACAGCGAACCTACCAGAGGAGAAACCGACAGCTCATGTGCCAGCCGTCCCGCCTTCTCCGGATCCGTTTCGGAAGTCCGCCATTCATATTTTGAATCAAACAATCGTCTTCACCTTTCTTTCCCCGCCCCGTCTTCTGTTCGTATAAGTCATGAGCAAGCTATTGGAGCAGTGTCGGCTGCTCATTATCCGTCAGATGATGGTTCGACTTGTACGGATAACCGGGATCATAAGGGACGACCTGGATATTTACGATGCTGACATGCAAAAAACGGTGCATCAAAAGCTTCTTGACCCGGTCGGCGATCTCGGCGCCTTCCTGGACGGTAATCCGCGGATTGACGCTGATCTTCAAATCGATCGTAATGTAATGTCCCTGCTCCGATGCTTTCAGGTCATCCACCGTAATGACGCCGTGAACCCGCTGCACCGTATCGATAAAATTAATCGCGTCCTCCTGCTCGGTCTCCTGCACCAGCTGTCCGTACACAGAGCTGACGATGAGCCTGTAGCCTCTGCGCAGCAGCAGCGCCGCGACGATCAGAGCCGAGATGGAATCCATATACTGCAGCATGGACCACTGAAAGGCGCTGCCGGTCATCGTCAGAATGACACCGATCAATACCGTGATGGACGAATACAAGCTGAAGCGGTGGTTGTCGGCGTACACCGTATGCATGCCGTCACCCTGCTTCTTGGATTGGCGGTACTGGAACTGAAAGAGCGCTTCTTTGACCGCAAGCGAGACGAGTATCGCAATCAGCGTAAACTGCCCGGGTGTCTGCACACGGCCAGAAGCCAGGTCCCGGACCGCCGCTACGGCAATTTGCAATCCGCCCATCAGCACAAGAACCGAAAACAAAATCGCCAGAATCGGCTCTGTTCTTCCGGCCCGCAGATCACCCTGCTGCGCACTCCGAAGCTTTGACGACGTCCGCCATGGAATGCGCCGGGCCAGTGCGCCGGCTGCGTCCGATGCGGAATACAGCGCATCTCCCAGCAGTGCCTTGCTCCCTGTAAAATATCCGACCACGCCTTTGAACAAGGCAAGTAACAGTTCACCGGCAATTCCCGTCCAGACGACGGTACCCGATGGATTTGAACGCTCTATACTCATGAAAGCCTCCCCCCGGCAATCTGAATACCGATTCTGATCTGTTGTTTGAAAAAGATATGACATTCACGACAATAAGTTTAGATAAAGTCAGATAAGTTCCAGCGGAAAAGCCGCGCCCAATCAGACGCGGCTTTCCTTCATAACATTCGCTTCACAAGGTTACGCCTTGGAAGGTTTGGCTGGCTTGGCACTGGTCTTTTGTTTGCTTTTGAATATGAGCCACAGCGGACTGGCGATAAAGATCGAAGAATACGCTCCGAACAACAGCCCGATAACCATCGCCAACGAGAACATCTTGATCGATTCCCCGCCAAACAGGAACAGGAAGAAGGCCGCAATAAACACCGTCAGCGCCGTATACAAGGAGCGCATGAGCATCTGGCTCACGCTCTTGTTCATAATAGCTCTCAAATCGTCTTTGGTCTTCTGCTTGCCGAACCGCAGATTTTCGCGGATCCGGTCGAAAATAACGATCGTATCGTTAATGGAGTAACCGATGATGGTCAATACCGCCACGATAAACGTCAGGCTGACTTCCAATCGGAAGATCGAGAAGACGGCCACGACCATGAAGGCGTCATGCAGCAGCGCCACGATGGCCGCCAGGGCGAACCGCCATTCAAACCGGATACTTACATAGATGATAATCCCGATACAGGAAATCAATACCGAATAGATCGCATTCCGTCCGAGCTCCTTGGCCATTTCCGTATCGACCGTGTTGATTTCGAACGATGCTGTTTTATCCAGCTCTTGGATCGCCGATTTGAGATGTTCACTCTGGTCTTCGTTAAGCTCTTTGGTAAAACGGATGTTGACCCGCTTGTCCCCAGGGGCAACCGTTGCGCCGTCGCTGAGGTGGATCTTATCCAGCAGCGGCTCAATTTCAGCCTTCGTCACGTTCTTCGACAGCTTGACGTCCACATTGGAGCCTGCTTGGAAATCAACGCCGTAGTTTAATCCAAAAGCGGAAAGGGTAATGATTCCCGCAATCGTCAGGACGATGGAGAAGATGAACGCGTACTTGCTCATCTTCATAAAATCGTAATCTTTTTTAAAGTGCACGAATATCACTCTCCTTTACCCCGAACTGCTTCGGCTTCTTCAGCACGCCGGCTTTAACCAAAAGGCTGAGCAGGTAATGGGTGAAGTACACATTCGTGAGAATACTGAGTACGATTTCCACGATCAGTACCAGCGCAAAGCCTTTGACGGCGCCTGTACCGAAGGCAAACATAACCGCTCCAACGATAATGGTCGTAATGTTGGAATCGAGAATCGTACGGAAGGACGACTTGTTCCCTGCTTTGACCGCAGACATGACGCTCTTGCCGTTCCGCATTTCCTCCCTGATCCGTTCATTCGTAATGATGTTGGCGTCAACCGCCATCCCGATACCGAGAATAAACGCCGCGATCCCCGGCAGGGTCAGCGTAAAGTCGGCCCAGACGAAGACGAGAATGAGCAGCCAGGTGTGGGCAATCAGTCCAAAGCTGGCGATGATACCCGGCAGGCGGTACATACCGATCATGAAGATCAGAATCAGGATGGAAGCGATGATGCCCGCTTCGATCGTTTTATGCAAAGACTGCATGCCCAGCGTTGCGCCCACGCTCTGAGAGTACTTCTCCGTCAGCTTCAAAGGCAGCGCCCCGAGGTTGATCGTATCGCGGATCTGGTTCGCTTCGTCAATCGTATAATTGCCCGTAATCGATGCTTTGCCGTCCGTCAGCTCCTGCTGTACGGTCGGAGCGGATAAAAGGGTATCATCCAGGAAAATGGCAAGCTCTTTGCCAAGCAAACGTTTGGTCACGTCGGCAAATTTCTTTTTATCTTTGACTTTGATATCGATTTGCGGCTGGTTCAGCTGGTTATAACCCACCTGTGCACCGTTTTCCACGAAATCGCTTCCGACGAGTTCGATTTTACAATAGAGATCCTTCGGATCTACCGTGCCGTCTTTCCCCGCTTCAGGAGTCTTACATCCATCCGCACTGCGGAAGGTCAGCGACGCCGGCTCCTTCATTTTCTTACGGACATCGGCTTCGTTCGTCACGCCTGCGATTTTCAGACGGATCCGGTTCGTGCCCTCGGTGGTCACTTCAGGCTCGCTCGTTCCGAGCGCGTTGGCGCGTTTCTCCAAGCTTTCCGCCGTCCGTATGAGGGACTCTCTCGTAATCTTCTGCCCCTGCTCCAGCGGCTGGGCCTCATACAGAATCTCAAAGCCCCCTTTAAGATCGAGACCGAGTCGTACGTTGTCGAGCAGCGCAGGGCTTGTCCCAGCCATGACCGCAATCGATACGAGCACGACGATGATGAAAGTGACAATTCTTTTCATGCCGTTCCTAGTTCCCCTTTCGTTCTCAATATTCCTATTATAGCCATGCGCCAAAAGGCAGTCAATTTATCAATATTTGTCGTTTTCCGATTTTACCGTATCCCTCATCCCATTTAACACAAGCAGAAAAAAAGATCCCTTTCAATCGAAAGTGGATCCTTTATATGCGGATATGGTCATAAAATTCATAAACGTCATCACTTTCAAAGAGAGTATATCGTTGACCAGCATGTAGAGCGGAGGAATCCCTTCCTTCTCGTATTTGACGCTGACGCAGTTCCAAATATCCTTGCTGGTTACATGCTCGTAGCCGACGAGTCTGAATTCCTCCGCCTTGCTGCGGCAGAGCGATTCAATCGCTTCCTCCAGCTGCCTGTCGTTCATTTCCTCAGAGCTCACTCTACGGCCTCCTCTCGACTGCCTCTTTCCACGCACGATCTGTTCTGGTTTGTCCTGTTGTCCTATAGTCCATTGTAGCACTGATTTGTTCTGTATTCGACCCCATCGCCTTCGATTCCTTCTTTTGTTCAAATGTTACCGGAAAGGATGAATGAGTTGGGACAGGTTCAGCATATCCATTAAACAAGGTCTGACATTACCAAAAGTGGCAGCACAGCTTCGACACGGGAAGAGGGAGTGGACAATTGAACAAGCATCCTAAACATCCAGGCGTCAAAAAGCAAACCTTTATCCAAGGCACGATGATTTTGCTTGCCGCCGGCATCGTGAACCGCATTCTCGGGTTTATACCGCGCATCGCCCTGCCCCGGATCATCGGCGCCGAAGGGGTAGGGATTTATCAGCTGGGTTATCCTTTTTTCCTGGTGATTATGACGCTGATCACTGGGGGTGTCCCGCTGGCGATCGCCAAGCTGGTGTCGGAAGCGGAAACCGAAGGCAAACCGCAAAATTCAAAGTATGTCCTGCGGGTCAGCCTCGCGTTGACGGTGGGTCTCAGCGTGCTGTTTATGGCTTTATGCCTGTGGCTGGCCCCTTGGATCACGACAACGATTATAACGGATTCCCGCGTGTACTACACCTTTGTCAGCATGACGCCCATGCTCGTTATCGTGGCCATCTCGTCCGTCTACCGCGGCTATTTCCAGGGAAGGCAGAACATGATTCCGTCCGCGACCTCTTCGATTATCGAGACCGTTTTTCGGATCGTGTGCACGCTGTGGTTCGCCTACCTGCTGTTGCCAAAAGGAATAGCTTATGCGGCTGCCGGAGCCATGCTTGGCGTGATGGCCGGAGAATTTTTCGGGCTGCTCGCCCTGCTGTGGCAGTACCACAGGGACGAGAACTGGCTGTCATCCAGGCAAGCCCGGAGAGAGAAAGCAAAGCAGCACAAAAAAGTCGGCCTTGAAGACAGTTCCGGCAGCCAGGTCAGCCGCGGATTGTTTCCACGCCTGCTTGGCATCACCGTACCGGTCACCGCCGGGCGTTTGGTCGGCTCCTTTTCTTACCTGCTTGAATCGATTATTACAGCCCAGAGCCTTGCGCTCGCCGGTGTTGTCACTGCTGTAGCAACCGCCCAGTATGGCGCGCTGCAAGGCATGGTCATCCCGCTGCTGCTGCTTCCGGGCGTACTGACCTCGTCCCTCGCGGTCTCGCTTGTGCCTTCGCTGTCCGAAGCCGCCGCCCGCAAAGACAAGCTTACGATCCACAAACGGTTAAACCAGACGGTCCGGCTCGCACTCGTCACCGGTGCCCCCTTTGCCGTCATTATGTATGTCCTTGCAGAGCCGCTGTGCCTGCTGCTGTACAACAATGCGGACATCTCCAACATGCTGCGCACGATGGCGCCATTTGCGCTGTTTCTGTACGTTCAGGCACCGCTTCAGGCCACCCTGCAGGCGCTGGACCGGCCAAGCCGCGCCCTGTTCAACACCTTGATCGGAGCCGTCCTCAAGCTGTTCCTGATCTGGTACCTGTCCTCCCAGCCGGAGTACGGTATTTACGGGGCCGTTATCGCCATTATCATCAACAGCATCGTGGTCACGTTCCTGCACGGGTTCAGCGTCAGCCGGCTGCTCGCCTACCGTTTCCGGATGTTCGATCTGCTGAAGCTGGCGGGAGCCATGATCATCATGACGGGCATTACCCAATACGGCTATCTCCATCTGCCACTGGGAGGAATCGTTTGGATCCGCTTTTTGGCAGCCATGTCTATAGGCATGATCGCTTTTCTGGCCGCCGTGTTTGCTTTAAAGCTGGTGTCCCTGCGAGATCTGTCCCGCATGCCCTACCTTGAAAAATGGTTCAAACCTAGAAATCCAAGAAACCCCAAGACACCTGCCGCCTGATCCGCAGCACGGAAATTTCCGTCTTATTTGCGGTCGATGTAAAGCCGGCCTTTATGGTCGATGGAGCAGAGAAACACGTCTTTAAACTCTTTGATTCCCTGCTGTCGGATCTGATTTTTCAGCCAGAAGCGATTTTTGTTCAGCCGCTCCAAATTGTCGTCCTGTACTTTTCCGTCCATGATGAGCGGGATCGGCAGTATGCCATAGGTAAATTTTCCGCTGGGAACCAGAATTTTTTTACTGCGGTTTCTCGTCGGGACCCGGGACGGATCGGCATATGGGGTTCTATAGGTCTGTTTCGGCTTGCCGGCGGTCTCCTCTGAACGTGAAATGGCTAACGCATTGCCGGCGGGGCCTTGTGGTTTTCCGTTTCGATTTGACTTCCCCTGGGGAACGGGCATGTCGTACTTTTCTCTTTTTTCATTCCGTTTGGATTTAGGAATAACCGTCAACTGCCCGGAGTTTTCCAGAATCGCAAATTCCACATCCGCCACGTTTTCGATACTGCGCCCGCGCAATTGAAGAAGCAAATCGTCCAGATTATACCGATGCTTCCTCATTTCTTCACGGTTGAGCTTGCCTCCTGATACGAGGATGGCCGGTTTTCCTTCGAATAACAGGCGGATTTTCCGGCTCTTCAAGCTGATGAAAGCAATCGTGATCTGAATCAAGACAAGCGTAGCCATCGGAAAGAGTCCGTCCGTGATCGGACGCGCCGTATCCTCCAGCACAAAAACGCCGATTTCAGCGATCATGATCGAGATGACCAGGTCAAAAATGGACAGCTTCCCGATCTCCCGCTTGCCCATGATCCGGAGGGTCAGGTAGATGACAAAGTACATCAGGACGGTTCGGAAAACAGGAATCAGTATATCGGACATCTCGGCCACCTGCTCCTTTCTGTGCCATTCATCATGCCAATTAAGGATATTTTGACCTTTCGGGAACACAGACATTCAGAAGCCGGAGCGATAAATTATTGGAAAATTACTTGTACTACTGGGGCAAGCCGTCACATAAATTTACATTAAATTGTGGAACTATGAAGGGGGTTCTCTTATGCATTTGATCCGTCGCCTGTTCTCTTTTCGGATCTCCAATCCCACTTTGTCGGGACTGTATTATTCCTTTTTCTGGATGATGGTCGGGGCGCTTATTCTTTCTTTCCTGTTGTGGTCCAGCGGCATGAAAGAACAAAGCCTGTCCCGCTACATTTACGTGGTTCATGCTGTCGCCGCGGCATTTGGAGGGCTTGTATCCGGGAAGCGTTCAGGCAGACGGGGTTGGTACCAGGGCGGATTAACCGGCATTTTGTACGGTCTCATGATCATCATGATCGGATTTCTGGCCCTTGACAGCAGCCTTCGGCTTGGAGATTTGCTGTTGATCGCAGCCGTTATTGCTTCGGGAGCCATCGGGGGCATGTTCGGGGTGAATTTAAAAAACAAATCGTAACCATTAAACTCCTCGCATGTGCTACACTAAGTGCACTTAAAGCAAGAGGAGGACGTCCCCGACGTGTTGTATGACTCTATGAATTATATTTCGGCAGCAACGCTTGTTATGGCAATCGGGCTGATCTGGCTGGGCACCCTGCGCAACCCTCTGAGGGCCGGATGGCTGCTGATCCGGGAGTTTGGGACCAATCGCAAATTTTTGGGTCTATTCGCTTTGATGGCTGCGATCCTCCTGTTCAACAGGTACGAACTGCAAATCGAAGCAGGCATGCATGTGAAGCAAGACTTCACTCCATGGGTATTCGGGATCGAGGGGCATTTCGTACAGCACCTGCAGCAGTTTTTTCACAGCCCTTACATTACGCCCGTATCGGTATTTTTTTACGTAGTGGTGTTCCAATCCTTACTGATCGCTATGCTTGGAATCTTTGCGGCCGATGGGAACAAAGCCTTTCTCATGGCTGCCTGCATAGCCGTCTTCATCAATTATGCGGTGGCCATCCCGTTTTACCTCTTCTTTCCCGTGAACGAGGTTTGGTCCTTTCCGCCATCCGGCGCGTCGTTCTACATGCTGGAGGTTTTTCCGAAATTCGAGCAGGCGTACCGGCCGCTATCCGGTATTAACAACTGCTTTCCAAGCCTCCACACTTCGATTTCCATCACCATGCTGGTGCTCGGGATCCGTTCGGGGAATCCACGACTGGCCCTCATGACGCTGGTCAGCGCCGTTATCATCATTTTCAGCATCTTCTACCTCGGCATCCATTGGCTGACGGATTCGGTCGCCGGTACCCTGCTCGGTCTGCTTGCCGCTTCCGCCGGGATCTACTGGGGACGGAGGCTTGCGCACCCGAAGCAGCAAAAAGTAAAGCCCATCGTATCCGATCTCTAATACAAAAAGGCTGCACCCTTGTCCGTAGACAAGCTGTGCAGCCTTTTGTCATCCGTAAGTATGAACATCGGCGACAGCAGCAGAGCTCCCTCTGCCGCTATCGTTATGTGATGTGCCTGGTCTTACTGGAAATGTTGCTTATGAACGCTCTACCCGTGTAGTACCCGGATCGTCTTAGGACGATTTCTCAGATTCGCCGGAGCTCGAGCTAACCGCGTGGCTGATGGAACCGCGATCGAAGGTCAGCTTCGTCACGTCGTTCACACGCAGGACCACGATATCGTCCGTAATTTCCATAATTGTTCCGTGCAGGCCGCCGATCGTTACGACCTTATCCCCCTTCTTCAATGAGCTCAGCATGGAAGTACGGGTCTTCTGTTTCTTCTGCTGCGGACGGATCAACAGGAAGTAGAAAATCGCGAACATCAGGACGAGCGGTAAAATCAAGCCGACAAGGCCTCCTCCTCCGGAGCCGCCAGCACCAGCCGCTAATTCAAAGGTTTGAGTTTGGTTGAACATATGCTTTTCCCCCCTTTCAAATACAATACTGCTGTTGAAGCTTAAAACCCTTTATCATTGTCATAAAGCCCATATTGTTCAAAAAACTCATCGCGAAAATCAAGCAGCCTGTCCTCCATAATGGCCTGGCGCACCTGCTTCATCAGATTGATAAGGAAATGCAGGTTGTGGTAAGTGGTCAAACGGAGTCCGAAGGTCTCATCCGCTTTGATCAAATGCCGCAGATAGGCTCTTGAATAGTTCCGGCAAGTATAGCAGTCACATGCTGGGTCAAGCGGGCCAAAATCTCTGGCGTATTGCGCATTGCGAACGACTAGCCGTCCCTGGCTGGTCATGGTCGTTCCGTTCCGGGCGATCCGTGTCGGCAGGACGCAGTCAAACATGTCCACGCCACGGATAGAGCCTTCGATCAGTGCATCCGGCGACCCTACGCCCATCAAATAGCGGGGCTTGTTGTCCGGAAGCAGCGGAACGGTGTAATCCAGCACTTCGTACATCAGCTGCTTGGACTCTCCTACGCTGAGTCCACCAATAGCATACCCCGGGAAATCCATGGAAGTCAAATCACGTGCGCTCTGTTTGCGCAAGTCTTCATACATGCCGCCCTGAACGATGGCAAAGAGCCCCTGATCATGCGGTCTGGCATGGCTGTTCAGACAGCGCTCGGCCCAGCGGGTCGTGCGTTCCAAGGACTTCTTGACGTAGTCGTACTCGGCCGGATACGGCGGACACTCGTCAAAAGCCATCATGATGTCCGAACCAAGCGCGTTCTGAATTTCCATGGCCACTTCCGGCGACAGAAACAGCTTGTCTCCGTTCAGGTGGGACCGGAAATGCACGCCTTCTTCGGTAATTTTACGCATCTCGCTCAAGCTGAACACCTGAAATCCGCCGCTGTCCGTCAGAATCGGACGGTCCCAGTTCATAAAACGGTGCAGTCCTCCGGCTTCGCGGATAATGTCATGGCCCGGGCGCAGGAACAGATGGTACGTGTTGCTCAAAATGATCTGCGCATTCATTTCCTTCAGTTCTTCCGGGCTCATTGTCTTGACCGTGGCCAGCGTTCCAACCGGCATAAAGGTCGGCGTCTCGATCACACCGTGCGGCGTGTGCACACGCCCCAGCCGGGCTCCCGATTGCTTGCACGTTTTAATATGTTCATAAGTAATTGCTGCTGCCATGATTAAATACCATCCTCTTATATGCCGATCAACCGGTCTTAATAGATAAACATCGCATCGCCGAAGCTGAAGAAGCGGTATCTTTCCTTCACAGCCTCCGCATATGCGTTCAAAATATGCTCGCGTCCCGCCAGCGCGCTGACCAGCATGACCAGCGTCGACTTCGGCAGGTGGAAATTAGTGATCAGGGCGTTTACGACTTTGAACGTATACCCCGGATAGATGAAAATATCGGTCCAGCCGCTGCAGGCTTCAAGCAGGCCGCCTTCAAATCGCGTCCCGATCGTCTCAAGCGTCCGGCAGGAGGTGGTCCCTACGGCAACGATTCTTCCTCCGCGGGCTCTAGCCTCGTTCAGGATATCCGCTGTCTCCTGATTCACCGAGTAATACTCCGCATGCATGACATGATCCTCTACACGCTCAACCGACATCGGCCGGAACGTGCCCAGACCGACATGAAGCGTAATGAAAGCGACCGTCACGCCTTTGGCACGGATTTGATCCAGCAGCTCTTCGGTAAAATGAAGGCCGGCGGTCGGAGCCGCAGCGGAACCCTCATGCTTGGAATAGACCGTCTGGTAACGCTCCTTGTCGTCCAGCTTCTCCTTAATATAAGGCGGGAGAGGCATTTGACCCAGCCGGTCGAGAATCTCCTGGAAAATCCCCTGATAGGTAAAGGTCAGCTTCCGCTCACCCATTTCCCCCTCATCCTCTATGACCGCCTGTAGCTCGTCGCCGAACCGGATCACGCTGCCCTTTTTCAGCTTTTTCCCAGGCTTTACGAGCGCTTCCCAGGTGTCCCCCTGCAGATTTTTCAGGAGAAGCACCTCGGCTTTGGCCCCCGTCTCTTCTTTCACGCCGAACAGTCTCGCCGGAATGACCCGGGTATCGTTGAGAACCAGCGTGTCGCCGGGCTGAAGCTCGTCTGCGATATCTTTGAAGGTGCGGTGGGCGATCGATCCGTCCTGCTTGTTCAATGTTAACAGGCGGGATGCCGTCCGCTCCGGCAAAGGAGTCTGTGCGATTAATTCTTCTGGCAACTCAAAATCGTATAAGTCTACATTCATCTGTTCGTCATTCCTTAACAATAGTTACATTCTGATAATAGTGTTTCAAAATGTCCTGGTACCCATACCCGGCGTCCGCCATTCCTTTGGCTCCCCACTGGGAGAGTCCGAGTCCATGGCCGTTGCCGCGTCCCACAAACAGAAACGCTTCCCCGGCTTCGATCCGGCGCGCCTTCGAATCCCCGTTCATGACGATCGTGCCTTTTCCAGCGATGGAAGAAGTCCCTGAAGCGGAAATGACCGACGTGTCGGACGTGCCGGAAACCTTCGTCGTTGTCCCGTTTGCGCTTAATACAGTATAGCTTCCTGTAGGTACAATATCAAACAATGTGCTTGGCAGACCGTTCAAAGCTGAACGGAACATATCCGGATATTTCACATCTAAAATCTGCCCATTGGCCTTAATTTGGATCGCCCGTCCGGACGGTCCCCGCTTGGTGACCTCCAGCGTGCTGATCGTGGAAGGTGCAGCCGTTGAGGTCTTGCCCTTCAGCGTTGCGACTAGCTCGGCCGAAGTATAAGGTCCCCGAACCCAATCGTAGGTTCCCGATTCCTTCACTTGCTCCAGAACGACGGCGGTATCGCCGGGGTTCATCTGCGCGGCAGGCTCAACGTTCGATTGAATGAGCGGAAGCGGACGCACGTTGGTGTTCTTGGCCGTCACCGTGACTTTTGCAAGTCCGGCAGCCGTCGCCGTGCCCAGTTCCTTGACGTTGTCCTCTCTGACATAACCGGTAATCCCGTTGCTGAGAAGAACGTGGTACCAGGTTTTAGCCCCGTTTTGCGCGGCTACGTCTTCCTTGCTCTCGACGGTGCCGAACGCAGCTCCACCGCTGTTCCATACCTCGGTCGGGTCGGCCGATGCGCCCCCGGCATTGGAAGAGAATACCGCCTCGACAACATTGCCGTTTTGCAGCAGCACTTCGCCCTGTGTGGCGTCTACGGCACCGATGACGCTTGGCGCTTCGGAGGCAACTCCGTTGTAAACTTGGCTGAGCGTCGTATCCACGACATCCGCCACCTTGAACTTATTATTGCTGCTGCTGATCTGGAAAGCAGCATAGCTGCGGGCAGCCACGGCTTGGGCTTTGAGCGACTCCTCCGGCCAGGACGACGGCACTTCGCCGCCGACGACCGCATAGAGGTATTGCTCAAAAGGCAGCTCGTTCACGAGCGCCAGCTGGCCGTTCACCATGCTGATCTCCATGCCGCCCCGGTATGTACGCCCCGATCTTTCCGCCACTTTAATTTGGTCACCGCTGCTGGTAATCCAGCCTTTGGCATTGGTCCCGCTGACCACGATATGTTTCACCGCGGCGGAGCTTCCCGGGCTGCTCCCGGCATCACTGCGGATGATCAGCGCGGGCTGCGATGCATCCACCTCCGACAGCGTAGCCGCTGGAAGCTTTGCGCTTACCGCACTGCGCACCGCCGCAAGGCCGGATGCGTCTGCCGCTTCGCCGACCCATACCGCATAACGGCCGCCGCCGTCTCCGCCCGGCTGAACCGCCACAAACGCATCGGCGCCGGCTGCCTGGATTTGCTGGGCCGCAGCTGCCGCTTCAGCCTCCGATGCATAGGTCCCTGCCGACAAGTGATTGCCGCCGGTCACGACCGGAGTCTGTCCGTTCAGCTGTCCCGCTGCTGTCTTGGCTGTCCGCGCCGCGGCATCGTTAGCCGCCTGCAGGCTCGCATACATGCCGGTATACACCTGATATACCGTTCCGGCACCCGTCGATGCGGCAAAGATGACCGGCTTGTCGGCCGTCGCGTTCAATTTTTTATAGGCATCCGCCGCCGTTTTGGCATCGGAAGTGGCGAGTACTTTCACGCGGAATCCATCCACGCTGAATTTAGCCGTCTCGTTAGCCCCAAAGGATACAAGAGCCGGAGCCCCCGAAGAAGCCGATACTCCTGCAGACCATGACTGTCCCGATGACAGTGTGACGACAGGCGTCGTTGATTTATAGGTACTTCCCAAGTCGAGGAACAAGCCTACGCGGATTTGATCCATGCTCGTTCCCGCGGCTTCTGCGGTCACAGCCGGCAGCTGCAGGACTCCCGTTGCCAGAACGGCAGCCAAAATCCCCTTGCTTCCCCACTGGCCCGCTTTCGTTCTCCACCAATTTCCCACTCGTCATTCTCCTCCCGCTTCTGTCTGAAAATGTGTTCGAACCATTTCACGTCCGGCAGCCTGGTGACAATTACTCTTTACTGATCAGTCGGCATCGGCAGACCTAAATGCTGATAGCCCGCTGCCGTCACCATTCTTCCCCGCGGCGTCCGCTGGAGAAATCCGATCTGCAGCAGGTAAGGCTCGTATACGTCTTCAATCGTCTGGCTCTCTTCGCCGATGGTGGCCGCGATCGTATCGAGGCCGACCGGACCGCCACGGAAGCTCGTGATCATAGCGTGAAGCATTTTATAATCGATCTGATCCAGTCCTTTCGGATCGACCTGCAGCATCTTCAGCGACTCCTCTGCGATGGCCGGCGTAATCATGCCATCCCCCCGGACCTGGGCAAAATCCCGGACCCGGCGCAGCAGCCGGTTCGCGATCCGCGGCGTCCCCCTGGACCGCAGGGCGATCTCGTCGGCCGCATCCCCGATTATTTCGATGCCGAGAATGTCGGCACCTCTGGAGACGATGTAGCTGAGCTCGTCCACCGTATAAAACTCGAGGCGGCTGACGACGCCGAAGCGGTCCCGCAGCGGTGCGGACAGCAGCCCGGCCCGTGTCGTCGCTCCGATCAAGGTGAACGGGGGCAAGTCCAGTCGCACAGACCGTGCACTAGGCCCTTTACCGATCATGATATCCAGCGCAAAATCCTCCATCGCCGGATAGAGCACTTCCTCCACCGTCCGGTGCAGCCGGTGGATTTCGTCGATGAACAGCACGTCCCCTTCCTGGAGATTCGTCAGCAGCGCAGCCAGGTCTCCCGGCCGCTCAATGGCCGGCCCCGACGTCGTCCGCAGGTTCACGCCCAGCTCGTTGGCAATGATATTGGCCAATGTCGTCTTTCCGAGGCCCGGAGGCCCGTACAGCAGCACGTGATCCAGCGCTTCATTGCGCATTTTGGCCGCCTCAATATAAATTTTCAGGTTTTCCTTCACCTGGTTCTGTCCGATATATTCCGCAAGATAACGAGGACGCAGGCTAAGCTCTACCGCCTGGTCCTCCATCATCAGGTTTGCCGATATGATACGGTCATCCATTGCTATCGCTCCTCTTGTAACGCCCGCTTACCATAACTATCCCGCATAGAGCTGCTTGAGCGCCCGTTTCATTAAAATGTCCACCGAATCCCCAAACGCCGTGTCATCCTTGATCTTGTGCCATACCCGATCCAGCTCGACGTCGGTATAACCGAGCGCCTTAAGGCCTTCGCGCGCTTCGGACCAAGCCGATCCGTCCCCTTCCACCGGTTCAGGAACCGCAAACAGCCCTGTCGCCATGGCCGCCGTGCCAAAACCGTCGAGCTTGTCCTTCAGGTCCAGAATCATGCGCTGTGCGGTCTTCTTGCCGATTCCCGGCAGCTTGGTCAGGAACGTAATGTTCTCCTGATAAATGGCCGTCACGACATGATCCGGCGTGCCCCCGCCAAGAATGCCCAAGGCTACCTTAGGGCCGATCCCCGACACATCGATCAGCTTGCGGAACAGCTGCTGCTCCTCGCGCGTTGGAAAGCCGAACAGCAGGATGGCGTCTTCCCTGACGTGGTGGTGGGTATATACAGTGACCGGACCATCCGTCTTGGCAAACACGAAAGGGTTCGGGCAAAATACCCGGTAGCCTACTCCCTGCACGTCAAGCACAATGTACTCATTCTCCAGATGGACCACGGGTCCTCTCAAAAAATCGATCATTTTCTCAATACCTCATTTATTCTGGAATTTAACGTGTACGAATGGGCGTGGCAAATCGCCACGGCCAGCGCGTCGGCCACATCGTCCGGCTTGGGCACCGCCTGCAGCTTCAGGAACATGCGAACCATTTCCTGCACCTGCTTCTTCTCCGCTTTGCCGTATCCGACGATGGCCTGCTTCACCTGCATCGGGGTGTACTCGGCGATCGGCAGCCCGCGCTGCGTTGCCGCCAGAATCAGAACGCCGCGCGCTTGACTGACAGACATGGCCGTCGTTACGTTTCTATTAAAAAACAATTTCTCGAAAGCTACCGCTTCCGGCTGATACTTATCAATAAGCTGGAGCATCGCCTCATAGACGTGCAGCAGCCGTTCTTCATCAGGTGTATGGGCTTCCGTCTGAATACATCCATACTGAACCGGAGTGACCTTACTTCCGTTTTTATCGATAAATCCGAATCCGACGATCGCAATCCCCGGGTCAATTCCTAAAATTCGCAAGTCATTTCTCTCCCTTGGTATAAAGCGAACATATGTATTCGTTCTCTTCATTATAATGTAAAACTTCATACCAAGTCTATGATTCTACTAAAAGAGGTATGCCTGCATCCGGGACAAGCCTACACAGACTCCGTCTCGGAAGGAGTGAACGTCCGGATGAGTTCATTGATAAAAGCAAGCATCGCTGTGCTCAGAAACGTCTGCTTCCGGTAAACGATGCCGACCTTTTTCTGGGGGATGGGCTCAACGATCGGTACAGTGCAGATCGAAGGATCGGAGCCTTGTACAAGGTAGGACCTGGGTAGTATGGTCGCGCCGACCCCGAGCCGGACCATCTGCAGCATGGAGTCCATCGTCGACAGCTCAAACGCCGGTTGAAGCTGCACCCCTGATTGAGCGCTGTAGCTGTCCACCATTTGACGTACCAGAAACTTTTCAGGAAAAAGGATTAGCGGCACCTCTGTCAGTTGGTCCACTTTCACAGCTTCTGCGGCCGCAAGGTGATGCTGCTTCGCCACAGCCAGGCACAGCTCTTCGGTGTAGAGCTCTTTGCTGACCAGCTGCTCGTCCTCCAGCGGGAGAAAAACTACTCCAAGATCCAGCTTGTTAGCCAGCAAACCGGCCCTCGTTTCCTCCGTCGCCAGCTCCACGACCGAAATCGAAATGCCCGGCTGCTTCTGGTGAAAAGAAATCAGCGTCCTCGTCAGCAGATGGTTGCCTGAGCAGCCGATCGTCAGCCTCCCCCGCTGCATCCCTTTCAGTTCATTGATTTCGGACTGCGCCTGCTCCAGCTCATGAAAAATGTTCAGCGCATGCTCCTTCAGCGTTTGCCCCGCTTCCGTCAAATAGTTCCGTTTTCCGATCCTTTGAAAAAGGGGCATGCCCACCCTCTCCTCGAGCAGGCGGATTTGCTGGCTGAGCGTCGGTTGGCTGATGCCCAATTGAACGGCTGCTTTCGTAAAATGAAGCTCTTCGCATACGGCAAGAAAGTATTCCAGCAGGCGGAAATCCATAAGCCTCCCCCTTCACCTAAACCATAGTTAATAACTATTATTTTAATTGATAACATTGAATTGACCAATCATTTTTTATTCCCTATAGTGAGAATAATAAATTTTTATAGATGAGGTGAGCGTTGCAATGACACAAGAGATCAGCATTCAGTTAACCACCGAGCCGCGAACACGGCCGGACAGCGAGAAGCTTGGCTTCGGCAAGTATTTTACAGATCACATGTTTATGATGGATTATACGCTGGAGAAGGGATGGCATGATCCGCGGATCGTTCCTTATGCCCCGCTGCAGATGGATCCGGCTTCCATGGTATTTCATTATGGGCAGGCTGTATTCGAAGGTCTGAAGGCATACCAAACTTCTTCCGGCGACCTCCTTCTGTTCCGCCCTGACAAAAACATGAAGCGGCTGAACCGCTCCAACGAACGCTTGGGCATTCCTGAAGTGTCGGGCGACTTTGTCATTGAAGCGATCCGCACCCTCATTAACATCGATCGTGCTTGGGTTCCGACGGCTCCAGGAACATCGCTGTACATCCGGCCTTTTATCATTGCAACGGAAGCTTGTCTCGGCGTGAGAGAATCCCACACCTACCAGCTGATCGTCATTCTGTCGCCTGTAGGCGCTTACTACTCGGGCGGGCTTGCCCCGGTAAAAATTAATGTGGAGAGCTCTTATACTCGTGCCGTGCAGGGCGGAATCGGGCATGCGAAGGCAGCCGGCAACTACGCCGCAAGCATCAAAGCCCAAAGCAACGCCAAGAAAGGCGGCTACTCCCAGGTGCTGTGGCTAGATGCGCTGGAAAAGAAGTACATTGAAGAGGTCGGCAGCATGAACATCTTTTTCAAAATCGGCGGTAAAGTGATCACCCCGGCCATTAACGGCAGCATACTGGAAGGTGTGACCCGGGCTTCGGTTCTGGAGCTGCTCGGCAGCTGGAACATCCCGGTGGAAGAGCGGAAAATATCGATTGAGGAGATTTTTGAGGCCAATGCCAAGGGAGAATTGGAGGAAGTGTTCGGCACGGGGACTGCGGCTGTCATTTCCCCTGTCGGCGAATTATATTGGAATGACCGGCAAGTCCTCATTAACAACGGCCAAATCGGCCCATACTCGCAAAAGCTGTATGACACCCTAACGGGTATCCAGACCGGGCGGCTTCCAGATCCATTGAAATGGACGATGCCCGTTTAAGTCCCCATAGGATGAATGCAAAAAAAGCTTTCCTGTTCGCCTCATCGCTGGCAGGAAAGCTTTTTTCATTTGCGTTCTATTCCTTTTATCGAAATTCTGTTTAAAGCAAAGAACATCGAACATCCCGGTCTTTACCCTTTTCGGGCATAATCGCTGAATGTGGACAGCACGCTGTTGTATTCGTCAATGTCCTGCACCCGGATGCCGTCATAAAGCTGCTGCACGGCTCCGTCCGGCAGGGAGGATTCCATCGAGTTGATATCCAGTTGGAAAAAGGTTTTAATGACCTTTTCGTGTGTCGGCGGTCCCTCGAACAAGGTCAGATTTCCATCTTTGTCGAGGCTGATGTAAGCCTGTTCCTTACAGGTCGGGGATAGATCCGAAATGGTTTCCTCAAACCGGATTTGTCCCTTCCCGGTAAACTCGCCTTTCCAGGTTGGATGCTCATTCATCAGGGAGTAGATGTCATCGCTGCTCAGTTGTCCAAGCACCTGTTCCTCCTCACCGCATATATAAACTTGGCGAACGGTTACTTCGTTTGTACCCTTCGTTTGATTCAACGTCTTCCAGAATTCCGAATTATCTACAGTGTCATCGGAACCTTCCGTCTGCTCATAATGCTGAAGCGTTTCAATGGCAACCGGCGGTTTCGTGCTGAGCAGGCTCTGTACCTGATCCGGAAGATAGGATCCGAGCCAGACCAAGGCAAGCATTAACGAAGAGATCCCCAGCGTCAACGCTCTGCGTCTCCAACGTCTCCATTGCTTTTGTATTTTCTTTTTGATTCGCGCTGCATTCACGGTAATCCCCTTCTATTCTCTATCTTTTTCCTTTATTGTGACCGGGGAAATACCAAATTATACAGCAAAAAACCACCGAAATTCATTCGGTGGTTGATCTGATCGGGACGACACGATTTGAACATGCGACCCCCTGGTCCCAAACCAGGTGCTCTACCAAGCTGAGCTACGTCCCGTTATTCATCTAAAAATGTTAAAATGCCGGTGAAGGGACTCGAACCCCCACGGTTTCCCTCACGATTTTGAGTCGCGCGCGTCTGCCAATTCCGCCACACCGGCTCGGTAAAACATAAGTACGCGCCCTAAGAGATTCGAACTCCTGACCTTTTGATTCGTAGTCAAACGCT